>NZ_LDTB01000239.1 GCF_001476895.1 Sphingomonas endophytica | reverse complement strand
ACCCAGCAAGGGGCGGAGCGCATGGACAGCGACATTCATTCGCAGCTATTGCCCGGCCAGTCCCCGGTTCTGTTCGGCGGCCGCTAGCGCTTCAGCGCAAGACTGCGGCGCCGCGGTCCTGATTCAACCAACCAGCACCAAGAAGGCCCGAGCTCACGGGCACAGTCAGGATCGAAACATGGACATGCAAGGCAAGATCGCACTCGTCACCGCCGCGGCGTCGGGCGCCGGCCGCGCCGGCGCGCTCATCCTCGCGCGGGAGGGGGCGGCGGTTGCGGTGGTCGACCAGAACGAGGCCGGCGCGAAGGCGGTGGTCGACGAGATCAAAAGAGGCGGCGGGCGCGCGCTGGCGCTGGCCGGCGATCTGCGCGACGACAAGTTTTCGCGTGACATCGTCGCGGCGACCGTCAAGGAATTCGGCGGGCTCGACTGCGTGTGGAACCATCTCGGCATTCCCGGACCGTCCGTGATCGACGATCTGGAGGGCTGGGATCTCAGCGTCGATCTCAACCTGCGCTCGCAGCTGATCACCACCAATGCTGCGCTCGCGCAGATGACGGCGCGGCGCAAGGGCGGCATCCTGTTCACCGGGTCGACCTCGGGCCTGGTCGGCTCGCGGTGGAGCCCGGCCTATTCGGCGGCCAAGGCCGGCGTCATCGGCCTGGCGCGGGCGCTCGCCAAGCGCCACGCCAAGGACGGCGTGCGCGTCAATGCGATCTGTCCCGGTGCGATCGACACGCCGATGCTGCGGGTGTTCGTCAACCGGCCCGACCAGCCGGGCCACAATACGGCCGATGCCGAGGAACTGATCAAGGCCGCGGTCACCCGCAACC
>NZ_LDTB01000238.1 GCF_001476895.1 Sphingomonas endophytica | reverse complement strand
GCTCGGGATTTCGGTCGTCCTGTTCGTCGTGCTGGCGCTCGCGCCGGGCGATCCATTCAGCGAGCTCGCGACCAATCCGAACGTGCCGCCCGAGGTGCAGGCCGCGCTGCGTGCCAAGTTCGGCCTCGATGACCCGATCTATCTGCGCTACCTGCACTGGATCGTGGCAATGGCCCACGGCGATTGGGGCTTCTCGTTCGTCAGCAGGGTCGATGTCGACACGCTGATCCTGCAGCGGCTGCCGACCACGCTTTACGTGGTCGGCTCGTCGCAGCTGCTGGCGCTCCTGATCGCGATCCCGGTCGGCGTCTATGCCGCCACGCGGCCCTATTCGCTGTTCGACCAGCTCGCCAACACCTTCGCCTTCATCGGCTTCTCGCTGCCCACCTTCCTTACCGGCATCCTGTTCATCCTGGTGTTCTCGGTGAAGCTGGACTGGCTGCCCTTCGTCTACACCAGCGTGCCGGGGAGCGGCATCCCCTGGGTGCTGGAGATGATCCGGCAGGCCATCATGCCGGTGATGGTGCTCGGCCTGTTCCAGGCGGCCTCGATGACCCGCTTCGTGCGCTCGGCGATGCTCGACGTGATCCGGCTCGACTATGTCACCACGGCGCGCGCCAAGGGCCTCGGGCAGGCCAAGGTGATCGTCAAGCATGTGATGCGCAACGCGATGATCCCGGTCGTCACGCTGATCGCGCTGCAGATGCCCGCGGTGTTCGGTGGCGCCATCGTCACCGAGCAGATCTTCCGGATTCCCGGCATCGGCTCATTGCTGATTTCATCCATCCTCGCCAACGATACGCCGGTCGTGATGGCCGTGACCTTCGTCTTCGCGTGTCTCGTGGTGCTGTTCAACCTGATCGCAGATGTCCTCTATGGCTGGCTTGACCCTCGCATCTCCTTCCGCTGAACGGCGCGGC
>NZ_LDTB01000237.1 GCF_001476895.1 Sphingomonas endophytica | reverse complement strand
GTTCGAGACCGTGAACGCGCTGGCTGAAGCCGTCGCGGTGGCAAAGCACAACGGCGTCGATCCAAAACTGCTGCTGGACACCCTGTCGAAAGGCTCCGCCGACAGCTTCGCGCTGCGCAACCACGGCATGAAGGCAATCGTGCCGGGCGTATTTCCGGAGCGCGCGTTCTCGACCGAATATGCGCTGAAGGATCTGTCCTACGCGCTGGAGCTCGCCGCCGACGCCGGCATCGCAATCCGCGGCGCCGAGCTGATCGGTACGGTGTTGCAGGAGGCGATCGACAAGGGAAATAATTATCCTTCGATCCCTTGTCGATCGCGAAGCACATCGACAAGGCGTAGCTCCCTCCACCGCCATTCCGGGGCGTGCGAAGCACGAGCCCGGAAGCCATCAGGCCGCACGGTCCGTAGATCAATGGATTCCGGGCTCGACGCTGGCGCGTCGCCCCGGGATGACGAGGGGGTGGCCTAATACACGTCTTTCGCGTCGGCCTCTTCGCTGGTCTGCACCAGCTCGAGGCTGGTCTCGACCTTGCCGAGCAGGCGGCCGAGGTCGCGGCGTTCCTGCGCGGACAGGCAGGACAGGATCTCATGCTCCTTGCGCAACAGCCGCGGGATCAGCTCTTCATACAG
>NZ_LDTB01000236.1 GCF_001476895.1 Sphingomonas endophytica | reverse complement strand
GTTGAGGAAACCAATACAGGGGAGGCGTTTCAGGACGTTTGCACGAAATCGCCAAAATGGTTTCGTGGCATTAGGGTTTTGTTTCGTTCGTGTTTCGTCGCAGGGCTAAGGGCGGGTTGCCGGCAAGCGGGCGACCTCAGAGGTGGATGTATCCGGCCAGTCCGTCCCACAGCAGCTTGGCCGCGGTAATGACGAGAATGGCGTAGCAGAGTCGGTACAGCGCCCGCTGGTCGAGCCGTTCGTGCAGCCGCCAACCGGCCCAGACGCCTACCGGCACGGCCGGCCCGCAAAGCGCCATCAGCATCCACAGGCTTCGCGACGGCGTGGCGAGCACGAGCCACGGACCGGCCTTCAGGAGGTTGCCGACCGTGAAGAACAGGCTGGTGGTGCCGGCGTAGAGCGCCTTCGACATGCCGAGCGGCAGCATATAGATCGCAAGCGGCGGCCCGGCCGAATGCGCGACCATCGTCGTGACACCGGAAGACAGGCCGGCGACCGCGGCCTTGAAGGTCGAGCGCGGACGCGGCTTGATCTCGCCGCCGCCGATGAACCCCAGCGCGGCGAACACCAGCGTCACGACGCCCATCACGATCTCGACGGCATGGCGGTCGAGATCGCGCAGCACGAAATAGCCGAGGCCGATGCCGACCACGAGCGCGGGCAGCAGCATCGCGAGGTCGACCCGCGACCACGTATTGGGGCGCCAGAATCGCAGCGCCGTGATGTCCATGATGACGAACAGCGGCGCGAGCAGCGCGCCGGCCGCGATCGGATCCATCGCCAGCGAGAGCAGCGGGATGCCGACGATGGCAAAGCCGCCGCCGAACGCGCCCTTCATGAAGGCGATCAGGAAGACGCCGGCGAGCGCCACCGCGAGCACGAAAGGCGCAGGCAGGTCTGTGATGATGGACGTGATCATGGTGTGGTGCGGAGCGTTGTGGTCGTGCTCATACATGGCCACGCGCGCATGCATGTGCAATCCAAATATTGCTCTCGGTGCACATTGCTCTCGGTGCAATCGGCGTCTGTGCGCTAGCCGGTGCGCATCCGCGGCAGGCCCGGCCTGTCGCGGATGCGCACCGGCT
>NZ_LDTB01000235.1 GCF_001476895.1 Sphingomonas endophytica | reverse complement strand
GGATGGAGTTGGCGACGCCGGTATGGCCATGGCCGTTGGGCCAGATCCGGATGCCGCTCTGCTCGTAGAACTCGTACGGGCTCATGAACGGCCCATAGAGCTGCACCGCCATCGGCGTTTCCTTGGAGTCGCCTTGCTCGCGCTGCCAGACCTTGATGGCGGTGCCGGCCGAACTCTCATGCGCCACCATCGGATGGCAGGTGTCGGTCTGGTTCTCGACCAGCATCTTCCAATTGCAGGTGTGCATGTAGCGGATCGGCGCGGCCTCGACGGCGAGCTTCCCCTCCGGCGAGCGGTCGACCATGTTGTCGATGGTCGAGAGGCTTTCGCCGAAATAGTCTTCGAAGGCGACGCCGGTTTCGCTCAGGCGTGCGAAAATGAAATCGCGGTAGACGACGACATTCCTGATCCGCGACAGCCCGTCATTCGCCTTTGTGTCGGTGAAGCCGGTGCCCTCGTAGCCCTTCTTCAGCGGGATCGCCAGCAGCGAGCCGTCGGTCTTGAACGACCAGGCATGATAGGGGCAGCGGAAGAACTTTCCGGTGTTGCCGCACGGCTCGGAGGCGATCTTGACGCCCTTGTGCGGACAGCGATTGTAGAACAGGTGGATCGAGCCGTCGGTATGGCGG
>NZ_LDTB01000234.1 GCF_001476895.1 Sphingomonas endophytica | reverse complement strand
GAATGGATGGCCCGTGATCGGCACCGGCATGCACTGGGACGCGCCGGCCTGGTCGCTCTCGGCCGAGTGGTTTTGCTACGTTGCGCTGTTCCCGCTGCTGCTGTTCCGGAACGCGCCGCCCACGGCTGCCGCCAGGTTTCTCGGCATCGTGCTTTGCTCCGCCGTCGGCTATTGGCTGTTCGCTCGCTACTTTTTTGAAGGCAGCATCGGCAGCGTCCCGGAAAGCCAGGTGAGCTACTGGGTCCCGTTGGGGCGGGCAACCTGCGGATTCGTGTCGGGCTGGCTCGCCTTCGCAAGCTTCCAGCGCCGCGACGGGCTTCATGCCGCGTGCACGCGATTTTCCGGCGCGATCTGGTGCGGCGTCGCGCTCATTGTGCTGCTGGCCTATCGCGGGCCGACCAACCCGCAGATGCTGGTGTTCGTGTGGCCGTTCGTGGTGCTCGCTGGAACCGGCGAGGATTCGCTCAGTTCGCGGCTGCTTGGGTCGAAGCCGATGCACTTCCTCGGCGTCATCTCCTACTCGATCTATATGACGCATTTCATCATCCTGACCACGTTCATGACGACGTTCGGCCCGCTCGACACCTGGTCCCCGGCGATTTTCGGCCTGCTGGCCGGAACGAC
>NZ_LDTB01000233.1 GCF_001476895.1 Sphingomonas endophytica | reverse complement strand
AGCCGGCTCTGCATCACTTCAATGATGTGCTCGCGCTTTGCCGCGATCCGTTCGATGGGGCCGCCGATGCCGATAGCCAGCGGCGCGCGTCGCTTTGGTAGCGGAACAAGCATGCCTATGGTGTTTGCGCCCGGCGTCGTGCGGCCGCCTGACTCGGAAAAGCCGCGGCGGCGAATGCGCTCGATTTCTTCGAGAAACGCCGTTTCGCGAACACGCGCCGACGGACTCGGCTCATCGGCATTGTTGCGACGGATTATGCCGCGAATCCTGGTGTTTGGCATTTGGCTCAGCAGCACGTGTCCAAGCGCGGTACGAACCATCGGTCGTATTTGACCAGCATGTGTAATGAACTGAAGCTGATAGCCGCTCGGCACAACGTGTAGATACCGCATCCCGGCGGCGCCCGTCTGTTGTCCAAGCAGGATGGTTTCGCCCCCAGTCGCGCTCCAGAGTTCCTCCATCAGATCGGTCAGCTTTGTGTCACGGAACGGAGAACGACGGATCCAATCACCGAGCAGACCGACGCGGTAGCTAGGGATGAAACGCCGGGTCTTTCGATCGTATTCAAGGTAGTTCAATTCAACGAGACTGCTAAGCAACACCGACGTGCTCGATTGTGGCATCTCCAGCGCGGAAGCTATTTCGGTTACGGAAGCAGCCCGCTTCGTTTCCCGAAAGAACTCCAGAACTGCAAACGTGCGCATTGCAGATTTGACAATGGCCGTCT
>NZ_LDTB01000232.1 GCF_001476895.1 Sphingomonas endophytica | reverse complement strand
ACGGCATGCTTACTGGCAACGTAGAGCGAAGCGTTCGGTGCGCCGCGGCTGCCCATGGTCGATGAGATGTTCACGATGCTGCCGAAGCCTTGTGGCTGCATGACCCGGAGTTCGTGCTTCATCGACAGCAGAACTCCGAGGACGTTGGTGTCGAATGTTGCTGCGTAGCTCTCCGGCGTCTGCTCAGTCAGCGGGCCCGGCGCGCCTTCCGTACCTGCGTTGTTGACCGCCACGTCGAGCCGGCCGAACCGCTTGATCGTCCGGTCGAGCAATGCCGCAACGTCGCTCTCGCGCCGGACGTCGGCGCGGACGAATTCGGCTTCGCCGCCGTTCGAACGCAGTTCAGCGGTCAACTCTGCGGCCTGCATCGTCGTGGCGCCTTGAAACAATCAGGCTGGCGCCCTCGCGGGCGAAGGCGAGCGCCGCGGCGCGGCCGATACCGGTAAGGGCGCCTGTAATCAGGACAACGGGTTTGGTCATGTCACTCTCCAAATGGTATGGCCGATATGCTTAATCGGCCTGGTTAGCTCAACTCGTCCGCAATGAAGGTCTGAAGGCTCTTGCGTCGGTGTGGCTCGATGGACTGGAGATTTAGTTGGGGCTGGCTTCTTTGAGAAAGACTTCGTAGGATTCGAGCTATACTTTTGAGGGATAGCTATGGAGCTCCGGCACCTTCGTTATTTCGTCGCCGTGGCCGAAGAG
>NZ_LDTB01000231.1 GCF_001476895.1 Sphingomonas endophytica | reverse complement strand
GGCGATGACCGCGCTGCTGACGGCGCTGTGGGGCGTGCTGGCGGGCCTTGCCGGCGTGCGCACGGCGATTGCGCTCAGTGGCCTGCTGATGCTCCTGACCCCGCTGCTGCTGCCGCGCCGCGCGCTCAACATGAGCGCTGCTTGATGCTGCGGCCGCGGTCCTCGTAGGTAGCCGTGGATGGAGTTGCTACCTCACCCGCTGCTTCTCCAGCTTACGCGCCAGCGTGCGGCGGTGCATGCCGAGGCGGCGGGCGGCTTCGGAGATGTTGAAGTCGGTTTCGATCAGGGTCTGGTGGATGCGTTCCCATTCCAGCGTCTTGATCGACACCGACTCGCAGACCACCTCAATCACGCGGCTGCCATGCACACGCAACCGCCAGCCCCCGCTCGACACGGACTACACCAGCACAGGAGCGACCCGCCACCCCGGACCACACCGGCGCACGCCGACGCGACAGACAGAGCAGCAGCGCGCGAGGCACCAACCACGACCACCGCAACGTCGACGAGCACAGCCGGAGGACACACACAGCAAACACCGTCAACACACCGCGCAACGA
>NZ_LDTB01000230.1 GCF_001476895.1 Sphingomonas endophytica | reverse complement strand
GGAATATCTACTGCAAAACCGGGGCATGAGAGTAATATGAGGGGTAAATTTTCTTGCTGTTCCACAAAGATAAATGGAAAGATCTAGCTCCGAGCTTCTAACTTCCAGAGCCAGAACTGAGAAGCTCAAAGGAGCATGTACTCGAAAAAGCGATCATCCCAAACGCGGCGACGTGCCTCGTAGAAGCGTAGTAGCTCGCTGGATAAAGCATCAGAGTTTGCCTTCAGCTGGGAAAAAACATCCGATCCGTATCGTACTTTATAATCTAATCCATAAATCTCCCGCCGCGTCTCGGGCTTTGATAATAATGCCAGAAATGTATTATAATAACCTGCAACCTTATAGAATGCGCCATCATCAGAAATTCTATAAGCCACAAAGAGGCGCATCAATGGTGGCATGGTAACAAATTCTTTCAGCGCTTTGATTTTTTGTTCATCGTGAACTCTACTCAAAGAACCTATAGCAGCGACCATGCTAAAGTACATGAGAACTCTGCTGTGCCTGAGCTTCAGGTTTCGTATAGGCCACTTCCCGTCTGCAGTTTCTGTTGTAGTATATTGATAGTTTACGCAAATCGCTCGGAAGTATCGTATGACATCGTTCAACAG
>NZ_LDTB01000023.1 GCF_001476895.1 Sphingomonas endophytica | reverse complement strand
CGCGGCCGGCCGCGTGGCGCTCAGCAACTATCTGGCGTGCAGCATCGTCTTCAGCGGCGTGTTCTATGGCTGGGGCGCGGGGCAGTTCGCACGCTGGGACCGCGCCCTGCTCTATCTGCCGCTCCCGGCCGCCTGGGGCGCGATGCTGGTCTGGCCGCGCTGGTGGCTGGCGCGGTTTCACTACGGCCCGGCGGAATGGCTGTGGCGATGCGCCACGCAGGGGCGCGTCGTAACACTCCGTTCCCCACAATAGCTGCGAGCGCCACGCAATAACGCTTGCGATCCATTCTCATTATCGCTATTCGTGCGCTATCGGGAAGGAGCCGCCATGGTCGTTTGCGTGTGCAATGCCATCAGGGAGTGTCAGGTGCGGGAGGCCGCGCGGGCCGGCGCCACCACCACCTGCCAGGCGTACAAATGCCTCGGTCGTCAGGCCAAGTGTGGACAATGCGTCGCTTTCGCACGAGAGATCATCGCGCAGGAACGCGCGGCTGCGTAGCGTTCTCAACTATGGATGCAACGGCTTTTAGACTTTCGCCGTGACGCCGACATCTGTATCCGGTCTCCATTCAACGGAGGTCGATACGATGAAGGGTGACCCGAAAGTCATCGAATTTTTGAACGAGTCGCTCAGGAACGAGCTGACCGCGATCAACCAATATTGGTTGCATTACCGCCTGTTCGACCATTGGGGCGTCTACAAGCTCGCCGAGTTCGAGCGTCACGAATCGATCGACGAGATGAAGCACGCCGACTGGCTGGCGGAGCGCATCCTGTTCCTCGACGGACTGCCCAACTTCCAGCTGCTCGGCCGGCTGCGGATCGGCGAGACGGTCGAGGAAATCCTCAAGGCCGATCTCGCGATGGAGATCGAGGCCGTCGCACAGCTGAAGGCCGCGATCGCCTATTGCGAAGAGGTCAAGGATTTCGTCAGCCGCGAGCTGTTCGCGCGCATCCTGGCCAGCGAGGAAGAGCATGTCGACACGCTGGAGCGCCAGTTCGAGATGATCGAACGCATGGGCATCCACAATTACATCCAGCTCAACTCGATCAGCGAGCATGACAAGCCGGAAAGCGGCGCCGCCCCCTATCTGAAGGGCTGAGGACGAAGCGACGGCGGGCGGCAGCGCCGCTCGCCACCCCGGCCGACTCCCGCGGTCAGCCGACCTTGCGCCCGAACCCGCCCGGCCCGCGCGACAGCGGCGGAACATGGGGCAGCGGATGGGCAACCGGCGATGGCGCCGGAACCGGCGCGGGCGGCGGCGCCGCCGCGATCACGTCGCGTTCCAGCAGCGCCAGCGTGTGCAGCAGCAGCGGGCGCAACGCCACGACATCCTCGATCGCCCCCTCGGGCGAATCGTGCCGCTCGACGCACTCGCGGGCATGATCCTCGATCTTCTCGGCCAGCGCCGCCAGCGCCTCGGCGCCGAACTGCCGCGCCTCGCCTTTCAGCGTATGCGCGGGAATCACCATCGCGACCGCATTGGCCTTGCGCACCGCCTCTTCCAGCGCCGACAGCGACTTGATGCCGTCCTCCCGGAAGTACCCCAGGATCCGCGCAAAGCCGGCGCCCAGTTCCGCATGGGCGCGTGCCAGCGCCGCACCGTCCACCAGATTGCTCGCTTCCACCGACACGCCGCATTCCCCTTCGCACCTGCCGACCGGATAACGCGAAGGGGGTAAACGGAGAGTAAGCGGCTATTTTCCGAACGGGTTCTTCGGCGCGCGCAGCATCAGTCGCACCGGCACCGCGCCGAACCCCAGTTCGCGGCGGATGCCGTTGATCAGGTAGCGCTGATAGCTCATCGGCAATTCGTCGACGCGCGTCCCGAACAGCACGAAGCCGGGGGGCCGGGTCTTGGCCTGCGTCAGGTAGCGCAGCTTGATCCGCTTGCCGCCGGGCGCCGGCGGCGGGTTGGCCTCGATCGCGCGCTCGAACCAGCGGTTGAGCTCGCCGGTGCCGACGCGCCGCGACCAGGCTTCGCGTGTCTCGAACGCCGCGCCGATCAGCTGGTCGATCCCCTTGCCGGTCGCCGCCGACACCGCCAGCAGCGGCACGCCCTTCACCTGCGCCAGCCCCTCGTCCAGCGCCTTCTTGACGCCGTTGAACAGGCTGGAGGCGTTCTCCGCCACATCCCATTTGTTGAGCGCGATCACCAGCGCGCGTCCTTCCTCCAACACCCGGTCGGCGATGCGCAGGTCCTGCGCCTCCAGACCCAGCGTGGCGTCGAGCAACAGCACCACGACCTCGGCGAAATCGACCGCGTGCAGCGCGTCGGCGACCGACAGCTTCTCCAGCTTGTCCTGCACCTTGGCGCGCTTGCGCATCCCGGCGGTGTCGATCAGCCGCACCTGTCGCGGCCCGTCCGGGCCTTCCCAGGTCCAGTCGATCGCGATCGAATCGCGCGTGATTCCGGCCTCCGGGCCGGTAATCATCCGATCCTCGCCCAGCATGCGGTTCACCAGCGTCGACTTGCCGGCGTTCGGGCGCCCGACGATCGCCAGCTTCAGCGGCGCATCGGGGCTCTCGATATCGATCGGCTCCTCGGGTTCGGGCTGAAGCGGGTCGAGGTGCGGCAGCAGCGCCTCGAACAGCTCCACGATCCCCTCGCCATGCTCGGCCGAAAACACCACCGGGTCGCCGAAGCCCAGCGCCATCGCCTCATACACGCCGCTCTCGCCCGCGCGTCCTTCGGCCTTGTTCGCCATCAGCACGATCGGCGTGTCCGCTCCGCGCAGCCAGCGGGCGATTTCCTCGTCCAGCGGCACCACGCCGGCGCGCGCGTCGACCACGAACAGCGCGACATCGGCGGCATCGACCGCCGCCTGCGTCTGCTGCCGCATCCGGCCCGGCAGCGTATCGGGATCCTCGTCCTCATACCCCGCGGTGTCGATCACGCGGAAATCGAGCCCGAGCAGATGCGCATCGCCCTCGCGCCGGTCGCGCGTCACGCCGGGCCGGTCGTCGACCAGCGCCAGCTTCTTGCCGACCAGGCGGTTGAACAGCGTGGACTTGCCGACGTTCGGGCGGCCGACGATCGCGACGGTAGGGAGACGGGACATGCCGCCCGCCCTATATCCTAATGCGTCGCGACGATAGCCTCACCGCCACGCCGCGAAGGCGCGCCGTTCACCGCCAGGCGGTGATGACGCCCTTCTCGTCCAGCGTGTACAGCGTCTGGTTCGCGACGATCGGCGCCAGCGAGAAGGAATCGCCCGCGTCGATCGTGGTCTGCACGCTGCCGTCGGTCGGCGATGCGCCGATCAGTTGCCCGCGCGAATTGGTGAGCCACAATTTGTCGCCCGCCAGCACCGGGCCGAACCAGGTGTACGGATCGGACCGCTTCTTCTCGTTCTTGAACGCCTGCAACTGGCCGACCCAGCGCAGCTTGCCATTGGCGCGCGACAGGCACACCAGCCGCGAATCGTCCGTCACCAGGAAGATCCACTCGCCCGCGACCCACGGGGTCGAGATGCCGGCCAGGTTCTGCTCCCACATGCGCTGACCCGTCGCGATCTCCAGCGCGACCATGCGGCCGCCCTGCCCGATCGAATAGACGCGCCCGTCCTCGATCACCGGGTCGGCGTCGATGTCCGCCAGGCTCGACACCGACGTGGTGATCGAGGTACGCGACAGCGCGTCCTGCCAGAGCGTCCGGCCGTTCTCGTAACGATAGGCGTTCAGCTCGCCGCTGGAGAAGCCCGCGACGATCGTACCCGAACTCGCGGCCGGCGCGGCGACACCGAACACGCCCTGCGTCTCCAGGCTCGCCGCCTGCGTCCACACGACCTTGCCGTCGTTCTGGCCCAGCGCGAAGATCTGATTGTCCTGGCTGAGGACATAGACCTGCCCGTTGGCGACCGTCGGCGCGCCGCGCAGCGGCCCGCCCGGCTTGGCCCGCCACACGATCGCACCGTCCGCCGCGTTCACCGCCGCCACGTCGCCCAGGCCGTCGGTGGCGTAGAGCTTGCCGTCGTCATAGCTGACCCCGCCGCCGAACCGCGCATCGCGATCCTCGTCGTTCTCGGGCAGCGCACGCGACCACAGTTTCGCGCCGGTATCGGCCGCGAACGCGTGCACGGTCGCATTGACGTCGATCACGAACAGCTTGTTCTCGGCGACGACCGGCCCGGCCGCCAGCCGCGCGCGATTGCTGCCGCCGTCGATCTGCGCGCTCCACGCCTTCGCCGGGGTCGGCGAGGCGAGCAGCAGGTTGCCCATCGACTTGGCCGCATTGCCGCCCGGCTGGGTCCAGGCGTCGTTCGCCGCCGCGACCGGCAGCGTGACCGCCACATTCTCCAGCGTCTTGTCGACCGTGGCCTGATTTTCGGACATCAGGATCGGCACGCGCTGGCCGATCGTCGGCGTCTTCTTCGGCGCGCCCTTGAAGATGCCGCACCCGCCCAGACCCAGCAGCGCGGCAAGCGCCACGCCGGTCGCAACCCGAGACTTCATCGCTTCGTCACACCTTCGCTCCGCGCGGCGGCGGGGGCGCTGCCGGCTTTGTCGTCCATCGCGCCCGCCATCTGAACAGCGCGTTGACGCACCGACCGCGGCACCTGATCGTCCTCGGCGATCCGCCGGAACACCTGGCCCGCCAGATCGCGGCGGCCCTGGCGCAGATAGGCGGCGGCCATCAGTTCGCCTGCGCTGCCCAGCCACGGATTGCCGACCACGGCCAGCGACCGCATCCGCTCCACCACCACCTCGGGCTTCAGCCCGTCGAACTCGGCGCTGGTCTGCCGGATCAGCGCCAGGTCGCGAAACGGCTGCGCCAGCGACGCATCCTGCGCGACCCCCGCGAACTTCGCGGCGGCGCCCTTCAGATCGTTCTGCTTCAGCAGGACATCGGCCTGGGTGAAGATCGCCGCGACCCGATATCCGTCGCGCTTCGACTGCGCCAGCTGGTCCAGCGGGGCGGTCGCGGCCTTGATGTCGTCGGCGGCCAGCGCGTCATAGGCCTGCTGCAACTGCTCGCCCTCGCGCCCGGCGGCCTGCTCCTGCCGGTGCTGCCAGAACAGATAGGCGCCGAACGCGACCAGCGCGACGACAATCGCGGCGATGATCGCGCGGCCATAGCTGCGCCACACGTGCAGCGCCTGATCGCGGCGCAGCTCCTCATCGACTTCGCGAACGAATGCTTCGTTATTCTGGGGCGGGAAGGCCACCGACTACTCCGGGCTGTACGGAAAACTCGCCGCGTGTAGCGGGTCGCCGCACGAAACGAAAGAGCGGCGCGTCGCGGGGGTCGCGGGAACCGCAGTCCCGCCGGGACGGCACGCCCTATTCCCTGGGCGCGTACAATTGCTCCGCCGTCGGGAACGCCCGCGCACGCACGTCCTCGGCATAGAGCCGCGCCCGCTCCGCGACGAATCCGGCCATGTCGCCATAGCGCTTCACGAAGCGGGGCGTCCGCTCGAACAGCCCCAGCATGTCCTCGGCGACCAGCACCTGCCCGTCGCACGCCGCCGACGCGCCGATGCCGATCGTGGGAATGTCGATCGCCTGTGTGATGTCGACCGCGATCGGCTCGACCACGCCCTCGATCACGATCGCGAACGCCCCCGCCTCGGCGATCGCGCGCGCGTCGGCGACGATCTTGCGCGCCTCCGCCGGGCTCCGTCCGCGCGCGCCATAGCCGCCCAGCGCGTTCACCGCCTGCGGGGTCAGCCCGATATGCCCGACGACCGGGATACCGCGTTCCGACAGGAACTGCACGGTCGGGGCCATCGCGGTCCCGCCCTCCAGCTTCACCGCCGCCGCGCCGGTGTCCTTCATCAGCCGCGCCGCGCTCTCGAACGCCTGCGCGGGCGACGCCTCATAGCTGCCGAACGGCATGTCGACGACGACCAGCGCGTGATGGCTGCCGCGCACCACCGCCGCGCCATGCGCCGCCATCATCTCCATCGTGACCGGCACCGTGGAGGGCAGGCCGTAGATCACCTGACCCAGGCTGTCGCCGACCAGCAGCATGTCGCAATGCGGGTCCATCAGCTGCGCCATCCGCACCGTATAGGCGGTCAGCATCACGAGCGGTTCGCCGGTCCCGCCCGCGATCGCCGCCTTGCGCGCGCGGATCGCGGGCACCGTCAAGCGCTTCATCGGCGCGGAGACCGGCGTGGCGCGGCTGGTAGCGGTGTCGATGGTGAAGGTCGTGGACATGCCCGCCTGCTACGCCACGCGGCTCAGGCGATCCACCCTCGACGACGCGCCAGATGCGCCAGATGCAGCGCCAGCGCGCCGATCGCGAGGATCAGCAGCGGGAAATACAGCACATACGGCCCCTTGACCGCGAGGATGTCGGTCATCGCGAACATCCAGCCGAACTGGATCATTACCGCGACCAGCGACACGGTGAGCAACGCCACCGCGTGGCGCGAGCGCAGCAGCAGCGCCAGCCCGCCGAGCAGCATCGTGCCGGTCGCAATGGAATAATCCAGCCGGTACCAGCCGGGCAGCCGCGCGAACAGCGCCCGGTCGTAATCGCTGGCCGCGCCCATCGCATCCGCGCCCGCCGTCAGCTGGGTATAGCAGGCATAGCTGCCCATCGCCCCCCACAGGATCAGCAGCAGCACCAGCACGCGATACCACCACGGTCCGCGCGCCCTTCCCTCGTTCGTTCGCCCGTCGCGCATCACGGTTCCATAGCGTCCGGCGTCCGGGCCGGCGACGCATAATCGGCGAGTTCGGCAAGCAGGTCCGCGCGCAGCAGCGTCACCTCGCGCCCGGCCAGCACCACCAGCCCCTGCTGGCGCATCGCCTGCAACGTGCGGTTGACGTGCACGCTGGTCAGCCCCAGCGTGTCGGCCAGCATTTCCTGCGTCAGCGGCATCTCGAACCGGGTCGGACCCGCCATCCCCACCGCGAGCAGCCGGTCGCGCAGCTCCAGCAGCAGGTGCGCGAATCGCTCGATCGCCGATTGCCGCCCGAGCCGCGCGACCGCATCGAGCAGGTGCCGCGCGGTCTGCAGCGCGTTCCGCCGCGATGCGGCGTCCAGCAGCGCGATCTCGGGCAGCAGCGGCGCGTCCAGGTCGATCAGCGTGACCGGGCTGAGCGCGATGATCGTCGCGGCGAACGGCGTGCGCCGGTCCAGCGCCAGCAGATCGCCGGGCACCAGCACGTGCTGGATCTGCCGGCGCCCGTCCGGGAAGTGCCGGGCATAGGCGGCCCAGCCGCCCAGCAGCGCATGAACGCCGGTCGGCATCTCCCCCTCGCGCGCGATCTCGCGGCGCGCGCCGATCGATCGCGTCGCGAATCGTGGCTGTCGCGCGGCGATCGCCTGCGCCAGCCCGGGGGCGATCCGCTCGAGTCGGCGGCGCACCGGGTCGCCTCCGCCGATCATCACATGCGTCGGCGCGGCGGGCGGCATCGCGATCACCCGGCGACCGCGCTCGGCGCGGTACGCGCGACGCGGATCGACAGGGTGGCGACGACGGATGCCATGGCGGCTTGGCGGTCCTGACAGAGTGGTGGCGGGCCATTGTCGCGCAGCCGCCGTCATGTCCTACCCCCAAACGAGGGGACGCCGATGCGGCAACGCGCGCGCTCGTCCCGAAACGGCACGCCCGCGACGTCGCATTGTCCGATGATGCAGGATGGATATTGGTCGGGGCGACAGGATTCGAACCTGCGACCCCCACACCCCCAGTGTGATGCGCTACCAGGCTGCGCTACGCCCCGACCGAGGGGGCGCCTCTACGCCCGACGCCGCCCGGATGCAAGCATGTTGCACGCGGGTCCGCGCGCGGCGGCAGCGTGTTGCGCCAGCGGCCCCACGATGATAGCGGCTGCGGCTTCGCGCGGCCGTATCCCGGCCGCCCAACGGTCATGCACGGAAACCGATGCTCATCTCTCCCGCTTATGCGCAGACCGCCAGCGGCGCCGCCCAGGGCGGCGGCCTCGCCGGCTTCATCAGCCTCGCGCCGCTGCTGCTCGTCTTCGTCGTCTTCTACTTCCTGATGATCCGCCCGCAACAGCGCCGGATGAAGACGCTGCAAAGCGCCATCGCCAACGTCAAGAAGGGCGATTCGGTCATCACCGCCGGCGGCCTGGTCGGCAAGGTGACGAAGGTCGAGGACGCGTTCGTCGAGGTCGAGATCGCCGCCAACACCCGCGTCCGCGTCGTCAAGGCGACGCTGTCCGAGGTCACGCCGCTCGGCGGCAAGCCGGCGAACGACTGACATGCTGGACTTTCCCCGCTGGAAGGTCGTCAGCATCTGGTTGCTGCTGGCCGCGCTGGTGTCGCTGTCGATCCCGACGTTCCTGCCCGAGAGCGTGACGAACACCTGGGGCTTCCACGTCCCGCGCGTCAACAAGGGGCTCGATCTGGCCGGCGGCAGCTATCTGCTGCTGGAAGCCGATACCAACGACGTCGCCGCCAGCCGTGTCGAGGCGATGCGCGAGCAGGTGCAGACCGAGATGCGCCGCCAGAACCCGCGCATCGAGATCGGCGACATCTCCAGCCGCGGCGGGCAATTGTCGTTCCTGCTGCGCGATCCGTCGCAGGTCGATGCCGCGCGTGAGCGGCTGCTCCAGATCACCGGCACCGGTGCCGGCATGACCGGGCAGCGCCAGTGGGACATCCAGGTCGTCGATTCCAGCCGCTTCGTGCTGACGCCCACCGCCGCCGGCCTCGCACAGGCGGTCGATACCGCGATGGGCGACGCGACCGAGGTCGTGCGCCGCCGTATCGACGAACTCGGCACGCGCGAACCGACGATCATCCGTCAGGGCAGCAACCGCATCGTCGTGCAGGTGCCGGGCCTTCAGGATCCGCAGGCGCTCAAGAACCTGCTCGGCAAGACCGCGAAGCTGGAATTCAAGCTGGTCGACACCAACGCCGATCCGCAGGCGCTGGCCAAGGGCCAGGCGCCGGCCGGTGACCAGATCCTGCCCTATCCGAACAATCCCGCCGGCATCCCGCTGATCGCGGTGAAGCGTCAGGCGATCATCACCGGCGACATGCTGAGCGATGCGCGGCAGGAATTCGAGCCGCAGACCAACCAGCCGCAGGTCTCGATGACCTTCGACAGCCAGGGCGGTCGGCGCTTCGCGCGCACGACGCAGGAAAATGTCGGCAAGCCCTTCGCGATCATCGTCGACAATACCGTCATCTCCGCGCCGAACATCAACGAGCCGATCCTCGGCGGGCGCGCCGCGATCAACGGCGGCTTCACGGTGGACAGCGCCAACCAGCTCGCGATCGCGCTACGCTCGGGCAAGCTGCCGGTCGACCTGAAGATCGTCGAGGAATCGACCGTCGGGCCGGATCTCGGCGCCGACTCGATCCGTGCCGGCATTCTCGCCTCGGCGGTCGCGGTCGCGCTGGTCGTGGCGTTCATGTTCGTCACCTACGGCCGCTTCGGCCTCTATGCGAACCTCGCCGTCGTCATCAACGTGTTCGTCATCCTGGGCGTCATGGCGCTGATGAACGGAACGCTGACGCTGCCGGGCATCGCCGGGTTCGTGCTGACGATCGGCACCGCGGTCGACGCCAACGTGCTCATCAACGAACGCATCCGTGAGGAGCGGCATCGCGGGCGCGGCGTGGTGCAGTCGGTCGAGCTGGGCTATAAGGAGGCCAGCCGCACCATCTTCGAGGCGAACGTGACGCACGCGATCTCGGGCATTATCATGTTCGTCCTGGGCTCCGGCCCGGTGAAGGGCTTCGCGGTCGTGCTGCTGATCGGCATCGCCACCAGCGTGTTCACCGCCGTCACCTTCACCCGCATGCTGGTCGCCGGCTGGCTCCGTCGCGCCAAGCCGAAGACGATCAACATATGATCGTCCTCGCCGCCCTCCCCGAACACCGTCACCCCGGCGCAGGCCGGGGTCCAGAGCCGCACGTCGCGCGCTCTGTGAACTGGACCCCGGCCCGCGCCGGGGTGACGAGGAAGTCATGAAACTGCTCAAGCTCGTCCCCGACGACACCAATATCGATTTCGTCCGCCTGCGCGGCTGGGCGTTCGGCCTGACGCTGCTGCTCAGCGTGCTGGCGGTCGGCCTGACGCTCTACAAGGGGCTGAACTTCGGCGTCGACTTCAAGGGCGGCCTGATGATCGAGGAGCGGTTCGTCCAGACCCCCGATCTCGACCGGGTGCGCGCCGTCGTCGACTCGCAGGGCGTCGGCGAAGCCGCGCTCCAGCAGTTCGGCGATCCGCGCACGATCACGATCCGCCTCCCCGTCCAGCAGGGCGGTGACGAGGGCGCGACCAACTCGGCGGTCCGCAAGGTCGAGGCCGCGCTGGCCAAGGCGTTTCCGGGCACCGAGTTCCGCCGCTATTCGACCGTGTCCGGCAAGGTGTCGGGCGAGTTGATCCGCAACGGCGTGCTCGCGGTCGTGCTCGCGATCCTCGGCATCGGCCTGTTCGCGATCTTCCGTTTCGAATGGCAGTTCGGTGTCTCGACGATCGTCGCGATCGTCCACGATCTGCTCATGACGCTCGGCTTCTTCGCGCTGACGCAGTTCGAGTTCGACCTGAACATCGTCGCCGCCGTACTGACGATCATCGGCTATTCGATCAACGACAAGATCGTGATCGACGACCGCATCCGCGAGAACATGCGCCGCTATCGCAAGATGGAGATGCGGGAGATCATCAACCTGTCGGTCAACGAAACCCTCCCCCGCACCGTCATGACCTCGGTGACGATCCTGCTCGCGCTCGGCGCCTTGCTGTTCCTCGGCGGCCATGTGCTGCGTGGTTTCACCGCCGCGATGACGCTCGGCATCATCGTCGGCACCTATTCGTCGATCTACGTGTCGTCGTCGCTGCTCATCACGCTTGGCCTGCGCGCCGATCCGGACGGCGGCGAGAAGCGGTCGCGCGGCGGCGCGCTCGACAATGCCGAGCGCGTCGGCCCGCGCGCCTGACGCCCGCCAGGATGCCGCGATGAGGATGGACCGCGATCGCCCCGCCGCCGGCCCGCTGGTCCGTGGCTTCGGCCCGGCCGGGTTCAAGGTCGATGCGCCGGACGGGACGATGGGCGTCTATCCGGCGCTGCTGCTGACCGCGACGCGCGCCGACGCCTGGACCCCGCCGCCGCTCGAGTCGCTGGACGCCGCCGCGCTCGCCCCCGTACTGGGCGAAGCGATCGAGTTCGTCCTGATCGGCACCGGCACCGACCTCCGCCGCCCGCCGCGGGCGCTGATCGCCGCGCTCGAAGCGCGCGGGATCGGGGTCGAGGCGATGGACAGCCGCGCCGCCGCGCGTGCCTGGGGCGTGCTGCGCGCGGAGGATCGTCGCATCGCCGCCGCGCTCTACCCGCTGGAGGACTGAGCGGCCGCATTTTTCGGGGCTTTTCGTGCCGAGCGGGCCGGAATTCCGGCCGCAGCCGTACTGCGCGATCCTACTCCTCGCGCACCAACCGCCCCTCGCGCGCCTTGAAATAGAACTGGCTCGCCACCAGCCAGCCCTTGATCGGTCGCAGCGGCAACACCGTGCTGACCAGCAGCACCGGCAGGCTCACCACGACATGCACCCACCATGCCGGATCGGCGAGGATCTGCAGCATCAGCGTGAAGACGACGCCCGGCAGGCACGCGAAAAGCTGCACGAACACTGCCGGTCCATCGGCCGGATCGGCATAGGAATAATCCAGTCCGCAGACCGGACAGCGATCGCGGATCGTCAGAAAACCCAAGAATAACGGGCCTTTGCCGCACCGCGGGCAATGACCGAAAGCGCCGGTGCGGAACGGCGACAGCCGCTCCCACTTATGTCCGTCCCCGTCGATCAACCGGGGGTCGGGGCGGGCGGAACGATCCTCTTCCATTGCCTCATTATGCGTGCCGGGCCGCCGCGCCGCCACAACCCGCGTCAGCCCACCGCGTTCACCACATCCACCACGTCCAGCGACCGCGCGGTGATCCACCCGAAATGATCGTTGGCGACGAACAGCACGAACAACGTCGTCGCCACGATCGTCGTCCTGGTGACGACGCGCTTCAGCGAGAACTCATGCGGCGCGCTCTCGGCGGTGCCGGGCATCGCGGTCTCCCCCGCCTCCGCCGAGGTCCGCACCCCGAACGGCAGCACCAGGAACACCGAAAATGCCCAGAACAACACATAGATAGCCAGCAGCGACGTCCACCGCATGTCAGCGCGCCCGCACGATCAGACTTCGACGATCAGGACGTCGACGATCGGCTTCTTGCCCGTCCAGCGCGTCGCGACCTTGCGCACCGCCAGCCGCACATCCTCGCGCAACCGGTCCCGATCGCGCGGCCGCCCGGCCATCGCCTCGCTTGCCGCCTCGATCGCCTCGGCCAGAAACGGCTCGCGCTCCTCCTCGACCGGGACGCCCTGCACGCGCACGTCCGGCGTGCCGCCCGCGCGCCCGTTGCGATCGACCGCGATACCAACCGAGATCTGGCCGTTCACGGCGATCCGCCGCCGCTCGTTGATCGTGCTGCCATCGGCCGGCAGGATCACGTCGCCGTCCAGCACCAGCCGCCCGATCGCCACGTTGCCGATCTTCTTGGGCACACCCGGCGCCAGGCGGACCATGTCGCCGTCCGTCTGTACCAGCGCCTGCGGGATGCCTTGCGCCAGCCCGTAGCGGGCATGCTCCATCAGGTGTCGCATCTCGCCGTGCACCGGCAGCAGCGTCGTCGGCCGGATCCAGCCGTACATCTTCGCCAACTCCGGCCGCCCGGGGTGGCCAGAGACGTGGACGTGCGCCTGCTTCTCGGTGACCATTTCGACGCCCTTGGCCGCCAGCTGGTTCTGGATGCGCCCGATCGCGACCTCGTTGCCCGGAATCTGCTTCGACGAGAAGATCACCATGTCACCCGCATCGAGCGCGACCGGATGATTTCCCGCCGCGATCCGCGCCAGCGCCGCGCGTTCCTCGCCCTGCCCGCCGGTCGCGACGATCAGGACGCGGTTCTTCGGCAGGCGCATCGCCGCATCGACATCGACGGTCTGCGGGAAGTTCTTGAGATAGCCGGTTGCCTTGGCGACGCGGATGATCCGGTCGAGCGACCGCCCGGTCACGCACAACTTGCGCCCGGTTTCCTCCGCGACCTGCGCCAGCGTGTGGAGCCGCGCGGCATTCGACGCGAAGGTCGTCACCACGACGCGCCCGCGCGCCCGCGCGACGCTTTCGGTCAGCCCGACGCGGACGCTCGCTTCGCTGCCCGATGCCTCGGCATTGAAGACATTGGTCGAATCGCACACCAGCACGTCGATGCCCTCGGCACCGATCTCCGCCAGTTCCTCCGGCGACGACGGCTTGCCGATCACCGGGGTCGGGTCAAGCTTCCAGTCGCCGGTGTGAAACACCTTGCCCGCCGGGGTCGCGATCACCAGCGCGTTCGCCTCCGGGATCGAGTGCGACAGCGGCACGACCTCGACCGCGAACGGCCCGACCTTGAAGCTCTTGCGCGGCTCGACCAGCCGGATCTTCACCCGGTCCTCGATCCGCTCCTCTTCCAGCTTGCCGCGCACCAGCCCGGCGGTGAACGGCGTGGCATAGATCGGCACCCCCAGGTCTTCGGCAAGGTACGGCAGCGCGCCGATATGATCCTCATGCCCGTGGGTCAGCACGATACCGACCAGATCGTCGATCCGCTCCTCGATGAAGCGCAGGTCGGGCAGAATCACGTCGATGCCGGGATAATGCGCGTCGGCGAAGGTCACGCCGCAATCGACCATCAACCACTTGCCGGCATGGCCATAGAGCGTGACGTTCATGCCGATTTCGCCGGACCCGCCCAGCGCGCAGAAGAGAAGCTCGTTATTCTTCGGTGTCATCAGATTCCTTTGTGCGCCGGCACCGCGGCCCGTCCGCATCGGCGCGACGGGCATGGGAAAACGAACGATCGCGCCGGCGTGGCGGTCATCCGTCGATATGGGCGCGTTCGTACATGATCGCCAGTCCCTGGATCGTCAGGTCCGGTTCGATCACGTCGAACACGTTGGTATGTTGTTCGAACAAGGTGGCAAGGCCGCCGGTGGCGATCACCTTCACGGGACGTGCGATCTCGCGCTTCATCCGCGCGACCAGCCCCTCGATCATCGCGATATAGCCCCAGTAGATGCCGATGTTCATCTGGTCGACCGTGTTGCGCCCGATCACGCAGTCGGTCGCTGGCGCCTCGATTGCGATGCGCGGCAGCTTGGCGGCGGCCATCACCAGCGCGTCGAGCGACAGGTTGATGCCCGGCGCGATGATCCCGCCCTTGTACGCGCCGTCGAAATCGGAATGGTCAAAGGTGGTAGCGGTGCCGAAGTCGATGACGATCAGGTCGCCCGCGTGCAGCGCGTGCGCCGCGATCGTGTTCACCGCACGGTCCGCGCCCAGGCTGCGCGGCTCGTCGACGTCGACCGACAGCTGCCAGTCGACCGGTGCGCGGCCGGCGACCAGCGCATGGGTGCGGAAATACTTGCTCGCCAGTACCTCGAGATTGTGGAGCGCCCGCGGCACCACCGTCGAGATGATCACGGCGCTCACGTCGTCGCGCGCATAGCCTTCCAGCGTCAGCAACTGGCTGAGCCACACCGCATATTCGTCTGCGGTCCGACGCGGATCGGTCGCGATCCGCCAGCGCGCACGGATTTCGCGCGTCCCCGGCTGGACGAGCGCGAAGACGATGTTGGTGTTGCCGGCATCGACCGCGAGCAGCATCGCTTCCCCTCCCCCTCAAACCAGAAAAACGTCACCGGCATGAATGACATGCCGCGTGCCATCGGCCAAGTCGAGCAGCAGCGCGCCGCTCGCGTCCAACCCGGCGAAGCGTCCGGCCAGCGCAGCACCGTCGGGCAGCCGTACCGACAGCGTGGTGCCGACCGGATGCGCGCGCTCGCCCCATTGCGCCGCAATGGGCGCAATCCCCTGCCCGCGCCACGTCTCGAACCAGCGCGCGAACCGCTGGGCGAGATCGTCAAGAAAGACGGCGGCGTCCACTGCGGCGCCCGCCGCCCGCAGGCTGGTGGTCGGGCGGTCGGGAAGCTCGGGATGATGCGCGACGTTCACGCCGATGCCGACCACGACATGCTCCCCGCCGCGCTCCAGCAGGATACCCGACAGCTTCGCCCCGCCGAGCAGCAGGTCATTGGGCCACTTCAGCTGCAAGTTGCTCGCGTCGGGCAGCGCCCCGCGTACCGCCTCTTCCAGCGCGACCGCTGCCACAAGCGCGAGCCCGGCGGCCCGAGGATCATGGGGCAACAGCCGCACGACGGTGCTGGCGTAGAGATTGCCGGGCGGGGACTGCCACGCACGCCCCTGACGCCCGCGTCCCGCCGTCTGCTGCTCCGCGCGCAGCCACACGCCGTCCTCGACCGCGCCGTCGCGCGCCAGCGTCAGCAGGTCGGCATTGGTCGACCCCGTCGCTGGCACCGTCAGGATACGGGGCAGCGCCGCCGCCTCAGAAGAGGCTGGCGGCGGCAGCCAGCGTCCAGGCGGACAGCGCCGGGATCGCGAGATAGCCGAGCGGCGACACGAACACCGCCGCGACCGCGATCAACCCGCCTTCCAGCTTGTCGCCCTCGTCAAACGTGCCCGTCGGCTCGTCGAAGTACATCGTCTTGACGAGACGCAGGTAATAATAGGCGCCGATCACGCTGAACACGACGCCGATCACCGCCAGGGGGAACAGCCCCGCCTGTACCGCCGCGTAGAAGACCGCGAACTTGGCATAGAAGCCGAACAGCGGCGGAATGCCGGCCAGCGAGAACATGAAGATCGCCAGCGCCGCCGCCAGACCCGGCCGCGTCCGCGACAGGCCCGCAAGGCTCGCAATCGTCTCCAGCGGCTGCCCGTCCGCGTCGCGCATCTGGAGAACGACCAGGAAGCTGCCCAGCGTCATCGCGAGGTAGATCGTCATATAGGTCATGACCGACGCCACGCCCTCCGGCGTCCCCGCCGCCAGACCGATCAGCGCGAAGCCGACGTTGTTGATCGACGAATAAGCGAGCAGGCGCTTGATGTTCTGCTGCCCGATCGCCGCGACCGCACCCAGCAGGATCGACGCCAGCGACGCGAAGATCACGATCTGCCGCCACTGCACTTCGGCCGGTCCCATTGCCTCGACCGCGACCCGCACCGCGAGCGCGATCGCCGCGACCTTGGGGGCGGAGGCGAAGAACGCCGTCACCGGAGTCGGCGCGCCCTCGTATACGTCGGGGGTCCACATGTGGAACGGCACCGCCGAGATCTTGAACGCCAGCCCCGCGAACACGAACACCAGCCCGAACAAAAGGCCCAGCGAGCGCGTGTCGCCCGTCAGCGGCGTGGCGGCGAACGCCCCCGCGATCTCGTCGAATAACGTCGAACCGGTGAAGCCGTACACAAGACTGATGCCGTAGAGCAGGATGCCGCTCGCCAGCGCGCCCAGCACGAAATACTTCAGCCCCGCTTCGGCCGAGCGCGTATCCTGCCGCATGAAGCTTGCCAGCACATAGGCCGCGAGGCTCTGGAGTTCGAGCCCGACATACAGCGTCAGCAGGTCGCCCGCCGACACCATCATCCCCATGCCGCACGCCGACAGCAGGATCAGCACCGGATATTCCGGGCGCAGGTCCGCGCCCGCGGTGCGCTTGAAGAAGGTCGGTGCCAGCAGGATCGCCACGGCCGACGCGATATAGATCAGCACCTTGGCGAAGCCGGCGAAGGCGTCGGCGCGGTACAGGCCGTAGAAGGCGTCACCCCCGCCCGATGCCGGGCCGGTCAGCGCGACCAACGCGCCGGCCAGCACCGCGACCGCGGCCCAGGATACCGCTTTGGTCGACGCCGGACCGCCCCAGGCGGCGACCAGCATCAATGCGATCGCACCGACCGCGAGCACCAGCTCGGGCAGCGTCATCGCCAGATTGGCGGCATAATCCATCAGTGCGCGCTCCCATGCGCGGGGGTTTCGGCATGGGCGGCAGGAACGATCCCGGTGCCCCCATTGCCCTTTCCAGGTGTCGGTTGCGAGTCACCCGCCGGCTTGGCGCGGTCGAGGCGCGCCAGCAGGATCTGCGTATCCTTGCGCATCGGCGCGAGGAAGCTCTCCGGATAGACACCCATCCACAACACCGCCGCCGCAATCGGCACCAGCAGCCACAATTCGCGCGGGGTCAGGTCGGACATCGCGCGAACGTCCTCCGACTTGATCTCGCCGAACACGACGCGACGGTACAGGTACAGCATATACGCCGCGCCCAGGATGATGCCCGTCGTGCAGAGCAGCGCGGTCGTCGTCGACACCTGATAGGTGCCCATCAGGCTCAGCAACTCGCCGACGAAGTTGCTCGTGCCCGGCAGGCCGATCGACGCCATCGTGAACAGCAGGAACAGCAGCGCGTAGCGCGGCATGTTGATCGCCAGACCGCCATAACGGCTGATCTCGCGCGTATGCAGCCGATCGTAGATGACGCCGACGCAAAGGAACAGCGCGCCCGACACCAGACCGTGCCCCAGCATCACCATCATCGCGCCTTCGATACCCTGCGCGTTGAAGGCGAACAGGCCGATCGTCACGATCGCCATGTGCGCGACCGACGAATAGGCGATCAGCTTCTTCATGTCGGACTGCACCAGCGCGACGAGGCTGGTGTAGATCACCGCCACCGCCGACAGCCCGAACATCAGCCACACGAGGCTGGCCGAGGCTTCCGGGAACATCGGCAGGCTGAAGCGCAGGAAGCCGTAGCCGCCGAGCTTCAGCAGCACGCCCGCCAAAATTACCGACCCCGCGGTCGGCGCCTGCACGTGCGCGTCGGGCAGCCAGGTATGAACCGGCCACATCGGCATCTTCACCGCGAACGACGCGAAGAACGCCAGCCACAACCACGTCTGCACCTGCGGCGGGAAGTCGTAGTTCAGCAGCACCGGGATGCTGGTCGTGTCCGCCGTGATGCTCATGTAGAGCATCGCGATGAACATCAGCAGCGACCCGAGCAGCGTGTACAGGAAGAACTTGTACGACGCGTAGATGCGGTTCACCCCGCCCCAGATGCCGATGATCAGGAACATCGGGATCAGGCCGGCCTCGAAGAATATGTAGAACAGGAACAGGTCCTGCGCCGCGAAGGTGCCGATCATCAGCACCTCGGTGAACAGGAACGCGGCCATATATTCCGGCACGCGCTTCTCGATCGCCTGCCAGCTGGCGCCGATGCAGATCGGCATCAGGAACACCGACAGCACGATCAGCAGCAGCGCATAGCCATCGATGCCCAGCGCCCAGCCGAACCGGCCGAAGATCGGCGCATATTCGACGAACTGCCATTGCGCCCCGCCGACGTCGAACGACGTCCACAGAACGACGCCCAGCGCAAGATCGATCAGCGTCGCCGCCAGCGCGGTGACCCGCGCGGCCTGCGCGGACAGGAACAGGCACGCGATGGCCGCGACCGCGGGCACCGCGAGCATCAGCGAAAGGATCGGGAACGACATCTTCCTTCTCCCCCGCTCAGCCCGCGATCGCCCAGGTGATCGCGGCGGTGAGCCCGATCAGCATGACGAAAGCATAAGTATAGACATATCCGGTCTGGAGGCGAACCGCGACGCGGCTGCCCATCTGCACCAGCCACGCCGAGCCGTTCGGCCCGAAGCGGTCGATCGTCCCCTCGTCGCCACGGTGCCACAGCAGGCGGCCGATCGCGAAGGCCGGGCGGACGAACAGGAAGTGATAGAGCTGGTCGAAATA
Source organism: Sphingomonas endophytica (assembly GCF_001476895.1). GTDB lineage: Bacteria > Pseudomonadota > Alphaproteobacteria > Sphingomonadales > Sphingomonadaceae > Sphingomonas > Sphingomonas endophytica_A. The sequence goes on along the minus strand of NZ_LDTB01000023.1, from coordinate 16,102 downwards.
CCACTTGTTCAGCAGGAAGCGGTACAGCGGCTGGAACGTATCCGCGAACTTCGCGGGCGTCGACGGCGAGCGCAGATACGCCAGATAGGCGATCAGCAGGCCGGTCAGCATCACGACCGTGGCCGACAGCTTCACGAACAACGGCACCTCGTGCATTTCGTGCATCAGATGCTCGTTGAAGAACAACGCGCCCTTCCAGAACCCGCCTGCCGTCTCCGGGTCGATGAACCAGTGATGGAAGACGAAGCCGGCCGCGACCGCGCCGATCGACAGCACGATCAGCGGGATCAGCATGACGATCGGGCTCTCGTGCGGGTGATAGCCGCCGGTCCCCTTCGGAATCTCGTTGAACCCACGCTCCTCGACATGCGGCGTATGACCGGCATCCTCCGCCGCCGGGGCGGTATGATGCGCGTCGTCATGACCGTGCGCGTGCGCGGCATGCGCGTGGGCATCGTCGTGACCATGATCGTGAGCATGGTCGTCATGGCCGTGCGCGTCATGCAGCGCGTGCTGGATATGCTCCGACGCGGCCCAGCGCGGCTCGCCCCAGAAGGTCAGGAACATCAGCCGCCACGAATAGAAGCTGGTCAGCAGCGCGGCGAACACGCCCACCATCGACGCCACCGGCGATCCACCCGCCCACGCGACTTCGATGATCGCGTCCTTGGAGTGATAGCCCGCGAACCCGCCGATGCCGTAGATACCCACGCCGGTAATCGCCAGCGTCCCCAGCAGCATCCCCCAGAAGGTGATCGGGATCGCCTTCCGAAGGCCACCATAGAAGCGCATGTCCTGCTCGTGGTGCATCGCGTGGATCACCGAACCTGCACCCAGGAACAGCAGCGCCTTGAAGAAGGCATGCGTGAACAGGTGGAACATCGCCGCGCCATACGCGCCGACGCCAGCGGCAAAGAACATGTAACCGAGCTGCGAACAGGTAGAATAGGCGATCACGCGCTTGATATCGGTCTGCGTCGTGCCAACGGTGGCTGCGAACAGACAGGTCGCGGCACCGATGAAGGTGATGAACCCCATCGCGGTCGGCGACATCTCGAACATCGGCGAAAGGCGGCACACCATGAACACGCCCGCGGTGACCATCGTCGCGGCGTGGATCAGCGCCGACACCGGGGTCGGGCCTTCCATCGCGTCGGGCAACCAGGTGTGCAGACCGAGCTGCGCCGACTTGCCCATCGCACCGACGAACAGCAGCAGGCAGATCACCGTCATCGTGTCGGCGCGGAACCACAGGAAGCCGATCGTCGACCCCGCCATCGACGGCGCGGCGGCGAGGATCGCCGGGATCGAGACGGTGTCGAACACCAGATAGGTGCCGAAGATACCGAGCATGAACCCCAGGTCGCCGACGCGGTTGACGACGAACGCCTTGATGGCGGCGGCGTTCGCGCTCGGCTTGCGGAACCAGAAACCGATCAGCAGATAGCTGGCGAGCCCGACGCCTTCCCAGCCGAAGAACATCTGGATGAGATTGTCGGCGGTCACCAGCATCAGCATGGCGAAGGTGAACAGCGACAGATAGGCGAAGAAGCGCGGCTGATCCGGCTCCTCGCTCATATAGCCCCAGCTATAGAGGTGCACGAGCGCCGAGACGCTGGTGATAACCACCAGCATGACCGCGGTCAGCGCATCGACGCGCAGCGCCCAGGACACGTCGAACGTGCCCGAGGTCATGAAGTGCAGCACCGGGGTGACGGTCGCTTCGCTGGTGCCAGCGAGGAAGCCTATGAACACCGGCCACGACAGCGCGCACGACACGAACAATGCGCCAGTCGTGACGACCTTGGGCAAGGTCATCCCGAACGACTTGTTCGCGAACCCGGCGACGATCGCCGCGATCAGCGGCAGGAAGACGATGAAGAGGATCGAATGCACCGGAATTTACCCCTTCATCCGGCTGGGATCGTCGACCGAGATCGAACCGCGTCCACGGAAGAAGATCACGAGGATCGCCAGCCCGATCGCCGCCTCGCCGGCAGCGACGGTCAGCACGAACATCGCGAAGACCTGACCGACCAGATCCTGCAACGCCGCGGAAAACGCGACCAGGTTGATGTTCACCGCCAGCAGGATCAATTCGATCGCCATCAGGATGACGATGATATTCTTGCGATTGAGGAAGATCCCGAGCACGCCCATCGTGAACAGCAACGCCGCCACGACCAGATAGTGGATGAGGCCCACGCCCCCCGACATGGCCGCGTTCACAGCTGCACCCCCTGACCGATCTCCGGCCGCATGTTGCGCGTCGCGTCCTGCGGACGGCGCGCATTCTGCCGCGCGATGTTCTGATAGCGCGCGCCCGAGCGCTCACGATGCGTCAGCACGATCGCACCGATCATCGCGACCAGCAGCACCAGTCCCGCGCCCTCGAAGATGAAGAGGTAGCGCGTGTAGAGCAGGTTGCCGATCTGGACGATGTTCGGGACGACATGATCGGTCGGCGCGGCGCGGCGCGCCAGATCGATACCGCCCGCGCTCCATGCACCGACGCCGATCAGGATCTCCGCGACCAGCGCGACCGCCAGCACCAGCCCGATCCCGAAATAGCGGACGAACCCCGCGCGCAGCTCCGCGAAGTCGATGTCGAGCATCATGACCACGAACAGGAACAGCACCGCGACCGCCCCGACATAGACGATGACCAGCAGCATCGCGATGAACTCGGCGCCGACCAGCACCATCAGCCCCGCCGCGTTGAAAAAGGCGAGGATCAGCCACAGCACCGAATGGACCGGGTTGCGCGACGAAATCGTCATCGCACCTGAAATCAGCACGATGGCGGCGAACAGATAGAAGGCGATGGCCTGGATCATAGCGCCTTCCCCGCGGCGGCGCGCGTCACAGACGCGCTGGTGTGAACCGTCAAAATCATGTCGACCCCTGATGTCACGCGAGCGCCTAGCGGTACGGCGCATCGGCGGCAAGGTTCGCCGCGATCGCGCGCTCCCACCGGTCGCCGTTGTCGAGCAGCTTGGCCTTGTCGTAGATCAGCTCTTCGCGCGTCTCGGTCGCGAAATCGAGGTTCGGTCCCTCGACGATCGCATCGACCGGGCACGCTTCCTGACACAGGCCGCAATAGATGCACTTGGTCATGTCGATGTCGTAGCGCGTCGTGCGGCGGCTGCCGTCGTCGCGCGGTTCGGCCTCGATCGTGATCGCCTGCGCCGGGCACACCGCCTCGCACAGCTTGCACGCGATGCAGCGCTCTTCGCCGTTGGGATAGCGACGCAGCGCATGCTCGCCGCGGAAGCGCGGGCTCAGCGGGTTCTTCTCGTACGGATAGTTGATCGTCGCCTTCGGCTTGAAGAAATACTTCAGCGTCAGCGCATGCGCCTTCACGAACTCGTAGAGCGTGAACGCCTTGATCGTCTGCGCGATACCCATCTTACACTCCCACGCGCATGAACATCAGCACGCCCGACACCAGGAACACCCAGAACAGCGACAGCGGCAGGAACACCTTCCATCCCAGCCGCATCAGCTGGTCGTATCGGTAGCGAGGCACCGTCGCCTTGATCCACGAGAAGACGAAGAAGAAGAACAGGATCTTGGCGAACAGCCAGATGATCCCCGGCACGATATACAGCGGCGCCCAGTCGAACGGCGGCAGATAACCACCCCAGAACAATGTCGCGTTCAGCGTGCACATCAACAGCACGTTGGCATATTCGCCCAGCCAGTAGAGCGCGAACGCCATCGACGAATATTCGGTCTGATAGCCCGCGACCAGCTCGCTCTCGGCCTCGGTGAGGTCGAACGGCGCACGCTGCGTCTCGGCCAGCGACGAGATCAGGAACACCACGCTCATCGGGAACAGCAGCGGGTTGAACCCGAAGCCGTTGATGAACCCGTACAGCCCCTTCTGCGCCTCGACGATCGTCGTCAGGTTGAACGACCCCGCCCACATCACGACCGAGATCAGGACGAAGCCGATCGCGACTTCATAGCTGACCATCTGCGCCGCGGCGCGGATCGCCGAGAAGAACGGATATTTCGAGTTCGACGACCAGCCGGCCAGGATGATCCCGTACACGCCCAGCGACGACGCCGCGAGCACATAGAGCAGGCCGACGTTGATGTTCGCCAGCACCACGCCCGGCTGGAACGGCACCACCGCCCAGACGATCAACGCGACCGTGAAGGTGATGATCGGCGCCAGCAGGAACAGCCCGCGATTGGCGGCGGACGGGACGATCGTTTCCTGCAGAAAGACCTTCAGGCCGTCCGCGAACGACTGCAATAGCCCGAACGGGCCGACCACGTTCGGCCCGCGGCGAAGCGCCATGGCCGCCCAGATCTTGCGGTCGGCATAGATGATCATCGCCACCGACAGCATCAGCGGCAGCGCGATCGCCAGGATGCCGACGATCGTCGCCAGGAACCACGCCCAGCCATAGGGAAGGCCGACGGTATGATTGAAGAAGTCGGTCACTCCGCCGCCTCCGCGAAGCTCTCGCCATGCACCAGTTCCGCCGAGCAGCGCTGCATCGTCGGCGACGCCCGGCAAATGGCGTTGGTGAGATAGAAGTCCTTGATCGGATAGCCTTCCAGCACGCCCTGTGCGGTCGTGCCGAGCGACGGCGAGTTCCACGCGAAGGTCTTGAGACCCAGCGTCGCCAGCTCCGGGCAATCCAGCGCCATCGCAGCGCGCAGCTCGTCGAGCGTGTCGAACGGCAGCGTGTGGCCCAGCGTCTCGCTCAGTGCGCGGAAGATCGTCCAGTCCTCACGCGCGTCGCCCGGCGGGAAGACGGCGCGCTCGCCGCGCTGCACCCGGCCCTCGATGTTGACGAAGGTGCCGCTCTTCTCGGCATAACTCGCGCCCGGCAGGATGATATCCGCATGGTGCGCGCCCTTGTCGCCATGGTGGCCGACGTACACCTTAACGCCGCGGAAGTTGGCGAAGTCGCACTCGTCCGCGCCGAGGAAGTACACCAGCTTGGCATCGTAAGTTGCCGCGATGCCCGCCTTCTGCGCGTAGCCGAGCATCAGCCCGCCCATGCGCGATGCCGCCATGTGGACGACGTTGAAGCCGTTCCAGCCGTCCTTCACCAGCCCCAGCGTGTCGGCCAGCGCCAGCGCCGCGCCATGCGCCCCCTTCAGCGCGCCACCGCCGACGATCACCATCGGTTTGGCCGCCTTGCCGAACACATCGGTCAGGCGTTCCGGCAGATTGCCGAGCACGGACAGGTCCGCGCCGAGCCATTCGACCTTGTAGGTCAGGTCGGTTTCCGGCCCGATCGCAAAGACTTTCGCACCCTTCTTGATCGCCTTGCGGATGCGCGTGTTCACCAGCGGCGCTTCCCAGCGCAGGTTGGTGCCGATCAGCAGGATCGCATCCGCCTCTTCGGTGCGCGCGATCGTGGTGTTGAAGTTCACCGCCGCCAGGCTGGACGTGTCATAGTCCATGCCGGTCTGCCGCCCTTCGAGCAGCGACGAGCCGAACTGCTTCAACAGCGCCTTGGCCGCGAACATCGTCTCGCAATCGACCAGATCGCCCGCGACCGCCGCGACCGAACCGCCGTGATCGACGGCGGCGATCGCCGCGAACGCCTCGTCCCAGGTCGCGGGATGCAGCTTGCCGTCCCGGCGCACGTACGGCCGGTCGAGCCGCTTGCGGACCAGACCGTCGACCGCGTGGCGGGTCTTGTCGCTCGCCCATTCCTCGTTCACGTCGTCGTTGACGCGCGGCACGCAGCGCAGCACCTGCCGCCCGCGGCTGTCGAGGCGGATGTTGGTGCCGACCGCGTCCATCACGTCGATCGACAGCGTCTTGCGCAGCTCCCACGGGCGCGCCTCGAACGCGTACGGCTTGCTGGTCAGCGCGCCGACCGGGCACAGGTCGACGACATTGCCCGACAGTTCGGACGTGACCGCTTCCTCCAGATAGGAGGTGATCTGCATGTTCTCGCCGCGATAGATCGCGCCGATCTCCTCCACGCCCGCGACTTCCTCCGCGAAACGGATGCAGCGCGTGCATTGGATGCAGCGGGTCATGACCGTCTTGACGATCGGCCCCATATACTTCTCGGTCACCGCGCGCTTGTTCTCGTCATAGCGCGAGTGGCCGCGCCCGTAGGCGACCGACTGGTCCTGCAGATCGCACTCACCGCCCTGATCGCAGATCGGGCAGTCGAGCGGGTGGTTGATGAGCAGGAATTCCATGATGCCCTCGCGGGCATGTTTCACCATCGGCGTGTTGGTGAAGATTTCCTGGTTCTCGGCCGCGGGCAGCGCGCAGCTCGCCTGCGGCTTGGGCGGCCCCGGCTTCACCTCGACCAGACACATCCGGCAATTGCCGGCGATGCTCAGTCGCTCGTGGTAGCAGAAGCGCGGGATCTCCTTGCCGGCAAGCTCGCACGCCTGCAGCACGGTGGCGCCCTGCGGCACCTCGATCTCGACTCCGTCGACTTTGACCTTGGGCATTATTCGGCAGCTTCCTGCATGGGGGCCGTGTCGCCCCCGCGTTCCCTGATGCGGCGTTCCAGCTCGGGGCGGAAATGGCGGATCAGCCCCTGCACCGGCCAGGCGGCCGCGTCGCCCAGCGCGCAGATCGAATGGCCCTCGACCTGCTTCGTCACCTGCTGGAGCATGTCGATCTCGCCGATCTCGGCGTCGCCGGTGCGCAACCGTTCCATCACGCGCCACATCCAGCCGGTGCCTTCGCGGCACGGCGTGCACTGGCCGCAGCTTTCGTGCTTGTAGAAGTACGACAGGCGGCTGATCGCGCGGACGACGTCGGTCGACTTGTCCATGACGATCACGGCGGCGGTGCCGAGGCCCGAGCCGACCGCCTTCAGGCCGTCGAAGTCCATCGGGGCATCCATGATGTCCTTGGCCGGCACCAGCGGCACCGACGACCCGCCCGGAATGACCGCGAGCAGATTGTCCCAGCCGCCGCGAATCCCGCCGCAATGCTTCTCGATCAGTTCGCGGAACGGGATGCTCATCGCTTCCTCGACCACGCACGGCGTGTTCACATGGCCGCTGATCTGGAACAGCTTGGTGCCCTTGTTGTTCTCCGCGCCGAAGCTGGAGAACCACGCAGCGCCACGCCGCAGGATCGTCGGCGCGACCGCGATCGATTCGACGTTGTTGACCGTCGTCGGGCAGCCATAGAGCCCCGCCCCCGCCGGGAACGGCGGCTTCAGGCGCGGCTGGCCCTTCTTGCCCTCGAGGCTTTCGAGCATCGCGGTCTCTTCGCCGCAGATGTACGCGCCCGCGCCCCGGTGGACGAAGACGTCGAAATCGTAACCCGAACCGCAGGCGTTCTTGCCGACCAGCCCCTTGTCATACGCCTCGGCGACCGCCGCGAACAGCACCTCGGCCTCGCGGATATATTCGCCGCGAATGTAGATATAGGCCGCCCGCGCGCGCATCGCGAAGCCCGCGACCAGCGCGCCCTCGATCAGCTTGTGCGGATCGTGGCGGATGATCTCGCGGTCCTTGCACGACCCCGGCTCGGATTCGTCGGCGTTGATGACCAGGAAGTTCGGCCGGTCCGGCTTCGGCTCCTTGGGCATGAACGACCATTTGGTGCCGGTCGGGAAGCCCGCGCCGCCGCGCCCGCGCAGACCCGACGCCTTGATGGTGTCGATGATCTTGTCCTGGCCCAGTTCCAGCAGCGCCTTGGTATTGTCCCAGTCGCCCCGCGCCATCGCCGCGTCCAGCCGCCACGACTGATAGCCGTAGAGGTTGGTGAAGATGCGGTCCTTATCGAGAAGGCTCATGCGTCCGCCCCCTGCGACGCGACGTTCCATTCGCCGCGATAATCGTGGTTTTCCGTGACCATCGCGGTCAGCGAGGTCGGCCCGCCCTTCGGCTCGACCGTGTGCCGCCCCGGCTCCTGCGTGCCCGGCTTGGGCGTGCCGCCGTTCGCCAGCGTCTCCAGGATCGCGATCGTGCGATCGTAATCGAGGTCTTCGTAATTGTCGTCGTTGATCTGCACCATCGGCGCCGACGAACAATTGCCCATGCACTCGACCTCGGTCAGCGTGAACAGCCCGTCCGGGGTCGTCTTGCCCTTGATCAGGCCCTTGTTCTTGCACGCCGCCAGCACGTCGTCGGAGCCGCGCAACATGCACGGCGTCGTCCCGCACACCTGCACGTGGAAGCGGCCGACCGGCGCGAGGTTGAACATCGTGTAGAAGGTCGCGACCTCGTACACGCGCATGTAGGGCACGCCGATCTCGCGCGCGACGAACTCGATCACCGGGACCGGCAACCACCCTTGCGTCTGCGTCTCGGCCCCGACCTGCCGCTGCGCCAGATCGAGCAGCGGGATCGACGCGGATTGCTCGCGCCCGGCCGGATAGCGCGACAGGATCGCGTCACGCTTCGCCTTGCTGTCCTCGTTCCACTGGAACGCGCCCCAGCGCGCGCGGACCTCGGCCTCGTCGGGAATGGCGGCTGCGTCGGCCATCAGCGGATGAACTCCACGCGCGACACCTTGTCGCCTTCGAAAGAATAGATCGACATGACCTCGAACTTCTCACCATCGGCCGCGCGTGCGACCTTCTCGTGCAGCAGCACCGTCTCGCCCAGTTCCAGCGCCGACAGGATCTCGGCCCGGTTCTCGGGATATTGCGCGAACATCGCCTTCAGCCCCGATCGCACGCCCTCGCGCCCCTCGCGCAGCACCGCGCCGCGATACGTCGACTCGCACGCATCGTCGGTCATCGCCGCCACATAGGCGTCGGCGTCCTGCGCGTTATACCGCGCGATCATCTCGCGCGCGATGGCGACGCGATCGACGCTCACCGGTCGCACTCGCCGAACACGATGTCCATCGCGCCCAGGATCGCGGTCGTGTCGGCCAGCATGTGCCCACGGCTCATGAAGTCCATCGCCTGCAGGTGGCTGAACGCGGTCGGGCGGATCTTGCAGCGATACGGCTTGTTGCTGCCGTCGCTGACCAGATACACGCCGAACTCGCCCTTCGGGCTTTCGGTGGCGACATACACTTCGCCCGCCGGAACGTGATAGCCCTCGGTATAGAGCTTGAAGTGGTGGATCAGCGCCTCCATCGAGCGCTTCATCTCACCGCGCTTCGGCGGCACCACCTTGCGGTCGAGCGACGCGATCGGCCCTTCGGGCATTTCGGCGAGGCACTGTTTCATGATCCGCGCCGACTGGCGGACCTCCTCGACGCGCACCATGAAACGGTCGTAGCAATCGCCGCGTGTGCCGACCGGCACCTCGAAGTCCATTTTGGCATAGACGTCGTAGGGCTGCTGCTTGCGCAGGTCCCACGGAATCCCCGCCGCGCGGATCATCGGGCCGGAGAAGCCCCAGGCGATCGCATCCTCGCGGCTGACGGTCGCGATCTCGACGTTGCGCTGCTTGAAGATGCGGTTGTCCGCGACCAGGCTGATCGCATCCTCGAACAGGCGCGGCAGGCGCGTGTCGAGCCAGTCGGCCATGTCGGTCAGCAGCTTGAGCGGCACGTCCTGATGCACGCCGCCGGGGCGGAAGTAATTGTGGTGCATCCGCGCGCCCGACGCGCGCTCCAGGAAGCCCATGCAGTCTTCGCGGATTTCGAACAGCCAGAGGTTCGGCGTCATCGCGCCGACGTCCATGACGTGCGAACCCAGGTTCAGCATGTGGTTGCAGATGCGCGTCAGCTCGGCGAACAACACGCGCAGATATTGCGCGCGGATCGGCACCTCGAGGTCGAGCAATTTCTCGACCGCCAGCACGAACGTATGCTCCATGCACGCCGGCGAGCAATAATCGAGCCGGTCGAAATACGGCAGCGCCTGCGCATAGGTCTTGTATTCGATCAGTTTCTCGGTGCCGCGGTGCAGCAGCCCGACGTGCGGATCGACACGCTCGATGATCTCGCCGTCCAGCTCCATCACCAGCCGCAGCACGCCGTGCGCCGCCGGATGCTGCGGACCGAAGTTGATCGTGTAGTTCTGGATCGCGACGTCGCCTTCGGTCGGGTGCGACCCGTCGGTGGCGTGGATCATCTTTTCCAGCGCGGGATCGACCGCATGGTCGACCGGCTGGCTCTTCTCGACGAGCATATCGGTCATTGGTTCTGCCCCCCGCCCTTCGTCGGCACGACATCGGGGTCGGCCGGCTTCGGCTTGGCATCGGCCTCGTCACGACCCGCGCCGGTTTCGGCGGTGCTGGTCGCGTCCTTCTTGGCATATGGCTGGCTCGGCGCGGCGCCCGGCGCCTTCGGCGCCTCGGCGGCCCCCGCCTTCTGCACCTCGGTCGCGGTCGCCGGGCTCGGCGCGCCCTTGGCCTCGGGCAGCTTCGCCTTCTCGTCACCCGGCAGCACGTATTCCGCGCCTTCCCACGGGCTCATGAAGTCGAAGGTGCGGAAATCCTGCGCCAGCTTCACCGGCTCGTACACGACGCGCTTCTGCTCCTCGGAGTAGCGCACCTCGACGAACCCGCTCAGCGGGAAGTCCTTGCGGAACGGATGCCCGCGGAAACCATAATCGGTCAGGATGCGGCGCAGATCGCGGTTGCCCGTGAACAGCACGCCGAACATGTCATAGACCTCGCGCTCCAGCCAGCCCGCGACCGGCCAGATGTCGGTCACCGACGGCACCGGCGTATCCTCGGTCGCGCCGACATGGACGTGAAGCCGGTGGTTGCGCGTCAGCGAGAGCAGGCAATAGACGACCTCGAAACGCTCCACGCGCTCCGGGTAATCGACGCCCGCGATCTCCATCAGCTGCTGGTATTCCAGACCCGGCGTATCGCGCAGTGCGGTCAGCGCAGGAACGAGCGCCTCGCGGGTGACGTGCAGCTGCACCTCGCCCGCGATCTCGATCGCATCGAGCAGCCCGGCGCCGATCGCGGCCCGCGCCGCGTCGATCGTCGCCTCGTTCAGGTTCGCCGCGAAGGCGGGAGCGGGCGCCCTCACCGTTCGATGCTCCCGGCGCGACGGATTTTCCGCTGCAACTGCATCACGCCGTACAACAGCGCCTCGGCGGTCGGCGGGCAGCCGGGGACATAGATGTCGACCGGCACAACGCGGTCGCATCCGCGCACGACGCTGTAGCTATAGTGATAATAGCCGCCGCCATTGGCGCACGACCCCATCGAGATGACGTACTTCGGCTCCGACATCTGGTCATAGACCTTGCGGAGCGCCGGGGCCATCTTGTTGCAGAGCGTGCCCGCCACGATCATCACGTCCGACTGGCGCGGCGAGGCGCGCGGCGCGGCGCCGAATCGCTCCATGTCGTAACGCGGCATGTTGACGTGGATCATCTCGACCGCGCAGCATGCCAGCCCGAAGGTCATCCACCACAGCGAGCCCGTCCGCGCCCACTGGAACAGCTCCTCGGTCGAGGTGACCAGGAAGCCCTTGTCATTCAGCTCGCCGTTCAGGCCATCGAAGAAGCCCTGATCGGGCGCGATGACGCCGCGCGACGGTTCCGGATTGTTGACGAGCCCGATCGGCCCGGAGTGTGCTTCTACTCCCACTCCAGCGCTCCCTTCTTCCATGCATAGACGAGGCCGAGCGCCAGTTCGGCGATGAAGATCATCATCGAGATCCAGGCGGTCCAGCCCAGCGAAAAAACGCTGACCGCCCAAGGATATAGGAACGCCGCCTCCAGATCGAAGATGATGAAGAGAATCGCGACGAGATAGAATCGGACATCGAACTGCGACCGGCTGTCCTCGAACGCCGGGAAGCCGCATTCATATTCGGCCAGCTTCTCCGGCGTCGGCTTGGCCGCGCCGGTCAGCTTGGCGACCGCCATCGGCAGAAACACGAACGCGCTCGACAAGGCGAGCGCCACCCCCAGGAACAGGAGGATCGGTAGGTATTGCGACAGATCGACCACTATGCCTCTCGCAAGTGCGAACGGAACCGGCACGCTCTAGACCCCTCCCCCCGGAGGGGCAAGGCCGCGAGGCAGTGAGAATGAATCGCAGCTGACTACCAGTCGCCGACTCGCTCGCGCCGGCCTTGCCATTCCTCGATACGGCGCCGCGTCGCGGGAGAGATGCCGGCCGGCAGTGCGTCTGGCGCGACGAAGATCGTCTCCGTCAGCTCGCGGCCATCGGGAACCGGCACGTCGTCGGTCACGCCATGAAACAGGAAGATGTGATCACGCCGGCCTTCCGCGCGCGATTCGTATCGCCCGACGAGCACCAGCTCGCGCGCGACGCAGCCGGTTTCCTCCAACAGTTCGCGCGCCGCAGCTCGCTCGGGCGCCTCACGTCGCGCAATCCCGCCGCCCGGCAACATGTAGAGGTCGCTGCGTCCATAACTATGTCGAACCAGCAGAATGCGACCGGCAGCATCGACGATCAGCAGCTTCACCCCATGGGTCTCCAACCCAAGCCGGGCCTGAATTACCCGACGGAGACGATAGGCAAGGGAGCGGACCGCACGGATCATAGCGCGGCCCACCCTATCGCATCGAAGGCGCCACGAATACACGGTCCGCCGGACATGACCGAAGATCGCGCGCCCTTGCGAAGGTCGCCGTCAGCAGCGAAAGCGCATTAATACGAAGGGGAATCGCTTCATGTCCGTCATGTCCGACCGTTGGATTCGCGACCGCGCACTGGAGAGCGGCATGATCGAGCCGTTCGTCGAGTCGCAGCGTCGCGACGGCTGCATCAGCTACGGCTTGTCGAGCTACGGCTATGACGCGCGCGTAGCCGACGAGTTCAAGATCTTCACCAACGTCGACAATGCGCTGGTCGACCCGAAGGACTTCGCCGCCAACAGCTTCGTCGATCGCAAGACCGACGTCTGCATCATCCCGCCCAACAGCTTCGCGCTGGCGCGCACGGTCGAATATTTCCGCGTGCCGCGTGACGTGCTCGTGATCTGCCTCGGCAAATCCACCTATGCGCGCTGCGGGATCATCGTGAACGTGACGCCGCTGGAGCCCGGCTGGGAAGGGCATGTGACGCTCGAATTCTCGAACACGACGCCCCTGCCGGCGAAGATCTACGCCAATGAGGGGGCGTGCCAGTTCCTGTTCCTGCACGGCAACGAACCGTGCGAGACGAGCTACGCCGACCGCGCAGGCAAATACATGGGCCAGCGCGGCGTCACGTTGCCGCGCCTGTAGACTGGCTTGTTCCCGAAATCGTGTCTCCAGCGCCACATCGTGTGACACTGGAGACACGAGCGGGAGTTAGCGGGATGCCATCGTGGCGCCGAGCCGCGCCAACCCTTTGTGCGCCAGGACATGCGACGAGACGACGGAGCCATCGGCGAGATCCATGGCGACCGGCTGGCGCTGCAGCACGTCGCCGTACAAGGCGCGAGCCTGCGCTTGGCGGCCGGTGCGGGAGTAGACGGCGGCCAGATTGAGCATGAGTTCCGGGCGCTGCGGGAAAATTTCGCGCTCAGCGGTCAGTGTGCGCTCTGCATCGCCGAGACTGCCGGTCGAGATCGCCTGATACCCGACGCGATCCTTTGCCAATGCCGGCATCGCGGCGACCATTGCCAACATCATGGCGGGGACCATCAGCTTGTCGTGCATTTCACCCTCCAGTCTCCGTTCGCGCCTAAGCCACGCGTTACGGTTTTATGACATGAACGTGTCACTAATTTGACAAGGAGGCAAGTGGCATTGTCACGGTCGCTGTCCCGTCGCGCACCATGCCAGCCGCACCGGTTCAGCGAGCGCGCAACGAAAAAAGGCGGCCCCGAAGGACCGCCTTGTCGTAATGCCGGTGAGAGAAACGCGTGACGCGATCAGAACTCCCGGTAATATTGCTCGTTGCCGACGAAGCCGAGCTTGGTCACATTCGACCGCTTGATGTCGGCCAACGTCTGATCGACGATATCGTACTTGGTCGCCGGATCCGGCTGGAACTGGAGTTCCGGCTCGGGGTTCATCGCCACCGACTGGTCCAGATACTGGCGCAGCACGGTCGGATTGACCGGCGTGCCGTTCCACGTGATCCCGCCAGCCGCGTCGATCGCGATCTTGTTCTTGATCGGATCGACCGGCGGCTTCGACTTGGTGGGATCGTTGACCGGCAGGTCGACCTTCACCGCGTGCGTCGGAACCGGAAGGGTGATGATGAACATGATGAGGAGCACGAGCATGACGTCGATCAACGGCGTCGTGTTCATCTCCATCATCGGCTCGCCGTCGTCGCGGCCTGCACTCATTGCCATGTCAGCTACTCCTTAGCTCAGGCGCCGCCGCCCTTGGGCTGCGAAATGAACCCGACCTTGGCGAAGCCGGCCATCTGCATGTTGTAGATCGTGCCCGCCACGCACTTCCACGGCGTGTTGATGTCCGCGCGGATATGCGCTTCCGGCAGCTCGAGGTTCGGGTTGCCCGCGCCACCCTGACGATCGATATCCGCCTTCAGCTTCGCCACGGCGCGGTCGAGCAGTTCCTGGTGCGTCACGGGAGCGACACCCCAATAGACCTGGCAGGCACCGTCCGGCGCCGCCTTGACCGACAGCGAGACGTTCTCGGGTTTGGTCGTGGTCGGGTCGAAGACGACGCTGGGCAGCTTGATGCCCTTGACCGTCTGGATGGCGACCGGAACCGCGATCAGGAAGATGATGAGGAGCACCAGCATGACGTCCACGAGTGGCGTCGTGTTGATGTCCGACATCGGTGATTCAGCGGAGTCTCCGCCAACGCTCATCGCCATGGATCAGGCTTTCCTATTCCTTCGTTCCACCCTGCCGCCATCCGTTATGGCGCGGCCGCAGGGCGGGAGGTGTGGGGGGGCCGTCCCCAAGGACGCCCCCTCACCCCGTCGTTACGGGCGGGTCTGCACGCCACCGGTCTGGCCGGCGGTCGTGGTCGCACCCGCCGGCTTCACCGGCGCCTTCGGGGCGGTGCCGACGCTCGGACGGACCGCGCCGTTCGACGCCAGGAAGCCCAGCACGTCGTTCGAGAAGGCTGACAGGTCTTCCGCGATCGACTTGTTGCGGCGCTGCAGCCAGTTGTAGGCGAGCACGGCCGGAACCGCGACGACCAGGCCGAGCGCGGTCATGATGAGCGCCTCACCGACCGGACCGGCGACCTTGTCGATCGACGGATCGCCCGACGCGCCGATCTTGATCAGCGCGCGGTAGATGCCGACGACGGTGCCGAACAGACCGATGAACGGCGAGGTCGCGCCGACGGTCGCGAGGAACGCCAGACCACCGCCCAGCTTCGAGTTGATCGCGGCTTCCGAACGCGCCAGCGAGCCGTGCAGCCAGTCGTGCGCCTCGACCGGATCGGTCAGCTTCGAGTGCTGCTCCTGAGCCGCCAGGCCATCGTCGACCAGCTGCTTGTAGGCCGAGTTCTTCTCGAGCTTGGCCGAACCCTCGCGCAGCGAATTGCTGGTCCAGAAGCTCGAGCGCACGCGCTTCGCCTGGTTGATGATCTTCTGCTGCTCGAACAGCTTCGAGAACAGGATGTAGAAGGACACGACCGACATCACCACCAGGATGGTGAACACCGACTGCGAGATGATGCCGCCTTCCTTCAGCGCCTGCTGCAGGCCGAACTGGTTCTCGGCTGCCGCGGTCCCACCCGCGGCGAGAATGTTGATGATCATTCGGTTTCTTCCTTAAGCCCAATTTGTTGTCGGCCGACGCAGGTCCGCGCGGCCAGGTTCACGCGGATCAGTTCTGTGGCAGCACCCAGCGCACCGGCAGCGTGTAGCTGGCCGTGGTCGGGTTGCCGCCGGCGTCGAGTGCGGGCGAGAAACGCACGCGGCTCTTGGCGATGCGGCACGTCGCCTGGTCCAGCGCCGAGGAGTTGCTCGACGTGGTGACGACGCAATCCGTGACTCGGCCGTCCGTCCCGATGGTCAGCTTCGCGACGACACGTCCCTGTTCCTCGGCGCGAATCGCCGACGGCGGGTAGTTGTCGGCACCGAAATACTGGCCGGGATTACCCTTCGGGCTTGCCGCCTTGCTGACCGCGGGCGGTGCCGGCGGAGCGGGCGGCGCCGGCGGAGCGGGCGGAGCGACGACCGGCGTCGGCACATAGACCGGCGGCGGGGTCGGCACCGTCGCGACCTGGACGGGCGGCGGGTTCGGATTCTGCACGATCGGCGGCGGCGACACCACCGGCGGCGGCGTCATCGGCTGATCAGGCGGCGGGGGCGGCGGCTCCTCCGGGGG
>NZ_LDTB01000229.1 GCF_001476895.1 Sphingomonas endophytica | reverse complement strand
GGCGGACAACGGCCGGCCTGCGTCCAGATCAGGCTGCACGGCTTGGCATATCCGATCGGGTTGGGGGTTAGCATTTTCGGAATGCGCGTGGTTGGTCCCGGCGCATCGAGGAAATGTGCGGCGCGGCTGCCTGACGGTGGCCGCAAGTGCTGAGACGGGATCGAAGACGCAGATGCGCCTGACGTAACGGCGGCTGCAGGGGAGGTATCAATGACCGCAGTGAGCAGCGCCGGACGCGTGTCCGCGGCAGGCGCAGGTTTCCTCGACAAGGAACACACGATCGCGACCGCAGGCTTCAATCGCTGGCTGGTGCCGCCGGCCGCGCTGTGCATCCATCTCTGCATCGGTATGGCGTACGGCTTCTCGGTGTTCTGGCTGCCGCTGTCGCGCGCGATCGGCCTGACCGCGCCGAAAGCGTGCCCTGACATGTCGCTGATGCAGGAATTGTTCACGACGACCTGCGACTGGAAGGTCGCGAGCCTCGGCTGGATGTACACCCTGTTCTTCGTGCTGCTCGGCGTCTCCGCCGCGATCTGGGGCGGCTGGCTCGAGAAGGCCGGTCCGCGCAAGGCGGGCTTCGTCGCGGCGTTGTGCTGGGC
>NZ_LDTB01000228.1 GCF_001476895.1 Sphingomonas endophytica | reverse complement strand
GCGTAGAACACCAGCCGCAGGCGGTTGCCGCCGGACGGGCGCATCTCGATCATCTCGGCCTTGCGCTCGCTCATCTTCTGCACGACGACGCCGGAATGCTCCTCGTCGACGTCGATCACGACTTCCTCGATCGGCTCTTGCCAGACGCCGGCTTCGTCCTTTTGCAGCACGACGCGGGGGCGCGACACGGCGATCTCGAAACCCTCGCGGCGCATGGTCTCGATCAGGATCGAGAGCTGCAGCTCGCCGCGGCCCGAGACGTAGAAGCTGTCCTTGTCGGCGGCCTCCTCGATCTTGAGCGTGACGTTGCCCTCGGCCTCCTTGAACAGGCGGTCGCGGATCATGCGGCTCGTGACCTTGTCGCTCTCGGTGCCGGCGAGCGGGCTGTCGTTGACGATGAACGACATCGTCACGGTCGGCGGGTCGATCGGCTGCGCCTGGATCGGGGTCTCGACCTGCGGGTCGCAGAACGTGTCGGCCACGGTGCCCTTCATCAGGCCGGCGATCGACACGATGTCGCCCGCCTCGCCCACATCGATCGGGGCGCGCTCGAGGCCGCGGAAGGCGAGGATCTTCGACACGCGGCCGGTCTCGACGACCTTGCCGTGACGGTCGAGGACCTTGATCGACTGGTTGG
>NZ_LDTB01000227.1 GCF_001476895.1 Sphingomonas endophytica | reverse complement strand
GCTCACGGTGATCGTGCCGCGGCACGCCCATCGCGGTGAGGCGGTCGCACAGCTCGTGACGGCTGCCGGCCTGCGCCCCAGTCTGCGCTCGCACGAGGACCTGCCGGTCGCGACGACGGATATCTATGTCGCCGACACCATGGGCGAGCTCGGCCTGTTCTACCGCCTCGCGCCGATCGTGTTCATGGGCGGCTCGCTGGTCCCGCATGGCGGCCAGAATCCGATCGAGGCGATCAAGCTTGGCGCTGCGATCGTGCACGGCCCGCACGTGTTCAATTTCACCGACGTCTATGATGCGCTCGATCGCGGCGGCGGCGCGCGGCTTGCCGATGACCGGGACGCGCTGGTCAAGCAGCTCGGCCAGTTCCTTGCCGATCCCGCCGCACGCGACACCTCGCTCGCCGCCTCCGAGCGCGTCGTCGAACAGCTTGGTGGTGCGCTGGAGCGCACGGTGACCGCTCTCGAGCCCTATCTGTTGCAGTTGCGGCTCGAGATGGGAGCCGCCAATGCGTGAGCCGGCCTTCTGGCACCGGCCGACGTCTTGGATCGCATCTCTGTTGAGTC
>NZ_LDTB01000226.1 GCF_001476895.1 Sphingomonas endophytica | reverse complement strand
GTCTGGGACTGGCTCATCATCGTTCTCCACGTTCGATTTGGTCGGCTTCTAGCAGCTTTCGGGCGATGTCGCGACTGGTAAGATGCAGATTTGTTCCAGGAGGTATGCGCTTGCCCAGGATCTTGGCGCTGGCAGCTGACCTGAATGCGTCTCTGTGGCGCTCGAAATAGCCGAGGCAGACCTCCGGCACCGGCTCTGCGCCAAGCAGAGTCCGAAATGCACCTCGATGCACTGCGCAGATCGCGCCGTGCTCCGGGACAGGAAAGACCAGGGAGGCAATGTCCGCGCGCCAGTGGGCGCCGCTGCCGGTCGGAGATTCGTCAGCGCCGGATGGTGCATTCACCGGGACCTCGCCGCGATTCCCACTTGGCTTGTTCGAGCTCCGGGCGGTCGCATTCTGCCTGCGGGTAGCCGATGCAGAGGTAGCCGATGAACTTCCAGCCGTCCGGTATCTCCAGAATCTCACGTACGCGGCCCGGATTGAGGATCGATACCCAGCCGAGGCCAATCCCTTCCGCGCGCGCGGCGAGCCACATCGAACAGATCGCGGCCACTACGGAATATTCCGACGTCTCCGGCATGGTCGCGCGGCCGAGACCGGAGCCGATGTGGTCGGTCTTCTCGGCGAACACGGCGAGATGGCCGGGCGCCTCTTCGAGGCCCGATAGTTTCAATGCGGCATATTTTGCTGCACGCTCGCCGGAATAGGACCGCAACGCGTCAGCGTTGCAGGCCTTGAAGTCTTCGATGACCGCGCGGCGCCGTGTCGCAT
>NZ_LDTB01000225.1 GCF_001476895.1 Sphingomonas endophytica | reverse complement strand
ATCTATAATCACGGGCCATCGGCCGCGCCCGAGGTGACGGTCGCGGTGACCGCCGAGGCGGACATCGAGCCGGAACCTCCGAAGCGGCGGTTTGGCCGCTTCTTCTCCGCCGAACGTACCGTGAAACGGGAGTTTTTCGGCAGCGCCAGCCGCCCCGGCATCTCCAGCGTCATGGTCGACGCCTTCAATATCATGCAGGACCGCATCACCCGTGCGCGCCTCGCCGGCGATCCGCCTGACATGCTGATCTCGCCGCGGGTCGGCCAGATCGGCTGGTTCGACTTCCACCGTGCCGACGAGCTGATCGCGCACGGCATCCGCGCAGCCGAACGCGCCATCGGCGCGATCGAGGAAGCGATCGAAATCCTGGTGCCGCCGTCGACCGGCGCGGGCACCACCGGGAAATAGCGCTCAGGCGGTCTTGATGTAGTCGCGCAGCGCCTCCTGCTCGCGCTCATATTCCTGCACGCGGCTCTTGACGATGTCGCCGATCGAGATCAGCCCGACCACCTTGCCGTCCTCGACGACAGGCAGATGGCGGAATTTTCCGGTGGTCATCATTTCCATCAGCGCGCTGACCGTATCGGACTGCCGGCAGCTCACGACCTTCCTGGTCATGACCGCGCTCACCGGCTCGTCCAGCGCGCCCGCGCCGCGCTCCGAGAGCACGCGCACGATGTCGCGCTCCGACAGGATGCCCTCCATCCGGCCCTGCTCCATCACCAGCACGGCGCCGCTTTTGCGCTCGCCGAGCAGCTT
>NZ_LDTB01000224.1 GCF_001476895.1 Sphingomonas endophytica | reverse complement strand
AAGTCACCGTCCCCGCAAACTAGCGAATAATCTGGCCTTTCACCGAGGGATGAGCGCGGAAGCGCGTCTCCCTCGGGAGGGTTTGCTGCATTTGCTCAGAGCCCTGCCAGCTCGCCGACGTGGTCGGCGACCGCGAGCGACGACGTCAGCCCGGGCGATTCAATCCCAAACAGGTTGATCAGGCCGGCGACGCCGTGATCGGTCGGCCCCTGGATCAGGAAATCCTGGGTCGCCACCGCCGGCGGCACGATCTTGGGCCGGATTCCCGAATAGCTCGGCATCAGCGCGCCATCCGGCAGGGTCGGCCAGTATTTTCGGATCGCCGGATAGAACCGCTCGGCGCGAGCCGGGTCGACCGCATAATCGATGCGATCGATCCACTCGACGTCGGGGCCGAACCGTGCCTGTCCGGCCATGTCGAGCGTCAGGTGCACGCCGAGCCCGCCGGGCTCCGGCACCGGATAGATCAGGTGCGAGAACGGCGCCCTGGCGCTGCAACTGAAATAATTGCCCTTGGCCAGATAAGCCGTTGGAATCAAATCGATCGGCATGCCCTCGA
>NZ_LDTB01000223.1 GCF_001476895.1 Sphingomonas endophytica | reverse complement strand
CGACGCGATCTATTTCGGCGCGGTCGGCGCGCCCGACGTGCCCGACCACATCACGCTGTGGGGGCTTCGCCTGCCGATCTGCCAGGGCTTTGACCAGTACGCCAATGTGCGGCCGACCAAGATCCTGCCCGGCGTCGCCTCGCCGCTGCGCAATGTCGGCGTCGGCGATCTCGACTGGGTGATCGTGCGCGAGAATTCCGAAGGCGAATATGCCGGGATGGGAGGCCGCGCCCACAGGGGGCTGCCCGAAGAGGTCGGCACCGAAGTCGCGGTCTTCACCCGGGTCGGCGTCACGCGGATCATGCGCTACGCATTCCAGCTCGCGCAGTCGCGGCCGCGCAAATTCCTCACCGTGGTGACCAAGTCGAACGCGCAGCGCCACGGCATGGTGATGTGGGACGAGATCGCCGCCGAGGTGGCCAAGGACTTCCCCGACGTGACCTGGGACAAGATGCTGGTCGACGCCATGACGGTGCGGATGACGCTCCATCCGAAGAGCCTCGACACCATCGTCGCGACCAATCTGCACGCCGACATCCTGTCCGCACCCGCCCGCCCCCTGGCCGGCAGCCCTGGCGCCCC
>NZ_LDTB01000222.1 GCF_001476895.1 Sphingomonas endophytica | reverse complement strand
GCCGCATAGAGCGCAAAATGGCCGTGCTGACCGAGCATCGGCCCGAGGCCGCCCATCTGCCACATCACCCATTGGATGACGTTCGACCGCGCACGCAGCTCCCTCGGCAGGAAGCGGCCGGTCTTGTCGGCGAGATAGATCAGGATCGCGCCGGTCTCGAACACCGAGAACGGACCGCCGCCGTCGGATGGCTCATGGTCGACGATCGCGGGGATCCGGTTGTTCGGGCTGATCGCCAGGAATTCCGCCCGAAACTGCTCGCCGGCGCGGATGTTCACCGGGATCACCGTGTACGGGAGCCCCAGTTCCTCCAGCATGATCGAAATCTTCCAGCCGTTCGGCGTCGGCGCGTAGTGCAGGTCGATCATCGGCGTCCACTTCCCCATCACAAGGACTTTTGTTGTTCTGTACCTCCACTCTAGGACATGGCAAACAGGCGCTCAATCCGAACCCATCGGGAGGCACCCATGCTGTTTCCAACCACGATCGCAGGCTCGCTGCCGAAGCCGGAATGGCTCGCGGAGCCGAACATGCTGTGGGCCCCCTGGAAGTCTGATGGCGCCGAGCTCGCCCGCGCCAAGCGCGACGCCACGGTGCTCGCGGTCAAGCTGCAGGAGGATGCCGGCGTCGACATCGTCACCGAGGGCGAGCAGGCGCGTCAGCACTTCGTGCATGGTTTCCTGGAGCGGATCGAGGG
>NZ_LDTB01000221.1 GCF_001476895.1 Sphingomonas endophytica | reverse complement strand
CTGGGTCGTCTATAACGGCTACGCCGACGCCTCGAAGGTGCCCCCCGGCTGGCGGGGCTGGCTCTGCCACAACGTCGACGTCGCGCCGAGCGAGGAGAAGTACCAGCCGAAGGCGTGGCAGAAGCCGCATATCGAGAACCAGACCGGCACCGCGAACGCGTACCGGCCGGCGGGCTCGCAGCTCTCCTGGGGCCAGCGGCCGGCAGCGACCGGCGACTACGTGTCCTGGACGCCGGGCGAGTAGGTCCGCGCGCCGCCTCGGGCCGGGCGCCCTTTTGCCGCCACCGTTCCGGTGTTCATGACGGGCCAATCCTGATCGTCCGCCGCGCAGCCGTTGGCGCGGCCGGCCACCCTCGTCTAGGGGTCCGAGCCTTGAGCCGCATCACCGCCCTCGCACGCCGCGCGCTCGCCCCGAGCCTCGCGCTCCTCGTCTGCGCCGGCCCCGCCGCTGCCGACAAGATCAAGAACCCGACCGCGGTGTTCTCCGGGCTCGACAAGATCACCGGCCGGATCGTCAATTTCGAGGTCGCGGTCGACGAG
>NZ_LDTB01000220.1 GCF_001476895.1 Sphingomonas endophytica | reverse complement strand
GCATTTCGGCGGCAAGAATGTCACCAGGGATTTGTATGCGCAGATGATCGACGAGGTCGCGCGGCATGTCGCGCCGTTCGCGGCCGGGCATGGCCGGGTTCTGCGCGACATGCACATGCTCGGCACCTCGGGCACCGTCACGACGCTCGCCGGCGTTTTCCTCAACCTGTCGCGCTACGACCGCCGCCGCATCGACGGCATCTGGATGACTGATTGCGACGTCACTGCGACGATCCAGATGCTGCTCGGCATGAGCTACGAGGCGCGCGTCAACAACCGCTGCCTCAGTGTCGAGCGGGCCGACCTCGTGCTCGCCGGCTGCGCCATCCTCGACGCGATCCGCAACGCGTTCCCGATGCCGCGGCTCCGGGTCGCCGATCGCGGCCTGCGCGAGGGCATGCTGGTCGAGATGATGCGCGAGGACGGCGCGCTGCGGGCGTGCTAGAACACGCCCAATCACACCAATCCAAGAAAGATCATGGCGAAAGACACCACCGGGCGGCTGCACGTCACGGTCAAGAGCGGCGGCAAGCGAAAGCTGTCGTCAAAACTCTGGCTCGAGCGCCAGCTCAACGATCCCTATGTCGCCAAGGCCAAGGCGATGGGCTACCGCTCGCGCGCGGCGTTCAAGCTGCTCGAGATCGACGACAAATACCGCCTGCTCAAGCCGGGCATGACCGTCGTCGACCTCGGTGCCGCGCCCGGCGGCTGGAGCCAGATCGCGGCCAAGCGAACCGGGGCCGCCGACGGCAAGGGCAAGGTGGTCGCGATCGACTTGCTGGAGATGGGCGAGATTCCCGGGGTGACG
>NZ_LDTB01000022.1 GCF_001476895.1 Sphingomonas endophytica | reverse complement strand
CCCCCGACCCCTCCCTTGTAGGGAGGGGAGGAGCATTCGATGCGCTACCTGCCCCTGACCCCCACCGACCGCCACGAGATGCTGGCCGTCATCGGCGCGTCGTCGATCGACGATCTGTTCGCCGACGTGCCCGAATCCGCGCGGCTCGACGGCCCGATCCACGACCTGCCGATGCATGCCAGCGAACTGGCGGTCGAGCGCCACATGGCCGCACTCGCACGCCAGAACACGGTGGCGGGCGACGTGCCGTTCTTCTTGGGGGCCGGGGCCTATCGCCATCACGTCCCCGCCAGCGTCGATCACCTGATCCAGCGCGGCGAGTTCCTGACCGCCTATACGCCGTATCAGCCGGAGATCGCGCAGGGCACGCTCCAGATGCTGTTCGAATTCCAGACGCAGGTCGCCGCCTTGCTCGGCACCGACGTCGCGAACGCCAGCATGTACGACGGCTCGACCGCGTGCTGGGAGGCGATCGGCATGGCGCGGCGGATCACGCGGCGCGGCAAGGCGATCCTGTCGGGCGGGCTGCACCCGCATTACGTCTCGGTCGCGAAGACGATGGCGAAGTATACCGGCGACGTGCTCGACACCGCGCTGCCGGTGCTGGGCGCCGACACCGATCTCGACGCGCTGATCGCCAAGATCGACGACGACACGTCGTGCGTCGTCGTCCAATATCCCGACATCCTCGGCCGCATCGCGGACCTCACCCCGCTGGCCGATGCGTGCCATGCGAAGAAGGCGCTGCTGATCGCGGTCGTGACCGAGCCGGTGGCACTCGGTGCGCTGCGCTCGCCGGGTGAGATGGACGCCGATATCGTCGTCGGCGAGGGGCAGTCGCTCGGCGTCGGGCTCCAGTTCGGCGGGCCGTATGTCGGGCTGTTCGGCTGCAAGGAAAAGTACGTCCGCCAGATGCCGGGCCGCCTGTGCGGACAGACGGTGGACGCCGAGGGGCGGCGTGGCTTCGTGCTGACGCTCTCGACGCGCGAGCAGCATATCCGCCGCGAGAAGGCGACCAGCAACATCTGCACCAACTCGGGCCTGTGTGCGCTGGCCTTCTCGATCCACATGACGCTGCTGGGCGAGGCGGGCCTGCGGCGGCTGGCGGCGCTCAACCATGCGGGCGCGTGCCGGGCGGCCGATCGTCTGGCGAAGGTGCCGGGCGTCAAGGTGGTCAACGACACCTTCTTCGACGAATTCACGCTCGACATCGGGCAGGAGGCGCGGCCAGTCGTGCGTGCGCTCGCCGACAAGGGTGTGCTGGCGGGCGTGTCGCTCGGGCGGCTCTATCCGGGCGAAGCGGCGCTGGCGAACGGGCTGATCGTCGCGGTCACCGAAACCGCGACCGACGAGGATATCGAGGCGCTGGCGACCGCGCTTCAGGAGGCACTGGCATGAGCATCAACGCAAGCGGCTGGAGGCCGACCACGCCTGTCGCGGGCGTCAACACCGCCCAAACCTTCACCGGCAACAAGGCGCTGATGCTGGAAGAGCCGCTGATCTTCGAGATCGGCTCGACCGAGACGACCGGCGTCGATTTTGCCGAGGGCGATGTCGCTGGTTCGCGGCTGGGCGACCTGACGCGCAAGAGCGCCATCGGGCTGCCGGGGCTGTCGGAGCAGGAGACAGTGCGCCACTATACGCGCCTCAGCCGTCAGAATTACGCGATCGACCTCGGGCTTTTCCCGCTCGGCTCGTGCACGATGAAGCACAATCCGCGCCTGAACGAGAAGGTCGCGCGGATGCCGGGCTTCGCCGACGTTCACCCGCTGCAGCCGGTCGATACCGTGCAGGGTGCGCTGGGTGTCATCAACGAACTGGCGGTGTGGCTCATCAAGCTGACCGGCATGTATGGCGTCGCGATGAGCCCGAAGGCGGGCGCGCATGGCGAGTTGTGCGGTATCCTGTGCATCAAGGCGGCGCTGGAGAAGCGGGGCGAGGGGCATCGCAAGGTCGTGCTGGTGCCGGAGAGCGCGCACGGGACCAACCCGGCGACGGCGGCGTTCGCCGGCTTCACGGTCGAGGACATTCCCGCCACCGCCGACGGGCGCGTCGACACGGCGGCGCTGAAGGCGCGGCTGGGGCCAGACGTCGCGGCGGTGATGATCACCAACCCGAACACCTGCGGGCTGTTCGAGCGTGATCTGAAGGAGATCAGCGACGCGGTGCACGCGGCGGGCGGCTACGTCTACTGCGACGGCGCGAACTTCAACGCGATCGTGGGGCGCGTGCGGCCGGGCGACCTGGGCGTCGATGCGATGCACATCAACCTGCACAAGACCTTCTCGACCCCGCACGGTGGCGGCGGGCCGGGCTCGGGGCCGGTGGTGCTGTCGGAGGCGCTCGCGCCGTTCGGCCCGCTGCCCTTCACCGCGCGGATGGCCGATGGGCATA
Source organism: Sphingomonas endophytica (assembly GCF_001476895.1). GTDB lineage: Bacteria > Pseudomonadota > Alphaproteobacteria > Sphingomonadales > Sphingomonadaceae > Sphingomonas > Sphingomonas endophytica_A. The sequence continues at coordinate 53,639 of NZ_LDTB01000022.1, read as the reverse complement.
TCCAGTTGATCGAGGAAGAGACGGCAGGCGACGACCACCCTGACACGTTCGGGCGCATGGTCGCCTTCCACGGGCAGATGGGCATGTTCACCCGTGCCTTGGCCTATATCCTCAGCCACGGCGCGGACGGGTTGAAGCAGGTCGCCGAGGACGCGGTGCTGAACGCCAATTATGTCCTGCGCTCGCTGGAGGACGTGCTGGATGCGCCCTTCGCCCCGTCCGGACCGTGCATGCATGAGGCGATCTTCTCGGATAAGGGCTTCGCGGCCGGCTTCTCGACGATCGACGCCGCCAAGGCGCTGATCGACGAGGGCTTCCACCCGATGACCATGTATTTCCCGCTGGTCGTCCACGGTGCGATGCTGGTCGAGCCGACCGAAACCGAGAGCCGCGCCGCGCTCGACCAGTTCATCGGCGCGCTGCGTTCGGTGGCGGAACGGGCCAAGGCGGGCGACCCGTCGCTGAAGACCGCGCCGCATTTCGCACCACGCGCGCGCCTCGACGAGACGCTGGCCGCGCGCAAGCCGGTGCTGACGTGGAAGCCGCCGGTGGTGCAGGCCGAAGCGGCGGAATAGCACGGCCGTCGTGCGGGCAGGTCGCGCTGAAGCGGCCTTCCCGCACAGGCGCTTCCAAAACACAACAGGATGCCCTATATTCGGAGGGTAACCGATACAGGAGAAATACCCATACGTCCTCCCATGATGCGCCGGCCGATGCAGGCGCCGCCGATGAACGGCCCGCGGTTCAATGAGTGGATCCAGAGCCCCAAGGTCCGCGTGATCGATCACGAGGGAGAGAATCTCGGCGTGATGTACACGCGCGAGGCGATGGAGCAGGCGCGCGAAGTCGGGCTCGACCTTGTCGAAGTGTCCCCCAACGCCGATCCGCCCGTCGCCAAGTTCCTCGACGTCGGCAAGTTCAAGTACGAGGCGCAGAAGAAGGCGAACCTCGCCCGCAAGTCGCAGAAGACGCAGGAGATCAAGGAGATCAAGATGCGTCCGAACATCGACGATCATGACTATGACACCAAGATGAAGAAGGTGGCGGAGTTCATCGGCGAGGGAGACAAGGTGAAGGTCACGATGCGTTTTCGCGGTCGTGAGCTGAGCCATGGCCAGCTCGGCATGGCGGTGCTCCAGCGAGTCGCGGAGCAGGTGCAGGATGTCGCGAAGGTCGAGGCCTATCCGCGCATGGAAGGCCGGCAGATGCTGATGGTGCTGGCACCGAAGTAAGCATTCCGGACAGGCGCCAGGCCTGATCCGAAAACGGCCAGCCTGCCGTAACGTCCGCCGCGCCTGACCCGCGCGGCGGCGTTGTATTTGGCCAACACCATCTTCGAAAATCTGCGCGGACGTACAGAAAAGCTCTGGACGGACGCCATGTCCGCGCTACGCTCCACCAATACCGGACCTTCAAAGAGTTCGGGTGACATTGGGAGAGATAGCGCCATGCGTCTGACCGCCACCCTTCTGTCCACCGTTGCCGCGGTGTACGCCATCCCCGTGCTGGCGCAGGACCAGACCAGTCCCGTCACCACCAATGCCGCGGTCGCCGGGCAGACCGATACCGCTTCTTCGCAGTCGGGCGATACCGGCGTGTTCAATGCGGGCGATATCGTCGTCACGGCGACGCGCCGCGCCGAGCGGCTGTCGGACGTGCCGATCTCGATCAACGCGGTCAGCCAGCAGGCGCTGCAGAATTCCGGCGCGACCGATATCCGGCAGATGGCGCAGCTGGCGCCGTCATTGAACGTGTCGTCGACCGGATCGGAGGCCAATGCCTCGGCACGGGTGCGCGGCGTCGGCACGGTCGGCGACAATCCGGGCCTGGAAAGCTCGGTCGCGGTGTTCATCGACGGCGTGTACCGCAGCCGCACCGGCTCCGGCCTCAACGATCTGGGCGAGGTCGACCGGATCGAAGTGCTGCGTGGGCCGCAGGGTACGCTGTCGGGGCGAAACTCGTCGGCCGGCGCGATCAACATCTATACCAGGGCGCCATCGTTCGATTTCGGCGGCTATGCCGAGGGCACCTACGGCAATTACGATTTCTATCGGCTGGCGGGCGCGGTGACGGGGCCGATCGTCAAGGATCTGCTCGCCTTCCGTATCGACGGGGTGCTGTCGAAGCGTGACGGCTTCTACCGCGATGTCGTGAACGACACCGACTATAACGACCGCAATCGCTGGTTCGTGCGCGGGCAGTTGCTGCTGGAGCCGTCGCCCGACCTATCGCTGCGGCTGATCGGCGATTATACGTGGCGCAACGAGAAGTGCTGCGGCGCGGTCTATACCGACACGCGCGAGAAGACCGATCCGACCCCCGGCACGCCCGGCGATTATGCGATCAACCCGAACGGCAACCGCATCGTCAGCGTGATGAACCAGATCGCCGCGCTGCGCGGCTATCCGGCGGGCAGCGTGTTCCCGGCGGGCAACGATCCGTACAGCCGCCGCATCGCCTTCACGCCCGGCCGTGCCTATAGCAACGTCACCAAGGATTATGGCGGGTCGGCGCAGATCGACTGGAACCTGGGCGGGGCGGCGCTGACCTCGATCACCGCCTATCGCGAATACAAGTCGGACGGCGCGAACGACATCGACGCCAATGTGCTCGACATCGGCTATCGCCCGGCGGATGGCAACAATTACCGGCAATTCCATACCTTCACGCAGGAGTTGCGGTTGAACGGTGAGGCGTTCGGCGACCGCCTCAACTGGCTGATCGGCGGCTTCTTCAGCAACGAAGACCTGCAGGTCGTCGACAATCTGAAATTCGGTCGCGATTACGGTGCGTTCGCCGCCTGCCGGATCGTCGCGACGGTCAATCCGCTGGCGGCGCTGCGCAACCCGGCGAACCCAGGCTGCCTGGGCACCACGCCGCTGGCGGCGCTTGGCGGCGCGACCGCGCGGCAGGCGCTGGGCGCGGGGTTCGGCCAGGCGGCGGCGCTGATCCTGCCGGCGCTGGACCGACTTTCGACGCTCAACGATCTCGGCACGACGCGGGACGTCTATAATCAGAACAGCAAGAGCTTCGCGATCTTCACCCACAATATCTTCAAGCTGACCGATACGCTGTCGCTGACCGGCGGCCTGCGCTGGACGCGCGAGGAGAAGAATTTCGACGCGACGTTCGGCAACAACAACACCGTCTGCCCGCAGGTGCAGGCGTTGCTCAACCCGCTGTTCAACAACGCGCAACTCGCGGCGCTGACACGCGGGATTGCGACGCTGGCGTGTACCGGCAATTCGTCGAGCGTGCTGAACGGCCGCACGTTGAACGACAAGCTGCGCGAGAATCAGTTTACCGGCACCGCGGTGCTGAGCTGGAAGCCGAGCGACCGGCTGATGACCTATGCCAGCTATTCACGCGGGTACAAGGCGGGCGGATACAACCTCGATCGTTCGGATCTGGGCGACGCCTATACGTCGACGACGATCGCCAACCTGGATGCGCGGCGGCTGCGCTTCGATCCCGAAACGGTCAACGCCTATGAAGTCGGCCTGAAATATTCGAGCCGCCAGTTCACGTTCAACCTTTCGGGCTTCCGGTCGGAATTCAAGAACTTCCAGCTCAACACCTTCAACGGCACCAATTACGTCGTGGAGAATATCGGTTCGTGCTCCGACAGCCTGAACGGCGCGGATCGCGACAATTCGCTTGCGACCGGCGCGTGCGGCGCGAAGGTGCGATACGGCGTGGTCAGCCAGGGGTTCGAGGCCGAGGCGGGCATCTACCCGGCCGAACATTTCGCGCTGAACATGGGCTATACGTTCGCGGACACGCGCTATCGCCGCAATCTGGTCGGATCGGACGCGGGCGCGGCGTTGGACCCCGCGCTGTTCCTGCTGTCGGGGTCGCAGATGTCGAACGCGCCGCGCAACGTCATCACCACGTCGGTCAGCTGGACGCCGCCGATCGGCGGCAGCGGGATGTCGGCGCTGTTCTATGTCGATCAGCGGACGGTGTCGGACTACAACACCGGGTCCGACCTGTTCATCGAGAAGGAGCAGGACGGCTTCACCCTGGTCAACGCGCGCATCGGCCTGCGTGGCGATCGCGACCGCTGGGCGATCGAGCTATGGGCGCAGAACCTGCTCGACACCAATTTTCAGCAGGTGGCGTTCAATGCCCCCTTCCAGGGCGCCGGAAACCAGCAGCAGGTGCAGGCGTTCGGCGGCACGGGCAACCAGCTGTTCGCCTCGTTCCTGGGCGAGCCGCGTACCTATGGCCTGACGCTGCGCACGCGGTTTTGAGGTAAGGTGACGCGTCCGGCCGGCGCCGCGATGAAGGTTGGACCGCTGCGAAAGGTCGGTCTTCCTGCCTGATTGCGAACGTCACCCCGGCGAAGGCCGGGGTCCACGGCTCCGAAAAGGCAACGACGTGTGCGTTTGCGGAAACCTGGATGCCGGAACGAGTCCGGCATGACGGGGAATTTCCGTGGAGGGTTCGAGAGCCGGCATCGGGCGGGTCGCGAGATCCGGCAACGTCCCTCGACTGGACCCCGGCCTTCGCCGGGGTGACGGGTCGAGGAATGGCGGTGTTCGCGAAAGGCGTCAGTAGGCGCGGCCGACCAGCACCCGTTCCACCGCCGCGTCGCCGGTGAAGATGCACGCGCCGTCCGCTGCCGCCTGCCCCTCGGGCGCGTTGCGGAGCGTCAACTTGAGCGTCTTGAGCCGCTCGACCACCGTGTCCAGCGCCGCGCCGGTCGGGCGCGACCATTGCACCTCCAGCCACCCCGGATTCTTCGCGCCCTCCGCGAAATGCGCCTCGACCTGCGACCAGTCGCTTGCCGGCGTGATGTTCGCGTCCAGCCGCGCCTTGGCCTGATCGAATAACGTCTGCTGGATGTCGGCGAGCAGCCCGGCGACCTCGCCCGCGAAGCCGTCGCGCGCGACGATCGCGCTGTCGAGCTTGCCATCGGCGCGATACAGGCGATCGCGGCGGATGACCGAGATATTGCCCGACGCCATGTCGCGCCCGCCGACCTCGATGACGATCGGCGCGCCCTTCTTCACCCAGCCCCAGCGCTTGGTGGTCGACTTCACCGGCTTCAGGTCGAGCAGCGCGCGCACCGGCTCGCCGAACGCGCTCTGCGCCGCAAGCGTCTGTTGCAGTTCGCGGCAATAGGCGATCAGCGCCTCGTCCTCCGGTGCGTCGCGCAGCATCGGTACGATGACGACCTGCCACGGTGCGACGCGCGGCGGCACGCGGAGGCCATCGTCGTCGCCATGCACCATGATGAGCGCGCCGATCATCCGCGTCGATACGCCCCAGCTGGTCGTCTGGGCATATTCCAGCTGCCCTTCGGCATTCTGGAAGCGGATGTTCTGCGCCTTGGCGAAATTGGTGCCGAGGAAGTGCGAGGTGCCGGCCTGCAGCGCCTTGCCGTCCTGCATCATCGCCTCGATCGACCAGGTGCCGACCGCGCCGGGGAAGCGCTCGTTCTCGGGCTTCTCCCCGGCGATGACCGGCACGGCGACGCAATTCTCCGCGAAGTCGCGATAGACTTCGAGCATCTTGAGTGTTTCGTCACGCGCCTCCTCGGCGGTGGCGTGGGCGGTGTGGCCCTCCTGCCAGAGGAATTCGGCGGTGCGCAAGAACATGCGGGTGCGCATTTCCCAGCGCACGACGTTGGCCCATTGGTTGATGAGCACCGGCAGGTCGCGCCACGATTGTACCCAGCGTGCGAAAGCATGGCCGATGACGGTCTCGCTGGTCGGACGCACGACCAGCGGCTCCTCCAGCTTCGCGGCGGGATCGGGGACCAGTCCGCCCTTGCCGTCGGCGATCAGACGGTGATGGGTGACGACCGCCATTTCCTTGGCGAAACCCTCCACATGGCTGGCTTCCTGCTCGAAATAGGACAGCGGGATGAAGACCGGGAAATAGCAATTTTCATGGCCGGTCGCCTTGATGCGATCGTCCAGAAGCCGCTGGAACCGCTCCCAGATGCCATAGCCCCACGGGCGGATGACCATGCAGCCGCGCACGCCGGACTCCTCGGCCATGTCGGCCTCGGCGATGACGGACTGGTACCAGGCGGAGAAATCGGCCTCGCGGGTGACGGGGAGAGCGTGCTTCATGGGGCGGGGCGATAGCGGCAAAACGGGCCGCTCGCCAAGCGGCAACGCGCGGGGTTTCTTTGGCGCGGTGGCACGGTTAGGGACGGCGGCATGTCGGATGACCGCGTTCTCAAGGGCATCGGCCTGCGCCTGCTGGCGATTTTCTTCCTGTCCACCATGTCGGCGCTGGTGAAGCTGGCGGAGACGCGCGGCGCGTCGCTGCCGGAGACGATGTTCTGGCGACAGGCGTGCGCCTTGCCGGTGGTGCTAACCTTCGTGGCGGCCGGGCCGGGGCTGCGCTCGCTCAGGACGACGCGGCTTAAGGGGCATCTCGCCCGTTCGCTGGTCGGCGTGGTGGGAATGGTGTTCACGTTCGGCGCGGTGCTGCTGCTGCCGCTGGCGGAGGCGACGACCTTCCAGTTCACGGTGCCGATCTTCGCGACGATCCTGGGCGCATTGGTGCTGGGTGAGCGGACCGGCGTGCAGCGCTGGGGCGCGGTGCTGGTCGGATTCGCGGGGGTGCTGGTGGTGGCGCAGCCGGGCGGCGGGGAGCATGTGCCGCTGTTCGGGGCGATCGTCGGGTTGCTGGCGGCGCTGTTCGTCGCATTGGTCGCGATCCTGCTGCGGCAATTGCGCGACGAACCGTCGGGGACGACGGTCTTCTGGTTCTCGACCCTCACGCTGCCGCTGATCGCCGTGCCCTATGCCTTTCATCTCCAGTCCCACGACTGGCTGACCTGGGCGAATCTGGCCGCCATCGGGGTGGTCGGCGGGTGCGGGCAGCTGGCGCTGACGGGGGCGGCGAAGCTGGCGCCGGTGACGACCGTGGTGCCGATGGATTATTCCGGGCTGATCTGGGCGACGATCTACGGCTGGCTGCTGTTCGGCGTGTTGCCGAGCGCGATGACCTGGGCGGGTGCGCCGATCATCATCGCCAGCGGGCTGTTCATCGTGTGGCGCGAACAGCGGCTGGGGAAGCAGCAGACGGTGACGGCCGCGCCGGAGGATTGATGCGTCATTGCGAGCGTTGCGAAGCAATCCAGTCATGGATCAGGACGCATTCGGCCTGTTCGGGACGTCAGCGACAGTCGCTTTGCTCACCTCGCTCGCCACGTCACCCCGGACTGGTTCCGGGGTCCACTGATCCGCACCATCAGAAACTTGTGAGTGTGCGGCCCAGTGGATGCCGGAACCAGTCCGGCATGACGGTTGTGGCTTCGCAGAGGTTCCGGCGACGCCGGGGCACAGTGACGAGCAGTGTCAGCGCAGGTCCGGCGCGCGCGCTTCGTCGTGGAGCATCTGCACCGCCTCGTCGAGCGTCAGGAAGGTCTGTGCCTGGCTGCCGAGCCGGCGCAGCGCGACCTTGCCTTCCTCCGCCTCGCGCTTGCCGACGACCAGCAGGTTCGGCACCTTCGCGACCGAATGCTCGCGCACCTTGTAGTTGATCTTCTCGTTGCGCAGGTCGGTTTCGACGCGAATGCCGGCGGCGCGCAGCTTCGCCGCCACCTCATGCGCGTAATCGTCGGCGTCGGAGACGATCGTCGCGACCACCGCCTGCACCGGCGACAGCCACAGCGGGAAGCGCCCTGCGTGATGTTCGATCAGGATGCCGATGAACCGCTCGAACGTGCCCAGGATCGCCCGGTGCAGCATGACCGGACGGTGGCGATTGCCGTCCTCACCGACGTACGACGCGTCGAGGCGATCGGGCAGCACGCGGTCGGACTGGATCGTACCGACCTGCCACGTGCGGCCGATCGCGTCGGTCAGGTGGAATTCCAGCTTCGGCGCATAGAAGGCGCCTTCGCCCGGCAGTTCCTCGAACTTCGCCTTGATCTCCTCTGGCAGGTTCGACGCCTGCACCGCCTCGCGCAGCTCCTGTTCGGAGCGGTCCCACATCTCGTCCGAGCCGAAACGCTTTTCCGGGCGCAGCGCCAGCTTTACCGCATAATCGGTGAAGCCGAGATCCTGATAGACGGAGTGGAGCAATTCGCAGAATTTGCGGACTTCCTCGACCAGCTGATCCTCGCGCACGAAGATATGCGCATCGTCCTGCGTGAACTGGCGGACGCGCATGATGCCGTGCAGCGCGCCGTGCGGCTCGTTGCGGTGGCAGCAGCCGAATTCGGCCATGCGGATCGGCAGGTCGCGGTACGACTTGATCCCCTGCTTGAAGATCAGGACGTGCGCCGGGCAGTTCATCGGCTTCAGCGCCATCATGTCGGCATCGCCGCTGATGACCGCGCCCTCATCCTCGGTGTTCGGGATTTCGTCGGGGACGACGAACATGTTCTCGCGATACTTGCCCCAGTGGCCGGACTGTTCCCACTGCCGCGCGTCCATCAGCTGCGGGGTCTTCACCTCGGCATAATCGGCGGCGTCGAGGCGGCGACGCATATAGGCCTCCATCTGCCGCCACAGGATATAGCCCTTGGGGTGCCAGAACACCGACCCCTGCGCCTCCGACTGGAGGTGGAACAGGTCCATCTCCGCGCCGATCTTGCGATGGTCGCGCTTGGCGGCTTCCTCCAGCATCGTCAGATGCGCGTCGAGTTGCTTCTTGCTGAGCCAGCCGGTGCCATAGACGCGGCTGAGCATCGCGTTCTTCTGGTCGCCGCGCCAATAGGCGCCCGACACGCGCGTGAGCTTGAAGGCGTTCGGGTCCAGCCGCCCGGTCGAGGGCATGTGCGGGCCACGGCACATGTCGAGCCATTCGCCCTGACGATAGATCGTCAGTTCCTCGCCCTCGGGCAGTTCGGCCGCCCATTCGGCCTTGAACGTCTCGCCCTGTTCCTTCCACTTCTCGATCAGCTGCTGGCGCGACCAGACCTCGCGCGTGAAGGGCTCGTTCTTCGCGATGATGCGGCGCATCTCGGCCTCGATCGCGGGCAGGTCCTCGTCGGTAAACGGGCGGTCTTTCGGCGCGAAGTCGTAATAGAAGCCGTCCTCGGTCGCCGGACCGAAGGTGATCTGCGTGCCCGGGAACAGATGCTGCACCGCTTCCGCCATGACGTGCGCGAAATCGTGGCGCGCGAGTTCCAGCGCGTCGCCCTCGTCCTTCTGCGTGACCAGCGCCAGCGCGGCGTTCTGCGTCAGCGGGCGCGACAGGTCGCGCAACTCGCCATCCACCCGCGCGGCGATCGCCGCCTTGGCGAGGCCCGGGCCGATCGCGGCGGCGATGTCGGCGGGCGTGGTGCCGGATGCGACCTCGCGGACCGAACCGTCGGGCAGCGTGATCGAGAGCATTTCCATCGAGGGTCTTCCTGCGCAAAGTCGAGGGAACGGCCTAGCGATGCCGTGCCCCGACGAAAAGAGCGGCGTGTGATGCTGGCGAGGTGGAATGCGGCCGCTCGCGTCCCACCCGTCCGGATGGGCGGTGCCGAGCGTCAGACGATGACGCTGGCGCCGGCCCCCGGACGCAGCCGGGTAGTGGTGGTAGTGAGCGTCATCTGCATGACCGCGATATAACGTGGGTCCGGCACGTGCGCCAGCCATTCTCCCGACAGGTTCCGGTTCCTATATTCCGCTCATGCCCGTCGATATTTCGGCCAGTCCGCATTTCTACCTGCTGCTCGGCGTGTTGTTCGTCGCGGCGGTGGTGGCCCGACGCGCGCCGGTGTTGCGGACGATCGTGAGCCTGGCCTTCTGGGTCGGGGCCGGGTTGTTGCTGTACGCCACGGTCGCCGAGCGCGGGCGTTTCGATCCGTGGCTGGGTCGCGCGGCGGCGGCGCTCGACATGGACGATCAGAAGGTCGCTGGCGAGGAGACGCGCGTCAGCATGAGCCGCGACGGGCACTTCTATGTCCGCGCCAGGATCGGCGGGGTCGAGCGACGCCTGCTGGTCGATAGCGGCGCGACCGTCACCGCCCTGTCGCCGGCCACCGCCGCGGCGGCGGGCGTGGAGGTGAAGCCGGCGGTGTTCCCGGTGCTGTTGAAGACCGCGAACGGGACGATCAAGGCCGACACCGGCGAGGTGCGCGAACTGCGCTTCGGCAACGTCGTCGCGCGTGATCTGGCGGTGGTCGTCTCGCCGGCGTTCGGTGACGTCGACGTGCTGGGGATGAACTTCCTGTCGCGGTTGAAAAGCTGGCGGGTGGAGGGGCGCACGCTGATCCTCACCCCGCACCACCCGCAGGATACGACGGCTTAGCGCTGGCCGCCGTTGTCATCCGATCTCGCCGTTCCGGATGTGGGGGCGCACGATCGAGCGAAGCGCGGCTGGCGGAATGTCGGTCCGAGCAAGCCATCACCGCGCGGTTCTTCCTTTCCGTCACCGTGCGTCGCGCTACCATGTGGTAATGGCAGAGAAGCAGAGCGGCGGGCGTGTCGAGCGCGTGGTGATCCTTGGCGGCGGGACGGCGGGGTGGATGACCGCGACCGCCCTGGCCCGCACCTATGGCCGGCGGCTGGCGATCACGTTGCTGGAATCGGAGGAGATCGGCACGGTCGGCGTCGGTGAAGCGACGATCCCGACCATCCACTGGTTCAACGACCTGATCGGGCTGGACGAAGCGGGGTTCCTGCGTGCCACGCAGGCGACGTTCAAGCTGGGAATCGAATTCGTCGACTGGGCGCGGCCGGGGCATCGCTATTTCCACCCGTTCGGCCGTTATGGTGCGGCGCTGCCGGGAGTCGACTTCCACCACCGCTGGATCAAGGCGCGGCGCGACGGGCTCGACCTGCCGCTCGCGGCGCTGTCGCTGGCGACGCAGGCGGCGGGGCAGGGACGGTTCGCCAGACCGCAGGGGGACGCGCGCTCGATCCTGTCGACGCTCGGCTATGCCTATCATTTCGACGCCGCGCTGTATGCCGCACACCTGCGGAGCATCGCCGAGGGGGCGGGGGTGCGGCGGGTCGAGGGGCGGCTGGCGACGGTCGAGCGGGATTCGGCGACTGGTTTCATCTCCGCGCTGACCACGCAGCGCGGCGAGCGGCTGGCGGGCGATTTGTTCATCGACTGCTCCGGGTTTCGTGCGCTGCTGATCGGTGGAGAGATGGCGTCGCCGTTCGAGGATTGGTCGCACTGGCTGCCCTGCGACCGTGCGGTGGCGGTGCCGTGCGCGCGAGTCGCGGCGACGACGCCCTTTACGAGATCGACCGCGCGCGCGGCGGGGTGGCAATGGCGGATCCCGCTCCAACACCGCACGGGCAACGGCTATGTCTATGCCAGCCGGTACGTGGGCGACGACGAGGCGGCGGCGACGTTGCTGGCGAATCTGGATGGGGAGGCGCTGGCCGAGCCGCGTTTCCTGCGGTTCACCGCCGGGCTGCGGCGCCGGCCATGGGTGGGCAATGTCGTCGCGATCGGGCTGTCGTCGGGGTTCCTGGAGCCGCTGGAGTCGACCAGCATCCACCTGATTCAGAGCGGGATCGCCAAGCTGCTGACGCTGTTCCCGGATCGCGACATGGACGCCGGGCTGGCGACGCGCTTCAACCGGCTGTTGGCGGCCGACATGGATGGCGTGCGCGACTTCCTGATCCTGCATTACCACGCCACGCAGGGGCGCGACGACCCGTTATGGCGTGCGTGCCGGACCATGGAATTGCCCGCATCGCTCGTGGAGCGCGAGGCGCACTATGTTCGCGCCGGGCGGCTGATGCTCGATCCCGAAGAGCTGTTCCGCGAGGCGAGCTGGCTGGCGGTGCTGGACGGGCAGGGGTTCGTCGCGGGCGATCATCATCCGCTCGCCGACACGATCGACGCCGCCACCAACATCGCACAGGTGCGCGGGATCGCCGAGGTGATCGCCCGCGCCGCGCCGACGCTGCCGCTGCATGACGTCGCGCTGGAGGCGATCACTTCCGGTTGAGCGCGGCGGGCGGACGCACCGCGAGATAGACGGTGCTCCAAAGCTGTGCGGCGTTGGATTCGTCCACGTCCTGCTTGCCGGCGCCGAACGGCACCACGCGATAGCCGCCATTGCGCCACGCCCACGACCACAGCTCCGAGCTTTGCGTCGCGCGCGTCGCGGCGATCGCGCGCCACAGCGTCGCCTGCGCGGTCGTCAGGCGCGCCCGGGTGGCGGCGGGCAGGTCGGTGCGGCGCAACTGACGCTCCAAACCGGCGGCGAACAGCGCCTGCTGCCACGACCAGACGACCGCGCCGTGATAGGCGGCGGGGGTGAAGCGCGCCTGCGTCGCGGCATCGGCGAGCGCCGGATTGGCGACCAGCATCCCGATCCCGGTCATCAGCCCGGCGGGGAAGGGGCGCATCGCCGCCGCGACATCGGCGTCCAGTTCGGCGGGCGAGGGATCGGCGAACAGCAGCGCGAAGCCCTCATCCGAATGGATGATCGGCACCGGCGCGCCTTGCGCATCGAGCGAGATGGCGTGGAAAACCAGCGGTGCATTGCCGAGGCTGGCGAGGGCGGGCGCGACCGGAACGCCCAGCGTCTTTGCGTAGGCGGCGATTTTCGGGCGCGCCATCGTCGCGGACACCTCGACCCGGAACAGGGCAGGCGCTTCCCGTCGCCAGGTGGCCGCCATCGCCCCGGCGTGCGCCAGCGCGGCGCGGTCGGCGGCGGACAGATAGGGGTCGAGCAACCCTGACTTCAGCAACCTCGCGCCAGCCTGCAACGCCGCCGGGACCAGCACGGCGTTCACGTCATAAGCGTAGCGGCCACGCCCGAGACCTTCCTCGCTGTCGCGCCACTGTCCGGTCATCCGCCCATCGTGGAGCGCGATCAGATGCGCGACGCCGGGCGCGTCGGCGAAGGGCTTGCCTCGTGCCAGCACGAAGCGGAGATTGCGGACCAGCGCCGCGCCCGCCGGCTCCGACATGCCGGGACGGCTTTCGCTGGAGATCGGTCGCGCCAGAAAGCTGCGCGCCTGTTCGACGCCGACCCGATCCAGCATCCAGTCGGCAGCGACCGGCGCGAGCATGAAGTCGTCGTCGATCATGCCATAGTCGAGCGTCGCCGCGTCGCCGCTGCCGCCATGCGCGCGCCGGTCCAGGATCGCGAATTCCGCCAGACCCTCTTCATGCGCGACCTCCCCCGCCGGATTCAGCCGGGCGAGGACCGATCCGAGCGCCGCCTCCATCGCGGCGGGGCGCAAGGCCGGCATCAGCAGGCGCGCCGACATCAACGTGTCTCGCCCGAAATAGGTCTGGAACCGCCACGAACCCGCCAGGAACTTCTCGCGATAGCTCAGAAAGCGCAGCGCGTCGCGCGCAGCGGGGTCGTTCGCCGCCGCATCGGTCAGCAGGTCGGACAGCGGCAATCCGCGCAGCGGCGTTTCACCGGTCGCGGCGACGATCTCCAGCCGGATGCGGCCATCGCGCGCGGCTGTGATCGTGTCGCCCGCGATCCGCCCGTCCAGCACCCGAAGCATCAGGCGATAGCCGGGAGTGCCATCGATTCGATTCCGTGCCCAGGTGATCGTCTGTCCGTCGATACGCGGCGAGGTCGCCACTTCCGGCGGGAAGCGACCGACCGACTGGTAATCGCGCAGGAAGCGGATGTTGGTGAGCAGCGCCTGCCTGATCGCCAGCCGTGGGGTGGCGATCGTCGCGACCGTGCGGATGCCGTGCAGCGCACGACCCTGCGCATCGGCAAGCGATCGCGGTGCCGGTGCTTCCTCGATCCGCCAGGTCGCCGGGGTGGCGAGCGGGGCGAACCACAGCCCGACGCCGCTGTTCCCCGCAGGGAATGCCACCAGGATGCGCGGGTCGCGACCGTTGCGCAGCAGCAGGTGCGCGGCGGTCGCGCCATCGCGGACGAAGGCGTTGATATTGTCGCCTTCGGACACGCGATAGGCCAGTTCCGGCGCGTGTTGCGCGGCGGCGCCCGCCGCGATCGCCGCCAGCAGACTCCCGGCGAGCAACGGGCGCATCCAGCGCGTCATATCCCGGTTCCCTGCGATCAGAAGCGCAGCGTCACCGACCCGCCATAGGTCGGGCCGACGATGCCGCGCGCGTAGAAGAAGCCGTCGGTGATCGCCTGCGTCTGCCCCTGACGCGGATTGCCCTCGGTCAGGCCGACGACGTTGAAGATATTCTCCGCGTTGAAGCCGATCTGAAGGTTCTCTCCGACGTTCACGTTGAACCCGACGCTGGTGACGCCATAGCCGGGCAGCGCCACGCCGTTGCCGGCATCGGCGAAGATCTTGCCGACATATTTGTAGCGGCCATAGATGTCGCCCCAGCCGTTCGGCAGCCGGATGGTCGGCGTCACGGTCCACAACGTGGCGGGCGTGCGCTCCGGGCGATTGCCTTCATAGCCCGACTGCGTGGCGCCATCGATCTGCAGGTTCACCAGCGTCGGATCCTGGAAGACGGCCTGACCGTCGATCGAGAACCACGAGACCGGGCGCACCGCCACATCGATCTCGATGCCCTTGGTGCGCAGGTCGGCGTTGATGTTCTGCTGCTGCGCCGGGTTCTGCGGATTGGCGAAATTGTAGTTCTGATTGTCGAACAGCGTGCGGAACACCGTGACGGAGCCGCTGAACAGCCGCCCGTATTGATAGCGTGCGCCGGCCTCGTACAGCTTGATCGTCGTGATCGGATCGACGCTGTTGGTCTGGAAACCGTCGGCGTACCGCGCGTAGATCGCGAAATTCGGGGTCAGCAGGTAGTTGGCGCCGACCGTCCACGCAATCTTCGAGCGCGAGCGGTTGGTGGTCGCATACTGGCCGGCGAAGGTCGGTCCAACGGTCGGGATGACGCCGGCGGTGCCGGCGGGCACGCGCTGCTGGAACACGCCGGGGCGGATCTCGACGATGTTGTTCGCCGCATCGACCCCCGCCGCATCGAGGCCGTCGCGGGCGGTCGACTGGATATTCTCCCAGCGGACGCCGCCGTCGATGCGCAGGTCACCGATCGCCAGTTCGTCATTGGCGTAGAAGGACACCGCATTGTCGTGGCGCTGGCGAATGCCGTTGCCCCAGTCGCCGTAGGAAACGAGGCCGTTGTCGCTGAGCGTCGCGATCGTATTGTTCGCGGCGTCGAGCGCGACGATGTCATAGATGTCGCTGTTGTTGCGCACGTCGTTGACGACGCTGGCGACGGCGGACTGGTTCTGCTTGCGGAGCACGTCGTAATACATGACGCCCGCGGTCAGCGAGTTGGTGAAGCCGTCGGTCTTGTATTCCCAGCGGCCGCCCATGTTCAGCCCCAGGTCGTGCGCGTCGACCCGGTCGTGGTTCAGCGTGGTGCGCTGAAGGAAGCCGTTGCCGTTCAGCGCGTTGAGCTGCGCGGTCTGGTTGGCGGCGATCAGCGCGCCGGTGCGCAGGTTGCGGATGCCGAAGCGCGCGGTGTTCGTGGGCGCCAGCGACAGCAGGTCGTTGATCGGCGAGCCGCTGCCGCGTGTCAGGTAATTGACCGCGCTGGTCAGGCCGCCGTTGCCGGTGCCCGAGCCGGGGAACAGTCCATTGAAGTCGTAGCTGTAATCGAGATAGCGGCCGTGCAGGAACACGTCGAAGGTGTCGGTGACCGGCTTCTCGAAATCGATCCGGCCCTGCGTCGATACCGACTTGATCCCGTCCTTGTAGCGGAAGTCGCGGATGCCGTCGCGATCGACGAAGGTCGATACGGGCACGCGGATGTTCCGGAACGCGTCGCCGCCGATATTGTCGCGCTGCGGGTCGAGGCCGGGGAAGCCGGTCGGATCGCCATTGTCATAGCGATACGGCATCGACGCATAATAAGCGGTGTCCATGTCGCCGCGCTTCGCCGACAGCCGCAGATAACCGCCGTCGTCGAAGCGATACTCCAGCATCGCCTTCACGCGATAACCGTCGTAATCGAACGGGTTGCGGCGGACGCCGGGACTGCTCTGATAATAGCCGCCGATGCTGAACGCCAGATTTTCGGCCAGCGGCGCGGACAGGTAGAGGTCGGCGCGCTTCAGCCCGTAGTTGAAGTAAGTGGCGCGGGCCATGCCCTCGAACCGATCGAAACTGGGCTTCTTGGAGATAAAGTTGATCGTCGCGCCCGCGCCGTTGACGGTCAGTACGCCCGACGAACCGCCCTTCACCGCCTCCAGCCGGTCGATGGTCAGATCCTGCTGGAAGAAGAAGTCCGCACCGCCGCCGCCGTAGAGGATCGGCATGCCGTCTTCTTCGAGCTGCACGAAGCGCTGCCCGCCGCCTTGCAGGCCGCGCACCGAGTAGTTGTTCGACGCCTCGCCGGCGGTTCCTTCGACGAAGATGCCGGGGACGAGGTCGAGCATGTCGGCGGTGGAGCGCGGCGCGCGGCGGTCGATGTCCTCACGCGTGGCGAAGGTGATGTCGGCGGAGGAGGTGATGAGCGGGCGATCGCGGGAGGTCTGTCCGGTCACGACGATGTCGTGTAGCCCGGCGGTCCCGTCATCGGCGGATGTCGGTGCGGTCGTCGTCGCCTGCGGGTCGGCGGTTTGCGCCATGGCGACACCCGGCAGGCTGGCCGCGCCGGCCAGCAACGCTGCACGCAGCGCGATGTGAAAACGGTTCGACATCGTCCTCTCCCTTCAATCGTCGCGACGCTACGGTTCTCGCCGGTTTGCGCGTCGGTACGAGACGGCTGCTACACGCTTCGACCATCGATCGGGAAGCGCATGGACGATGTCACGTCCACTATCTTCGATCAGTGTGTCCGGGCTGCAACGCAGCGCCAAGGCTCTCGCCAGCCCAGAAAATGGACGGATTGGCGCCGACGCTTCCGGAAAGCGTCGGCGCAACCGTCGGTTACACGTCGAGGTTGGCGACGCTCAGGGCATTTTCCTGGATGAACTCGCGACGCGGCTCCACGACATCGCCCATCAGGCGGGTGAAAATTTCGTCGGCAACGTCGGCCTGTTCGATCGCGACCTTCAACATCGAGCGATTCGACGGGTCGAGCGTGGTTTCCCACAGTTGCTCGGCGTTCATCTCGCCCAGCCCCTTGTAGCGCTGGATCGACAGCCCCTTGCGCCCTGCGGCGAGGATCGCCTCCAGCAGTTGCGACGGACGCGCGACCAGCGACTGGCCGCGACCGACCGTCACCGTCTCCTCGCCATCCTCGTCGGTGGCGACGGCATCGGCGGGTGTCTCGACCGACTGCCCCTTCACGGGCACCAACTTGGCGGCATGCGCGAAGGTTTCCGCCTGCTCGCCGGCCAGCGTATGGAGCTTGCGCGCCTCCGCCGACGCCAGGAAGGCGGCCTCGACGATGTGATGGTCGGTCACGCCGCGCCACAGCCGCTCGAAGTGGATGCCGCCGTCCTCGGTGACACGCGCCGTCCAGGTCGCCTCGCTGTCGCCCTGGTCGAGCCGTCGCGTCACCTCGCCCACGGTCGCGGCGCGCGCCTCGCGCGTCGCTTCGGGATCAAGCGCCCCGCCCAGCGCCAGCGCCTCGATGATGACCGGATCGTAGCGGCGCGGCACGTAGCGCATCAGCGTGCGCATCCGCCGCGCATGTTCGACCAGCGGACGCAGATGGACGCCCGTCAGGGCTTCGCCGCCGCGCTCCAGCGCCATCGCCTGCAACCCGCCGTCGACCAGATAGTCGTCGAGCGCATGGTCGTCCTTCAGGTACACCTCCGACCGGCCCTTCGTCGCCTTGTAGAGCGGCGGCTGCGCGATATAGAGATGCCCGGCCTCGATGATCTCGGGCATCTGGCGATAGAAGAACGTCAGCAGCAGCGTGCGGATATGCGCGCCGTCGACGTCGGCGTCCGTCATGATGACGATCTTGTGGTAGCGCAGCTTTTCGAGATTGAAGTCGTCGCGCCCGATGCCGGTGCCCATCGCCTGGATCAGCGTGCCGATCTCCCGAGACCCCAGCATCCGGTCGAAGCGCGCGCGCTCCACGTTCAGGATCTTGCCACGTAGCGGCAGGATCGCCTGGAAATGACGGTCGCGGCCCTGTTTGGCGGAGCCGCCGGCCGAGTCGCCCTCGACCAGGAACAGTTCGGACTTGGCGGGATCGCGCTCCTGACAGTCGGCCAGCTTGCCGGGCAGGCTGGCGATGTCCATCACCCCCTTGCGCCGCGTCAGTTCGCGCGCGCGCTTCGCCGCCTCGCGCGCGGCCGCGGCGTCGATGATCTTGCCGACGATCGCCTTGGCGTGCTGCGGATTTTCCTCCAGCCATTCGGCCATCTTGTCGGCCATCAGGCTTTCGAGCGGCTGGCGAACCTCCGAGGACACGAGCTTGTCCTTGGTCTGGCTGCTGAACTTCGGGTCGGGCAGCTTGACAGAGACGATCGCGGTCAGCCCCTCGCGCATGTCGTCGCCGGTAAGGGACACCTTCTCCTTCTTCAGCAGCCCCGATTTCTCGGCATAGTTGTTGAGCGTGCGCGTCAGCGCGGCGCGGAAGGCGGCGATGTGCGTGCCGCCGTCGCGCTGCGGGATGTTGTTCGTGAACGCCAGGACGTTCTCATAGTAGCTGTCGTTCCACTCCAGCGCGACCTCGATCGTCACCTGATCGCGGGTGCCGGAGACGGAGATCGGATCCGGGAACAGCGGCTGCTTGTTGCGGTCCAGCCACTTCACGAACGCGGCGATCCCGCCCTCGTAGAACAGCTCGACCGACTTCGGTTCCTCGTGACGGGCATCGTTCAGGAACAGGCGGACGCCGGAGTTGAGGAACGCCAGCTCGCGATAGCGGTGCTCCAGCTTGTCGAAGTCGAACTCGGTGATCTTGAACGTGGCGGGCGAGGGGAGGAAGGTGACGCGCGTCCCCTTCTTGCCGTCCGCCTTGCCGACGATCTTCAAGGGCGCGACCGCATCGCCGTGCGCGAAGCGCATGTAATGCTCCTCGCCGTCACGCCAGATCGTCAGGTCGAGGAACTCGGACAGCGCGTTGACGACGGATACCCCCACGCCGTGCAGGCCGCCCGAAACCTTGTAGGCGTTATCGTCGCTGGTGTTCTCGAACTTACCACCGGCGTGCAGCTGGGTCATGATGACCTCTGCCGCCGACACGCCCTCTTCGGGGTGGATGCCGGTCGGGATGCCGCGCCCGTTGTCGGTGACGCTGACCGATCCGTCGGCGTTCAGCGTGATGTCGATCCGGTCGCAGTGCCCCGCCAGTGCCTCGTCGATCGCATTGTCGCTCACCTCGAACACCATGTGGTGGAGGCCCGAGCCGTCGTCGGTGTCGCCGATGTACATGCCGGGGCGCTTGCGGACCGCGTCCAGCCCCTTCAGAACCTTGATCGAGGACGCGCCGTATTCGTTGCTATTCTGAGCTTCTGCCATGGCGGAGCATATAGGCAGACGCGGCCCGCAACGGAAGCGAAACCGACGCGGTTCAGCCGGCGGCGGTGGCGGCGGCGCTGGACGGCGGGGGCAGCGCGCGATCGCGGAGCCGGATGTAGAGCAGGCCGGCGATGACCAGCGAGATCGCGGCGATCGCCAGCGCCGCGGCGTCGCCATCGGTCGCGTCGTGCAGCGCGCCGAAGCCGACGATGCCGACCGCGCTGCCGGTCAGCGCGATGACGATCAGCGAGCCGTAGATCTCGCCATAGGCGCGCAGCCCGAACAGCCGCGCCGCGAAGAAGGGGAAGAGGTCGTTCTCCGCGCCGTTCATCAGCCCGGCAAGAAACACGCCGACCGCCAGCATGGTCAGCGACAGATGCGCGGCCTGGAGCAGGAGAAAACCCAGCGCGGACACCAGCGCGACCGAGGCGGCGACCCGTCGCGGGGGAAAGCGGTCGATCAGCAGGCCGATCGCCAGCCGTGCCACGATCTGCGATGCGCCGAATGCGGTCAGCAGCAGGGCGGCGTCCTCGGCGGCGACCCCGCGGTCGATGGCGAACGGCACCACCTGCGTAATGAAGCCGATCGTCGCCAGATTGATGAAGAAGCCGGTGAGCCCGACCTGCCAGAAGCGCGGATCAAGCCGCGCCTCGGCGGCGGTGACGCCGCCGACCGGTTGCGTGGCGACGGGGTCGCCGGGGGCAGGTCGGGTCGGGCCGGTATCGGCGTGGCGTATCGCGAGCAGCGCGATCGGCAGCGCGACCAGCGTCGAGAGGGCGGCCAGCGTGAGGAAACCGCCGCGCCAGCCATGGGTGGCGATGATGTCGCCCAGGATGACAGGCAGCAGCAGGGTGGTGATCGGCAGCCCCGACGTGGCGATGCCCAGCGCGAGCCCGCGTTGCAGGACGAAGCGGGCTGCGATCAGCTTGCCATAAACCAGCGCGCTGGTCCCCGGCACGGTCATCGCCAGGCAGAAGACCAGCAGGTGATATTGCCAGAGCGAGCCGCTCATCCCCGCCAGACCGACATAGGCCGCGCCGAGCAGGATCATGCAGCCCGCGATCGCCGGGCGCACGCCGATCCGGTCAACCAGTCGCCCGAGAAGCGGCACCGTGATGCTGCCCGCGAAGCCCAGGCCGGTCGCGGCGGCCAGCTCGGCGCGGCTCCAGCCGAAGTCGGCGATCAATCCGGGGACGAACAGGCTCGACAGGTTCTGGAACAGCGCCGGTCCGGCACCGCTGCCGACGGTCGCGCCCAGCACGATCGGCCAGCCGCGCCGCCATTCGGCGCGAGTCGGGGAGGGCGGGGCGGCGAGCATATCCGCCGCGCTAGCGTGCGACGGGCGGTCCGTCATCCCGCCCATGATCGGGCAGGACCAGAAAACACAAGGCGGCCATCAGCAGCGCGCCGCATCCCAGCGTCAGTGCCAGCGCATACCCGCCGGACATGTCGTGGAGACGGCCGAAACCGATGATCCCGACCGCCGTCCCGGAAATCGCGATCGGTATCGCCGTGCCGTAGATTTCCGCATAGGCGCGCAGCCCGAACAACCGCGCGGCGAAGAACGGCAGCAGATCGTTCTCCGCGCCATTCATCAGCCCGGCAAGGAACACCAGCACCAGCAACGTCGCCAGCCCGCCCGGCGCGAACGTGAGCGCCAGGAAGGCGGCGGCGGAGACGATCGCGCAGGCGGCGGCGACCGGCTGGGGCCGGAGGCGATCCACCAGCCAGCCGATCAGCAGCCGCCCGGCGAGCGCGCTGGCGGCGAAGCTGGTCAGCAGCAGCGCGGCGCGCGGCGCGCTCAGCCCCAGCTCGATACCGATCGGGACCAGTTGCGTGACGAAGCCGGTGGTCGCGGCGTTGATCAGCCACGCCGAGCCGACCAGGATCCAGAACCGCCGGTCGCGCCGCGCCGCCGCCGCGCTGACGCCCGGCAGGTCCGCGGGCGCAGGTCCGCCTCCGCGCGCGGGCGCCGCCGCGCGGAGGCTCAGCACGATCAGCGGCAGCGCCACCAAGGTCGATCCGATCGCCAGCGCGACGAACCCCGCGCGCCAGCCATGATGGCTGATCACCATGCCCAGAAGCGGTGCCGCGACAAGCGTCGTCAGCGCCAGCCCCGATGTGCCGAGCGCCAGCGCCAGCCCGCGTCCGCGCACGAAGCGCCCGGCGATCAGCTTGCCATAGGCCAGGCTGCTGGTGCCGGGCAGCGCGAGGACGAGCATCACGACGCCGAGCTGATAGCGCCAGATGTCGCGACCGCCCCGCAACCCCATGCCCGACAACCAGAGATAGGCTACGCCCAGCAGCAGCATCGACGCGACGATCACAGGACGGACCCCGATCCTGTCAGCGATGCGCCCGATCAAAGGGGCGGCGATCGCCGCGCCCAGCGCCAGCCCGGCGGCGGTGGCGATGTCGCCGCGCGACCAGCCGAACGTCGCCTCCAGTCCGGGCGTGAACAGACTCGACAAATTCTGGTAGAGCCCCGGTCCGAGCCCGGCGCCCAGCATCGCCGCCGCCACCACGGGCCAGCCGGCGCGCCATTCGGCAAGCGTTCGCGACGGCGGAGAGGCGGCGGTATCGGTCAGGCTCTGTCTTTCCCAAGCAGATCTAATGTGGTCACAACGCCTTGCCCGAAAGAATGTTGTGAACGCAACGACCTGCTCATAGCGTGAGCCAGGTCGCCGACCCGATCGCGTCGAACAGGCTCGGCTCGGTGCCGGTCATCCACACCTGTCCGACCGGCGCCAGCCGTGCGAACAGCGCGGCGCGGCGCGCGGGATCGAGGTGCGCGGCGACCTCGTCGAGCAGCAGCACGGGAGCGCGGCCGGCGACCCGCGCCACCAGTTCGGCATGGGCCAGCACGATGCCGAGCAACAACGCCTTCTGTTCGCCGGTCGAGGCGGTCGCGGCGGGGCGATCCTTGTCGACGTGGTGGACGATCAGGTCGGCGCGGTGCGGGCCCGCCAGCGTGCGGCCGGCGGCGGCATCGCGCGCCCGGCCGACCCGCAACTCCGCCGCCAGTCCGTCGGCGGTGCCGCTCCAGCCGTCGAGTGCGATCTGTGCGCGGGCGATATCGCCGGGCGGCTGCGCGGCCAGCGCGGTGTCGAGCGCGGCGACGGTGCGACGACGTGACGCGTCCAGCGCCGCCCCATGCTGCGCCATCTGCGCCTCCAGCGCGGCGAGCCAGTCCGGGTCGGTGGTCGGCTGCGCCAGCAGCCGGTTGCGGTCGCGCATCGCCGCCTCGTACCGGGCGCCGTGGCGCGCGTGGTCGGGATCGAGCGCGAGCGTCAACCGGTCCAGGAACCGTCGCCGGCCCCCGGCTGCCTCGGTGAAGAGCCGGTCCATCGCCGGAGTGAGCCAGAGCACGGCGATCCGCTCCGCCAGCGCGGTCGCGGCGGCCGGCGCGCCGTTGATGCGCACGACCCGCCGATCGGGCGCGGCGGCCAGCGCCCCGGTCGCGAGCGTTACGTCGTCGGCGAGCGTAGCGGCGATCCCGAACCCGCCCGGGCCGTCGCTGCGGGCGACGTCGCCCAGCGCCGCCCGCCGCAGTCCGCGTCCGGGCGCGAGCAGCGACACCGCCTCCAGCACGTTGGTCTTGCCGGCGCCATTGGGCCCGGTCAGAACCACGAAGCCCGGCCCGGGTGCGACCGTCAGCGCGGCGTGGTTGCGGACATCGGTGAGGACGAGGCGGGACAGCATGATGGTGAGGCGCTGGTACGGGGAAAGCGCGGGAAGGGCGATAGTTTCCTGAACCTTTTGGCCGCCGTCCGCCCTTCCGTCATCCCGGCGCGGGCCGGAGGGCATCTCTCCGCGCGTGCCTGCGGTCGTTGTTTTTTTGGAACCGTGGACCCCGGCCTGCGCCGGGGTGACGGAAAGGGGGGCGGGAGCGGCCCCTTGCATCCCGGCGCCACACCCGCGACAGCGCCCGCATGGTGAACCACGCTACCCGAACCGGCCTGATCCTGGGCATCGGCGCCTATACGCTCTGGGGATTGCTGCCGCTCTATCTGCATCTGCTGAGCGGCGTGCCGGCGGTGCAGGTGCTGGCGCATCGCGTGCTCTGGTCGCTGGTGCTGCTGGCGGCGATCGTGGTCGCGATCCGGCGCGGTGGGGCGATCTTGGCTGCCGCGCGCGGCCGGACGCTGGCGCTGCTGGTCGCGTCGGCGGCGCTGATCGCGGTCAATTGGATGGTTTATATCTGGGCGGTGCAGAACGGGCACGTGCTGGAGGCCAGCCTCGGCTATTTCATCAATCCGCTCGTCAATGTCGCGCTGGGGATGATCATCCTGGGCGAGCGGATCGGAACGATCCAGAAGGCGGCGGTGGCGGTTGCGGCCATCGGGGTGGCCGTGATGGCGGTGGCGGGCGGCGGTGCGCTCTGGATCCCGCTGACGCTGGCGTTCAGTTTCGGCTTCTACGGGCTGATCCGCAAGGTGGCGGCGATCGATGCGCTCGGCGGCCTGACCGTGGAAACCGCATTGCTGGCGGCACCCGCACTCGCCGTACTCTTCTGCAGCCCGGAGCCGGTGTTCGGGCGCGGGGTCACGACCGATACGCTGCTGGTGCTGGCGGGCGCGGTCACCGCTGCCCCGCTGTTAATGTTCGCCGCCGCCGCGCGCCGGTTGCGCTATGCGACGATGGGCCTGCTGCAATATATCGCGCCGACGCTTCAGTTCCTCGAGGCGGTGGTGCTGTTCCGGGAACCGCTGCGTCCGGTACATATGGTGACGTTCGCGCTGATCTGGAGCGGGTGCGTGCTTTACGCGCTGGGCAGCCGCACCCCCGTCACTCGGCCGGATCGCGCCGCCGCCCCAGCCAAGCCGTCGTCGCCAGATCCATCGTGACGTTGCCGACGGTGCGGACGATGTCGGGGATCGTCTCGACCGCCACAAGCAGCCCGAGCGGCGCGAGCGGCGCGCCGATCGTCCCGGCGATCGGCGCGATCGCGCTGACATAGCTGACCGTGCCGGGCAGGCTGACCGATCCGAGCGAGGTCAGCGTCGCCACCACCACCGCGACCACCAGTGTGGCGGGCGGCAACGGCACGCCGAACCAGGTCGCGACATAGATCGCCACCGCCAGGTTCATCGCCGGCCCCGTCGCACGGAAGATCGCCACCGCGAGCGGCAGCGTGACACCGGCTGTTTCGACCGGCACGCCCAGATCGCGCGCACCCTCCAGCATGGCGGGCACCGAGGCGAGCGAGGATTGCGTGCTGATCGCCACCGCCTGCGACGGCAGCGCCGCGCGCGCGAACCCCGCCAGCGGCACGCGCCCGCCGAGGCGCGCGACCGGGTAGGCGAGCAATGTCACCACCACGCCGACGCTGGAGACGACCAGGATGTAGTGGATCAGCGCGCCGAACGCCCCCGTGCCGGCGCGCGCGCCGACCACCAGCGCGAGGGCAAAGACGCCAAGCGGCGCGATCCAGAGCACCCAGTCGATGACCACCAGCATCGTGTCGCGCAGCGCGGTGAAGAACCGCACCAGCAGCGTGCGTCCCTCCGCGTCGATCCGGGCGATCGCGAAGGCGAAGACGAGCGTGAAGATGATGAGCGACAGGAAGGCATCCGCCGCCGCCGCCTTGACGATATTGGTGGGGACGATCCCGGCGAAGAACTCCGCGAGCGGCGGCACCGCCGGCACCTGCTCCGCTCCGCTCAGCGCGGCGCGCAGCGCGGTGGCGGCGGCGGTCGGCAGCGGCGCGATCGTCAGGATCAGCGGCGTGACCAGCGCAGCGATCGTCGCGGACAGGAACAGGAAGGCGACGTAGAGCGCGATCGCGCGCCCGGCGAGCCGCCCGGCCTTCGCCGCCTCCGCGGTCGCCGCGACTCCGGTGACCAGCAGTGAGACGACCAGCGGCACGATCGTCATCTGCAATCCGTGCAGCCAGGCGGTGCCGATCGGATCAGCGACCGTGATCGCGCCCGGCACCGCCGTCGGCGCGAAGGTCGCCAGCGCGATGCCCGACGACAGGCCGATCAGCAACGACAGGAGGATGCGGGTGGCTTGCGACATGGGGGGATTTCGCCCTGTGACGGCTTGTGGTTATGGAACGGATGAGCGGAAGCGAACGGAAGGCGTGATGGCAAGAAAATATTTCGGCACCGACGGCATTCGCGGGCTGACCAACACCGGCGCGATGACCGCCGAGATGGCGATGAAGGTCGGCATGGCGGCTGGTCGGCACTTCCTGCGCGGCGAACATCGGCATCGCGTGGTGATCGGCAAGGACACGCGGCTGTCTGGCTATATGCTGGAAAGCGCCCTGCAGGCCGGCTTCACCAGCGTGGGCATGGACGTGACGTTGGTGGGTCCGATGCCGACACCGGCGGTGGCGATGCTGACCAAATCGATGCGCGCCGACATGGGGGTGATGATCTCCGCCAGCCACAATCCCTTTTTCGACAATGGTATCAAGCTGTTCGGGCCGGATGGTTACAAGCTGTCGGACGAGGACGAACTGGCGATCGAGGCGGCGATCGACGGCGACGTGGCGCTGGCCCCGTCCGGCGAGATCGGCCGCGCCAAGCGGATCGACGACGCGCGCGGACGCTATATCCACTTCGCCAAGTCGACCTTCCCGAGCGACCTGCGGCTCGACGGGATGAAGATCGTCGTCGATTGCGCGAACGGCGCCGCCTATCAGGTCGCGCCGGAGGCGTTGTGGGAACTGGGCGCGGATCTGGTCCAGATCGGCGTCAATCCCAACGGCTTGAACATCAACGACAAGATCGGTTCCACGCACCCGGAGGCACTGTCGGCGGCGGTGATAGCGCATCAGGCTGACATCGGCATCGCGCTGGACGGCGACGCCGACCGGCTGATCGTGGTCGATGAGAAGGGCCGGGTGATCGACGGCGATCAGCTGATGGCGACGATCGCGGCGGGCTGGGCGCGCGCCGGGCGGCTGGCGGGCGGTGGACTGGTCGCCACCGTCATGTCGAACCTGGGGCTGGAGCGCCATTTGAAGGCGCAGGGGCTGGGGCTGATCCGCACCGCCGTCGGCGACCGCCACGTGCTGGAGGCGATGCGGCGGCGCGGCTACAATGTCGGCGGCGAGCAGTCGGGGCATATCATCCTGTCGGACTATGCCACGACCGGCGACGGGCTGGTCGCGGCGCTTCAGGTCCTGGCGGAGGTGTGCCGCGCCGGCGCGCCGGCCAGCGAGGTGCTCCACCGCTTCGATCCGTTGCCGCAATTGCTGAAGAACGTGCGCTTTTCGGGCGGCAAGCCGCTGGAAAACGAGGCGGTGAAGACGGTGATTGCCGAGGCCGAGACCGAGCTGGCGGGGCGCGGGCGGCTGGTGATCCGGCCGTCAGGCACCGAGCCGGTGATCCGCGTGATGGCGGAGGGCGACGATCCCGCGCAGGTCGAGCGTGTCGTCGATCGCATCTGCGACGCGGTGCGCGCGGCTGTGTAGGGGCTACCCTCTGCTGTTTCATACCGTCACCCCGGCGAAGGCCGGGGCGACGATAAGGATCAAGGTGACGGCCGAGGGTGGGACGCGACCCCGCCCTTACCGCTCGTTCAGATAGTAACGGTCGGTCGCGTTCAGGTCCGCGTCCAGCTCGTACACGATGGGCTGCCCGGTCGGAATTTCCAGCCCCGTGATCTCCGCGTCGGAAATTCCCGACAGATGCTTGACCAGCGCGCGCAGCGAGTTGCCGTGCGCGGAGATCAGCACGCGCTGCCCGTCCTTCAGCGCCGGGGCAATCCGCCCTTCCCAATAAGGAAGCACGCGCGCGATCGTGTCCTTCAGGCTTTCGGTGGCGGGCACGTCGATCCCGGCGTAGCGGCGATCGTTCGACAGGTCGAATTCGCTGCCCGGCTCGATCGGCGGCGGCGGCACGTCGAAGCTGCGGCGCCAGACATGCACCTGTTCCTCGCCATGCTTCGCCGCCGTTTCGGCCTTGTCCAGCCCGGTCAGCCCGCCATAATGCCGCTCGTTCAGGCGCCAGTCCTTCTCGACCGGCAGCCACAGCCGCCCCATCGCCTCCAGCGCGAGGTTCAGCGTCTTGATCGCGCGGGTCTGGAGCGAGGTGAAGGTCTGGTCGAAGTCCAGCCCCTTCGCCGCCATCAGCTCGCCCGCCGCGCGCGCCTCGGCCGCGCCCTTTTCGGTGACATCGACGTCCCACCAGCCGGTGAAGCGGTTTTCCAGGTTCCAGGCGGACTGGCCATGGCGGATCAGGACGAGCGTCGGCATCGGGGTCTCCCGTTAGAGGATCAGCGTCAGAAACTGGTTGTGCGGGCTGGGTTGGTAATCGGCGAAGGCGTCGCACGATACGAACCCGGCGCGCCGGTAGAGCGATAGCGCCGGGCCATACGCATCGGTGGTGCCGGTTTCCAGATACAGCCGGGCATAGCCACGCGATCGTGCCTCGGCCACGATCGCGGACAGGATCGCATGGCCGACGCCGCGCCCGCGCCACGTATCGACCGTGCGCATCGATTTCACCTCGCCGCTGGTCGTGTCGATCGCGCGTAGCGCCCCCATACCGACCGGCGCGTCGCCGTCCCATGCCGACCAGAAGGTGACGCCGGGCGCGGACAGGCCGCTGGCATCGAGCGCGAAGGAAAAGCCCGGCGGCGTATTGGCGCGCTGTTCCGCGACATGTGCCGCGAGCAGCGGTGCGACCGCCGGATTGCTCGGATCGTCCTTCCTGACCTGCACCCTGACGTCCTACGCTTGCCCGGTTGAGCGCCCCGATCTAGCGAAAGCGGGGCACGACACAACAGGAGAGCGCGAGATGACCGTCCAGCGGCGCACCATCGTCCATGACGGACCCGGCAGCCCTTTCGAGGGCGTCTTCGCCTGGGAGGATTCCATGGCGGGCCCGCGACCGGGCGTGCTGGTGATCCCGAACGTGCTCGGGCAGAAGGAGGCCGACAATCGCAAGGCGGAGGATCTGGCGGCGCTGGGCTATGCCGCCTTTGCGTGTGACCTGTTCGGACAGGGACGGCGGACGCAGCGCGGGCCGGGGGCCAGCCGTTACATGGATGAGTTGAACGCCGACCGCGGGCTGCTGCGCGAGCGGCTGCGGGCGGCGCTCGCGGCGCTGTCCGCTCAGGACGAGGTGGATCCGGATGCCTTGGCGGCGATCGGCTTCTGCTTCGGCGGGAAATGCGTGCTCGACATGGCGCGTGCCGGCCTAGGGCTGCGCGCCGGCGTAAGCTTTCACGGCGTTTACGATCGACCCGATTACGACAGCGTCACACCGATCGCGACGCGCCTGCTGGTCTGTCACGGCTGGGATGATCCGCTGGCGCCGCCCGCCGCGCTGGTCGCGCTGGGTGAGGAACTGACCACGGCCGAGGCGGACTGGCAGATGCAGGTGAATGGTCATGCCGGACATGGGTTCACCGACCGCTCGATGCCCGGCGATAGCCTGGTTTCGCGTATGACGAACGCGCCGACGCGCGGAGCTGGGCGGCGACGCGCACATTTTTACAAAGTGTACTGAGCTAGCGGTAGTATATTGATTGTTCCGTATCTGACCTGCATCAACCTCAACCACTATGGTGCGAGATGGGCTTTCGATTTCGCGCCAAGATCTTACTTTTGCGGTGATTTTGGGAACATTGTCGCATGGGCGTCACCTTTTACGAGCCAGCTCCGACGCCGGGTGACGAGGTGGCGCGCGAGCAGGCCGTGCTGACTTCGGGGGCACTGGCGGCGCGGGACGATCCCGGCTTGCAGATGCTGCTCGACGACTGCCGCCGGACGTTGGCCACCGGGATGGCGGCGGTGACGATCCTGTATCAGGAATGGCAGTATCTGATCGCCACGTCGGGCGTGACCTCACGCACGTACAGCCGCCGCACGTCGCTGTGCGGCCATGCGATCATGACGCCGCACCAGTTGTTCTGTATCGCCGACTCGCTTGCGGATCCGCGTTTCGCCGCCAATCCGCTGCGGATCGACGGACAGCAGGTGCGCTTCTACGCCGGAGCGCCGCTGGTCGATGGCGGGATGCCGCTGGGCGCGCTGTGCGTGCTCGATCGTGCGCCCCGTGATGATTTCGGTGCGTATGAGCGGATGCGGCTGCGCCAGTTCGGCGATGCCGCGATGGCGCGGCTGGCGGCGCTGCGTCCGCGCTGAGGCGCGCCGCGAATCAGCGCGCGGCGGCCGCGCGGTGGTGGCGGATCACCTCGTCGATGATGAAGCGCAGGAATTTCTCGGAGAATTCCGGGTCCAGCTCCGCATCCTCGCTCAACTGCCGCAGGCGCGCGATCTGCGCCTCCTCGCGCCCCGGATCGGCGGCGGGCAGGCCGCTGGTCGCCTTGTACGCGCCGACCGCCTGCGTGATCTTGAACCGCTCCGCCAGCAGGCAGACCAGCGCCGCGTCGATATTGTCGATGCTCCTGCGATAGCCCTTCAGAATGTCGTCGGTCATCGCGCTTCCCTGCCTCGTGTTGCGAATTTCTCATGCGGGCCGATGGACGTGGGGGCAAGCCCGCGCTTGCGTTGCGCGCGTGCCTCCCCGTAAGGGCAGGAACAGATGAGCGCCACCTTGCACCGCCTTCCCGGACACACGCCCTCGCTCGATCCGATGATCGGGCTGGTCGCGCGCGACATGGATCACGTCAATGCCGTGATCGTGGAGCGGATGCGATCCGACATTCCGCTGATCCCCGAACTGGCGGGGCATCTGATCGCCGGCGGCGGCAAACGGATGCGCCCGATGCTGACGCTGGCCGGCGCGCAGCTGGTCGGTTATGCGGGCGATCGCCATCACCTGCTGGCGGCGGCGGTGGAGTTCATCCACACCGCGACGTTGCTGCACGACGATGTCGTGGACGGTTCCGACCTGCGGCGTGGCAAGAGGACCGCGAACATCATCTGGGGCAATCCCGCCAGCGTGCTGGTCGGCGACTTCCTGTTCTCGCGTTCGTTCGAGCTGATGGTGGCCGGCGGCCACATGCGCGCGCTGGAGATATTGTCGAACGCCTCGGCGGTCATTGCGGAGGGCGAGGTGAACCAGCTCACCGCCGCGCGGCGCGTGGACCTGCCGGAGGAGCGTTACCTCGACATCATCCATGCCAAGACCGCCGCGCTGTTCGCCGCCGCGTGCCGGATCGCCGGCATCGTGGCGGAGCGCCCGGACGCGGAGGAGGTGGCGCTGGACGCCTATGGCCGCAATCTGGGGATCGCGTTCCAGCTCGTGGACGACGCGATCGACTATACCAGCGACGCGGGCACGATGGGCAAGGATGCCGGCGACGACTTCCGGGAGGGCAAGATGACGCTGCCCGTCATCCTGGCCTATGCGCGCGGCGGGGCCGAGGATCGCACCTTCTGGCGCGATGCGGTCGAGGGACGCCGCACCGCCGATGCCGATTTCGCACATGCGGTCGATCTGGTGCGGCGCACCCGCGCGGTCGACGACACGTTGGCACGCGCGCGCCATTACGGGCAGCGCGCCGTCGAGGCACTGGCGATCTTCCCCGACAGCGCGATCAAGGATGCGATGATCGAGGCGGTCGATTTCGCGGTGGCGCGCGCCTATTGACGCGCGCCGCGCGGGTCAGTCTTCCGCGCTGCCTTCCACGTCGAACAGATGCCGGTACTGGCGGGGTTGCGAGCGAAGGTATTGCGCCGGCGCCTTCACGCGCGCATCGAGCGTGGCGGCGGCGTGCCAGGGCCAGCGCGGATCGTAGAGGATCGTGCGCGCCAACGCGATCGCATCCGCGTCCCCGGTGCCGACGATCGCCTCGGCATGTTGATGGTCGGAGATGAGGCCGACGGCGACCACCGGGATCGATATCGCCTGTTTGACCGCGCGCGCCAGCGGCACCTGATAGCCGGGTCCGACCGGGATCTGCTGCCGCGGGTCCAGCCCGCCGCTCGACACGTGGATGCCGGCGCAGCCGCGCGCCTCCAGAGCCACTGCGAAGGCGACGGTCTGTTCGATGTCCCATCCGTCGGGCACCCAGTCGGTTCCGGACACACGCATCGTCACGGGGCGGTCGGCAGGGAAGGCGGCGCGCACCGCGTCGAACACCTCCAGCGGAAAGCGCATCCGGTTTTCCAGGGATCCGCCATATTCGTCGTCGCGATCGTTGGAGAGCGGCGAGAGGAATTCGTGGAGCAGATAGCCGTGCGCGCCGTGTAGTTGCACGAGATCGATGCCGAGCGTCGCCGCGCGCCGTGCCGCGGCGGCAAAGGCATCGCGGATCCGCGCCAGCCCGTCCCGATCGAGCGCGACCGGCGGATGTTCACCCGACGCATAGGGTAGGGCGGAGGGGGCGACCGTCTGCCATCCATTGGCATGGTCGGGCGCGAATTGTCCTTCTCCCTTCCACGGCAGGTCGGTGGACGCCTTGCGCCCCGCATGGGCGAGCTGGATGCCGATCGGCATGTCGGAATGGCGCCGCACTGACTGAAGGACGCGCGCCATCGCCGCTTCGGTCACGTCATCCCATAAGCCGATGTCGGCGTAGCTGATCCGGCCGACAGGTTCGACGGCCGTCGCCTCGATCGTCAGCAACCCTGCGCCCGAAAGCGCCAGCTGACCGAGATGGATCAGATGCCAGTCGTTCATGCAGCCATCGACCGCCGAATATTGGCACATCGGCGCGATGACGATGCGGTTGGGCAGCGTCAGGCCGCCGACGTCGAGTGACTGGAAGAGTTGGGGTCCGCTCATCGGGGCGCTCCTGAATGGGTAAGCGCCTCTTACGCATCAGCGGATGATTGGTGCCGTCGCCTCCCGGCGCGGTTCCGCGAAAGGGCGGACGTGCGCGATCATAAGACTCTGCGGATTGCGCGAAGCGATTTAACCGTCATTACTATCTCATGCGAGTCGAGGGGCACTCGCATGACTGGGGGATATATCGTGAAAGGTTTCTGTAGCGCGCTTGCGGGCGCGATGTTGCTTGCGTCGCCGCTGGCCGCCACCGCGCAGGTTGCTCCGATCGCGGCCGCGCCTGGCGGCACGATGCTTCGGGTCGGTACCGAGATCCCGCTGAAGCTGTCGGAAGAATTGACGACCAAGGGCAAGAAGTTGCGGGTCGGCCAGCGCTTTCACCTGGAAACCGCCGAGCCGGTGCTGGTGAACGGCGTCAACGTGATCCCGGTCGGCACGCCGGCGATGGGTGAGATCACCGAGGTCAAGAACAAGGGGATGTGGGGCAAGTCCGGGCATTTGTCGGCCCGCATCGTGTATTTGACCGTCAACGGGCGCCAGATACGGCTGTCGGGCAGTTTCGACGACAAGGGCGTGGCCGGCGGCGTCGGCGCGGTGGCGGCGTCCGCGCTGGTCTTCCTGCCGGCCGGCTTCTTCATGACCGGAACCAGCGCGCGCGTTCCGGCCGGAACCGTCGTGAAGGGCTTCGTCGATGAGGACGTGCCGGTCGCCGTTCCGGCCGTGCAGGCGCCGCTCGCCGTCGCCGCACCGGCGGCGGTCGTGCCGGCTGCGGGTGCCGTCACACAGAAGTGACGATCATCGGGTGGCGGAGCATCGGATCCGTCACCCGGTCTCCACGACATAGTCCCTGCGCTCACGCCACGGCGTTGGTGGCGCGACAGCACGGCCGCGCGGATGGCGATCGTGGGCGGAATGGTGGAAATGAACCGGCCTCAACCATGTTCATCATCGCGATAGCGGGATAACCTCACGAAGAGGAGAATTGGTCGGGGAAAGAGGATTCGAACCTCCGGCCCCTGCCTCCCGAAGACAGTGCTCTACCAGGCTGAGCTATTCCCCGACCAGATGCCCCGCGGCATCACCGCCGGGCAGGTCGCGGCTTATATCAGCGGATTTTTGTAGCGCAAGCGGGGAATCGACGCTGTTTTTGCGGGGAGGCGCGATTAGTGTCGCGCACGATGTCGCTGGTCGAATGGATCGCTACCGGATTGGGAATCGCCTGCGTTGCGCTCGCGGCGGTGCGCAGCATCTGGACGTTTCCGACCGGGATCGCCGCCGTGCTGCTGCTGGGGGCGGTGGTGTTCGAGGCGCGGCTATATTCCGATGCGATGCTCCAGCTCTTCTTCGCGGGTGCCAACCTGTATGGCTGGGGGCACTGGCGGCGCGCGCAGGCGGAAACCGGAGATGTCCCGGTCGCGACACTGGCGTTGCGCGACCGGCTGCGCTGGCTGACCGGCATCGCTTTGGGTGCGCTGTTATGGGGCGCGGCCATGCATCGCTGGACCGACGCGGCGCTGCCGTGGTGGGATGCCGCGATCGCGTCGGCCAGCGTCGCCGCGCAGCTTCTGATGGCGCGCCGACGTCTCGAGAATTGGTGGCTTTGGATTGCGGTCGATGTCGCGTCGGTGCCGCTCTACCTGTCGAAAGGGCTTTATCTGTTCGCGGCTCTCTACCTTATCTATCTCGCGCTGGCGGTGTGGGGACTGGCGCGCTGGTCCGGCGCGGCGGGCGGGCGGTGGCGCGTGGTGCCGGTGTGACGGTGCGTTCCGTCTGTTTGCATGGGCCGGAAAGCACCGGCAAGTCGACGATGGCACCGCGGCTGGCGCGGCATTTCGACGTGCCATGGGTTGCCGAATTCGGGCGCACCTATTGCGAGGCCTATGGAACCAATCTCAACATGTCCGATCTGCTCGTCATCGCGCAGGCGCAGGATGCCAAGGCGCGCAAGGCGGTGGAAGGTGGCGGTTGGCCGGTGATCCTCGACACCGATCCGCTGATGACCGCCGTGTGGGCCGACATGATGTTCGGGCGGCGTGATCCGTGGTTCGATCGCTGGGATGCGACGGCCGACCTCTACCTGCTGTTCGACATCGACCTGCCGTGGCAGGAGGACGGGACGCGGATGTTCGGGACCGCGCGCGACCGACAGCGCTTTTTCGACCTGTCTCGACGCGAACTCGAGCGGCGCGGCGTGCGCTGGGCGCTGATCAGGGGCGAGGGGTCGCGACGCTATCTGAACGCGCTGGAGGCGATCCACGCCGCGACGTGAGCGGCGGCGTGGATCGGCGCGATCAGTGGATCTCGTTCTCGCGGGTCACGTCGGGGCGCCCGCTTGGCGCCAGCTTCGTGTTGAGCACCCAGCCGACATTGTCGTTCTCGTCGGCGACCTCCCACCACAGGCCGTCCTTCTTGCCGGTCGGATAGACCGTCTGACCCTGCGGGATGGTGCGGATGACCTTGGCCCCGGCCGCCGCCGACGCTCTCAGCGCGACCGGCGCCTGCGTGGTGAAGGTCTTGGCGGGCGCCGCCTCGGCCGTGCCCGCCGTGCCCGGGGTCACCAGCCCGAGTGAATCGACCATCTTGCTGTACGCCTGGATGAACGACAGCGTGACGATCCGCCCGATCTCGGTATTGTCATAGCCGCCGCCCGCCGCGCCGGCGACCGCGAAGAAGCCCCCGCCGCCCAGCGACAGGTTGTTCTTGGCGGCATAGCCTTCCTCGGTGGCGATCGTCTCGGTCGTGCGGACGTTGGTGAGCGACAGGACGGTGTTCGCCTCCATCTTCTTGCTCTTCAGTCCGCCCAGCAACCCGCCGACGCGGCCGCCCAGCAGTCCGCCGACCCCGCCGGCGACCGCGCTGCCGCTGACATTCGCATTCGCGCCCTGCACCTCGGCGACCAGCACGTAATCGGCCGCCTTCACTTGTCCCTGGCCGACGTTCGCGCCGCGTTGCAGGCCCAGGTTGCCGCCGATCGCGCGCTCCTTCTCCGCCGCGTTCAGCCCGCTGCCGCGATCGACGAGATTGAAGCAGCCCGAGCGCGCGACGAGCACCTTCAGCAGCTTCGACGGCGGCGCCAGCGACCAGGCGGTCCAATAGGAACTGTTGTCGCCATCGACGATCGACAGCGTGCCCAGCTTGCGCGTGCAGTGCGGGACGTCGGCGGCGGTCTTTTCCTGAAGTCGCTGGCCGGAGGATGCGTTGGCCAGTTTTTGCGCCGCCACCGGACTTGTGGCGAACAGGCTGGCCCCGGCCAGCATCGAGACGATCAGATTACGCGTCACGCGATCCCCCATTGCTGCCGTCCTCCGTTCGCGACGGCTTCCGATTCGAGAATCTTACGTTGCGCACGTGTCACGAGAAAGACGCGGAGAAAGCTATTGTACAAAATGGTCGCTTCTCGACAGCCCTAGCCCTGCGCGTCGCGCTGCGCTAGGCGCGCGGGGATCATGACCACGCCGCTCAACACGATCCGCAATTTTTCGATCATCGCGCACATCGACCATGGCAAGTCGACGCTGGCCGATCGCCTGATCCAGGCCACGGGCGGGCTGACCGACCGTGAGATGAGCGAGCAGGTGCTCGACAACATGGAGATCGAGAAGGAGCGCGGGATCACGATCAAGGCCCAGACCGTGCGCCTGTCGTACACGGCGCAGGACGGCGAGACGTATACGCTGAACCTGATGGACACGCCGGGCCACGTCGACTTCGCTTACGAGGTCAGCCGGTCGCTGGCGGCGTGCGAGGGCGCGCTGCTGGTGGTCGACGCGGCGCAGGGTGTCGAGGCGCAGACGCTCGCCAACGTCTATCAGTCGATCGAACACGATCACGAGATCGTGCCGGTCATCAACAAGATCGACCTGCCCGCCGCCGAGCCGGAGAAGGTCCGCACCGAGATCGAGGACGTGATCGGCATCGATGCGTCGGAGGCGGTGCTGGCCAGCGCGAAGTCGGGGATCGGCATCGCCGACATCCTCGAGGCGATCGTCAAGAAGATTCCGGCGCCGAAGGGTGACGCGGACGCGCCGCTGAAGGCGATGCTGGTCGATTCGTGGTACGACCCGTATCTGGGCGTCATGATCCTGGTGCGCGTCGTCGACGGGACACTGCGTAAAGGACAGCAGGTCACGTTCATGCAGGCCGGGACGACGCACCTGATCGATCGCGTCGGCTGCTTCCGGCCGAAGATCGAGCAGCTCGCCGATCTCGGGCCGGGCGAGATCGGCTTCATCACCGCGCAGATCAAGGACGTGGCACAGGCGCGCGTCGGCGACACGCTGACGGATGCCAAGAAGCCGACAGCCGAGGCGCTGCCGGGGTTCAAGGAAGTCCAGCCGGTGGTGTTCTGCGGGCTGTTTCCGGTCGATGCCAATGATTTCGAGAAGCTTCGTGAGAGCATCTCCAAGCTGCGGCTGAACGACGCGTCGTTCAGTTTCGAGATGGAGACGAGTGCGGCGCTGGGCTTCGGCTTCCGCTGCGGCTTCCTGGGGCTGCTGCATCTGGAGATCATCCAGGAGCGGCTGACGCGCGAATACGACCTCGACCTGATCACGACCGCCCCGAGCGTGGTGTACCAGATCGAACTGACGCATAACGGCGGGCACATCGACCTGCACAATCCGGCCGACATGCCTGATCCCAACAAGATCGCGTCGATCAGCGAGCCGTGGATCGAGGCTGTGATCTACGTCCCCGACGAATACCTCGGGTCGATCCTGAAGCTGTGTCAGGACCGGCGCGGCATCCAGAAGAACCTGACCTATGTCGGCGGTCGCGCGCAGGCGACCTACGAACTGCCGCTCAACGAAGTGGTGTTCGACTTCTACGACCGGCTGAAGTCGCTGTCGAAGGGCTATGCCAGCTTCGACTATCACCAGATCGGCCATCGCGAGGGCGACCTCGTGAAGATGAGCATCCTGGTCAACGAGGAGCCGGTCGACGCGCTGTCGATGATCGTCCACCGCGGCACCGCCGAGACGCGCGGGCGGGGGATGTGCGAGCGGCTCAAGGAGTTGATCCCGCGCCATCTATTCAAGATCCCGATTCAGGCGGCGATCGGTGGCAAGGTGATCGCCCGCGAGACGATCAGCGCGATGCGCAAGGACGTCACCGCCAAATGTTATGGCGGTGACATCACGCGTAAGCGCAAGCTTCTGGAAAAGCAGAAGAAGGGCAAGCTGAAGATGCGCGAATACGGCAGCGTGCAGATTCCGCAGGAAGCGTTCATCGCCGCGCTCCGCATGGGGGACGAGGGCTGAGGGAGCCTCTCCCTCACTCCAGGTCCTGCCGTCGCCCGGTGTTCACGAACCTCTGCGAACATCCCCCGTCATGCCGGACCTGTTCCGGCATCCACGGTTCCGCACATGCGAACGTCGTTGCTATTGCGGAACCATGGACCCCAGCCTTCGCCGGGGTGACAGACGGAATGAGGCATGGAAACCGACGCCCGCAGATGCATTTTCGGCACCGTGGATGCCGGAACAAGTCCGGCATGACGGAGGAATTTCGGTAGCGGTCCCCCGGGGAGGCGGGGCGGCCTGTGGCGCAGCGCGGCCTATGACGCCCCACGCCGGAACCAGGGACCTCGCCGGATTGTCTCCGCTGCTGCAGGATGCCATGACCCATGCGATGCGCTTCCTCCTTTCGATCCTCGCCCTTCTGACGCTCGCGCCCGCCGCGCTGGCGCAGGAGAAGGGCCCGCTGGTCCTCGCCGCCGCCAGCCTTCAGGAAGCGATGACCGATGCCGCTGACGCCTGGGGGAGGGGAGGGCACGAACGCCCGCGCCTGTCGTTCGCGGCCTCATCGGCGCTGGCGCGGCAGATCGCGGCGGGGGGGCGCGCCGACCTGTTCGTGTCCGCCGATGCCGACTGGATGGACGATATCCAGAAGCGCGGGCTGGTCGTGGCGGGTACGCGTGCGGTGCTGGCCCGCAATCAGCTGGTCGTCGTGTCCCGCCCGGGGCTTCCGCGCGTCGCGTCGACCAAGGGCGCGGCACTCGGCCGAATCCTTGGCGGGGGCGCGCTGGCGATGGCCGATCCCGACAGCGTGCCCGCGGGGAAGTACGGGCGTGAGGCGCTGACCCGGCTCGGCGCGTGGCAGGCAGTCGCACCGCGCGTGGTGCGCGCCGAGAATGTCCGCGCCGCCCTGGCGCTGGTCGAACGCGGGGCGGCACCCTATGGGATCGTCTATGCCACCGACGCGCGCGCCGCGCAGGGCGTGCGGATCGCCGGCGCGTTTCCGCCGCGCAGCCATGCGCCGATCGTCTATCCGATCGCGCGGCTGACTGCCGGCACCAGCCCGGAGGCGGAAGGCTTCCGCCGTTTCCTGCTGTCGCGCGCCGGGCAGGCGATCCTGGCGCGGCGCGGTTTCGCGGCACGTTGAGCGAACTGTTGCCGATCGTCCGGCTGACCATGCTGGTCGGCGGCACCGCGACGCTCGGCGCGCTGCCGGTGGCGTTCGTGCTGGCATGGGTGCTGGCGCGGTGGCGGTTTCCGGGCAAGGTGTTCCTCGACGGATTGGTGCACTTGCCGCTGGTGGTGCCGCCGGTCGTCACCGGCTGGATGCTGCTGCTCGCCTTCGCGCCCGCCGGGCCGGTCGGTGGCGTGCTGGAGCGCTGGTTCGGCGTGAGTGTGCTGTTCCGCTGGACCGGCGCGGCGATCGCGGCCGGGGTGATGGCGCTGCCACTGATGGTGCGCGCGATGCGGCTGTCGATCGAGTCGGTCGATCGGCGGCTGGAGCAGGCGGCACGGACTTTGGGGGCGAGCCGCTGGCGGGCCTATGCGACCATCACGCTGCCGCTGGCCGCGCCCGGCGTCGCGGCGGCGGTGGTGCTGGGGCTGGCGCGCGCGATCGGCGAGTTCGGCGCGACGATCACCTTCGTCTCCAACGTGCCGGGCGAGACGCAGACCTTGCCGCTCGCCATCTACGCCGCGCTCCAGCGGCCCGGTGGCGAGGCCGAGGTGTGGCGGCTGGCGGCCGTCTCCGTGGCGCTCTCGCTGGTGGCGCTGATCGTTTCGGAGGCGCTGGTGCGACGTGCCGGGCGGGGCGTTCATGTCCTTTGACGTGGACGTTCGCGCGCGACGCGGCGACGTCGGGGTCGGCGGGCGGTTCGTCGCGGGAGACGGGCTGACGGTGCTGGTCGGCCCGTCGGGTGTCGGCAAGACCAGCCTGCTCGACATGATCGCGGGGTTGCTGCGTCCTGCGGGCGGACATGTGCGGGTCGGCGGGCGGACGCTGTTCGACGGTGCGACCAATCTTCCACCCGAACAACGACGCGCCGGCTATGTCTTTCAGGATGCGCGGCTGTTCCCGCATCGCCGCGTCCAGGCGAACCTGCTCTACGGCGCGCCCGATGCATCGCGACTGGCGGAGGTGGCCGAGACGCTGGACATCGTGCACCTGCTGCGCCGCTGGCCGCGCACGCTGTCGGGGGGCGAGGCGCGGCGGGTCGCGATCGGACGCGCATTGCTCAGCGATCCCGCGTTCCTGCTGCTCGACGAACCGCTGTCGTCGCTCGACCCCGCCCGGCGCGAGGAGGCGATGCGTGCGATCGAGCGGGTGCGCGATACGCGCGCGGTGCCGATCCTGATGGTCACGCACGACCTGCGCGAGGCGGAGCGGCTGGGCGATCGCGTGATCGCGGTCGGCTGACCCTCAACGCAGGCAGGAATCCAGCCCGACACGCCGCACGATCCCGACATAGCGGGCGATCTGGTTGCCGCGCCGCCGCACGAACCCGGTCGGCGCGACCGCCTCCCGCTTCTTGGGCAGCGGCAGGACGGCGGCGATCCGCGCCGCCTCGACCGGGGTCAGATGCGCGGCGGAATGGTGGAAGTACCGCTGCGCCGCCGCTTCCGCGCCATAGGTGCCGATGCCGGTCTCGGCGATATTGAGATACACTTCCATGATACGCTTCTTGCCCCAGATCGTCTCGATCAGGACGGTGAACCAAGCCTCCAGCGCCTTGCGGAGATAGCCGCCGCCCTGAAACAGGAACGTGTTCTTCGCCGTCTGCTGGCTGATCGTCGATCCGCCGCGGATCCGCCCGCCATCGGCATTGTGGACCGCCGCCCCGGCGATCGCATTCCAGTCGAACCCGTGGTGGGTGCAGAATTTGCTGTCCTCGCCCGCGATCGCCGCGCGCGCCATGTTGGGGTCGATCTCGGACAGGGGCGTCCAGTCCTTCGTCACCGAATGGCCGCTGATCAGGTCGCCTGCCATCGTCATGGTGAACGGCACCGGCACGATCGCATAGAGCCCGACCCAGACGAGCGACAGGACGACGAAGCCGATGACGATCTTCAGCAGGATGCGGAGCGCGGTGAACATGGCCGCCGTCGTAACGGCGACGCACGGTCCGGCTCAACCCCCGTCTGCGTCGCGCGCGATGGCGTCGGTCAGCGCCGCCAACGCCGGTTCGAGCGTCCGCGCATCGGCATGCGGCGCGACGACGACGCCGATCTCGCGCGTCGCGTCGAATCCGTCGAGCGGCACGCGCACCACCCCGGACTCGCGAAAGCCGTCGGGCATGATGGTGATGCCCAGGCGGGCGCGGACATAGGCCAGTGCCCTGTCGTCGCTGACCGTGCGTGCCGGGAAGAACGGCCGGACGCCGCGCGCGGTGAAGAAGCGGCTGGTTTCGGACAGCAACTCGCAATGCCGCCGCACGATCATCGGCTCATGCGCCAGTTCCTCGGCACGGATCAGCGCCCGCCCGGCGAGCGGATGCGTGGCGGCCAACGCCAGCGAATAGCCTTCGGTCAGCACGGCCCGCCCCCCGCCGTCGCGCAGGATCGTCAGGGCCGCGTCGATCCGACCGCGGCCCAGTCGCGCGCGCAACTCCCGCTCGTTCCCCTCGACGATCTCGATGCGGTCGGCCTGCGTGGACAGGAACCGCTCGATCCAGCGGCGCGGCGTCGTGCTCAGCACGCCCAGCCGCAATGTTCGCGCGACTGCCGCCCCGGCTACGGCGCGCTCGGCGGCGGCGAAGCCCGCTTCGATGGTCCGGGCATGGGCCAGCAGGTCAGCGCCCGCATCGGTCATCGCCACGCGGCGATTGGTGCGCGCGAACAGCGGGCGCCCGAGTGACTTCTCCAGCTTGGCGATCCCAACCGACAGCGTGGGTTGCGACACATTACACGCCGCCGCCGCGCGCGAGAAATTGCCGGTGTCGACGACCGCCAGGAAATAGCGAAGATGATAGCGATCGATCATAGACGAAACCTATGCGCTTCTTGCAGGTCTTTCAATTTTGCGATTGCCGGGGACGGGCCTAGGCTGGCGGCAAGAACCGACGGAGAGAGCGATGGACCTGGATTTCGGGCTGGGCGAGATGGCGGACACGATCCGCGACACGGTGCGGCGGTTCGCGCTGGACCGGATCGCGCCGATCGCGACCGAGGTCGACGCGCAAGATCGCTTCGCGCGCGAACTCTGGCCGGAAATGGGCGCGCTCGGGCTGCACGGCATCACCGTCGAGGAAGCGGACGGCGGTCTGGGACTCGGCTATCTGGAGCATGTCGTCGCGTGCGAGGAGGTCAGCCGCGCCTCCGCCGCGATCGGGCTCAGCTACGGCGCGCATTCCAACCTTTGCGTCAACCAGATCCGCCGCTGGGGGAGCCCAGAGCAGAAGGCGAAATATCTGCCGAAGCTGATCTCCGGCGAACATGTCGGCAGCCTGGCCATGTCGGAGGCGGGGGCCGGGTCCGATGTCGTATCGATGAAGCTGCGCGCGACGAAGGTGGACGGCGGCTGGCGGCTGAACGGCACCAAGTTCTGGATCACCAACGCGCCCTATGCCGACACGCTGGTCGTCTATGCGAAGACCGATGCCGAGGCCGGATCACGCGGGATCACCGCGTTCCTGATCGAAAAGGATTTCGCCGGCTTTTCGATCGGTCAGAAGATCGACAAGGTCGGGATGCGCGGATCGCCGACCGCCGAGCTGGTGTTCGACGATTGCTTCGTCGCCGACGAACAGGTGATGGGGCCGCTGAACGGCGGCGTCAAGGTGCTGATGTCCGGACTGGATTACGAGCGCGTCGTGCTGTCGGGCATCCAGCTCGGTATCATGCAGGCGTGTATCGACACCGTGCTGCCCTATGTCCGCGAACGTCGGCAGTTCGGGCGGCCGATCGGCGAGTTCCAGCTGATGCAGGCCAAGGTGGCCGACATGTATGTCGCGCTGAATTCGTCGCGCGCCTACGTCTATGCGGTGGCGAAGGCGTGCGACGCGGGGCGGACGACGCGCTTCGATGCGGCGGGGTGCATCCTGCTGGCGTCGGAGAGCGCGGTGAAGGTGGCGGGCGAGGCGATCCAGGCGTTGGGTGGGGCCGGCTATACCAAGGACTGGCCGGTGGAGCGATATTGGCGCGACGCCAAGCTGCTCGACATCGGGGCGGGCACCAACGAGGTGCGGCGGATGCTGATCGGGCGCGAGCTGATCGGCCATGACGCGCCGCGCGCGCAATGACGGTGCTGCGCTCGCTGGTCGATACCGGCGCCGATACTTTCCGCGCCAATGATGCGCACAATCGCGCGCTGGCGGCCGAGCTTCGCGAGCGGACCGCCCGCACCGCGCTGGGCGGGTCGGAGCAGCATCGCGCGCGCCACGTCGCGCGCGGCAAGCTGCTCCCGCGCGACCGCGTCGACCGACTGCTCGATCCGGCCGCGCCGTTTCTGGAGATCGGCGCGCTGGCCGCGAACGGCATGTATGAAGACGTCGCCCCTGGCGCGGGGATGATCGCCGGCGTCGGGCGCGTGTCGGGGCGCGAGTGCATGATCGTCGCCAACGATCCGACCGTAAAGGGCGGCGCCTATTTCCCGATGACGGTGAAGAAGCATTTGCGCGCGCAGGAAATCGCGCGCGAGAACAGGCTGCCGTGCGTCTATCTGGTCGATAGCGGCGGCGCCAACCTGCCGCATCAGGCGGAGGTGTTTCCGGACCGCGAGCATTTCGGGCGGATCTTCTTCAACCAGGCGCAGATGTCGGCGGAGGGGATCGCGCAGATCGCCTGCGTGATGGGCAGCTGCACCGCCGGCGGCGCCTACGTCCCCGCCATGTCCGACGAAAGCGTGATCGTCCGCAACCAGGGCACAATCTTCCTCGCCGGCCCGCCGCTGGTGAAGGCGGCGACCGGCGAGGTGATTTCCGCAGAGGAACTGGGTGGGGCGGACACGCACGGGCGGCGATCGGGCGTGGTCGATCATGTCGCCGAAAATGACGAACATGCGCTGCTGATCGTCCGCGATATCGTCGCGACGCTGGGCGCGAAGCCAGCGTCCGACGTGACGCTGGCGACGCCGCGCGCGCCGCTGCTCGACGCGGAGGAATTGTACGGCATCGTCCCGCAGGATGTGCGCGCGCCCTATGACGTGCGCGAGGTGATCGCGCGGATCGTCGACGGATCGGACTTCCACGAGTTCAAGGCGCTGTACGGCACGACGCTGATATGCGGCTTCGCGCATATCTGGGGGATGCCGGTCGCGATCCTCGC
Organism: Sphingomonas endophytica; assembly: GCF_001476895.1. Lineage (GTDB taxonomy): Bacteria > Pseudomonadota > Alphaproteobacteria > Sphingomonadales > Sphingomonadaceae > Sphingomonas > Sphingomonas endophytica_A. The sequence goes on along the minus strand of NZ_LDTB01000022.1, from coordinate 10,271 downwards.
CAATAACGGCGTGCTGTTCAGTGAATCGGCGCTGAAGGGGGCACATTTCATCGAACTGGCGTGCCAGCGGCGGATACCGCTGCTGTTCCTCCAGAACATCTCCGGCTTCATGGTCGGCGGCAGATATGAGGCGGAGGGGATCGCGAAGAACGGCGCGAAGCTGGTCACCGCCGTCGCCACCGCGTCGGTGCCGAAGGTGACTGTGCTGATCGGCGGCAGCTTCGGCGCGGGCAATTACGGGATGTGCGGCCGCGCCTATTCGCCGCGCTTCCTGTTCAGCTGGCCCAATGCGCGGATCTCGGTGATGGGCGGCGAGCAGGCGGCAAGCGTGCTCGCGACCGTCCACCGCGATGCGGAGACATGGACGCCCGAGGAGGCGGAACGCTTCAAGGCACCGATCCGGCAGAAGTATGAGGACGAGGGCAACCCCTATTACGCCACCGCGCGGCTCTGGGACGACGGGATCATCGATCCGGTGCAGACCCGCGACGTGCTGGGCCTCGCCTTCGCCGCCGCGCTGAACGCCCCCGTGCCGGAGCGTGCGCGCTTCGGCCTGTTTCGGATGTGACCGCGATGATCGAGAGCCTGTTGATCGCCAACCGCGGCGAGATCGCCCGCCGCATCATCCGTACCGCGCGCGCGATGGGCATCCGCACGATCGCGGTCCATTCCGATGTCGATGCCGCGATGCCGTTCGTGCGCGAGGCGGATGAGGCGGTGTGCATCGGCACCGCGCCCGCCGCCGACAGCTATCTGCGGCAGGACCGCCTGCTGGAGGCGGCGCGGGCAACGGGCGCGCAGGCGATTCACCCCGGCTATGGCTTCCTGTCGGAAAATGCCGAGTTTGCGGAGGCGGTGATCGCCGCCGGGTTGGTGTGGGTCGGCGCGCCGCCGGCCGCGATCCGCGCGATGGGGCTGAAGGATGCCGCCAAGGCGCGGATGATCGCGGCGGGCGTGCCGGTGACGCCGGGCTATCTGGGCGAGGATCAGGCGCCCGACCGGCTGCGCGCGGAGGCGGATGCGATCGGCTATCCGGTGCTCATCAAGGCGGTGGCGGGCGGCGGCGGCAAGGGGATGCGGCAGGTCGATGCATCCGCCGACTTCGCAGAGGCGCTGGCCAGTTGTCAGCGCGAGGCGGCGGCGGCGTTCGGCGACGATCGCGTCCTGATCGAGAAATACATTCTGTCGCCGCGCCATATCGAGGTGCAGGTGTTCGGCGACACGCACGGGCAGGTCGTTCACCTGTTCGAGCGCGACTGCTCGCTGCAACGCCGGCATCAGAAGGTGATCGAGGAAGCGCCCGCGCCCGGCATGGATGCCGTGACCCGCGCGGCGGTGTGCGACGCGGCGGTGCGGGCGGCGAAGGCGGTCGATTATGTCGGCGCGGGCACGATCGAGTTCATCGCCGACGGTTCGGAGGGGCTGCGCGCCGACCGCATCTGGTTCATGGAGATGAACACCCGGCTGCAGGTCGAGCATCCCGTGACAGAGGCGATCACCGGGCAGGATCTGGTCGAATGGCAGCTGCGCGTCGCCTCCGGCCAGCCGCTGCCGAAGCGGCAGGACGAACTGTCGATCACCGGCTGGGCAATGGAGGCGCGGCTCTACGCCGAGAATCCGACGACCGGCTTCCTGCCTTCGACCGGACCGCTTGACCGGCTACGCTTCCCGGACGGCGTGCGCGTCGACAGCGGGGTGGATGAGGGCGGAGCGGTCACGCCTTATTACGACCCGATGATCGCCAAGCTGATCGTTCACGGCCCGACGCGCACCGACGCCGCGCGGCGGCTGGCGGGGGCGGCGCGCGGCGTGCAGGTCTGGCCGGTGCGCACCAATGCCGCGTTTCTGGCGCGCGCGGCGGCGCATCCGGCGTTCGTGGCGGGGGACGTCGATACCGGTTTCATCGCGCGCCATGCTGACGCGCTGATCCCGTCCGGCCAGCCATCGGCGGCGGTGCTGTCGGCGGCGGCCGCCGCGATCCTCCCGCCCGCCGGCGACGATCCGTGGCGCGCACTGCGCGGCTTCCGCGCCAATGCCGCGCCGGTCATGACAGTGGCGATCGAGGTGGCGGGCCAGCCGTATGTGGCGACGCCCGACGATCGCGCCACGGCCATCGCCGTCGATCAGGTGCTATTCGCCGAGGGAGAGGCATGGCCGTTCGGCCCCCGCCGCGCCGATCATGCCGGCGGAGCGGGCGATGGCGATGGAGCGCTGCTCGCGCCGATGCCGGGGCGGGTAATCGCGGTGCCGGTCGCCGCCGGCCAGCGCGTCGCACGTGGCGAGCGATTGCTGGTGCTGGAGGCGATGAAGATGGAACAGGCGCTGCTTGCCCCCTTCGACGGCGTGGTCGCCGAGTTGAAGGTCGAGGAGGGCGTGCAGGTGACCGAGGGCACGCTGCTGGTGCGGATCGATCGGGAGGACACGTGATGGCGGGGCGTTGCTTCGATCAATGGCAGGTCGGCGACCGGATCGTCCACGAAATTCGCCGCACCGTGACCGAGACCGACAATCTGCTGTTCTCGACCATGACCCATAACCCGCAGCCGCTGCACCTCGATGCGGAGGCGGCGCGCGCCAGCGAGTTCGGGCAGATCCTGGTCAACGGCACGTTCACCTTCGCGCTGATGGTGGGACTGTCGGTCGGGGACACGACGCTCGGCACGCTGGTCGCCAACCTCGGCTATGACAGACTGGTCATGCCCAGACCGGTGTTCATCGGCGACACGCTGCGCGCCGAAACCGAGGTGCATGAGCTGAAGGAGAGCCGATCGCGACCGGACGCGGGGATCGTCACCTTCGCGCATCGGCTGCTCAACCAGCGCGATGAAACAGTGTGCCAGTGCCTGCGCACCGCGCTGATCCGCAAGGTGGCGGCATGAGGCTGCGCTCGCTGTTGTTCGTGCCGGGCGACCGGCCGGAGCGGTTCGACAAGGCGGCAGCGAGCGGGGCCGACGCGCTGATCCTCGACCTGGAGGATGCGGTTGCCGCCGATGCCAAGCCGGTGGCGCGCGCTGCGGTCGCGGCGCGGCTGCGGGGGGAGCGCGGCGACGTGGCGATGTTCGTGCGCGTCAATCCGCTCGACACCGCCTTCTGCGAGGCGGATCTGGCGGCGCTGCACGGCCTGTCGCCGGACGCGGTCGTCCTTCCCAAGGCGGAGGGCGCGGCGAGCGTGCGGGCACTGGCGGCGCGGCTGGCGGCGTCAGGGATCGCCGCGCCGATCCTGCCGATCGCGACCGAGACGCCCGCCGCGATCTTCCAGCTCGGCAGCTATGCCGGCTGCGGCGTGCCGCTGGCGGGGCTGACCTGGGGTGCGGAGGACTTGCCCGCCGCGATCGGTGCCGCCACCAGTCGCGAGGACGACGGGCGCTATACGCCGCCCTATGAACTGGCGCGCTCGCTGACGCTGTTCGCCGCGCATGCCGCCGGCGTGGCGGCGATCGAGACGGTCTATCCGGCGTTCCGCGACATGGCGGGGCTGGACGGCTATGCCCGCCGCGCCGCGCGCGATGGCTTCACCGCGATGATGGCGATCCATCCCGCGCAGGTGCCGGTCATCAATGCCGCCTTCACCCCCACCGAGGCGCAGGTCGCCGACGCGCGGCGGATCGTCGCCGCTTTCGCTGCGGCGCCGGGCGCGGGGGCGTTGCAGCTCAACGGGCGGATGATCGACGCGCCGCATCTGGCGCAGGCGCGGCGGTTGCTGTCACGGGTCTGACCGGAACCGCCGGGGCGTTGCCGCGCTGAGGCGGTATGCGACAGGATGACGATGGGGCGAACGCCCGGCACCGCGCGGTACCCAGCGGGCGGATCGCGCGGCTCGGCAGTTTCGGGCGGCTGGCCGGCGGCGTGGCGGGCGGGATGCTGGCGGAGGGCGCACGGCGGCTGGCGGCGGGCGAGCGTCCGCGGGTCGGCGATCTGGTGCTGACCCCCGGCAACGCCGCGCGCGTCGCCGACCGGCTGTCGCATCTGCGCGGTGCGGCGATGAAGCTCGGGCAGATGATTTCCATGGATGCCGGCGACGTGTTGCCGCCGGAGTTGCAGACGATCCTCGCGCGTCTGCGCAACCAGGCATACCGGATGCCGCCACAACAGCTCGACCGGGTGCTGCGCGAGGAGTGGGGCAAGGACTGGCGACGTCGCTTCCGTCATTTCGAGGCCGCGCCGATCGCCGCCGCGTCGATCGGGCAGGTGCATCGCGCGACCTTGCCGGACGGGCGAACGCTGGCGATCAAGGTGCAATATCCGGGCGTCGCCGACAGCATCGGATCGGATGTCGACAATGTCGCCACGCTGCTGCGCGTGTCGGGATTGCTGCCCGCCACACTCGACCTGCGCCCCTTGCTGGAGGAGGCCAAGCGGCAGTTGGTGGAGGAAGCGGATTATGTCCGCGAGGGCGAACAGATGCGCCGCTACGGTCAGCGACTGGCGGGTGATCCGCGGTACGTCGTGCCGATGCTGGAAGAGTCGCTGACCACCCGCAAGGTGCTGGCCATGACCTTCGTCGAGGGCCGCGCCATCGAGACGCTGGCCGATGCCCCGCAGGATGTTCGCGATGCCGCCATGACCGCGTTGGTGACGCTGGTCCTGCGCGAATTGTTCGAGTTCGGGGTGATGCAGACCGATCCGAACTTCGCCAATTACCGGTGGCAGACCGACAGTGGCGCGCTGGTGCTGCTCGATTTCGGCGCCGCGCGCGCCGTGCCCGCCGACACGATTGGATCCTATCGCCGGTTGATCGAGGCCGGGCTGGCGCGGGATCGCGACCGGATCCGCGACGTGGCGGTGGAGACGGGGTTTCTGGGTCAGGCGGCGGTAGCGGCCCATGGCCCCGCGATCGACCGGATCATCGCCGCGATCGACGCGGCACTGAACCGCCCCGGCTCGTTCGATTTCGGCGACCGAGCGTTTGTACCCGTGGTGCGGGAGGAGGCGAAAGCGATGATCGCCGATCGCTCCAGCTGGCACGTGCCCCATGTCGAAACCCTCTTCGTCCAGCGCAAGATCAGCGGCACCGCGCTGCTGGCCGCGCGATTGCGTGCGCGGGTGAATGTACGTGGGCTGGCGGCGGCCGCGATCGGCGCCACCGCATAGGCGCTTTTTAACCCAAGTTAGCGTAACGCTTATCGTCATTTACGCCGGATTCACGACTTGCTGTCATAGCCGCTCGATCAAAATCCAGTTCGCCGCGCATTGTTCGGCCAGGAGGGGCAGCAATGATCAAGTGGTTCCGCGACATGGCGCCGATCAGGACCAAGTTCATGGTCCTCGGTATTGGCTATACCGCCTTGTCGATGGTTTCGCTGGGGTTGGTCCTGGCGGCGGTCGGTGGATATCTGCCCGCTGCGCTTTCGATCGGCGGTGCGGTCGCGGTCGTCGTGCTGGTGGGGTTGGTCGCGATCGTCTCGCGGACGCTGGTTTGCGATCCCTATGTGAGCACGGTCGTCCGGATGGAGGGGCTGGCGAACGGCGATTACGTTACGCCGATCCGCTATACCGATTCGCGCGATTGCGTCGGGCGCATGACCAAGGCGATGGACGTGTTCCGTCGGAACGGCGAGTCGCTGACCGCCTCTGAGACGGCGCAGCGGGAGGTGGTCGAGGCGCTGGGCGCCGGGTTGGGCCGGCTGGCCGACAACGATCTGACCTATCGCATCGACCGCGCCTTCTCCGCTGATTACGAGGGGCTCCGGCGGAACTTCAATCGGGCCATGGATGCGGTGTCGGGCACGATCGGCGCGGTCAGCGACGCGACCAACGGCATCAACAGCGGTGCCGCCGATATCCGGCAGGCCTCCGACGACCTGTCGCAGCGTACCGAGCAGCAGGCGGCCAGCCTGGAGGAAACCGCCGCCGCGATGGACGAGATCACCTCGACCGTCCGCGAAACCGCGTCCGGAGCGCGTCGCGCCAATGCGGCGGTCAAGGAGGCGCGGGAGGAAGCGCAGAATTCCGGCGACGTCGTGCGGCGCGCGGTGGACGCGATGGGCGGGATCGAGCGATCCTCGACCGAGATCAGCGAGATCATCAGCGTCATCGACGGCATCGCTTTCCAGACCAATCTGCTGGCGCTCAACGCCGGTGTCGAGGCGGCGCGCGCCGGCGACGCGGGCAAGGGCTTCGCCGTCGTGGCGTCGGAGGTACGGGCGCTGGCGCAGCGGTCCGCCGACGCCGCCAAGGACGTCAAGACCAAGATCCTGGCATCCACGGAGCAGGTCGATGCGGGCGTGGCGCTGGTCAGCGAGACCGGCAAGGCGCTGCAGCGGATCATCGCGCGCATCGGCGAGATCAGCGCGCTGGTGTCGACGATCGCCGAATCCGCCGAGCAGCAGGCGACCGGGCTGCAACAGGTCAACACCGCCGTGTCGGAGATGGACGGCGTGACGCAGCAGAATGCCGCGATGGTCGAGGAGGCGAACGCTGCCGCGCGCAGTCTGGCGGAGGAGGCCGACCGGCTGAGGACCGAAGTCGCGCGCTTCCGGCTCGATCCCAATTCGCGTCCCGCGCCCGTGCCGGCCACGGGGTCGCCGGTCCACGAACTTCAGGCACGGGCGGTGCAGGCCGGGCGTGCGATCGCCCGATCGTCGCGCCGCCCGGTGACCGGAACCAGCGGCGCGGCGCTGGCGGTCGTCGACGAGGACTGGTCTGAGTTCTGATCGCGCGCGCCGGCGACCGGGCTCAGCCGTGGTCGCCGACCAGCCGTTCCAGTACCGCATGATGCGGGGAAAGGCCGGCAACGGCCGCCGCGGTCGCCTGTCGCATCTGACGCAGCGCGGCGGCGGTCCGCTCCTCGTCCAGCGCATCGACGATCGGATCGTACCCCTCGGGAACGATACCCTGACCCAGCATCACCGCCACCCAGCTGGGCGTCGCGAACAGTTCGTCGTCATAGCGGAAGAACCGGCCCTTTTGCCGGAACAGCGCGATCTTCCGCTGCAATGTGTCCGGCACCGCCATCGTCCGCACGTGATCCCAGAACGGTGAGTCGTCGCGCGTCGTGGCGTGATAGTGCAGGATGATGAAATCGCGGATCGAGCGGTAATTGTCGCCCATCTGCCGATTGTATTCGTCGCGCTCGACCGCCGAAAGGGCGGTGTCGGGAAACAGCGCGAACAGCTTGGAAATGCCCTGCTGGATCAGGTGGATGCTGGTCGATTCCAGCGGTTCGAGAAACCCGCCCGCCAGCCCCAGCGCCACGACGTTGCGTTCCCAGGGCCGTGGGCGGAAACCGGCCGTGAACGACAGACGGCGCGGCGCCGCGGTCGGCGCCGCGTCGAGGCTGGATAGCAGCAGTCGCTCGGCCGCGTCGTCGTCCATGAAGCGGCTGGCGTAGACCATGCCGTTGCCGGTGCGATGTTGCAGCGGGATGCGCCACTGCCACCCCGCCGCATGGGCGGTCGCGCGGGTGTAGGGGAGCAGCGGCTCGGTCCGCCCGGTCGGCACCGCGATCGCGCGGTCGCACGGCAGCCAGTGCGACCAGTCCTCGAATGCCCCGCCCAGCGTCTCGCCGAGCAGCATGCTGCGGAATCCGGAACAGTCGATGAACAGATCGCCCGCGACCCGCCGGCCGTCTTCCAGCCGCACCGCCGCCACGTCGCCGTCCTCGGCGCGCTCCACCGCCACGATCCGTCCCTCGACGCGGGCCACGCCGTCCGCCTCCGCACGCTCGCGCAGAAAGGCGGCGTACGATCCGGCGTCGAAGTGGTAGGCATAGGCCAGACCCGAGAGGGGAGAGCGCGGGTCGGGTTGCGGCCAGCCGAACGCGCCGTTCGCCATCGCCACCGTCGCGGGCGAATAGTCGCCGATCGCGCCGATCCCGTCACGCCCGCGCAGCTTCAGCCACAATTGGTGGAAGTTCAGTCCCTGAATGTCGCGCCCGTAATGGCCGAACGGATGGACGTAGCGCGTGCCGCGCCGCTCCCAGTCGACGAATTCGATCCCCAATTTAAAGCTGCCGCGTGTCGCGCGAAGGAATTCCGCTTCGTCGACGCCGATCAGCGCGTTGAAGTTGCGGATCGACGGTATCGTCGCCTCGCCGACGCCGACCGTGCCGATCGCCTCCGATTCCACCAGCGTGATCCGCCGCCGCCCGTCGTCCAGATAGCGACCCGCTGCCGCCGCCATCATCCAGCCGGCGGTGCCGCCGCCGATGATGACGACATGTTCGATCGGCGCGGCGGTCATGAGCGGGGCTTTCCATAAGCGGTGCGGAGCCGCGTCGCGCGGTCGAGGATGTCGCGTCGCGCCACGTCCGGCGGGATACCGAGCGCGATCGGATCGGCCCGTTCGGGACGGAGCCCCTGTCCCAGCAGGACCGCGATCCACGCGTCGCGCTCGACGCAATCCTCATCGGCGGCGGGCACGCTGCCACGACGGCGAAACTGTTCGAGGATCGGGACCAGCGACGGCGGGACCGCTCCCGGCCCGCGTCGGCCGCCGCCATGATAATGCGCCGCCAGAAAGTCGCGCATCCGGTCGGCACGCTGACCGGCACGCCGGTTGTATTCGCCGGCCAGCAACGGTGTGTCGTGGCCGGTCGGCAACAGCTCCAGCGCCAGCGCGATCTGCGCCAGCGCCAGCGTGAAGCCGGCGCGTCCCAACGGCCCAGGCTGAACCGCCGCCTCGCCCAGCGCCAGCACGTTGCCGCGTATCGCCTCGGCAAGCCGGCCGGGCGTGATCGCGACGCCGCCGTCCGGACCGGCCGTCACCCGCGCTCCGGGCCAGTCCGCGACCCAGCCGGTGTCGGTTGCGCGATAGCTGTCGAGCAGCGCCCCCGTACAGGCGATCGTCTCGATCGTGACCCGGTCGCACGGCACGCTGTCGCGCCACTCCTCGAACCCTGCAGCGGTCGCCAGCAGCCGCGCCGGACCGGTGGCATCGACGAACAGATCGGCCGTGACGCGGCCACCGTCCGCAAGCTTCACCGCCGCAACCTCGCCATCGGCGCGCAGCACATCCAGGAGCGGTGCGGCCGCGACCACCACGCCGCCTTGCCGCGCCAGCGAGGCCAGCGCCCGCGATAATCGTGCCGCCTCCAGATGCAGCGCCACCTCCGCACCCGCCGCCACGCCGCCGGCTTCCGCCGCGACGCTCGCCGGGTGCAGCGCGTGGAAGGGGATGGGCGTTCCGGCGCGCAACCAGAGTTGATGGAGCGCAGCGGTGCCCGCGCCGGGAACCGGCTCGTCCGCGACCAGCCACGGCGCGCCGTCGATGCTCCAGTCGAGGAAGCGCGACGCGGCGCGGGGCACGGCAACTCCGCGCGCCAGCAGCAGATCCGGTGGACAGCCCAGTCGTGCCAGCATCGCGTGCGCGGAGGGAAGCGCCAGCGGCCAGCGGTCCGCCAGTGCCGCTTCCGGGACGGGGGTGGGGACCAGCGTCACCGCCACGCCGCGCAGCGCCTGGGCGAAGGCGGTGGCGGCTGCGAGCGCGACCGGCCCGCCGCCGACGATCGCGATGTGCGCCGGCAGCGCGCGGTTGTTCATGCCCGCGCCGTCGCGGCGATCGCGGCCAGCGCCGCGTCATGATGCGGCATCCGCGCGACCCGCTCGGCGATCGCGCGCGACAGGCCTGACAAGGCACGATCCAGACCAGCCCCATCCGGCAGGTCGGCGCGCGGATCCCAGCCCCCCGGCACGATCCCTTGACCCAGATAGACCGCGATCCAGCTCGGCTCCAGGAACAGGCCGTGACGATAGTGCGCGACCTGCGCGGACGCTCGCCACAAGGCCATCTTTTCGGCCAGGCTGTCGGGCACGGTCATGGTACGGACATGATCCCAGAACGGCGAGTCATCCCGCGTCGTGGCATGGTAGTGCAGGATCAGGAAGTCGCGGATGCGGTCATATTCCGCGTCGATCGCCGCATTGAACCCGTCGCGATCGGCATCGGCGACGCGGGCGTCGGGAAAATGCTCGACCAATGCGGTAATCGCGGCCTGCACCAGATAGATGCTGGTGGATTCCAGTGGTTCGAGGAATCCGGACGCCAGCCCGATCGCGACGACATTGCCGACGAAGCTGCGTCGCCGCCGGCCGGCGCGAAAGCGCAGGACGCGTGGCTCCGCCAACGCCGTGCCGTCCAGTCCGGCGAGCAGGGCGTCCGTCGCCGCGGCCTCGTCGCAGAAGGCGCTGGCATGGACGTAACCGTTGCCGACGCGATGGCGCAGCGGAATACGCCAGCGCCAGCCCGCCGGCATCGCGGTCGCGCGCGTGAACGGTTCCGTGGGGGCATCCGGGCTGGCGCTCGGCACCGCGACCGCGCGGTCGCACGGCAGC
>NZ_LDTB01000219.1 GCF_001476895.1 Sphingomonas endophytica | reverse complement strand
AGATGTTTATAAGTGACAGGTGCTGCAGGGCCTGTTCGACCTGACGCCGGCCGAGGCGCGGGTCGCCCGCGGCATCGGCGAAGGACGAACCGTCGAGGCGATCGCCATCGCCTTCGGAATCTCCCGCGAAACCGTGCGCAACCAGCTCAAGGCCGTGCTGGCGAAGACCGGGCTCGGCCGCCAGGTCGAACTCGCCGGACTGCTCGCCGGCGCCAAGGTGCAGCCGGGTTCGTCGGCGGAATAGACTTACGCCGCGCTCAGGCGAGCCTGGAAGCGCCCCACAACCCGACCGATCACGTTGGCCGTCATTGCGGCGGCATGCTCCCGGCGGCATCGCAAGCGGATCGGCATGTTCAAACGGCGCCGGTTGAGCTAGTGGTAGCTCCCCTCCCTTCGTGCGCCCGTTCGGCGCATGTCCAGTGAATAGAGTGCATCTGAATGGCCGAAGCCGACCTCGACGCCGTCATCCGGCAGACCGCAAGAGCCCAGACCAAGGCCGTGATGGCGGCGGCCAAGAAGCGCCAGGCCGTCTGGGTCGCGCGCGCGGCCAAGGCCAAGGACAAGGAGACCAAGGCGCGCTTCCGCTTCCTCGCCAAGAGCACGATGCTGAACGCGACGGCGACCGCCAAGCGGTTGCAGAATTCGGCCGAGAACGCCGCCGACGCCTACGCCCGCGCGATGAAGCGGGCGATGGAAG
>NZ_LDTB01000218.1 GCF_001476895.1 Sphingomonas endophytica | reverse complement strand
TCCTGGCGCCGGACTACACCTACGGCCAGACGGTCTACGAATCCTTCGCCAAGTTCGCCAAGGAGGCGGGCTGGACGCAGGTTCTGAAGGAGACCGTGCCGCTGGGCACCGCCGATTACAGCTCGGCGCTCCTAAACATCGCCAATAGCGGCGCCGACGTTTTCGTGAACATCTGCTTCGGCGCGGATGCGGTCGCCTCGACCAAGCAGGCCGAGCAGTTCGGCGTCCTGTCGAGCATGAAGCTCGTCGTGCCGAACCTGTCCTCCTTCCAGGACAAGGAATTGGGCGCCGAACTGATGCAGGGCGTCTACGGCTCCTGCGATTTCTGGTGGACGCTGGAGGACCGCTATCCGCTGGCCAAGACGTTCGTGGCGAGCTTTCTGGAGAAGAACAAGTATCACCCGCGCTGGGGCGCCCACATCGCCTACATGCAAACTTACCTTTGGGCGCTCACGGCGGAACGGGTCGGCGGATTCAACCCGGTCGATATGATCAAGGCGATGGAGGCCTCGAAGAGCCAGCCCTACAACTCGACCATCGGCAAGGTTTATTACCGCGCCGAGGACCATCAGATGGTCCGGCCGATTCCGATCCTGAAGGGCAAGACGCCCGGCGCGATGAAGGGGCCGGAGGATTTCTACGAGATCGTGGACGTGGTCGAGGGCGAGAGCGTGATGAATGCGCCCGACCTGTTCGGCTGCAAGCTCGGCCCCTACACCTGAGGGACCGGCCATGCCCAGCACGGCGGTTCTCCTCTCCCAGGCCTTCAACGGCCTCGCCCTCGGAAGCCTTCTCGCCCTCGTGTCCAGCGGGCTCACCATC
>NZ_LDTB01000217.1 GCF_001476895.1 Sphingomonas endophytica | reverse complement strand
GTAGGCGATCCAGAATCCGAGTGGAACGCCAAACACCATGCTGACGATGGTCGCCGAGAGCGAGATCAACAGCGACTGGCGAACAATACCCCAAGTGTCGGGATCACCCGTCACAAGAAGTGATACTGCGTCAACGAACCCCTGACCGATCTCAGCCCAATAGTCCCAGGACCCGGTCTCCATTTTCGAATCTAGTTCCGGAGGAGTTCGCTCTCTTGTTTGTTTGCTGCCGGGACGAACAGCGACCGTCCATACTGGGCCTTCCCGAATTCTCCGATGATGTCTTGTCCCTCCGGCGAGACAATCCAGTCCGCAAAAGCCTGGCCGCCGGCCGCATTCACTTTGGGAAACCTGGCAGAGTTGACCGGCATGACGTGGTAGATGTTGAAGAGCGCCGGATCATTTTCGACGAGGATCGGCAGGCCGATGCGCTTGGCTTGGGTGAGATAGGTGCCCCGATCAGTAAAGGCGTAGGCTTGGAATTGCGATGCGACATCCATGGTCTGGCCTTGGCCCTGTCCGGTTTCCCGATACCACGCTTGGCCCTTCGGATCGATCCCCGCACGCTTCCACATGGCGAGCTCGCGGACGTGAGTTCCCTACTGGTCGCCGCGTGCAACGAAAGGCGATTTTGTTTCCGCGATACGCCGCAGGGCATCGGCGGACTTCAACCCCTTGATCTTCGCGGGATCACCTTCCGGGCCGATAATCACGAAATCGTTGTACATTACGAGCCGCCGCGACGTTCCATTGCCGTCCGCCATCCAGAGCTTTTCGGCATCAGGTGAGTGCGTAAGCAGCACATCGCCTTCGCCTCTGGCGCCTTGTTTCAAGATGTCGCCGCTACCCGCGACAATCGCTTTCACGGTCAAACCCGACTTCTTGGCAAAGGCATCCGTT
>NZ_LDTB01000216.1 GCF_001476895.1 Sphingomonas endophytica | reverse complement strand
CCCCAGAGCAGGCTCAATTCCGAGATAATGGCTGATCCACGCTGTTATCAGAACGAGCAAGATTGAAGCGAGCAGAAAGGCTTCAGAATGACCGTGACGGGCAACCCATGCCAACGACCGATAAAGAATCGGTTTTCCCACCAGGACGATGATGCCGAGGATCGCCAGAATTCGAACCACTTCAATCGCAATTTGGGTGCCAGCCTCGGTCCTACTGGCTAGCAATGGAAGCGCCGCGAGAAGAGTGGCGGTTTCCATGTCCTGGAATAGCAGAACGGCCACGCTGGTTCGGCCATGGCGCGTGGTAAGCTCGCCCTGATCAGCCAATTGTTTGGCGCAGATCGCCGTCGATGACACCGCTGCGGCCGCCCCGACCATGACGGCCGCACTTGGAGAGGCGCCGAGCAAATACGCTACTCCTCCGAATGCGACGCTACCCAAAGCAAACTGTAGCCCGCCGGCCGAAAGAACACGCCAGCGTGTTGCCCATAGTTCGGCGACTGACAGTTCGAGACCGACCGTGAACATCAGCAAAATGACGCCGATTTCTGAGAGAAACGTCAATGCGTCGCCGGGCTGCACGAGCCTTCCGACC
>NZ_LDTB01000215.1 GCF_001476895.1 Sphingomonas endophytica | reverse complement strand
CTCTATGCCGAGTTCGAGAAGGAGGCGATGACGCTGGCGCAGGATCCCCACAATGGCGATGACAGCTACTGGCGCAGGGTCGTCGCGCTGCGGCTGCGCATCGGCGATGCCAGCGTCGCGGTCGCGCATGCGGCGATGCTCCATTGCGGCGCGCGCGGCTACCTGATGAGCCACCGCGCCCAGCGCAGGCTTCGCGAAGCCTATTTCGTCGCCCTCGTCACGCCCGCCACCAAGCCGCTGCGCAAGATGCTGGCGGACGGCTGAAGCATGATCCGGAAAAGTGGGGAGCGGTTTTCCGAAGAGATCATGCTCAAACAAAGGTCTAAAGCACCAAGACTAGCAACCATGCAACAGGAGAGGCTGCCATGACGGACGTTCTGATCACCGCCGGCGAACTTGCCGAGCTCGTCAAGAAAGAACCGTGTGTCATCATCGACACGCGTAATCCGGATGCCTATGCGGCGGGACATCTGCCCGGTGCGGTCAATGTGCATGACATCTTCACTTACCTCGCGACCTCGACGCCGGAGGGCATGCACGCGCTGAAGACCAAGTTCGCCGATGCCTTCGGCGCCGCCGGCCTGTCCGGCAAGGAGACCGCCGTGATCTACGAGCAGTCGATGAATTCCGGCTTCGGCCAGTCCTGCCGCGGCTATTACCTGCTGGCGATGCTGGGCTATCCCAAGATCAAGGTCCTGCATGGCGGGTTCGATGCCTGGAAGGCGGCGGACCTGCCGGTCACCACCGACGTCGCGGTGCCGGCGAAGGCTGCGTTCGCGATCGTGCCGGAGGCCGGCGACATCATGATCGACGCCAAGGCGATGCTGGCTGCGGTCGGCAAGCCGGGCGTCGCGATCCTCGACGTG
>NZ_LDTB01000214.1 GCF_001476895.1 Sphingomonas endophytica | reverse complement strand
TTGCTGCACCAACCGATCCGCCGTCTTTGCGTTACGCTGATCGAGCAGCGCCCGGACATCGGCCGCGGCATCGCCTATCACACCGGAAATTCCGATCATTTGCTCAATGTGCGCGTCGCGAACATGAGCGCGCTGCCGGACCAACCGGATCATTTCTGGCGCTGGCTCACCTCGCGCGAGCTTGATGTATCGCTGTGCCCGGATCCCTATTGCTTCGTGCCCCGGCGCATCTACGGCGACTACATAGCGAGCTTGCTCGAACAGCAGACATCCGATCCGGCGGATGTCGAACGCTTGTCGATCGTGCGCGGCATCTGTGTCGATATCAGCGAAGGCCATGCCGGCGTGACTGTCACACTCGCGGATGGCCAGTCATTGATGGGCGATACCGTCGTCCTCGCGACCGGGCACGACATGCGCGCCAGCCGTGCGGGCTATGCCGATCCGTGGGCGCCGCCATCGGCCGCGCCGATCGATGCCGATGCCACCGTCCTGCTGCTTGGCACGGGGTTGACCATGGTCGACTATGTCCTTTCGCTGCTGCGCGACGGGCCTCGCGGGCCGATCCTCGCGATGTCGCGGCGCGGCCTGCTCGCAAACCCACACCGGCGCGTCGACGCGCAGCGCATAGAGGAAGCCGAGATCCCATTCGGCGCAAGTATCAGCAGCCTGCTGCGCTGGCTTCGCCTCCGCATCGACCGCAGCGTAGCCGAGGGCGGCGACTGGCGCAGCGTGATCGACGGCCTGCGACCGTACAC
>NZ_LDTB01000213.1 GCF_001476895.1 Sphingomonas endophytica | reverse complement strand
CCCCGGCACGGTGCTGGCCTCGGCGATCGCCTCGATGGTCGACGCGCGGGGCAGCATCCTGGTGGACGCCCTGCGGCCGCCGCCGATCCCCGAGGGCGTGCGCGCGGCTTTGGCCGACATCCGCGTCGGCGCGGACCCGACCGCGCCCACGATCGATTCCGACTGGGGCGAGCCTGGCCTCACCCCGGCCGAGCGGGTCTTCGCCTGGAACACGCTGGCGGTGCTGGCCTTCAAGACCGGCGATCCGGACGGCCCGCTCAACGCCGTGCCGCCCCACGCCAAGGCAACCCTGCAGCTGCGCTTCGTGGTCGGCACCGACTGGCAGAACCTGATCCGGAACGTGCGCGCCCATCTCGACGCGCACGGCTTCCCGATGATCGAGGTCAGGCCGGCCCGCGCCGCCGAGGTGTTCCAGGCGACGCGGCTGCCGGTGGAGGATCCCTGGGTGGAATGGGCGCTCCAGTCGATCGAGGCGAGCTCCGGCAAGAAGCCGGCGCTGCTGCCCAATCTCGGCGGCTCGCTGCCGAACGACGCCTTCTCGGAGATCCTGGGCCTGCCGACCCTCTGGGTGCCGCATTCCTACCCGGCCTGCCGCCAGCACGGGCCCGACGAGCACATGCTCGCCTCCGGCACCCGCGAGGGTCTGGCGATCATGGCCGGGCTGTTCTGGGATCTCGGGCAGGATGGCCCGGACATCCTCCGCCGCCGCGAAGCGAGGGCCTGACACGATGAGCGAGCCGGTCGTCCGCATCCGCGATCTGACGATCGCGCTCCCCAAGGGCGCCGACCGCCCGCACGCGGTCGAGGGCCTGAACCTCGACCTCGAGGCCGGGAAGATC
>NZ_LDTB01000212.1 GCF_001476895.1 Sphingomonas endophytica | reverse complement strand
TCGGCTACCAGTTCACCCCGTTCCTGCGCGGCGACATCACCGGTGAGTACCGCTACTCCACCGGCCTGCGCGGCAGCGAGTACTACAAGGGTCCGGATTTCGATAACGGGCTCGGGTCGTACGGCGTGAACAAGTCGAGCGGCAACTTCGACTCCGCGGTGGTTCTGGCCAACGCGTATTTCGACCTCGGCACGTGGTACGGGATCACGCCGTTCATCGGCGGCGGCGTCGGCTACGCGTTCAACCACGTCTCGAGCTACTCGACCAACCAGCAGTTCACCAGCCCGACCTACGGCTACGATTACGCGAACCCGATCTACGGCTGCGGCTGCGGACAACCCTCCTACAACTACGCGCCGGTCTACGACGCGAACGGCAACGCGGTCTACAACACCAACAGCGGCAGCAAGTTCTACAAGGACAAGACCAGCGGCAGCCTCGCCTGGGCGCTCCACGCCGGTCTCGCCTACAACGTGACCGACGCGCTGAAGATCGAGCTGGCCTACCGCTACCTGAACCTCGGCAAGGCCGAGACCGGCCCGGGCTTCGTCCCGTGCTGCACCGGCAGCCTCCAGGCGATCAAGATCAAGGACATCGAGGCGCACGACGTGAAGATCGGCCTGCGCTACTA
>NZ_LDTB01000211.1 GCF_001476895.1 Sphingomonas endophytica | reverse complement strand
CCGCCGCTGCGATCGGCGTGCCCTCGATCTGGATGACTTACATGAAAACCTATGACGGCCCCGTCTCGGATCACTTCGACGGCCTGCACTTCTTTGATCCGGATGGTTCGCCGCCGAAATCGCTGGGCGAGGTGCTGCGTTGGCAGTTCGGGGGGCGCCGCAAGCGCGAGGTCTGGCCGGAATGGGCGCCAAGCCCCCATGCCGATACGCCGCCGCCGCGCGTCGAGGGCGACAAGGTGCGGCTGTGCTTCGTCGGCCATGCCAGCTGGCTGATCCAGACTGGCGGCCTCAACATCCTGGTCGATCCGGTGTGGTCGATGCGCGCCTCGCCGTTCAGCTTCGCAGGTCCCAAGCGGCACAACGATCCCGGCATCGCGTTCGAGAAATTGCCCAAGATCGATGTCGTGCTGGTGTCGCACGGCCATTACGATCATCTCGACGTTGCGACGCTTTCGAAGCTGACGTCTGCGTTCGGCCCTCGCGTGGTAACGCCGCTCGGGAACGACATCACGATGCGTGCGTCCGACACCGCGATCAAGGCCGAGGCGTTCGACTGGTACCAGCGCGTTGAGCTTGGCAACGGCGTTGCCGCGGCATTGGTGCCGACGCGGCCCTGGTCGGCGCGCGGCCTGTTCGATCGCAACAAGGCGCTGTGGGCGAGCTTCGTGCTGGAGACGCCGGCCGGCAAGCTCTACAT
>NZ_LDTB01000210.1 GCF_001476895.1 Sphingomonas endophytica | reverse complement strand
GCAAGGAACTGCTTGAGGTCGACCATC
Organism: Sphingomonas endophytica; assembly: GCF_001476895.1. Classification (GTDB taxonomy): domain Bacteria; phylum Pseudomonadota; class Alphaproteobacteria; order Sphingomonadales; family Sphingomonadaceae; genus Sphingomonas; species Sphingomonas endophytica_A. The sequence continues at coordinate 629 of NZ_LDTB01000210.1, read as the reverse complement.
CCACCTTCACAGATCCCGGTAAAATTGGGTTGTGGACGAAGGCCGACAGCGTGACGCTGTTTGACCAAATGACCCACGGCGTAATCAAGTAATCCAATCGAATCAAGAAGATAAATTACAGGTGCGCAAGATAATGCGCGAGTGCGGTGATTTCCACTTCGCTCAGGTGATAGGCGACCTCCGCCATCGCCGCCACGCCGCCGCCGACCCGCAAATTTGATTTGTAGTCATGCAGCGCCTTGACGAGGTAATCCTCGCGCTGGCCGGCGAGACGCGCGACAGCCTTCGACCCGGCAAAAGTATCGCCGTGGCATGACGCACAGCGCCGTCCCATGGCTGCCTCCGCACCCTTCTTTGACAAATCGGGATTGTCGTCGGGTGCGGATGCTTTCGGCGGCGTCAGCGAGGCAAAATAGCCGCTGAGGTTGCGGATGTCCTCATTGTTGACCTGCTCGGCGATCGGTTGCATCGCCTCGTTTTTGCGGGAGCCGCTGCGGAAGAAAACCAGTTGCCACTGCAAATATTGATCGGGCTGCCCGGCCAGCGACGGCGTGTTCTCGGTTTCGGATATGCCGTTTTCACGGTGACCTGTGTCTTATAAACATCTGACGCTGACGAAGAAAGAGAAA
>NZ_LDTB01000021.1 GCF_001476895.1 Sphingomonas endophytica | reverse complement strand
ATGCGCACATGAAGCGGCGCGTATCCGCCTCGCGCCGCTTCATGTGCGCATAGGCCAGCGTCAGCTCCAGCGGCGGGGTCGGCTGGAACTCCACGCCGACTTCCCACTCGCGCGTGCGCAGCTCGGGCGCGTCGAGCGCCGCCTTCCACCCGCCGTGATAATATTGCCAGCGGGCATAGGGTATGAACCCGCCGATCGGCGAGCGTTCGACGCGCAACATGGTCTGGACATAGCCGCCGGTCAGCGGCCGGGTGGCGATCGTGTTGCGCACCGGGTCCCATTGCGGCCCGCGTCCCCAGTTCCACTCGCTCTGGATGCCGAACGGCTGCGGATAGAGGATCGCGTGGAAACCGACGCGATCGTCGGCGAAGGCGACCGCGCTGGTGCCGCCGCTGCGCACCTCGGGCTGGACGCGGTTGCGCAAGCCCGCCGCGCCGATTTCCACCACCTGTCCCGCGAAGGACGGCCCCAGCGCGTCCAGCTCGAACGGCCAGCTGGCCATCGCGACCGTCATCAGGCCATTGTTCGCCTCCGCGCGGTTCACGCCCTGGCCGTTGAACGCGCCGACCCCGAACGCGCCGAAATTGCCGAACAATTTCTGTCCGTCTTTCGACAGCCGGTCCCAGATGCGCTGCACCTGCGCGGGCGTGTAATAGCCGACGATGCCGATCTCGCGCTCGCTGGGCACCGCGCTGTTGATCCCGTCGCTGCGGTCGAGCGGCACGCGGTTCGAGGAGGATTGCATATTCTCCCACCCGAACGGCACCTTCGACTGGCCGAAGCGCAGGCGAAAGCGGTGCGCCTTGTCGGGGAACCAGTCGACATAGGCGTCGCGGATCTGCCCCGATCCCTCGCGCGGCTCACCGACCGACTGGTTGCCGATCCGCGTCGCGAAATCGGGCTGGAGATAGACGGCGACATTGTCGGTGACATTGCCCTCCAGCACCAGCCGGATGCGGCGGAAGGTGAAATTGCCACGATCGCTGATCCCGCCGTCATGCACGGAGCGCAGCCGTGCGCGCCCGGCCGGGGCGGTGGCGTCGCCTGCGACGATCTCGTTGACGCGCATCTGGGTATAGCCGCGCAGCCGCAGCCGCTTGCCCTTGCCGCTGGTCGGGACCGGGGTGGGGGGCACCTCGGCGAAGGCCTGCGGCTTGTCCACCGGGGCGGTCGCCTGCGCGATCACGGGCGCCGGGGGCGGGGTGGTGGCGGTGGGTGCGCTGGAGACGGGCGCGGCGGCCTGCCGCTGCGCCTCCTGAAGCTGGCGGACGGTCGCCTTCAGTTCGTCGATCTGTCGCTGCAGTTCCGCGATCGTCTGGCCCTGTGCGGGAGCAGTGGACAACGCGACCGCGGCGACCATCGCGCACGCGCCGAGTCTCTTTACCGTCATCGCCCTGTCATGCCCCCGTCATCGACCGCGCGGGCGATAGGCCGCCGCGAAGGGGGCGGCAAGTGGCGGTGACTTGGCGTGCGCGTTCGGCTATGACGCGGCGCCATGACGACCGAATACGACCGCCCCGTCCTGACGCCTCCCGACGGACAGAAGAAGGTGCTGCTCCACTCCTGCTGCGCGCCCTGTTCGGGCGAGGTGATGGAGGCGATGACCGCCAGCGGGATCGACTATACGATCTTCTTCTACAATCCGAACATCCACCCCAAGGAGGAATATATCCTCCGCAAGGAGGAGAATATCCGCTTCGCCGAGCAGCATAACGTGCCGTTCGTCGATGCCGATTACGATACGGTCAACTGGTTCAAGCGCGCGCGCGGCATGGAGTTCGAGCCGGAGCGGGGCGCGCGCTGCACGATGTGCTTCGACATGCGGTTCGAGCGGACGGCGCTGTATGCGCATGAAAACGGCTTCCCGGTCATCACCTCGTCGCTGGGCATCTCGCGCTGGAAGAACATGGCGCAGATCAACGACTGCGGCGAGCGCGCGGCCGCCCATTATCCCGACATCGCCTATTGGACGTTCAACTGGCGCAAGGGCGGCGGCGCGGCGCGGATGATCGAAATCTCCAAGCGCGAGCATTTCTATCAGCAGGAATATTGCGGCTGCGTCTATTCGCTGCGCGATACCAATGCGCACCGCGTGTCGCAGGGGCGCGAGGAAATCCGCATCGGCGAGCTATATTACGGCGACGAGGCGAAGGACTGAGACGCCCGCCTGAGTTCGTCATTTCGAGCGTAGCGAGGCTATCCAGGGCGGCCTGATCCGGCTCTGGATAGCGTCGCTACGCTCGAAATGACGATTAGCCGATGCGTTCGGCGACCAGCGTGTCCACCACCGACGGGTCGGCGAGCGTCGACGTGTCGCCCAGGCTGCCGGTGTCGTTCTCGGCGATCTTGCGCAGGATGCGGCGCATGATCTTGCCGGAGCGGGTCTTGGGCAGGCCCGGCGCGAATTGCAGCGCGTCGGGGCTGGCGATCGGGCCGATCTCGTTCCTTACCCACTGGCGCAATTCGGTGCGCAGCTCGTCGGTCGGTTCGACCCCGGCGTTGAGGGTGACGAAGGCGTAGATGCCCTGACCCTTCACCTCGTGTGGCATCCCCACCACCGCCGCCTCGGCGACCTTGACGTGCGAGACGAGCGCCGATTCGACCTCGGCGGTGCCCATGCGGTGCCCCGAGACGTTGATGACGTCGTCGACGCGGCCGGTGATCCAGTAATAGCCGTCCGCATCGCGGCGGCATCCGTCGCCGGTGAAATATTTGCCCGGATAGGTGCTGAAATAGGTCTGGAAGAACCGGTCGTGATCGCCCCAGACGGTCCGCATCTGCCCCGGCCAGCTGTCGGTCAGGCACAGATTGCCCTCGGTCGCGCCGTCCAGCACCTTGCCTTCCGCATCGACGATCTGCGGCTGCACGCCCGGCAACGGCTTGGTCGCCGACCCCGGCTTCAGGTCGATGGCATAGGGGAGGGGGGAGATCAGGATGCCGCCGGTTTCGGTCTGCCACCAGGTATCGACGATCGGGCAGCGTTCGTCGCCGACCACGCGGTAGTACCAGTTCCACGCCTCGGGATTGATCGGCTCGCCGACCGAACCGAGCAGGCGCAGCGAGGTGCGCCGGTATTTCTTCACCCAGTCGTCGCCCTCCCGCATCAGCGCGCGGATCGCGGTGGGGGCGGTGTAGAGGATGTTGACGCCCAGCCGGTCGACCGTTTCCCACAGCCGTCCATGATCCGGATAGCTCGGCACGCCGTCGAACATCACGGTCGTCGCGCCATTGGCGAGCGGGCCATAGACGACATAGCTGTGCCCCGTGACCCAGCCGATGTCGGCGGTGCACCAGAACAATTCGCCCTCGCGATAGTCGAACACCTCCTTGAAGGTCTTCGTCACCCAGAGAAGATAGCCGCCGGTGGTGTGGAGCACCCCCTTCGGCTTGCCGGTCGATCCGCTGGTATAGAGGATGAACAGCGGATCCTCGGCATTCATCGGTTCCGGCGCGCACTCGTCCGCGACGCCTTCCAGCGCGTCGTGCAGCCAGATGTCGCGGCCCTCGGTCATGCTGACGTCGCCGCCGGTGCGGCGGATCACCAGCACATGTTCGACGCCCGGGCAATGCGCCAGCGCCTTGTCGACATTGGCCTTCAGCGGAATGCGCTTGCCGCCGCGACAGCCTTCGTCGGCGCAGATCACGACCGTCGAATCGCAATCCTGGATACGGTTCGCCAGGCTGTCGGGAGAGAAGCCGCCGAACACGATCGAATGGATCGCGCCGATCCGCGTGCAGGCCAGCATCGCCGCCGCCGCCTCCGCGATCATCGGCAGGTAGAGCGTGACGCGGTCGCCCTTCTTCACGCCCAGCGTCTTCAGGACGTTGGCGAAGCGGCACATGTCGCGGTGGAGTTCGCGATAGGTCAGCGTCTTCGTCTCGCCCGGCTCGTCGCCTTCCCAGACGATCGCGGTCTGGTCGCCGCGCGTCGCCAGATGGCGGTCGACGCAATTGGCGGAGACGTTGAGTTCACCGTCCGCGAACCAGCGAATGCGGAAATCGGCCTCGTCGAACGACGTGTCCTTCACCTGCGTGAACGGCGTGATCCAGTCGAGCCGCTGCGCCTCTTCGCGCCAGTAACCCTCGGGATCGCTGGCCGCGCGCTGCCACGCCGCATCCGCGCGGGTCGCGTCGATGCTGTCGTCGGTGCCTGCGGGGGCCGGGTACACGGTATCGCTCATGCGTCTCTCCTATGCCGCCATCCGATGACGCCTAACCCCGCAATGGGTCAAGTCGGCGACAGCTAGTCAGGGCGATATGTCTGCTCTATAGGGCCGCGGATCGCACGCTGCGGGCGTGGCGAAATGGTAGACGCAGCAGACTCAAAATCTGCCGTAGCAATACATGTCGGTTCGAGTCCGACCGCCCGCACCACCCCACAGAAAAAGCCGGTCGCCCCTGCGCAGGCAGGGGCCCATGTCTCTCCCATATCGCGGATCGTCGACACACGCGGGTCGACGTATGTGTCAGACGAGATCGTCAGGACCACACGGAGATAGGCCCCTGCCTGCGCAGGGGCGACGAGGCTTTACGAGATCCCCAGATCCGCCGGGCCGAACGCATCGGGCAGCAGCTCGCTCAACCGATAGCTCGCCACCGCGTCACCCTCCGCGCCCGCGCAATGCACCGCCAGGTCGCGCCCGCCCATCTGCGCCGCTTCGTTCAGCACCTGCCGGCACCGTCCGCACGGCCGCACCGGCGCGTCGCCGGTCGCGCGGCCTTGCGCGTCCATCATCCCGCCTATGACCCCGACCGCGACCACCTCGCGCAGCCGTCCCTGCGCGGATACGGTGGCGATCGCGACCGTCTCCGCGCACAGCGACAGGCCGTAGCTGGCGTTCTCGACATTTGCGCCGGTCACGACGCTGCCGTCGGTCAGCAGCACCGCCGCCCCGACCGCGAAGCGCGAATAAGGGGCATGGGCATGGCGCGCCGCCGCGCGTGCCGCCGCGATCAGATCATGTGCCTCGTCCATCATTCGCCCAGCGCTCCCTTCGTCGCCACGTCCCAGTTCACGGGCCCCTGCACCCCGTCGATACGGTGCACGTCGCTGGCGCGCCACAGGCTCCACGCGCGCTCGCCATAGCCGGGTTTCAGGAAGTTGCCGACCGCCCACCACCGGCGATCGAGCGCGGCGGTGAGCTGGTAATCGTCCTCCACTTGCGGCGAGATGCGCAGGATCACCGGCTTGCCGGTATGCGCCTCGATCCGCTCGATCATCTCGCGCACGCCGGCGATCAATGCCGGGCGGGCGGGGCGGTCGGTGCAGCCTTCGTCGAATGCGAAGGCGATCGCAGCGGGCAGCGCGCGCAGGTCACGCGGAACGACCGTGTTGAACACGTCGCCCTGCACGCGCGGCGACTGGCAGAAGGAGAAGATGTGCAACGCCCCGCGCTTCATGCCCACGCGCCCCATCGCGTCCCAGTTCGCCTGGAAGTTGCGATCGCGCGTGGTCGCGCCGACCGTGGCGACGGCATAGCCGAACTGCGCGCCCGCGCCCTTCAGCACCGGCCAGACGATCGTGCCGGTATTCTCCGACACGTCGACGCCCTGCACCGGATAGCGCTCGACGGGCGGCGTCCAGCGTATCGCCAGCCGCCACCCCGCGACCCCGGCCAGCGCGAACGCGGCCAGAAACAGCACGAGCCGTCCCAAACCCCACATAATCCGTATCTCAAGCCTTGATGTGCAGAACGCAGATGAGCGTGAACAGCCGCCGCGCGGTGTCGAAATCGATATGGATCTTGCCGTCCAGCCGCTCGCGCAGCAGCTCCGCCGCCTCGTTGTGGATACCGCGCCGCGCCATGTCGACGGTTTCGATCTGGGCGGGCGTCGATTGGCGGATCGCCTGGAAGTAACTGTCGCAGATCGCGAAATAGTCGCGGATCGGCCGCCGGAACCGCGCCAGCCCCAGCACCAGCGTCTCCAGCGGCGTGCCGTCCTCGCGCGCGATCTGGATCGCCAGCCGCCCTTCCTCGACACCCAGCTTTACCCGGAACGGCCCGGCATAGCCGTCGGGATAGCCGCGCTGCGGCGCGAAGTGGTTTTCCTCGATCAGGTCGAAGATCGCGATCCGGCGCTCCTGCTCGATATCGGCCGAGCGCCACAGGATCGTGCGCTCGTCCAGTTCGATATCGATGATCCGCGGATCGGCCATGCCGGTGCCGATAATCGGTAAGTCGCCATGCCACAATCTCGATCCCGGTTATCGGATGCGGCCGGATGGACTATAGGCCATCGTCATGGCGACTCTGGCATTCCCGCAATCGGCCCCGGCCGAACCCGTTCAGCTGCCCCGCAACGTCGAGGCCGAGGCCGCGATGCTGGGCGCGATGATGATCGACAACCGGCTCGCCGACGACATCGTCGACCGGCTGGAGCCGATGCATTTCTACGAGCCCGTCCACGGCCGCATCTTCGCCGCGATCAAGGGACTGCGCGCGCAGGACATGCTCGCCACGCCGGTCACGCTGCGTCCGATGTTCGAGGCGGATGCGGGGATGAAGGAGCTGGGCGGCGTCGCCTATCTCGCCAGCCTGACCGGCTCGGGCGCGGGGCTGATCGGCGCGCGCCAGTTCGCGACGCAGATCTACGACCTGGCGATGCTGCGCACGCTGGTGTCGGTCGGCCATTCGATGGTCGATCGCGCGATGGACACCAGCGAGGAGGTGAACCCGCGCGCGCAGATCGAGGCGGCGGAGGAGGAGCTCTACCGCGTCGCCGCCGATGGCGGGGCCGAGAACAGCGTGAAGAGCTTCGCGCAGGCCAGCACGATGGCGGTCAAGATGGCCGAGAAGGCGCTGAACTGGGGCGGCAACCTCAGCGGCGTCACCACCGGCCTCGACACCGTCAACGCCAAGATCGGCGGCATGCACCATTCCGACCTGATGATCCTCGCCGGGCGTCCCGGCATGGGCAAGACGTCGCTGGCCACCAACATCGCCTTCAACGCCGCGCAACGCTGGATGCGCGACATGCGCGACGGCATCCCGCCGTCCAAGTCGGTCGGCGCGAAGGTCGCCTTCTTCAGCCTCGAAATGAGCGCCGACCAGCTCGCCACGCGTATCCTCGCCGAACAGTCGCGGATCAGTTCCGAGGCGCTGCGCATGGGCAAGATCAGCAAGGCGGAGTTCGAGCAGCTGGCGGCGGCGGCGGCGGAGCTGGAGAACCTGCCGTTCTTCATCGACGATACCGGCGGCCTGACGATCGCCTCGCTCCACACCCGCGTCCGGCGGCTCCAGCGGCGGCACAATAACGAGATCGGGCTGGTCGTCGTCGACTATCTCCAGTTGCTGACCGGATCGGGGAAGGGCGACGGCAACCGCGTGCAGGAAATCTCCGAAATCTCGCGCGGGCTCAAGACGCTGGCGAAGGACATGAACGTGCCCGTGCTGGCATTGTCGCAGCTCAGCCGCGCGGTCGAAAGCCGCGAGGACAAGCGCCCGATGCTGTCGGACCTGCGCGAATCGGGCTCGATCGAGCAGGACGCCGACATGGTCTGGTTCGTGTTCCGCGAGGATTATTATACCGCGCAGCGCGAGCCGAAGCGCCCGATGGAAGGCGACGAGGCCAAGGTGTTCGAGGATCACGCGCGCTGGGCCGCCGACATGGAGCGGGTCTATGGCCTGGCCGAGCTGATCGTCGCGAAGCAGCGTCACGGTGCGACCGGCAAGGTGGTGCTGAAGTTCGATCCGACGATCACCCGGTTCAGCGACTATGCCGGTTTCTGACGTGTATCATCCATTTGGGTGATGTAACCGCTGTTAAGGGCTGTCAGGTGACGGTCCGCATCCGGGGGGATGCGAGCACATTGGGGGGAAGACGATGAAGACCATGATGACCGCCGTTCTGGCGGGCACGGCGCTGATGGCGGCGGCACCGGCGGCGGCGGAGGAGAATGCCGACGGCGGCTCGCACATTCGCGCGGCGGTGACGGCGGGGACGCTCGGGATCGGGCCGGAACTGGCGGTGCGCTTCAACGATCATCTCGGCGTGCGTGGCGGGGCCGGGTTCCTGGGCGTCAGCGGCACGTTCGAGTCCGAGGATGAGGAATATGACGGCAAGCTGCGGCTGAAGTCCTATGGCGCGGTCGTCGACGTCTATCCGTTCGGCGGCGCGTTCCGCCTGTCCGGCGGCGCGCGGATCAACCGCAACCGCGTCGATGTCGGCCTGACACCCAGCGGCGACGTCACGATCGGCGACGTGGACTATACCGCCAGCGAGGTCGGCCGCATCTCGGGCCGCGCCACCGCGAACAAGTTCGCGCCGGTGCTGACGTTCGGCTGGGCGGGGCAGAACCGCCAGGGCTTCTTCATCGGTACCGAATTCGGCGTGATGTTCCAGGGCGCCTATCGCCTCGACACCTTCCGGTCGACCGGCACGCTGAAGGACGACCAGAACTTCAAGGACGCGCTGGAGCGCGAGCGCCAGTCGCTCCAGAACGATGTCGACAAGGTGAAGGTGTGGCCGATCGCGCAGCTGGCGATCGGCTGGCGCTTCTAAGGACCTGCGCCCTTCCCGTTCAGGGGAACTGACGATCGCGCTTCGTGATGCCGGGCATGTCCCGGCATCCGCCGTTCGGCATGCGCTCACGTCCGGGATAGTGCGGAGCGGTGGACCCCGGAACAAGTCCGGGGTGACAATAGTCAAGAGGCTCAATGCCTCCACGATCCCCTGAACGGGTCACCGCGGGCGATAGTCGATCCGCGCGCTGCCCTCCGCCCGCACCGGCAGGAACAGCCCGGCGCCGGTCACCTGCAACTGCCCGGTCGTCACCCGCGTGACATCGGTCGACAGGAAGAAGTCGCCCTCCTGCCGCGCGCCGATCGCATGTTGCGCCTTGCCCAGCACCTTGCGGTAATCGGGTGCGAAATCGTGGCGGAGCGCCAGCGCGACCGCCCGCTGCACCTGTGTGGCGTCGAGCAGGCTGACGATCAGGTCGACCGCGGTCGAGTCCGTATCCGCCGCCAGCTTCACGTCGCGCGCCTGCACCAGTTGCGAGCCTTCGTCATTGTACGGCTGCGCGGTCAGCCACGCCTCGCCGCTGGTCGCGGGGAAGTCGCGGTCGCGCGGCACCACGCGCGCGGTCACGCCCACCGCCAGCCGGTTGCCGGTGGTGGCATAGACCGTGACCTTGCCGAAATCGACGTCGACCGGACCGATGCCGGTCAGCGTGATCCCGCCCGCCGCCAGCTTGCGCAGCGTCCGCAGCACCACCGGCTCCAGCTGCGCATAATCCGCGAGCACCGGGATGAAGAAGCGCAGGCCCGGCTGTCCCGCCACGCGCGACGGCGGCGGAAGCGGGGTGGGAGTGGGGTCCGCCGGACGGCGCCCGACGAAGGTCTGCGTCAACGCCTCCGCCGCCAGCGTCAGCCGCAATTGCCGTCCCTCGATCCGATAGCCGCCGAAACCCAGCGCGCGCGGCGTGACCCGCATCCACGCCGGCGGGTTGCGCTTGCTCAGTTCGATCACGGTGAAGGCGCGCTGCCAGACATCACCCAGCTGCCGCCGCAGGTCCAGCTTCGCAACCTCCTTCGGCAGGTCGCGCTCCAGCCGCCGGACGACGCGCTTCAGCTTCTCGTCCGCGCGCGAGGTGAAGGTGATCCGCTGCCCGGCGATGTCGATGCCGGGCGGCTCGCGCCAGTCATAGGCGATGTCCAGCGTGGCACGCGGTTGCCAGTCTCCCGTCACGCCCAGCCGTCCGGTCGCGTGGACGATCGCGCGCGCGGTCGCGGTCTCGCCCAGCACGCCGCCGATATCGCGCACCGCGATCTTCGCCGACACCGGCATGGTGATATCGATCCGTTCGCCCGCGCCCGCGACCCGGATCGCGCCGCGCGTCACCTGTCCGACGATCCGGCAGCCCAGATCGGGGGTGAGCTTGACCTTGCCGATCCCCAGATCCACCCGCTTCCCGCGCACGCAGGTGTCGCGATGCTCGTCCACCGTCCAGAGCACGCGCGGCGTGTTGGCGTCCAGCCCGCGTTCCAGCATCCGCAGGTCGGCCGTCACCGGCACGACGATCGCGGAGCTCTGCTCCGGCAGCTGCGCGGCGGCGGTTTCGACTCGGGGCGGCGCCGGCGACGGCGCCTGGCGCGCGCAGCCGGCGGCGAGCAGCATGATGACGAGCGGCAGGCGGCGCAACGATGTCTCCCCCATCAGGGCGTGATGATGGTTTCCAATCCGTAACGGCCGGTTTCGATCCTTGTAGAAGATGGGATGCGCGATCGCGACGGCGCGCGATGGCTGCCCGGGTCAGACCTCCGCCAGTTCGCGCCGCGCGCGCGCGGCTTCGTGCAGATGCGCTTCCAGTTCCGCCGCGCGGTGGCGGGCGGTATGGTCGGCCAGCACGCGCGCGCGACCGGCGGCGCCGATCGCCTCCAGATCGTCGCGGGCGAGCGCGGCTTCGACATCCTCGGACGTGTCCGCCAGAATGATCTCGCGACCGGGCGTCAGCAGTTCGTCGATCCCCGGCCAGCGATCCGACACGATCGGCGTACCGCACGCGGTCGCCTCGAACAGCCGCACCGAGGGCGACCAGCCGGCGGCGATCATGTCGGCGCGGGTGACGTTCAGCGTCGCACGGCTCGCCGAATAGAAATCGGCGTGATCGGCGGGGGCGAGATGCTCGATCCGCTCGACATTGGCGGGCCAGTCGATCGTGTCGGGATATTGCGGCCCGGCGACGACGAAGCGTTTGGTCGGATCGCGCCGCGCCGGCTCGATCAGCAGCCGCTCCAGCGTCGGCTGGCGATCGTCGCTATAGGTGCCGAGGTACGACAAATCCCAGCGTTTGGCCGCGCCGGTCGGGCGGTAGCGATCGGCATCGACCGAGCAATAGAGCGCGCGCGCGGCCGGCGCGGCATAGCGCGTCTCGATCGCGCGCAGCGTCGGTCCACCGGTGAACGAGCAATAGACGTCATAGCCCGGGATCACTTCCGGCGAGACATAATCGCACGCCCCGCGCGCCAGCTTCGCCAGCGTGACCGGCGTGTCGATGTCGTAGAAGGCGGTGACGCCCCGCGCCCATTCCTGCACCAGCCGCGCGACCGCGATCCCGTCCGGCACATAGGAGCCGACCATGACCGCGTCGGCATCCGCGATCTCCTGTCGCCAGTCGCCCAGCGCGACCAGACTGTCATAGAGTTCAAGCCGGCAGTAATCGGGCGCGGGTTCGTCGCGGTTGGCGGCATACCACGGCATGTCGCGTTCGAGGAACAGCACCTCGTGTCCGCGCTCCGCGAAGGCGCGCAGCAGCGCGCGGAAGGTGGTGGCATGGCCGTTGCCCCAGCTGGAGCTGAGCGACAGGCCCAGGACGACCAGCTTCATCACGCCGCCTCCCGCTGGCGCGCGGCATGGGCCTTGAACAGCGCATCCACCTGCGCACCGCGCAGGTCGTAGGTATGCTCCGCCAGCACGCGGCGCAGCGCGGCCTGGCCGATCGCCTGCGCGCGCGCCGGGGTCAGCGCGGCAAGATGCTCGGCGACGTCCTGCCCGTCGCGCGCGACCAGCACTTCGCTGTCCGGGGTCAGGAACAGCTCGATCCCCTCCCAGGCGTCGGTGATGAGGCATGCCGCCGCCCCCGCCGCCTCGAACACGCGCGTCGCGGGCGAGAAGCCGATATGCGCCATCGAATCGCGCGCGACGTTCAGGACGGCGCGCGGCGTGCAATTGAAGGCATTGTGCTCGGCGGTGAAGACATGGCCGCGATGACGGACGTTGCCGGGCATCGCCTTGCTGTCCCAGCCGTTGCCGCCGATCAGGAACTGCCGTTCGGGCAGCAGCGCGGCGGGGCGCAGGAAGAATTCCTCCACGCGCGCCTCGCGATCGGGCAGGCGGTTGCCGAGGAAGGCGAGGTCGCAGGCGAAGCGGTCGTCACGCCGCACCGGATGATGCGTCTGCGGGTCGAGCGCATTGTAGACCGGCACGCACTCCGCCGCCCCGAACCCGCGATAGGCGTCTACCACCGGATCGCCACCGCCATAGGTCAGCACCATGTCGAGCGACGGCAGCGCGGCGAGCACCGGATGCGCGGGATCGGCGCGCATCTCGTCCAGCGTCGCGGCGGCATCGACGTCCCAGAAGATCTTCAGCGCGTCGGGCCGGGCGTGCGCGACGATCCCCTCCAGCAACTCGCGGTCGAACACGCCGACGCCGTTCGCCTTCACGACGATATCGGCCGTCGCCGCCTCCGCCAGCACGCCGCGCAGCGCCTCGGCGGTGGCGGGATAGACGACCGACTTCGCATAGGCGGGCGGGTCGATATCGCGATGCCGCTGCCGGTCGAAGGCGTCGGGTTCGTAGAAGGTGATGTCATAGCCGCGCTCGCCCAGCGCGCGCAGGATGCCGCGATAATAGGTCGCCGCGCCGTTCCAGTAGGAGGACAACAGGCTCGATCCGTAGAAGGCGATCTTCATGCGGCGGTGCTCCGGGAAACAGGGGGGGCGTCGAGATCGGCGAGGATCGCCAGCAATTCGTCGACGCGGTGTGCGCAGGTATGGCGGGCGCGGATCGTCTCCAGCCCGGCCGTCGCCAGCGACCGGCGCAGGTCGGCATCCTCGCGCAGCGCGCGCAGCGTGCGGGTCATCGCCTCGGGCGTGTCGGCGAACAGGAAGTCGGTGCCGGGGCGGAACAGCCCCTCCGCATCGTCCCATGGTGCCGAGGCGAGCGGCAGTCCGCACGCCAGCGCCTCGAACACGCGGATCGTCGGGATGCCCGGCAGGATCGTGGTATAGTAACGACGCGGGACATGCACCGTCACCAGCGCCCGCGCGAAGATCGCCGGCGCGGCGGCATTGGGCGCCCAGCCGTGATAGCGCGCGCCGTACGCGGCGAGCATCGCCTTCCCGTCGTCGGGATAGCGGACGCCATAGATGTCGAGCGGCAATGCGGCGTCACGCGCGGGGGCGAGCAGATAGTGTTCGATCTCGGCGGTGCGCTCGCCGTCGCCCCAATTGCCGATCCACACCAGCCCGTCGCGCGCGCCGTCGTCGCGGGGATGGAAGCGCCGCGTATCCGCCGCCTCGTGCCAGGTCCAGACGCGCGCGCCCCAGCCCCAGTCGCGATAGACGCGCGACAGCGCCTCGCCGAACGCCAGCACGCCGTCGTAGCCGTTCAGGTCATAGGCGCGCATCTCCTCCGGCGCGCTGACCGCGCGGTGGTGCGTGTCGTGGAACAACAGGGTGAAGCGCGCGCCCCCGCGCCGCAACGCGCCCAGCCGTGCGACCAGATCATGGTCGTTCCATTCGTGCACGATCACGACATCGGCGCCGTCGACCAGCCGCTCGATATCGGCGTCGGGCGCGAAGGTCCGCGACGACAGTTCGGGATAGGCGGCGCGATACGCGTCCAGCCCCGCCTCGCCGGCGTCGGTCAGCAGGTTGTCGAGGCTCCACGCGCCCGCCGGCTCGAACACGCGCACGTCATGGCCGCGCGCGATCAGTTCCGACAGGATGCCGCGCAGGAAATGCGCATTGCCATGGTTCCAGCACGACGACAGGCTGTGCGTGAAATAGACCAGCCTCATGCCGCGACCCGCCCGCGCTGCCCCGCGACCTGGGCGAACAGCGCGATCATCGCGGCGGCGGTGTCGGCAGGCGAATAGTCGAGCGCGCGTCGTCGGGCCAGCATCCCGCGCGCCGTGCGCAGGTCGCGATCGGCGGCGAAATCCCCGATCGCGCGCGCGAAGCCGTCGGCGTCCTCGGCGGGCACGAAGGTGGCGACCCCGTCCCACAATTCACGGAAGGTCGGGATGTCGGACAGCACCAGCGCGCAGCCGGCCAGCGCCGCCTCCAACACCGCCAGCCCGAACGGTTCGTAGCGCGCGGCGGTCGCGAAGATCGGCCGGTGCGACAGATGCCCGGCGACCATCGGATCGCTGACATGGCCCAGCGGATGCAGGTTCCGCAGCGTGATCGCCTCGCCATGCGGTCCGCGCGCCGCCCCCGCCGCCTTGAACGGGATGGCGAGCGCGGCGGCGGCGCGATCCAGTGTCGCGACATTCTTGCCGCGGTCCCACAGCCGCCCGGCGGTGAAGGCGACATCGTGCAGCGGTCCGGTCGCGGCGGGCGCGGCGGGCGCGGCGCGGCCGTTGTGGATGGCGATCGGCGCGCGGGGCAGGTCGTACAGCCGCGCGACCGTCGCGGCGAACGCGCGGCTGGGGCAGACGACCGCCTCGGCGCGCACCAGCCCGCGCGCGACCAGATCGGTCTGCCACGCCAGATCGGCGGGCAGGGGGGCGTTCTCGACCGCTTCCCACCAGCTCGCCACGCAACTGTGCACGACCGCGACGACCGGCATCACGAAATCGGCGACGGCCAGCGCCGGCTGATTCAGCTGGACGACATCGGCGCGCCGCACCCGCGCCAGCGTCGCGACCGCATCGGCCGCCGAGATCACCGCGCGCGGCGTCCGCGCGAGCCAGTCGAGCGGCAGTCCCGTTTCGATCAGCGTCGCGCCCGACGAGGCGGCGGCGGCCCGCTGCGCGGGAGAGGGGCCGGGACCGAGCAGCGCCATATCCACCGTCCAGCCGGCGCACGTCAGATCGCGCGCCAGCCCGATCGCATATTGCCACACCCCGCCGATCGCGTCGGCGGTCATCAGGATCCGTCGCGTCACGCGGCGACCCCGATGCGGCACTCCTGCCGATGTTCGTGCTGCAACCACGCGGCGAGCGCCGCCACCCCCTCGCGCCAGTCGCGACGCGGCGGCAATGCCAGCGCGTCGTGCGCGGCGCGCGCGTCGGCGACGAAGTAACGCTGGTCGCCGGCCCGCCAGTCGGCATAGTCTACGTCCACCGGCTGCCCGGTCAGGGTGGCGATATGGGCGAGCAACTGGCGCAGGCTGACCGCATTGTCCGGCCCGCCGCCCAGATTGAACGCGCGTCCCGCCACCTGGTCGATGTGTCGCCACGCCGCAACATAGGCGTTCACCGCGTCGCGCACGTCCAGCACGTCGCGCACCTGATGACCGTCGCCGTACAGGGTGATCGGCTCGCCGTTCAGCGCGCGGATCAGGAAATGGGCGACCCAGCCCTGATCCTCGGTCCCCATCTGCCGCTGGCCGTAGATGCAGCTCATCCGCAGCACGCAGGTCTTCAGTCCGAAGCTGCGCGCATAATCAAGGACATATTGATCCGCCGCGCCCTTCGACACGCCATAGGGGGTATGGAAGTCCAGCGGGCGCATCTCGCCGATGCCATGGGCGCGCACCTGCGGATCGACGGGGCGATAGGCCTCGTCCTCCAGTGCGAACTCCAGGTCCGCCAGATCGCCATAGACCTTGTTCGTCGACGCGAAGATGACCGGCACGTGCGGCGCGCGTGTGCGGACCGCTTCCAGCAGGTAGAAGGTGGCGGCGATGTTGGTCGCGAAATCGTCTGCCGGATCCTCCAGGCTGGTCGTGACCGCGACCTGCGCCGCGAAGTGGAAGACCGCCGCCGCGCGCGCCACCTCCTCCGCCAGTCTCTCCTCGTCGCGGATATCGGCATGGACGAAGCGGATGCGGCTGCCGTGGCGCTGTTGCAGCCACGACAGGTTGCGGTCCACGCCGGCGCGGGCCAGCGCGTCGTAGATCACGATGTCATGACCCTCGCCGGCCAGCCGGTCGGCGAGGTTGGAGCCGATGAACCCGGCGCCCCCGGTCACGAGGATCGGCGCACTCATGCGACCAGCCCGCGCTTCTCGAGTTCGGCGCGCATCGTCGCCACCTTGTCCTCGGCGGTCTGCCGCGCGACCCATTCGGCCAGTTCCGCCAGCCCTTCGCCGAAATCCTGCGTGGCGCGGAAGTCCAGTCGTTGCTGCGCCAGCGTCGTGTCGCAGAAGCAATGGCGGATATCGCCGATCCGCGCCTTGCCGACGATCTCCGGCGCGATGTCGTTCTTGCCCATCGCGCGTGCCAGCTCGGTCGCGACCTCGGTGACGGAACGATCGTGCCCCGAACCGATGTTGAACGTGCCGCCCACCGCCTGCGGCAGCACCAGCGCGTCGGCGAAGGCGCGCGCCACGTCGCTGACGTGCACGAAGTCGCGGCGCTGCTCGCCGTCCTCGAAGATCATCGGCTGCTGCCCGTTGAGCAACCGCGAGGCGAAGATCGCCAGCACGCCGGTATAGGGGTTGGAGAGCGCCTGACCGGGGCCATAGACGTTGAACAGCCGCAGGCACACGCCCTCGATCCCGTACGGCGCGGCCATGATGTGCGTCGTGCGCTCCTGCACATATTTGTTCAGCGCGTAGATCGAGGCGAGGTTCGGCTGCTTCCACTCCGGCGTCGCGACCGGGGTCAGCGGGCGCCCCTGCGCATCGACCGGCTCCCAGTTGGTCAGCCCGTCGCGCAGCCCCTTGCGCTCGGCATCCTGCACCACCGCGCCATCGGCGTCGCGGTACAATCCCTCGCCATAGATCGACATGGACGATGCGGTGACGACACGGCGGACGGGCCGGTCGATCAGCTTTTCGAACAGCACGGCGGTGCCGACGTCGTTGGTCGAGGTATAGCGTTCCACTTCGTACATCGACTGTCCGACGCCGACCTCGGCGGCGAGGTGGATGACGCTGTCGACGCCGTCCAGCGCCTTGGTCACGACATCGCCGTTGCGCACGTCCCCGCGGATCAGCTCCACTTCGTCGTTCAGCAGCGGGGGGCGTTCGCAATCGCCATGGACCTGCTCGATCAGGCTGTCGAGCACGCGGACCTTGTTGCCACGCGCCAGAAGTTCATCGGCAACGAAACGGCCGATAAAGCCGGCACCGCCGGTGATGAGAATGGTTTCCACGGTGATCCCTCCCGCCCCTGATTGTCGCGATATTGATGTCGATCAATGACACCCGCGACGCTAGATGCTTGATAGCAGAAGGAAGAACATCTTCTACTTAGCTTTGTTCCTTAAATCATTGCGGTTACGCAATTTTTATTGTGGGCGGGGCTTTGTTGATCTAAGTCAGTCTTTCACTTGATCTGGGTCAGTTTCGATGGAGCGTCGCGTATTACTGGTGCGGCATGGGCATCATGCCGAGGTTGGCCGCGTGTTGAGCGGCCGGTCCGACATTGCGCTCGACGCGCGCGGCCGGGCGGAGGCGATGGCGGTGGCGCAGCATCTGGCGGGAACGCCGATCGACAGGCTCTTCAGCAGCCCTCGCGCGCGCACCGTCGATACCGCACTGGCGTTCGGGGAGCAGGTGCGGGTCGCGGCGGCGCTGGACGAGGTGGACTTCGGCACCTTCACCGGGCGGACCTTCGCCGCGCTGGACGGTGACGCCGACTGGCGGCGCTGGAACGCGGAGCGCGGCAGCTTCCGCTGTCCGGGTGGCGAAACGATGGGCGAGGCGGTGGCGCGCGCGGTCGGTTTCGTGGCCGCGCTCGGAGTGGGCGTCAGCGTGTGCGTGACGCATTGCGACATCATCCGCGGCGTCGTGGCGCATTATCTGGGCTTGCCGCTCGACCGGATCTTCGCGCTCGGCTGCGATCCGGGATCGGTGACGACGTTGATGCTGGAGGGGCAGGGGGCGCGGCTGGCGACGCTCAACGAACGACCCTGGCCGTGATGGTCAATTGATCGCCGCGTAGCTCTTTTCCTCGATCAGCTCCGACTCCAGTGCCAGGTTGATCTCGCGCTTCAACGCGGCGCGCTCGTCGTTCTTGACATAGACCGCGCGCGCCAGCCGCACGAACTCGCCGCCGAAGGTGCGCGCGGCCTCCTGTCGGCGGATCGCATCCTCGATCTCCCATAAATCCTGATTGACCGTCTTCAGCCGGCCGAACAGCGCTGCCACCCCCTCGAATCCCAGCACGCCGGCACCGATGCGGTTCAGCAGCGAATGTTCGCGCATCACGTTGGCGCGCGCGTCGGCCCGCGCGATCCGCTCGCGCTTGATCTCCAGGATCGTGATCTTGTCGAGCAGTTCACCCCAGGAGACGGGCACCGACGGGCTGGGCAGGCTGGCCATGATTGTCACCTTCTCTGAACAGGTTGAGGTCGCGCGTGATCGCGGCGAGCGGCGTTTCCCAGTCGCCGGGCGTCGGCTGCGCGTACAGCCGGACGGTCGGATACCAGCCGCTGTCGCGCCGTGCCGGGTCCCAGCGCCAGTCGGGCGCGGCCTTCACCAGCAGCCAGGTCGGCCGCCCGAGCGCCCCCGCCAGATGCGCGATCATCGTGTCCACGGTCACGACCAGCGCGCAGCCGGCGACCATCGCGGCGGTTGCGGCCAGATCGAACGGGCACCCGTCCTTGTGGAGCACCGGCAGGTCGGTCGGCGCACTGACCAGTGACAGGCATCGCCGCCCTGCCGCGATCGGGGCGAACAGTTCGGGTGGTACCCAGCGGCCGATGTCCCAGTCGCCCGCCTGCCAGCACAGCCCGATCGTTTCGTCCGGCAACGGCGCAGGGGCGGCGTGGAGATAGGGGCAGGGCGTGTCGCGCGGAGAAAGGCGCAGCGCGGCCGCGAGTTCGGTGATCTCGATATCGCATTCGGCGGGGGGCAGCGGATGCGCCGGGTCGAATGCTGCCAATGATACGCCCGCGAAGCGCAGCAGCGGGTGCAGCCGTGCCGGCGCCTCCACGACCACCGACCGCGCCCGCTCCGCCAGCATGGGCAGGTAGCGCGCGAACTGGATGGTGTCGCCCAGCCCGTGGTAGCAGCGCACCAGTACGTCGCGACCATCCGGATCGCGTCCGTCCCATACCCAGCGGCGGTGATAGGGCAGGCGCGGATCGTCGCGCGTCGCCGGGTCGCGCGCGGCCAGCACCGCCCGCTCGATCGCCCAGGCGTCCTCATAGCGCTCCTCGCGCATCGCTTGGATCCAGCCGCCGTCGGGATCGGTCATGGCGGCGAGAACGCCACGCCCCCCGTCTGTGGTTCCAGACGAATAAACTGATCGACATCAATGGGATGGAACGAGGTTGAGGAAGCATCGTTGATGCTGCGATGGGTGATGGGGGCGTAATGGAATCGGATCTGCGGACGCGCGTCGAACGGCTCGCGCCGTGGTTTCACAACATTCATTTGCCCGGCGGTGTTCAGACCGCGCCGGATCACTTCCTGCTCGATTATCCCGCCAACAAGTTCGCCGAATTCGGACCGTGCCTGCCTGATGATCTGACCGGCAAGACCGTGCTGGATATCGGCTGCAACGCCGGCTTCTATTCGGTCGAGATGAAGCGGCGCGGCGCCGCGCGCGTCGTCGGCATCGACTGGGACGAACGCTATCTGGCGCAGGCGCGGCTGGCCAGCGAGGCGCTGGGATACGGCGACAGCGTCGAGTTCCGGCGGCTGTCCGTCTATGACGTCGCGCAACTGGGCGAGCGCTTCGACCTCGTGATCTTCATGGGCGTTCTCTATCATTTGCGCCACCCGTTGCTGGCGCTCGACCTGATCCGCGAGCATGTCGCGGGCGACCTGATGCTGTTCCAGACGATGCAGCAGGGGTCGAAGAACGATGCCGATGTACCGGAGGATCATCCCTTCTACGTCCCCGGTACCTGGACGCCGCCGTCCTATTTCGACGATCGCGACTACCCCAAGCTGCATTTCATCGAGCGGAAGTTCGCGGGCGACTGGACCAACTGGTGGGCGCCCAACCGCGCCTGTTCGGAGGCGATGCTGCGCGCATCCGGCTTCACCGTGACCGCGCATCCGCAGGACGACGTCTATCTCTGCCGCATCGCCGATGTTCCGTTCGCGGAGCACGGGCCGGCGGCGGTCTATCCATCCACGGGGGGAGTGCGCGCGTGATCGAAGCCGCGATGATCTGGAACGAGCCGAACAACAAGTCGCATTGGGACCCCGAGGTCGATCCGGACTGGTCGCTGTTCGCCGACACGGTATCGCGCGCCGGGGCATCGATCGCGGCGGTCAATCCGGCGATCACGCGCGTGCTGGGCGGCATGTCGCCGATCGACCCCTTGTGGGTGAAGCGGCTGGAGGCGCATGGTTGCCTGGACGCGGTCGACGTGCTGGCGGTGCACGGCTTTCCGCTCGACTGGAACCTGTGGTCGATCCACGACTGGCCGACGAAGATCGCCGAGATCGAGGCGGTGACCGACAAGCCGGTGTGGGTGACGGAGGTCGGCGTCGGATCGTTCGGTGCCGAGGAGGTGCAGGTGTTCGGCGTCGAGAAGACCGCCGAGCTGCTGATCGGCCGCGTGCCGCAGATTTACTGGTATTCGCTGTTCGACCTGCCGCAGGAATGGGGCGCGACGACCCGCCATCGCGAGGCGGAAGGGTCGAGCTATTACCGCCATTTCTACATGGGGCTGATCCGCGCCGACGGCACGCCCAAGCCGGCGCTGGACAGCTATGCCAAGGTCGCGTCCGAGATGGGGCTGATGCAATGGTTCCATTATCAGGATCCGCGCCTCGACGATGCGGTGGCGTGGATGAAGCGGCTGGGCACGAAGAAGCTGCGCACCGGCCTCAGCTGGGCCGACAGCTTCCGCCCCAATGCGGTCGACTGGTTCGACCGGCAGATGGAGGCGCTGGCGGATTTCGACACCACCGTCACCTTCTGCTTCACGCCCGAGCATCTCGGCATCCAGCCGCACCACACCAGCGCCGCGCGCGAGCCGCAGGCGTTCGCCGACTTCTGCGCGTGGATGATCGATCGCTATGCGCCCGCCGTCACGCCGATGGTGGCGACGGCGTGACCTGATCCAGCGTGTCGAGCACGTCCTCGGCGCGCACGTCGCGCTCGATCTCCTCCACTTCGGCGGGCGGCGTGATGTCCAGTCGCTCGGCAATCTGGCGGACCAGCGCGGTCAGGCGGGAGAGTTCGTGCTCGGCCAGCAGGTTGATGTGCAGGTCCAGGTCGGCGCGCGCCTGTGCCTGCGCGGCCATGCGGTTCTGGCTGATGAGGACGAAGGTGGACAGGAAGATCGCCTCCACCGATGCGATCATCGCCAGCACGACGAAGGTCGGATCGAATTTCGGCGTGAGCCACAGGTTCCAGACGATCCAGCCGCCGAACAGGGTCAGGTGCAGCGCGACGAAGGTCATCGATCCGGTGAAGGCGGTGATGCGTCCCGCCAGCCGGTCGGACCAGGGGGCGGCGGCTTCGACCCGCCGTTGCCGCTCGGTCAGCCGGTCGATGTTCGCGGCGAGTGCCTGATTGAGGTTGGTGGGTTTTTGCATAGGAAAGTCAAACGCTTGTCAGTTGAAAATGGTAGCATGATGCCGGCGGCGGTGCTGGTCGGCCCGGCGCGGATCGAGGTGCGCGACGCCGCCGTGCCCGCGCCGGCCGCGGGCGAGGTACGCATCCGGCTGGAGGGCTGCGGGGTGTGCGCGTCGAATGTCGAGCCATGGGCGGGGCAACCGTGGTCGACCTTCCCCGGCGAGGCGGGCGGGCTGGGGCACGAGGGCTGGGGCATCGTCGATGCGCTGGGCGAGGGTGTGTCGGACCTGTCGGTCGGCGAGCGCGTGACGATGCTGTCGTCGCACGGCTTCGCGCCCTATGATGTCGCCCCGGCCAATCAGGTGGTCAGGCTGCCCGATGCGCTCGATGGGCAGCCTTTTCCGGGCGAGCCGCTGGCCTGCGCGATGAACATCTTCCGCCGCGCCGACGTGCTGCCGGGACAGACGGTGGCGATCGTCGGCATCGGTTTCCTCGGCGCGGTGCTGACGAAGCTGGCGAGCGATGCCGGCGCGCGCGTGATCGCGATCTCGCGCCGGGCGGAATCGCTGGAACTGGCGCGCGCTTACGGCGCGGCAGAGACGATCGTGATGGACGATCACTGGGCGATCATCGAGCGCGTCAAGGCGCTGACCGGTGAGGCGCTGTGCGAACGGGTGATCGAGGCGGTGGGCAAGCAATGGCCGCTCGACCTCGCCTCTGCGATCGTCGGCTTCGGCGGGCGGCTGGTGGTGGCGGGCTATCATCAGGACGGCCCGCGCCAGGTGAACATGCAGGACTGGAACTGGAAGGGGATCGACGTCATCAACGCCCACGAACGCGATCCGCGCGTCAACCTGCGCGGGCTGCGGGAGGCGGTGGCGGCGGTCGCGGAGCGGCGCGTCGACCTCATCCCGCTGCTGACGCATCGTTACGCGCTGGACGAACTCAACGAGGCGATCGCCGCGACGCGCGACAAGCCCGAGGGCTTCGTGAAGGCCGTGGTGACGTTCGGATGAGCGCCGTCTGTACCGCCGCGCACGTGGCACCTTCGAAGCGGTGTTCGCCGCGCCGCCGCCTGACCAGGAAGGTACGACCATGATCGACAAACCCCGGATCGGCTTCCTCGGCACCGGCTGGATCGGCCGGCACCGGATGGCGGCGATGGTCGGCAGCGGCATGGTGGAGGCGGTCGCGATCGCCGATCCGTCGGCCGACATGCTGGCCGAGGCGCAGGCGGTCGCGCCCGCCGCCACGGTCTGCGCCACGCTCGACGACATGCTCGCGCTCGGCCTGGACGGCGTGGTGATCGCGACGCCGAGCGCATTGCACGCCGCGCAGTCGATCCGCGCGCTGGATGCCGGGACGGCGGTCTTCTGCCAGAAGCCACTCGGTCGCGACGCGATGGAGACGGCGGCGGTCGTCGATGCCGCGCGCCGCGCCGACCGGCTGCTCGGCGTCGATCTGTCCTATCGGCACACGGCGGGGATGCGCGCGATCGCGCCGCTGGTGCGGGGCGGGGCGCTGGGTCGTCTGTTCGCGATCGATCTGACCTTCCACAACGCCTATGGCCCCGACAAGCCGTGGTTCTACGATCGCGCGCAATCGGGCGGGGGCTGCGTGATGGACCTCGGCATCCACCTCGCCGATCTGGCCTTGTGGCTGGGCGGCGGGGCGAGGGTCGCGGCGGTGGACGCGGCGCTCTACGCCGGTGGCTTGCCGCTGACGGGCGAGGCGGTCGAGGATTATGCCGCCGCGACGGTGCGGCTCGACAATGGCGTGACGGTGCGGCTGGCCTGTTCGTGGCGGCTGCACGCCGGGCAGGACGCGGTGATCGAGGCGGCGTTCTACGGCACGGACGGCGGCGCGGCGTTGCGCAATGTCGGTGGCTCTTTCTACGACTTCACCGCCGAGCATTTCCGGGGCACCACGCGCGAGACGCTGGCGGTGCCGCCCGACGACTGGGGCGGACGCGCCGCCATCGACTGGGCGACCCGACTGGCACGCGGCGACCGTTTCGACGCGGACGCGGCGGGGGAGTTCGTCGCGACCGCGCGCGTGCTCGACGCGATCTACGCTGCCGGCACGCGCGGCTGACCTCAGAACTCCGACCACTCCTCCTCGGCGACGGCCAGCGCGGTGCCGCGCGTGCCGGTCACGGGACGCCGCGCGGTTCGGGCAAGGTTGCGGCCGGCCTGCGCGGCGCGCGCCTGAAGCTCATGGACCGGGGAACCGACCGGCACCGCCGGGGTGACCCGTGCCTGCGCGGCCTCGACACGGAAGCGCGACACTTCGTTCGTCAGGCGGGTCGCTTCCTCCGCCAGGCTGCGGGCGGCGGCGGTCGCCTCCTCGACCATCGCGGCATTCTGCTGCGTCACGCCGTCCATTTCCGACACGGCGGTGTTGACCTGTTGCAGCCCGGTCGCCTGCTGCTCGGCGGATTCGGCGATCGTCGACACCAGCGCGCTGATTTCGCCGATGCGTGCGATGATCCGCTCCAGCGCCTTACCGGTTTCGCTGACCAGCGCCACGCCCGCATCGACCTGTTCGGACGAGGCGAGGATTTTGGTCTTCACGTCCTTGGCGGCATCGGCGGACCGCTGTGCCAGCGCGCGCACCTCCGACGCCACGACCGCGAAGCCCTTGCCCGCGTCGCCGGCGCGCGCCGCCTCGACACCGGCGTTCAGCGCCAGCAGGTTGGTCTGGAAGGCGATGCCGTCGATGACGCTGATGATCTCGCTGATCTCGGTCGAGGATCGCTCGATCCCGCCCATCGCGTCCACCGCGCGCCGCACGACGTCGCCGGAATTCTGCGCTTCCTCCCGTGCCTCCTTGACCGCCGCATTGGCGCGACGCGCTCCGGACGCGGTTTCGCGGACGGTCGAGGTGATCTCGTCCATCGCGGCGGCGGTTTCCTCCAGGCTGGCCGCCTGCTGCTCGGTACGCTGCGACAGGTCGTCGGAGGCCTGGCGGATATCGGCCGCGCCGCTGTTGATGCCGTTGGTCGCGTCGCTGACCGCGCTGATCGCTTCCGACATCGCCGTCATCGCGCGATTGAAATCGACCCGCAGCCCTTCGTATTCGGAAGGGAAGGCGCGGTCGATGCGGAACGTCAGGTCGTTCGAGGCCAACAGGCTCAGCCCGTTGCCGAGCGACTCGACGATATCCCGCTGAACGCCCGACGCCGACGCCAGTGTGATGCCGTTATCCTTGAACACCTCCATCGCGCGCGCCATCCGGCCGACGCAATCCTGGTAATGGGTGCGGTCGATCACGGTGGTGAAATCGCTCCTCGCCAGCCCTTCCATGCGAACGACGGTATCCACATAGGGATCGCAGATGAGCCGCCGCGAGGCGACCGCGACCACCACGACCATCGCCAGCGCCGCGCCGGCCAGACCGAGCGCGACCGGGGTCGGCAGCCATCCGGTTCCGGCGGCATAGGTGCTGGCCAGCCCGACCGCCGACAGTCCCGCATAGACATGGCCGAGGATCATGAACTTCACGCGGATCGGGGCATCGCGCTGGAACCACGTGATCATAAGAATACTCTCCGCATTCATGATCCAGATTAGATCTGGAGGAAGTCGAGCGGCGTGATCGCACCATTAACTGAAGGGGAAGTTAACCCGAGGCGGCCCGGTCCCCCCTCCTGACTCCGGGAATATCGGAGTGGGAACGGCCGTGTCGCGTAAGTCGCTGATAGCGGAAAGGTTTGTCGGCCGCGCTTTTTTTGGCGGGCCGGCACCGCTCAGTCGAGCAGGGCCAACGGCAGTCGGGGCGCCACCACCTCGCGCAGGACGAAGCCGCTCTCCATCTGCGTGACGCCCGGCAGCCGCGACAGTTCATCCCGGTGGATCTGCGCGAAATGCGACAGGTCGCGCGCGCGCACCGTGACCAGATAGTCGTAGCTGCCCGACATCAGTTCGCAGCGCACCACGGACGGGCTGGCGACGATCGCGGTCTCGAAGGCGTCGAGGACGTCGATACGCTGGCTCTCCAGCGTCATCTTGATGTGGACGGTCGTCTCGCAACCGAGCTGCGCCAGGTTCAGCCGCGCCGCATAGCCGGTGATGACACCGGCCTCTTCCAGCGCGCGCTGTCGCCGGGCCACCGCCGTCGCCGACCGTCCGATTGCCTCCGCCAGCGTAAAGGCGGTGGCGCGCGCATTGTCGAGCAAGAGCGCGATCAGGCGGCGGTCGATTCGATCGGGCGTGTAGGTTTTCGGCGTCATCGGTCATCATCATGCAGGATTGTGGCGCGAAGTCACCCGCGCCGCGCCAACTTCGCCCGGTTTCCCCGCTCGGATCGCGCTATGCTGCCGCAGGATAGAGGAGATGGTCGATGCGCATCGGTGTGCCCAAGGAAATCAAGAACCACGAATATCGCGTCGGCCTGACGCCGGGCGCGGTGCGCGAATATATCGCGCACGGTCATGAGGTGATCGTGCAGAGCGGCGCGGGCGCGGGCATCGGTGCCGACGACGACACCTATCGCGCGGCGGGCGCGGGCATCGTCGACACCGCCGAGGAAGTCTTCGCCACCGCGCAGATGGTGGTGAAGGTCAAGGAGCCGCAGCCCGGCGAATGGACGCAGCTGCGCGAGGACCAGATCCTCTTCACCTATCTCCACCTCGCGCCCGATCCCGAACAGGCGAAGGGGCTTCAGGCGTCGGGCGTCACCGCCGTCGCCTATGAAACCGTCACCGACGCGCGCGGTCAGCTGCCGCTGCTGGCGCCGATGAGCGAGGTCGCCGGGCGGCTGTCGATCGAGGCGGCGGGAACCGCGCTGAAGGCCGTGAACGGCGGGCGCGGCGTGCTGATCGGCGGCGTGCCGGGCGTGCAGCCCGCGCGGATCGTCGTGCTGGGCGGCGGCGTGGTCGGCACCCATGCCGCGCGCATGGCGGTCGGACTGGGCGCGGAAGTGACGGTCATCGACCGCTCGATCCCGCGGCTGCGCGAACTGGACGAGCTGTTCCAGGGCCGCGTCCGCACGCGCGTCTCGACGCTGGAGGCGATCGAGCATGAGATTTCGGAGGCCGATGCGGTGATCGGTGCGGTGCTGATCCCCGGCGCCTCCGCGCCGAAGCTGGTGACGCGCCCGATGCTGAAGCTGATGAAGCCGCGCGCGGTGCTGGTCGACGTCGCGATCGACCAGGGCGGCTGTTTCGAGACCAGCCATGCGACGACCCATGCCGAGCCGACCTATGAGGTCGATGGCGTGATCCATTACTGCGTCGCCAACATGCCGGGCGCGGTGCCGCTGACGTCCAGCCACGCGCTCAACAACGCCACGCTGCCCTACGGGCTGGCGCTTGCCGATCGCGGCTATGCGGCGGCGGAGGCGGATGCGGGGCTGATGGCCGGCGTCAACGTGCGCGGCGGCAAGATCGTCAACAAGGTGGTGGCCGAGGCGCTGGGCGTCACGGGCTGAACCGCTACCGTCATTCGCATGGAAGGGGACGGCTGCGAACGTCCCCTTCCGTCATGCCGGACTGGTTCCGGCATCCACCGTGCCGCTTACTCATAAGCCGCTGATCTTGCGGAACCGTGAACCCCGGAACCCGTCCGGGGTGACGGGTTCAGTGGAGTCGACGAAACGACTTTTACATAGGTTTTGCCTGCGCGGGAATGACGGAGGGAAGCCCGCCCATATGTCACTCCCGTGGCGCTTCGATGACAGCCGCCGTCACGCGATCGTCGTCAGCGTGACACCTGTCCGTCGCACAAGGGTCGCCGTTCCGGGCCGAGGGCGGCCCTCATGCGAAGGTGTGCGGCGGGAATGACAGCGACGATGACGACGGCCGGCGTGGCGCTGGCCTACGATCGGTGGGCGCCGGTCTATGACCTGGTGTTCGGGCCGGTATTCCGGCAGGGGCGCGCGGCGGCGATCCGCGCCGCCGACCGGATCGGCGGGCGCATTCTGGAGGTGGGGGTCGGCACCGGCATCTCGCTGCCCGGCTATGCCGCCACCAGCCGCGTGACCGGCGTCGATATCTCGGAGGACATGCTCGACAAGGCGCGCGCGCGCACCCGGCGGCTGAACCTGCCGAACGTCGATGCGATCCGACTGGGGGATGCCGAGGCACTCGATTTCGCCGACGCCTCGTTCGACGTCGTCGTCGCGCAATATGTGGTCAGCGCGGTCGCCAACCCGCGCCGTGCGCTCGACGAATTCGCGCGCGTGTGTCGTCCGGGCGGCGAGATCGTCATCACCACCCGCGTCGGGGCCGAACAGGGCCTGCGCGGCGGGATCGAGAAGGCGCTGATGCCGGTCACCAAGCGGCTTGGCTTTCGCACCGACTTTCCGTTCGCGCTCTACACCGACTGGATCGCGACCCGCGACGACGTGGCGCTGGCCGAATGCCGCGCGATCCCGCCGCTGGGCCATTTCTCGCTGGTCCGCATCACCAAGGAGAAGGCATGATGCCGCAGCTTCGCAAGCTCCGTTTCGAGGATGAGCAGGGCAATCCCGGCTTCCGCGCGCAGCTGAAGGAGCAGCGCTGGGACGATCATCGCTACTATCATCACGATCTGATCAACCAGAGCCTGCACTTCGTCAGCGCCTGCACCTTCATCACCGCCTACGCCTTGCTGTTCGTGGACGCGGCGCTCGCCAGCCTGCTGGCATGGGGGGTGGCGATGACCAGCCGGCAGGCCGGCCATTTCTTCTTCGAGCCGAAGGATTATGACGAAGAGAACGGCGTCAGCCACGAATATAAGGAAGAGGTGAAGGTCGGCTACAACCTGATGCGCAAATATGTGCTGATGGGATTGTGGCTGGCGATTCCGTTCGTGCTGGCGCTTACCCCGACCCTGTTCGGAGTGCTGGAGCGGCCGGAGGGGGCGATCGGCTTCCTGCGCCACGTCGGGTTCGGCTGGCTGTTCTTCGGCGTGGCGGCGATCCTGTTCCGCGTGCTGCAATTGTGGATCGAGCGCGATCTGGAAACCGGGATCGTCTGGGCGACGAAGATCGTCACCGATCCGTTCAGCGACTTCCGCCTGTACCGCACCGCGCCGGTCAGGCTGCTGAAGCACGGCCGCACGGATGACAGCCACGCGGCGGCGTGAACGTCGCGTCACGTCATCGCGGGCGTAGCGCCGTCACCCCCGTCTTCCGTCATCCCCGCGCAGGCGGGGATCCGGAACCCATGTCGTGGCTGCTGGAACGCCCCGGGGCCTCGAACGGTAAACCCGCCGTGTCGATCCTCACGAGGCGCGGCGTGTCTGGAACCCCGCCTGCGCGGGGATGACGGAAGGGCGGGGTGACGGGAGCGGGGACGCCGCTCACCCGCCCCGCAACCGCGCCGCCAGCGACTCCTTCAGCGCCTGCCGCCGCAGCCGCTTGTTCGTCGCCGCCGGGCCGTCCCACCAGCCGTCCGCCGCCATCGCGCGCCCCGCCGCCACGATCCGCCGCGCGATCTCGTCGAACAGCGCGTCGTCGATGTCGAGGCTGAAGATCAACCGCCCGGTCCCGACCCACGACAGCGCCAGCCCCTCGGCGCGGAGGTAATATTGCAGCATCCAGTTATAGCGCGACGGGCGGGTGTAGACCAGGGTCCACACCGTCGCGAGATGCGCGACCGATACCGGCACCCCGGCCTCGGCCAGCATCGCATTCAGCCGCGCGGCGCGCGCGTCCCAGCGCGCGTCCATGCCGGCGTACCATTCCGCGACGGCGGGCCGCTCCAGCCGCCGCAGGAAGGCATCGGTCGCCGCCATCACATACGGATGCGCGTTGAACGTCCCGCGCGCGAAGCAGATGTCGACCGGCCGATCGTCGCGCCAGCGCTTCATCAATGCCGCGCGCCCCGTCACCACGCCGATCGGCAGCCCGCCGCCCAGCGTCTTGCCCCACACGATCATGTCCGCATCGATGGCCCACGCCCGCGCGACGCTGCCGGGCGCCAGCCGAAAGCCCATGAACACCTCGTCCACGATCAGCACGATGCCGTTCGCGCGGCACGTATCGGCCAGCCGGCGCAGCCAGGCGATGTACGCCGGCAGGTCCGCCCCCGCCGCACGCCCGCTGTCGACCAGCTGACCATCGGCGGGCGCGGAGACGTTGGGGTGGAGCGCCTGCAAGGGATTGACCAGCACGCAGGCGATGTCGCGCCGCCGGGCCAGCACCGCCAGCGTCTGTTCCGACTGATCGGCCAGCGTCAGCGTGTGGTCGGCCGGAACCGGGTTGCCGATCCCCGGCTGCACGTCGCCCCACCAGCCGTGATAGGCACCCGCGAACCGCACCAGCCGCTTCCTGCCGGTGTGATAGCGCGCCAGCCGCACCGCCTGCATCACCGCCTCGGTGCCGGACATGTGGAACGACACCTCGTCCAGCCCCGACAGCGCGCGCAGCCGGCGGACATTGTCGGCGACGACCGGATGATAGCTGCCCAGCACTCCGCCCAGCGGCTCGGCGATGTCCAGCGCCTCGCGCATCGTCGCCTTGTAGAACTCGTTGCCGAACAGGTTCACACCGTAACTGCCGGTCAGGTCGATGAAGCGATTGCCGTCGAGATCGGTCAGCCACGGCCCCTCCGACCGCGCCATGAACGCACCGACCGGCAGGTGCCGCCGCACGGTGTCCGCAAAGGCGAACGGCACGCGGTAACGCCCGGTGAACTGCAGGTCGGACAGCCCCTCGCGCGTGTCGGCGGTCAGCGCCCGTGTCTTCGGAAAGCGCTCGGCATATATAGCGGCCAGCCGCTCGAACCCCGCCCGGCGGCGCGCGGCGGTGGCCTCGTCGCAGCCGTCGGCGCGGAAGAACGCCTCCTCGACATGCGCGTAATAGGGGATCTGCCCCGCGATGCGCTTGGCCAGGCGGACATGGCCACCCGGTCCGGGATGCTTGGCGCGCGACAGCGCCAGCCGCTCCCGGCCCTTGGTCGCGGCGAACAGGGTGCCGGCGACGAGCCCGGCAACGGCGGCGAGGGTCTTTTTCTCCATGGCGCCACTACGCGCGCCGCGATGACGCAGGTGTGACAATGCGAACCGGACTGATGCGCCTGCTGCTGCAGGAGGATCTCAATTTCCTGCTTACCAATCGCATTCCGCGCCGCTGGGCGACGAAGGCGGTCGGTCGGATCGCCGCGATCGAGCATCCGCTCGTGGCGAAGCCGGCGCTGGCGGCGTGGCGATTCTTCTGCGACGTCGACCTGTCGGATGCGGAGACGACGCGCTTCCGCTCGCTGCGCGACGCGTTCATCCGGCGCTTGCGGCCGGGCGCACGGACCTTTGCGGGCGACGCGGCGACGATCGCCAGCCCGTGCGATGCGATCGTCG
>NZ_LDTB01000209.1 GCF_001476895.1 Sphingomonas endophytica | reverse complement strand
CGTTGCGCACGGTGGTCTCGGCCACGCCGACGATCGCCGCGAGGTGGCCGACGGCGAGGCGGCAATCGCCCCGGCGCGTGGTCTCGGCCGCCACCAGCGCCAGTACCGCCTGCTCGGCCAGGGTGAACCGCGCAGCCAGACCCGGTGGCAGCCGCCCGGAGGCCGCCCAGCGGCGGCGACGCTCCATCGAGGCATCCGTGCGCGGCCGTGAGCCCACCGACCGCCTGGAGCTTCCTGGGAGAACCTGAGGGGTATCGCCAGCCTCGGTCGACCGAGGTTCTGCCGGGCTCGGGGGCTGCGCGAAACGAACCGCCTTCCCGGTCAGCGTGCGCGCCTCGATCAAGGCGGAGAGGCGCTCGGCCTCGGCCTCGGTGATGTGTCCGTCCCCGAAAGCGCGCCACAGCTGCGCCGTGACCTGTGGCAGGGCGATTCGGCTCGCGGCCTCGATGGCGCGGCGGATCTCGTCTGCAAACATCCCTTCTCGGCCCTCGTCGGGCCACGACAGGTCGTTCCGGGCCGCCGGTTAGAGCGTCCGGTCCACAGGCAAAGCCTCACCGTCGCGAAAGTTGGCGCTTTCGCTTGACGCCCGGGGGCGTCTCATGGCTTGTGAGGCTGTCTCTTATACCCCACTGCACGTGCCGACGAACAGGATAGGGGAGCATGAGGTAGTCGTCGTACACATAAAAAAAAAACAAAGCAGACAACATA
>NZ_LDTB01000208.1 GCF_001476895.1 Sphingomonas endophytica | reverse complement strand
CGATCTCCCAGGCCGTCACCGTCACCGGCGAGGGCGCCGGCGGCGCCCTCGCCGGTGACGGTGACGGCCTGGGAGATCGGGCGTGTGACCGAGACCAGCACCTGCGGCTGGATGGCCTTGCCGGCGAGCTCGTTCTCGATGAGCGCCTGGACGTCCTGGGTGCGGCGGCCGGCGACCTTGATGCGGCCGGCGTAGGGCACCGAGATGGCGCCGTCGCGCCCGACGGGCTGCTCGGGGATGAGGGCGGACTTGGAGCCTGCGGAGAAGCGGTCGGCGACGAGGGGCCCGGAGAACAGGCCGCCGGACCCGGCTTCCCAGACGGAGACCGAGACCATGTCGCCGATGCCGATGACCGGCTCGGAGGAGGGGCGGTGGTCGCCGAAGGAGGCGAGCAGGCTGTCCAGCGGCCGGCCGCGCAGGGCCTCGACCACGGAGGGAGTGACGTCGATGATCTCGTAGCGGGCGAGCAGGCCCCCGTCGGCCGTGGCGACCTCAGCCCCGGCCTGGATCGCGCTCGCCGTCGGACCCGCCGCGGGCAGGTACGTGCAGCCCGACATCGCCGTGACGGCGAGCAGGACGAGGGGAAGTTTGCGCATCCAGATGTTGCCCATCGGTATTGCCGAGC
>NZ_LDTB01000207.1 GCF_001476895.1 Sphingomonas endophytica | reverse complement strand
TTTTATGGATGGTCTTCGGGTGGGCGCGGGTGCTGGGCGGGCGGGCGCTTGCTGGGCCGTTGCCGGGCGAGG
Source organism: Sphingomonas endophytica (assembly GCF_001476895.1). Taxonomy (GTDB): domain Bacteria; phylum Pseudomonadota; class Alphaproteobacteria; order Sphingomonadales; family Sphingomonadaceae; genus Sphingomonas; species Sphingomonas endophytica_A. Next base: position 664 of record NZ_LDTB01000207.1, on the reverse strand, counting down.
CCGATGTCGTCGTGTTCTGCGCCGGTGCCGCGGGCATTGCCGCGGCGCGACGGATCGCCGCCGCGAACCGCAAGGCGATCGTGGTGGGGGCATCCGGCCAGGTCGGCGGCCGCTGCCAGACCGACGCATCGACATTCGATGTGCCGTTCGACCGTGGCGCGCGCTGGATGCACCATCCCGAAACCAACCCGATGATCCGGCTGGCGCGTTCCGCGGGCCTCGACATCGTCACGGCGCCTGCGGGCCAGAAGATTCGCATCGGTCGGCGCTACGCCCGCCCCGGCGAGACCGAGGAGTTTCTGGCGGCGCTGGTGCGCGCCAATCGCGCCATCGACGACGCCTCGCGCAAGGCCGATATCGCCTGCGCCGCTGTGATGCCGAAGGACCTCGGCGATTGGGCCGGCACCGCCGAATTCCTGCTCGGCGCCAGTTTCAGCGGCAAGGACCTGAAGGATCTCTCCGCCGTCGACAAGGTGCGCGCGCAGGACCGCAACACCGCGATCGCCTGCCGGCAGGGCCTCGGCGCGCTTATCGCGAAACTCGGCCTCGGTAGCTACGATCGGATTGCGCTTGAGATTCCCGGCAACCCGCTCGGGCTGTCGCACGATGACGTCATCATCGAGCAGAGCAATTCGACCAGGACCGCGCTGCTCTACGGCAACAT
>NZ_LDTB01000206.1 GCF_001476895.1 Sphingomonas endophytica | reverse complement strand
GTCTTTTCTGGCATCACGCTTCTTTTGTTCTTTGAGGACTTTGCAGCCGCCGCCTTCTTAGGCCCCTTCACGGACGCCTTGGCACGGCCCTTGGTTGCGCTGCGAGCAACGACAGCGGCTTTTTTCGTCGTCTTTGAAGCACTCTTTTTACGCGTTTTCTGTGACACAGCCTGCGCGCGGAAACTGCCACGCCCCTGTTCGATGTTGCGGGAACCTCGAAGCCACAAGGTACGCATGGCAGGGGGTTCTTGGCCTGTAATGTGCTGAATATAGCACATTTTCCGCAAAAATCAATGATTTACGCCCGATTCCGGGCATAACAGGGGATCCTCAGGTCATATGTCCGTCATTAGGGTTAAATCCGCGGCCGAACGGACGGCTGCGGCAGGCCAAGCCTGCCCTTATCGGGGTAGTCCCGAAGAGGTAAGGCGAATCAGTCGCCGCTGCCCGGATTCGGAGAAAAATATTTCTCGAACTTGCCTTCCTTGCCTTCCCACTCCTTGGCGTCTTCGGGCGAGTCCTTCTTCTGGGTGATGTTCGGCCAGCTCTTGGCGTAGTCGGCGTTCAGCTTCAGCCACGTGTCGAGGTTCGACTCCGTGTCGGGCTTGATCGCCTCGGC
>NZ_LDTB01000205.1 GCF_001476895.1 Sphingomonas endophytica | reverse complement strand
CGCTGGAGGATCACGGGCAGGCCGCCTGCGTGCTGCCGTACGATCCCGAGCGGCGCGTGGCGCTGCTCGTCCGGCAGGCGCGGGTCGGGCCCGCGTTCTGGGGGGAGTCGGCCGAGTTCGACGAAGCCCCGGCCGGCGGACTCGACGGGGACGCCCCCGAGGCGACCGCGATCCGCGAGGCGATGGAGGAGGCGGGCGTTCGGTTGACCCGGCTCGAGCCGGTCGCGCACGCCTACAGCATGCCGAGCGTGTCTTCCGAGCGCCTCTGGCTCTACCTCGCGCCCTACGGCGCCGCCGACCGGGTCGGTCCCGGCGGTGGGCTGCACGCGGAGGGCGAGCAGGTGATGGTCGTGGAGATGCCGCTGACCGCGCTGGCGGAACAGGCCCGGGCCGGCCGCCTGCCCGACCTCAAGACCCTGGCCCTCGTCCAGGCCCTGATGCTCCGAGGCCCCGGACTGTTCGCCGCATGACCCTGTCGCCCACCGCACCCGCGCCGGATGTCCTCGCGGCGAGGCTCGCCTTCGCCGAGGAGGCGGCCCCTCTGGCCCTCGCCATGCGGGCGGGCGGCCTCGCCATGAGCAACAAGGGCCCCGATCTCGGCCAGGCCCTGACGGAGGCCGACCTCGCCGTCAGCCAGCTGATGCACGCGCGGTTCGGCCCCGACCTGATCGAGGAGGAGACGGCCGAGGATCTCGGGCAGGCGGCGGCCCGGGCGCTGCTCGCCCGCGACGCCTGGACC
>NZ_LDTB01000204.1 GCF_001476895.1 Sphingomonas endophytica | reverse complement strand
GGCGGCCAGTTCGGCGCCAACTCGTCGACCGCGGGCGTCTACGCGGCCTGCGTGAAACTGCGGGAGGCGGTCGCGCAGAAGCTCGGCTTCAACGCCACCGACGCGGTGTTCGAGGACGGCGAGGTCCGCGCCGGCAACCGCGCCATCCCGCTGGCCCAGGCCGCCGCCGACGGCGAACTGGTGGCCGAGGACGCGATCGAGTTCGGCAAGTTCTCGAAGACGCAGCAGGTCTCGACCTTCGGGGCCCACTTCGTCGAGGTCGCGGTGGATGCCGACACCGCCGAGGTCCGGGTGCGGCGGATGCTGGCGGTCTGCGCGGCGGGGCGCATCCTCAACCCCAAATCCGCCCGCAGCCAGGTGATCGGCGGGATGGTCATGGGCACCGGCGCGGCCCTGATGGAGGAGCTCGCCGTCGACACCAAGCGCGGCTTCTTCGCCAACCACGACCTCGCCGGCTACGAGGTGCCGGTCCACGCCGACATCCCGCACCAGGAGGTGATCTTCCTCGACGAGGTCGACCCGATGTCCTCACCCATGAAGGCCAAGGGCGTGGGTGAGCTCGGCATCTCGGGGGTCGGCGCCGCGGTCGCGAACGCGATCTACAACGCCACCGGCATCCGCGTGCGCGACTACCCGATCACCCTCGACACGCTCCTCGACCTGTCTCTTATACCCATATGACCCTCACCAA
>NZ_LDTB01000203.1 GCF_001476895.1 Sphingomonas endophytica | reverse complement strand
CCCCTACCCTGGCCGGCATCGGAGAGTTTGGCCCTGAAATTCGTGGCGCACCATTTGTGGGATCCAGCCAGGCGCGAGGCCGATTCACGGCACGGCATGCCGGCTGACGTGACGGCGGCACTTCGGGCGGCCGACGTGCTGCGAGCCGCGGGGCCGCATGCGCCGTCAACCGTCAAGCGCCGACTAGCGAGCTGGGGGGCGTTGCATCGTTGGAAAGGGCAGGAGGGTCCGTTCGCCTCGCCGAGTCTTCGGTCGGCGTTGAGGCTGGCGGTCCGCGCCTCCGGCCGTCCGCGCAAACGGAAGAGCCAGCGCGCGGTCACCCGCGATGTCTTGGATCGCCTGCTGCAAACCTGCTCGTCGGACCGACTCGCTGACCCCCGCGATCTGGCGATTCTGCTGCTGGCGTTCGCCTCCGGCGGTCGCCGCAGGAGCGAGGTCGCTCGACTTCGGGTCGAGCAGTTAACCGACGAGCCAGGCGTTCCGCTTGATCCCCGTGACCCGAACTCTCCGATCCTGCCTTGTGTCTCGATCCAGCTTGGGCGCACCAAGACCGGCGACGCCGACGACGAGGGTAGGGTGTTCCTGGTC
>NZ_LDTB01000202.1 GCF_001476895.1 Sphingomonas endophytica | reverse complement strand
TCTATCCTCTTTGTCGGCAGCGTCAGATGTTTATAAGAGTCAGGTCCGGGCCGCCGACCCCCCGGGGTCGGCGGCCCGGACCGGGTAACGAGAACGGGAAGCCCGAACCATGTTCGGACTTCCCGTTTTTCGTACGAGCTCGGCTCAGTGGCCGGATTCCTTCAGCCGCGCGAAGGACTCGTCGATGATCTTCTCGGCCTCGGCGCGGTTCAGCCACTCCGAACCCTGGACGTACTTGCCCGGCTCTAGATTCTTGTACCGCTCGAAGAAGTGCTTGATCGCGGACAGCTCGAACTCCGAGACGTCGGACAGGTCCTGGATGTGATCCCAGCGGGGGTCGCCCGCGGGCACGCACAGCACCTTGTCGTCGCCGCCCGCCTCGTCGGTCATGCGGTACACGCCGACCGGACGCGCCTCGACGATCACACCGGGGAACACCGACTCCGGCAGCAGCACCAGCGCGTCCAGCGGGTCGCCGTCCTCGCCGAGGGTGTTCTCGATGAAGCCGTAGTCGGCCGGGTAGCCCATGGA
>NZ_LDTB01000201.1 GCF_001476895.1 Sphingomonas endophytica | reverse complement strand
ACCACGCGGTGCGGGTACTCGGCGCCTCGGCCTATCACGCGCAGGGCATCGTGGCCTCGCAGGAGACCTATCGGCTGATCGAGGAACGCGGCCAGCAGGATTGGGATTCGGAATACGGCCGCTTCCCGCGCCTGTTCCAGGATGCGGCAAGCATTCCCGGCCTGACCTGGCCGACGCTGACCTTCGAGGGCGAGATGTCGATCTATCTCGGCAAGCGCGAGGTGCGGCTGATGCAGCTCGGCGCCGGTCACACCTCGGGCGACATCGTCGCCTGGGTGCCGGATGCCGAGGTGATGTTCTCGGGTGACCTGATCGAATACCACTCGGCCTGCTATTGCGGCGATGCGCATCTGCGGGAATGGCCGATGACCTTGAACGAGATCCGCGCCTTCAATCCGAAGGCGATCGCGCCGGGCCGCGGCGATGCGCTGAAGGGCCTCGAGACCGGGCGTGATGCGATCGCGATGACCCGCGACTTCGTCACCACGCTCTATGGCGCCGCCGAATCGTCCGTCGCCAAGGGCCGCTCCTTGAAGG
>NZ_LDTB01000200.1 GCF_001476895.1 Sphingomonas endophytica | reverse complement strand
GTCGAAGGTGACGGTCTGGCTGATCGGCTGTGGCAGGACCTCGAACAGGCGTACGAGATGGTGAGCGACGCCGGAGGCGAGCTTGCTTGCGAGGGGGACGCCGAGCAACAGGCGGGAGGTGCGCTCATGCACGGCCAGGATCTGCTGACCGTATTTGGAGAACATCATGAGGTCGGCCTCCCAATGGCCCGGGGTCTTGCGATCGGCGACCTCGACGGGGCGCAGATCCAGCGAAACACGGCCTTCGATGAAGCTTGCGGGACTGCCGCCCCGCTTGCCGCGGCGACCGCGCTTGCTCTTGCCGCGCGGCAGGTAGCGCCGCCAGCTGAAGTCCGAGGTGCGGGTGAGCTGGGCATAAATGAAGCGGTAGATGCTCTCATAGGAGATCACCTTGCGGCCGTGCTCGCGAGCCAGCCGGCCGGCGACCTGCTCGGGCGACCAGCCCCGGCCAAGACGTTCCAACACCGCACGGCGCAGGCCGGCCTCCCGTTCGAGGCGAGAGCCCGTCCAGCGCCGCGCTCGCATCTGTTGCTGGGCATAGCTGGGCTTGTAGCCGACCTGAACGCCAGAATTACGGTTCAGCTCCCGAGAGAT
>NZ_LDTB01000020.1 GCF_001476895.1 Sphingomonas endophytica | reverse complement strand
GTGCCGCCAGCGTGTGGCGGCACCCGCTGCCGCATCGTCACCCCGGACCTGATCCGGGGGCCATGTTGCCGCTTGCGTTGTCGTCGAGTTTGCGGAGCCCACCAGGGATGAGGTGGCACTTCCCGTCGGTTGCGGGTGAAGGGTGACGCCTCCCCCATTACCGTCCACCCCGGCGGAGGCCGGGGTCCAGTGGCGGAAGGATCGCTGTAAGCCGGTAACGTCTCCCAACTGGACCCCGGCCTCCGCCGGGGTGACAGTGAGAAGGGGGCACCCGTTCAAAATAGTGGCCGCCGTATCTAGAACCCGTCGCGACACCTCACGCGCACCAACCGCCCCGCCCGGTTCCGGCCAGCCGCTCGCCTTGCCGCCGTCATCGCCGGGCAGGTATTTGTACGGATGCGACGCCGCCTCGCTGCGCCGTCCCATCTCGCGCATCGGCGGGCGCTGGTGCGGCGGCAAAGCGGCGACCTGCCGCAGCACCTCCGCGCGCGAGCCCGCCGCGCCCGCGACCTCCTCCCGCGCCCAGCGCGCGCCCGGCCGCCAGCCGGTGTTGCGCGGCGCGTCGCAGGCCTTGCCGCCCTGTTCGGCATCGCTCGCCGCCTTGATCGCGGCGAGATCGAGCGCGACGCGCCGCTCAGGCGGCGGCGCGAGCGCTGGCTCGGCCCGCCGCAGCCGGTCGATCGACCAGTCGGGCAGGTAGAGCGAGGCGACCCGTTTCATCGCATGCCTCCACGATCGTCTGAAAAGCCTCGCCGCCCCGCTGACGCGCAACGCACACGTCCCAGCGCGCGCGGCCCACGCCCGCCACCGGCAAGGGCGCGGACGGGGCGGAGGCGACGCGCCAGCGAGTGACGGCGGCGGACGGCACCGCGAGTGGATCGGCGCCCTCGCGAGCGTGCCGCTTCATCAGCAGCGCGATCGTCCGCCCGCCTTCCGCCGCCAGTTGCAGCCGCCGCGTCGAGGCCATCGCCGCGCGGCACGTCTCGCCGATCACCGCGCCCAGCCCGCGATGCCGCAGGCCCTCCTCCATCAATGCCAGCACCTCGGCATCGTCGGCCGCCTCGGCATACAGCACCCGCTCGGGCGCGAGGCCCGACTGGTAGAGGCCGGGCGCGAACAGGTCGCGCCGCCGCACCACCCACAGCACCGGTCCCCATGCCCGCGCCGCGATCCCGGCGATGAACAGGGTCGCGCTGGCATCGTCGCCCGGCGAGGGTGTCGCCGCCGCCACCTCGTGCAGCGCGTCGAGCCGCAGGCCCCCGTTCGCCAGTCGGTCGTCGAGCGGCGCGATGCCGAACGGCAGCACCGGGCGGCGGCGATGGCCGTCACCTTCGATGGCGCGGAGCGTGTCGCGCAGGGATTGGAGGACGCTCGACTCGGACACGACAGGGACGACTCCGCGATGGGATTATCGTTCCTAATTTGTTCTCTTTGGCCGGCAGGAGTCAATCCCCTGATACGCCCCGGAAAATGGTATCGCCAGCATCGATCCTGCGAAAAACGCTTTTCCGCCGCTTGAAACATAATTACAAGCGGCTGAAACGGCGCTGCGTGAACGGCGGCGCAGGACGGAGAGTGAGACGTGGGCGACGAACCCGGCAACGTGCGACCGCGCGGCAACCTGCCGCCGCTTTCCCTGCACGTCCCCGAACCCAAGTTCCGGCCCGGCGACGCGGTCGATTTCGCCGATGTCGACGTGCCCCCGGCCGGTTCCGCGCGCCGCCCCGACACCGCCGAGCCAGCGAACACCTTCACCGAGCTGGCCTATACGATGGTGCGCGTCCTCGACGAGCAGAACCAGGCGGTCGGCCCGTGGAATCCGCGCCTGTCGCCCGACACGCTGCGCCGCATGCTGCGCCACATGGCGACCGTCCGCGCCTTCGACGAACGGATGTTCCGCGCGCAGCGGCAGGGCAAGACCAGCTTCTACATGAAATGCCTGGGCGAGGAGGCGGTCGCGGTCGCCGCCGCGCACGCGCTGGATGCCGAGGACATGTGCTTCCCCTCCTATCGCCAGCAGGGGCTGTTGATCGCGCGCGGTTGCCCGATGGTCGACATGATGAACCAGATCTATTCGAACACCGGCGACAAGCTGCAGGGCAAGCAGCTGCCGATCATGTATTCGGAAAAGCGCTTCGGCTTCTTCTCGATCTCGGGCAATCTGACCACGCAATATCCGCAGGCGGTCGGCTGGGCGATGGCCTCGGCGTCGAAGGGCGATACGCGGATCGCGGCGACCTGGTGCGGCGAAGGCTCGACCGCCGAGGGCGACTTCCACTCCGCGCTGACCTTCGCCACGGTCTATCGCGCGCCGGTGATCTTCAACGTCGTCAACAACCAATGGGCGATTTCGAGCTTCTCCGGCTTCGCGGGTGCGGAGGCGACCACCTTCGCCGCGCGCGCGGTCGGCTACGGGATCGCGGGGCTGCGCGTCGACGGCAACGACGCGCTGGCGGTCTATGCCGCGACCGCCTGGGCCGCCGAGCGCGCGCGCACCAACGCCGGGCCGACGCTGATCGAGCATTTCACGTACCGGACCGAGGGGCATTCGACCTCCGACGACCCGACGCAATATCGCTCGGCGGGGGAACCGACCGCGTGGCCGCTCGGCGATCCGATCCGCCGGCTGAAGGACCATCTGGTCACGATCGGCGAGTGGGACGACGCCCGGCAGGAGGCGATGGACCGCGAGGTCGCCGAAGAGGTGAAGAGCGCGCAGAAGGCGGCGGAGAAGAACGGCATCCTCGGCCACGGCCTGCACCAGCCGCTCGACACCTTGTTCGACGGGGTGTTCGAGGAAATGCCGTGGCATCTGCGCGAGCAGCGGCAGATGATGATCGACGAGGAAACCGCCAGCGGCCGCCCGTGGGCGCGCAAGTGACGGTGCCGCCCCGCGATGTCGTCATCCCGGCGAAGGCCGGGATCCATCTCTCCACCTGCGCTGCCGGCGCAATGGACCCCGGCCTTCGCCGGGGTGACGGGTTCTGAAATGACCGACGTAACTGAACACGACGCGGACACCACCACCCGCATGAACATGATCCAGGCGATCAATTCCGCGATGGACGTGACGATGGCGCGCGATCCGTCGATCGTCGTCATGGGCGAGGACGTCGGCTATTTCGGCGGCGTCTTCCGCGCCACCGCCGGCCTGCAGAAGAAATACGGCAAGACCCGCGTCTTCGACACGCCGATCACCGAATGCGGGATCATCGGCGTCGCGGTCGGCATGGGCGCCTATGGCCTTCGCCCGGTCCCCGAAATCCAGTTCGCCGATTACATCTACCCGGCGCTCGACCAGCTGGTCAGCGAGGCGGCGCGTCTGCGCTACCGTTCGGGCGGGGAGTTCACCGCGCCGCTGACGGTGCGCTCGCCGTTCGGGGGCGGGATCTTCGGCGGACAGACGCACTCGCAGTCCCCGGAGGGCATCTTCACCCACGTTTCGGGCGTGAAGACCGTCATCCCCTCTACCCCCTATGACGCCAAGGGGCTGCTGATCGCCGCGATCGAGGACAACGATCCGGTCATCTTCTTCGAGCCCAAGCGCATCTACAACGGCCCGTTCAACGGCCATTGGGACCGGCCGGCGGAAAACTGGTCGAAGCATCCCGGCGGCGAGGTGCCCACTGGCTATTACAAGATCCCGCTGGGCAAGGCGAACGTCGTGCGGGAGGGCGAGGCGGTGACGATGCTCGCCTATGGCACGATGGTGCATGTCTGCGCGCAGGTCGTGGCCGACACCGGCGTGGATGCCGAGATCGTCGACCTGCGCACGCTCGTGCCGCTCGACATCGAGGCGATCGAGGCCAGCGTGAAGAAGACCGGGCGCTGCATGATCGTCCACGAGGCGACGCGTACCGCCGGGTTCGGCGCGGAACTGGCGGCGCTGGTACAGGAGCGGTGCTTCTATCACCTGGAGGCCCCGGTCGAGCGCGTCACCGGCTTCGACACGCCGTACCCGCACAGCCTGGAATGGGCCTATTTCCCGGGACCGGTGCGGATCGGCCAGGCGCTCAAGAAAATCCTGAAGGACTAAGGCAGATGGCGCGTTTCACCTTCAAGCTGCCGGACATCGGCGAGGGCATTTCCGAGGCGGAGATCGTCGCATGGCACGTCGCCGTCGGCGACCGTGTCGAGGAGGACCAGAGCCTCGCCGACATGATGACCGACAAGGCGACCGTGGAGATGGAATCGCCGGTCGCGGGCGTCGTGGTCGAGATCGCTGGGCAGGTCGGCGATCAGGTGTCGATCGGCGCGCCGCTGGTAGTGATTGAGACCGAGGGTGAGGGGGAAATGGGGGGGGAGCGCGACGTCGCTGCCCCGGCCACCGAGCTCGCCACGCTTGAGGCGGAGAACCCGGGCGTCGAGGAAGCCGCTCCCCTCCCTGAAAGGGAGGATCATGCGGTCGGTCATGACCCCATGATGGGGGTGGGTGATGTGTCTCAACACGCAAATCCCCAGCGTGACGCACAGTCCCAGTCCGAGCCCCACAACGCGCCCTCGAAGGCCGAACCCACCCCCAACCCCTCCCTTCCAGGGAGGGGGGCAGTTGTGGCCACCCACACCCCGGTTCTCGCCTCCCCCGCGGTCCGCGCCCGCGCGAAGGACCTGAACGTCGATCTCTCGGCGATCCGCGTGCCCGAGGGCGAGCGTATCCGCCACGCCGATCTCGATGCCTATCTCCGCTACAACGCCGGGCAGGGCTATCACGCCCCCCACGCCAGCCGCACCCGCGACGACGAGCAGGTGCGCGTCATCGGCATGCGGCGCCGCATCGCCGAGAACATGGCCGCGTCGAAGCGCAACATCCCGCACTTCACCTATGTCGACGAGATCGACGTCACCGCGCTGGAGGACATGCGCGCGGACCTGAACGCGAACCGTGGCGAGCGCCCCAAGCTGACGATGCTGCCGCTGCTGATCGTCGCGATGTGCCGGACCTTGCCTGACTTCCCGATGCTCAACGCGCGCTATGACGACGACGCGGGCGTGGTGACGCGCTCGGGCCGCGTCCATGTCGGCATGGCGGCGCAGACCGACGCCGGGCTGACCGTGCCCGTCATCCGCGACGCGCAGGACCGCAACGTCTGGCAACTCGCCACCGAGATCGGGCGGCTGGCGAACGCGGCGCGCGCGGGCAAGCTGACCCCGCAGGAACTGGGCGGCGGCACGATCACCGTCACGTCGCTAGGGCCTCTCGGCGGCATCGCCACCACCCCGGTCATCAACCGCCCGGAAGTGGCGATCATCGGGCCGAACAAGATCGTCGAGCGTCCGGTGTTCAAGGGAGACGACATTGTCCGCGCCAAGCTGATGAACCTGTCGATCAGTTGCGACCATCGCGTCGTCGACGGCTGGGACGCGGCGAGCTACGTGCAGGCGCTCAGGAAGTATCTCGAAACGCCGGTGCTGCTGTTCGCCGACTGAGGTGCTAGGGGCGGGGCATGCACCTCGACCTGATCCAGTCGCTCAGCCTGTGCGGCGATACCGCCACGCCCAATGACGACCGTGCGGGTGCCGGCGCGCGCCACGCCTGGGTGGTCGACGGCGCCACCGATCTGTCGCCGCCGGGATTGCTCGGCGCGCAGGGCGGGGCGGCGTGGCTGTCGGCGGCCGCCGATGCGGCCTTTGCCGGCGCGCGCGCGGACGATCTGCACGGTACCTGCGCGCAGGTCTTCGCCGCCGTCGCGGCGCGCTATGCGGCGGAGCGGCGGCGCGCGCCGGAGGGGGCGTGGGAAGTGCCGTCCGCCGCCTTCGCGGCGGTGCAGCTGGTCGGGGACGTGCTGGAGGTGGCGTGGGCCGCCGATTGTGCGGTCCTGCGCGCGCGCGGGGAGACGGCGTCGTGGTGCACGCCCGCGCCCGATCGCGCCCGCGAAAGCGCGCAGGCGGCGGCGCTGGGGCCCGGGGTCGGGGCGAACAAGCTGCGGACGCCGGCGGTGCTGGCGGACCGGCGCACCGCACGGGCGCGGCCGGGGCGGCGCGTGCTGGGCGTCGATGCGGCGGCGAGCGCGGCGGCGGTCGATACCGCGCGCTTCGACGTCGCGGTCGGCGACGAACTGCTGCTGATGAGCGATGGCATGGCGGCGCTGGTCGATGCCTATGCGGCCTATGACGCGGTGGGGCTGTTCGCGGTGATGCGACGCGACGGGCTGGCGGTGCTGGGCATGGAAATGCGCGCGATCGAGCGTGACGATGCGGCGTGCCTGCGCTTTCCGCGCTTCAAGGCCAGCGACGACGCCACCGCCTTGTGGGTGCGGGTCGGCGGGTAAAGGGGGAAGGCGCGGCGCATACCGCGGTCCAGGGTGCCGCAAGAGCCGTAACCCGGGATGATGCGGGCAGGTGGACCCCGGCCCGTGCCCGGGTGACCATGGCGATAGTCCCTCTACAGGAAGCTGTAGGGATCGACGTCCACCGCGACGCGCACCTTGGCGGGCCATTCCACCGTGCCCAGCCAGTCGCGGATCACGTCCTGTACGTCGAGCGCGCGGCGTGCATGGACCAGCAACCGGAAGCGGTGTCGCCCGCGCAGCATCGCCAGCGGCGCGGGCGCGGGGCCATAGACTTCCATGCCGTCGACGCGCGGCGCGGCGCGGCCGATCGCGCGCGCGGTGTCGTGCGCGGCACCCTGTTCCTCGCTCGACACGATGATCGCGGCATAGCGGCCGAACGGCGGCGCGCCGGCCTCCTCGCGCGCCTCGGTCTCGGCGGCGTAGAAGGCATCGGCATCGCCCGTCACCAGCGCCTGCATCACCTGCGCCTTGGGACTGTGCGTCTGGATGAAGACATGGCCGGGCTTGGCCCCGCGCCCGGCCCGCCCCGACACCTGCCGGATCTGCTGGAAGGTCCGCTCCGCCGCGCGCAGGTCGCCCCCGTCGAGACCCAGGTCGGCGTCGATCACCCCGACCAATGTCAGGTTCGGGAAGTGATAGCCCTTGGTCACCAATTGCGTGCCGACGACGATGTCGATGTCGCCCGCCTCCATCCGCGCGACGAATTCGGCGGCCTTGGCGGGGCTCCAGATCGTGTCGGAGGTGACGACGGCGGTGCGCGCCTCCGGGAAGAGCGCCGCGACCTCGTCGGCGATCCGCTCGACACCGGGGCCGCACGCGACCAGCGTATCCTCGTTCTGGCATTCGGGGCAGAGGCGCGGCACCGGCTCGATATGTCCGCAATGGTGGCAGGCCAGCCGCCGCGTCAGGCGATGCTCGACCATCCAGGCGGTGCAATTGGGACATTGGAAACGATGCCCGCACGTGCGGCACAGTGTCAGCGGGGCATAGCCGCGCCGGTTGAGGAACAGCAGCGACTGTTCCCGCCGCGCCAGTGCCTCCTCCATCGCCTTCACCAGACGGGGGCTGATCCAGCGGCCATGCTCGGGCGGTTCGGCGATCAGGTCGATCGCCTCGATCGTCGGCATCTGCGCGACACCGAAGCGGCCGGGCAGCTTCACTTCGGCGTACTTGCCCAGCGCGACCTGATGCCGCGTCTCGATCGCGGGGGTGGCACTGGCGAGGATCACCGGGCAGCCCTCGAACAGTCCGCGCATCACCGCGACGTCGCGGGCGTGATAATGGACGCCGTCCTCCTGCTTGAAGCTCGTCTCGTGCGCCTCGTCGACCACGATCAGCCCCAGATTCGCATAGGGAAGGAACAAGGCCGAGCGCGCACCGACCGTCACCCGCGCCTCGCCGCCGGCGATCGCGCGCCAGGCGCGGCGGCGCTGCGTCGCGCGCAGGCCGGAATGCCATGCCACCGGCTCGCAGCCGAAGCGATCGTGGAAGCGCTTCAGGAACGGCTCGGTCAGCGCGATCTCGGGGAGGAGCACCAGCACCTGTTTGCCCGCGCGGATCGCGGCGGCGACCGCCTCGAAATAGACCTCGGTCTTGCCCGATCCGGTGACGCCGTCGAGCAGGGTCGGGCGGAAGGCGGCGGCGTCCACGTCCGCGACCAAGGTGGCGGCGGCGGCGCGCTGATCGTCTGACAGCGTCGGCGGCGCGTGGTCGGGATCGGGAACCGGATAGGGGCTGTCGATGTCGACCGCGACCCCCTCGATCGCGCCGACCTTCACCAATCCCCGGATCACCGCATCGCTGACGTCGGCGATCTGCGCGAGTTCGCGGATCAGCCCCTGTCGGTCGCCGATCCGCTCCAGCGCCTGTTCGCGTTGCGCGGTCAGCCGATCGGGGACCGTGCCGGTCGCGCGGTATTCGACGACGCTGCGCCCGCCCTCCAGCGCGGCGGTCGAGGACAGCGCCATCCGCACCACGGCGGCGGGCGGCGCCAGATAGTAATCGGCGGTCCATTCGATCAGCCGCCGCAGCGGCGCGCGCAGCGGCGGCACATCGGCGACCGCCAGCAGGTTGCGCAGCCGATTGTCGCCGACCTCGGCATCCGACGGCATCCGTTCGGCCTCCCACGCGACGCCGAGCAACTGCCGTGGGCCCAGCGGTGCGACGACGACCGAGCCGGGCTCGACCGTCATGCCGTGCGGCACGCGGTAATCGAGCGGCCCCAGAGCCGAGTTCAGGACGAGGACGCGCGCGCGGGAGGACATCGTCCGCGCCATATGGGGCGTGTTCGAGTCGGAGGGAAGCGCGGGCGCGGCGGACGCTTACGCCACCCGGCGCATCTCCCGCGTGCCGATCCGCGCGCGCTTGGCGGCATAGAGGATCATGTCGGCGCGGCGTGCGAAATCGCGCAGCGAGTGGCAATCCGCATCGAATGCGGCGATCCCGACCGATCCGGCGCTGGTCATCGTCATCCCGCCCGCCTCGACCGGCACACGCAGCGCCGATTCGATCCGCTCACACAGCCCGGGAATATCGGCGGCGAGCGTCCGGTCCTCGACGATCAGCGCGAATTCGTCGCCGCCGATCCGCGCCGCGATACAGCCACGCAGCCAAGGTTCCCGCAGCGCCGTGCCGGTCGCGCGCAGCACGTCGTCGCCCGCATCATGACCCAGCGTGTCGTTGATCGCCTTGAACCCGTCGAGATCGATCAGGGCGAGGTGCAGCGTGGTGCCGAGCAGGCGCGCGCGCGCCATCGCCGCCTCCAGCTCGCGATCGAACGCCGCGCGATTGGCGATGCCGGTCAGCGCATCGGTGTCGGCGGAGCGGCGCAGCTGCTGTTCCAGTGCATAGCGCTCGGTGATGTCCTGGAAGATGCCGACCATCGCGACGATCCGCCCGTCGACATATTCCGGATCGGCCTGCGCGCGCACCCGCCGCAACCGGCCATCGGCGGTGACGAAATCGCTTTCGATCGACATCGGCGTTCCGTCCGCCAGCCCGGCGGCCAGTTGCGCCTGCACGACGGGGCGCATGGCTTCGGGATAGAAATTCAGCGCGTCGGCCAGCGCCGGCATTTCACCGATCGGCAGGCCATGGATGCGATAGACGTTGTCGGACCATTCCAGCATTCCGTCATCGACCGAATAGCGCCACGATCCGATCGCGGCGATCTGTTCGGCCTGGCTGAAGATACGGTCCTGCCGCGCCAGCCGCGTCACCAGTTCCTCGCCGCTGGTCGCGATATGGATGGCCTTCAGCGCAGTGCGGCGCGCGTCCAGCAACGCCTCGGCCAGCGTCGCGAGCTGCGCCAGCCCCGCCAGTTCGCGCGGGGCGGGCTGATGCGGGGTCGAATCGACCACGCACAACGTACCAACGGCGTGGCGCACGCCCTCGCTATCGGCGACGTGCAGCGGCGCACCGGCATAGAAGCGGACCCCCGCATCGCAGACCAGCGGCGTGTCATGATAGCGGTCGTCGTCGAGCGTGTCGTCGATCACGGTCAGCCGGTCGTCGATGACGGTCCGGGCGCAGAAGGTGATGTCGCGCGGCAGTTCCGCCGGCCCGGGCGAGGTCCGCGCCTTCACCCACACCCGGTCGCGATCGACGAGGTTGAGAAGCGCGGTCGGGCAGCCGAGCAGTTCCGCGGCAAGCGCGACCAGCGCATCGAACTCCCGCTCCGGCGCGCTATCGACAAGGTGCAGCGCCTGCAACGCCGCGAGACGTTGCGCCTCCACATGGGGCGACAGGGCCAGGGGCGGTCCGTTCATGACTAACGGCTAGCAGGAAGTTTCTTAATTTTGGTTTGCCACGATCAGGCGATGGCGCGACATGCGACGAGGTGAGCGAAAATCCGGTCCCGCTGTCGTTGCAATGGTCCATCCACCTGGCGCGTGATCGTCGCCGGTCGGAACATACGGTGCGTGCCTATCGGGCCACGGCCGAGCGGCTGGTCGCTTTCCTGACCCTGCATTGGGGCGAGCGGATCGACCGGGCCGGTCTGGCCCGGGTCACGGCGCCGGACTTGCGTGCCTATCTGGCGCAGCGGCGCGGCAGCGGGCTGTCGAACGCCTCGGCGGCGCGCGAATTGTCGGCGGTGCGCGGATTCCTGGACTGGGCGGGCGGCATCGGGGCGGCACCACGATTGAAGGGGCCGCGCGTCAAGAAGGGCGTGCCGCGCCCGATCTCTCCGGACGAGGCGGTCGGGCTGGCCAGCGATGTCGCGGAGGAGAGCGACGAGCCATGGGTGGCGGCGCGCGACTGGGCGGTGCTGCTGCTGCTGTACGGGGCCGGTCTGCGGATCGGCGAGGCGCTGGGGCTGACCGGCGCGGTGTTGCCGCTGGGCGAGACGCTGCGGGTGACGGGCAAGCGCGACCGGACGCGGATCGTGCCGCTGCTGCCCCCGGTGCGCGCCGCGATCGAGGACTATGCGGCGCGGGTGCCGTGGCCGCTGACGCCGGACGCGGCGCTGTTCCGGGGCGTGCGCGGGGGCACGCTGGACGGCGGGATCGTGCGGGCACGGGTGCGGGCGGCGCGGGCGCGGCTGGGGCTGTCGGACCGGACGACGCCGCACGCGCTGCGCCACAGTTTCGCGACGCACCTGCTGGGGCGTGGGGCGGACCTGCGCGCGTTGCAGGAGCTGCTGGGGCACGCCAGCCTGAGTTCGACGCAGGTCTATACCGGCGTGGATGCGGCGCATCTGCTGGACGTCTATCGGGCGGCGCATCCGCGCGGCTGACCTCAATGGCGCGGCTTCCACGTCGCGACCCGCCAGCCGTACCAGCCGAGCGCGAGCACCGTCATCGCCACGCCGACCGGCCCGACGTACCGATCCAGCTCCGCGAAGCGGCTGCCGAGATAATAGCCCGCCCCGGCCAGCACGCCGTTCCAGATGATGCTGCCCAGGAAGGTCATCGCCAGGAACCGCGCGAGCGGCATCCCGGCCATGCCGGCGGGCAGCGAGATCATGGTGCGGAACGTCGGCATGAAGCGGAACACGAAGATCACCCAGCCGCCGTGGCGGTGGAAGAAGGTGCGGACCCGCTCGACATCCTCCCACTCCATCGTCAGCCAGCGGCCGTGCCGCTCCACGAACGGGCGGAAGCGCGCATAGCCCAGCCGCCGCCCGATCACGTACCAGAAGACGTTGCCCGCGGTCGTCCCCGCCGTGCCCCACAGCAGCAAGGGCACGATGTCCATCTGCCCGCGTGCCACCGCGATCCCGCCCAGCCCCATGATGACCTCGGACGGGATCGGCGGGACGATATTCTCGAGCGCCATCAGCAGGAAGATGCCGAGATAGCCGCCCGCGACGATCCAGTGGATGATGAAGTCGGTCACGCGGGCGGCAACGGCCCGGTCAGCGCGCGCGTTCCTTGAGGCGCTTGTCGATCGCGTCCCAGATCATCCCCGCGACATCGGTGCCGTCGAACTTCTCGATCGCGACGATGCCGGTCGGCGAGGTCACGTTGATCTCCGTCAGCCATTCGCCGCCGATCACGTCGATGCCGACGAAGATCAGCCCGCGCCGCTTCAGCTCCGGGCCGAGCACCGCGCAGATCTCGCGCTCGCGCGGGGTCAGTTCGGTCTTCTGCGCCGAGCCGCCGACCGCCAGGTTGGAGCGGATCTCGCCCTCGCCCGGCAGCCGGTTGATCGCGCCCGCGACCTCGCCGTCGACCAGCACGATGCGCTTGTCGCCCTTCGCCACATCGGGCAGGAACGCCTGCACCATATGCGGCTCGCGCCACGTCTGGTTGAACACCTCCATCAGCGCGGACAGGTTCTCGCCGCTGTTGCGGACGTGGAAGATCGCCTTCCCGCCGTTGCCGTGCAGCGGCTTCACGACGATCTCGCCATGCTGCTTCAGGAAGGCGCGCGCCTCGTCGAGCGAGCGCGTCACCAGCGTCGGCGGCATGAAGCGCGCATAGTCGAGCACGAAGACCTTTTCGGGCGCGTTGCGGACGCTGGCGGGATCGTTGACGATCAGCGTCCGGTCGGCGACGCGCTCCAGCAGGTGCGTGGCGGTGATATAGCCGAGGTCGAACGGCGGGTCCTGCCGCATCAGCACCACGTCCGCGTCCACGCCCAGATCCAGCGCCACGGGGTCGCCGAAGCGGAAATGATCCCCCGCGACCCGCTGCACCGTCACCGGATGCGCCTTGGCCCACAGCCGGCCGTCGGACCAGTTGAGCGCGGTCGCGTCATAGTGGAACAACGTGTGCCCGCGCGCCTGCGCGGCGAGCATCAGTGCGAAGGTGGAATCGCCCGCGACGTTGATCTGGTCGAGCGGGTCCATCTGGACGGCGACGGTGAGCGGCTGGGTCATGACCGGGGATGTAGGCTCCGCGCGTACGGCTGTCAGTAGCCGATCCACGCATTCTCGATATGGCGGGGGCGCGTGGCCGGTGCGAGCAGCAGCACGTCGATGCGGATATCCTCGCCGTTGGTGGCATAGCGCGGCATCAGCAGCTCGGCGGCGGCGGCGACGCGCGCGAGGCGGCGCTGGTCGATGGCGTGGTCCAGCTCGGCGGCGCTGCGGCGCGCCTTCACCTCGACGAAGGCGATCAAGCCGCCGCGCCGCGCGATCAGGTCGACCTCGCCGGCGGGGGTGCGGACGCGGCGGTCGAGGATGCTCCAGCCCTTCAGCCGCAGCCACCATGCCGCGATCCGCTCGCCGCGCCGCCCGGCTTCCTCGGCGGTGCGACGGGCGGTGGTGGTCGTCGGGCGGGGAGGGCGCGTCACGCGACGCGACGCTGCGGCGGAGCGACCGCGACGGGCGCGCGGAAGTTCACAAAGTTCACACCACGTCGCGCTTCGAACCCTCTCCGCGCGGATGCGGAGCGATCGCGACGGAGGAAGAAGGGCGAAGAGAGCGGCATGACGTGACGAGCATAGCCGCGAACCGGCGCTGTAGGACAGCGCCGATCGCTCCGGACGGCACCGCGCCGCCGCCGCGCGACCATGAAGATCAGAAGTGATAGCCGATCGAGGCCATGACGTTGCGCGGCGCGGTCATGAAGCAGTCGCCGCGCGCCAGGCAGCTGGCATAGGTGCGCTTGTCGAACAGGTTGGTGGCGTTGAGCGTCGCGCGCCAGCGACCCTCGGTCACCTCGACCAGCGCGTCGGCCATGGCGCGCCCGGGCGTCACGAGCGTCCAGACCGCGTTGCTCGACACCTGCCGCCCCAGATAGCGGACGCCCGCGCCCAGTCGCAGCGCGGTCGAGCCCTGCGTGAAGGTCTTGGCGGCCCAGGCCGAGGCGATATGCCGTGCCGTGAAGTCGGTCAGCCCGCCGCCCGATACGTCGTTGAAGCCGTAGGACAGCGACAGGTCGTAATCGCCGGGCAGGGTGCGCGTCGCCTCCAGCTCGACACCCTGGCTGGTGACCTCGCCGGCCTGGATCTGCCCAAGGGGGTTGGCGGGATCCGGGATCGGGCGGTTGGTGTCCTTGATGCGGAAGCCGGTCAGCGTGACCAGCGTCGCGTGATCGGGCTGCCACTTGACGCCGGTTTCGAACTGGTGCCCCATCTGGGGACGGAACGGCGCCCCGGCGGTGGTGGTGCCCGCGATCGGCAGGAAGCTTTCGGTGTAGCTGAAGAACGGCGAGACGCCCGCGCCGATCTCGCCGATGATCCCGGCGCGGAAGGTGGTGGCGGTATCGACGCGACGCGGCGTGCCGGAGGTCGTCACGCGGTCGCGGCGCGCACCCAGCACCACCGAGACCCGGTCCCAGAAACGGATCTGGTCCTGCGCATAGATGCCGAGCTGCCGCTGCGCCTCCCGCCCGCGCGCGCCGCCGGGGTTCGGGGTCAGGATGGCATCGCGATCGAGGTCGTAGAGGTCCACCTCCTGATAGCCGACGGCCTGCCGCTTCTTCACCGCGTTCCAGCTGTAGTCGATACCGGCGAGCAAGACATGTTCGACCGCCGCACCCGTGTTGAAGCGGACGCGCAGATTGTTGTCGGTCGAAAAGACGTTCATCCGGCCATCCAGCCCGTAAGCGTACAGCCCGATCCGCCGCCCGTTGCCGCCAGGCGTGTAGGGATCACGCGGATTGGAGTAACTGTCGGGATAATGGGTGTTATATTGCAGCGTGCTGTCGATGTAGCGTGCCTTCAGGCTGAGCGTCACGTCGTCGCCGAACCGCTGCGTCAGCGATCCGCCGCCCTGCAACAGCCGCCCGTCGTACCGATCCCAGCCGGGCTTGCCGACGAACAGGTAGCGATCGAGCGGCGGATTGCCGGGGTTGTCGATGAAGGTGCCGATCACCGGCAGGAAATTGGTGGTCGAGCCGCCATGGTCCCGTTGATACAGGCCGAGCAGCGTGATCTCGGTACGCGCGCCCGGCCGCCAGGTGAGCGAGGGCGCCAGCATCACGCGATCGTCGGGCGTGTGCGCGATGTACGTGTCCGCATCGCGGGCGCGCGCCACCAGCCGGACGCCCAGATTGCCGCCGACCACGCCGTTCAGATCGGCCAGCACTTCCTTGCGATCGAAGCTGCCGGCGACCAGCGCGATGTCCGCGCTGTTTTCGAGCAGCGGCGTCTTGGAGACGACGTTGACCAGGCCGCCCAGCGATCCCTGCCCGAACAGGACCGAGGCGGGGCCGCGCACCACCTCCACACGTGAGAAATTATACGGGTCGGACGGGATCGTCGCCCAATAGCTGAAGACGTCGCGCATCCCGTCGCGGAACTGCAGCGCGTCCAGACCGCGGATCTTGAAACTGTCGGCGCGGCTGTCGCGGCCGAAGGAGTCGGAATTGACCCCGGCCGTATAGCGCACCGTGTCGGAGATGTTGATCGCGCCCTGCGCCAGGAACACGTCGTCGGTGACGACGGTGATCGGCTGCGGCACCTCGATCAGCGGGGTCGCGGTCTTGGTCGCCGCGACCGCCTCGTCGCGGCGGCCCTGCACCAGAATGTCGTCGGCAGGACCGTTGGCATCCGCGGTGTCGGCGTCGGCAGGTGCGGCGGCGGGAGCGGCGGCGGCCCCGGCGAGCAGCAGTCCGGCAAGTGCGAGATCGGCAAACATATAGAGGCCCCTTCCTTGTTGAAGCGGCCTCTAATGATATTGCTAACGACTCGCAATGCTATTTTGGTGCGGGGATGGCGATCAGCCCCGGCGCATCGGTCACGAAGCGGTCGAGCACGCCGTCCGCGATCCGGACCGGACCGTCGAAGCGGGTCGCGCCGGCGATCGTCCGGACCGCCGCCGCTTCCGCCGCCAGCCGCTTCGCCTCGGCGAAGTAGCGCGTGGCGGCGCGGCTGCCGGTGTCGGCGGCGGACAGGCCGGCGGCGGTCTGGCGCAGCGCGCGTCCCCAAAGCTGCAGCGCCTCCAGCCACGGGCGCGTCTGTTCCGCGAAGGCCGGGTCGGCCACTCCAGCGCGGATCGCATCGGAGGCGTCGGTCAGCTCGTCGGCGCTACGCGCCAGTTCCGCCAGCGCGGCGCGGCGCCGATCGGGCGTGCTATCGGCCAGTGTCTCGCGGACACGGTCGAGCAACGCCTTGAGCCGGGGCGCCTGTTCCTGCCACGGCTGGCTGCCGAAGGTCGGGGCCAGATGCTGCGTGTCGAAGAAGGTGAGCAGCGCATCGGTCGCGTGTGGGTCGCCGCCCGCCAGTTCGCGCGCGGCGAAGCGCCACGTGCGGTCGGCGTCATAGCCCCTGTCGTTCCAGGCGAACGCCAGCACGCCGGTCACCGCGACGCGGCTGGGCGCTTCCTGGTTCATCGGGTTGGACAGGATGCCGCTCAATTCGCCCGACAGCCCGGCCTCGCGCCGCGTATACGGGGCCATCAGCAGCCGGCCGGTGGTCTGCGCATAATCGTTGACCGGATAATTGTCCCAGAGCAGCGTCTTGCGCCCGAACGCCTTGGTCGCGGCCTTCGCATCGGAGATGGCGATGGCGGGCGGAACGACGTCGGTGCCGGTCCATTGCACGACGATGCGCGGGTCGAGGTGCTGGCGCAGCGCCGCCTTGTAGGGCGATTCTTTCGCGTCATAATATTCGGTGGGGACCATGATCAGCGGGCGCGACGCGGCGTCCTTCGCCAGCAGGTCGGCTTGCACGACGTTGAGCAGCTTCGCCTGCGCGACGCCGGCCGCCTCAGCGCCGGAGGGACCGAAGGCGGCGGCGTCGCGATCGCAATTCCATTTCTTGTACTCGATATCGTCGAGCGCGACGTAGAAGCTGCGCACGCCGATCCCGCGCAGCGCGTCGAACTTGCGCTCCAGCGCCTGGGCGTCGGCGGGATCGGAGAAGCAGACGGTCGGCCCCGGCGAGATCGCATAGACGAAATCGACGTGATCGCGCCGCGCGGTGGCGACCAGCGCGCCCAGCGCGCTCAGCGTCGCGGCGGGATAAGGCTCCCGCCAGCGGTCGCGCGCATGGGGATCGTCCTTGGGGCTGTAGACATAGGTGTTCGCCTTGACGGTGGCGAGGAAATCGAGGTGCTTGGTGCGGTCCGCCATCGTCCACGGCTTGCCGTAGAAGCCCTCGATCGTGCCGCGGATCGGCATCGCGGGATGGTCGCGGATCAGCAGCGCCGGGATCGGGCCGGTGCGCGCGAGCTGGCGGAAGGTCTGCGCGGCATGGAACAGCCCGTCGGCATCGCGCCCGGCCAGTATGACCACCCCCGCCCCGTCCGCGTCGGTGGCGATCGTATAGCCTTCGCGCGCGTCGTCGATCGTGGTGCCGGCGCGGGCCAGCGCGGCGCGGACCGGCGCGGTGTCGCCGGTGCCGAGGACGATCTGCGCGCGATCGGCGCTGGGCGAAAGGGCCCGCGCGGCGGCGATCGTCCGGACCCCGGCGTCGCGCAGCCCGCGCTCGACCAGCGCCAGCGTCTCCGGCTGGGTGCCGGGCGCGGCGACCAGCACCACCGAGCGGCCGAGCGCGATCGTATCGGCGCCGCGCAGTGCCATCTCGACCGGGGTCGGGAAGATCGCGGGCAGCGTCGCGGGATCGGCGCCGGCGGGCGTGACGGCGAGCGTCGCCAGCAGGAGGGCGAGGGTCCGGCCCGTGCGTCGCGTCATCCCATTCTCCGGTATCCAATTGGTATTGCCGGCGGGTGTAGGCAGGGACGCGGCGCTCCGCAAGCAGCGCAGATCAGTCGATCCGCTGCACCTCGATATTGCGGAACTCGGTCGGCTGCCCCTCGCTCTGGAGCGCGATATAGCCCTGCCGAAGCTGCAGCGATCCGCCCGCCGCCGCGATCAGCGGCTGCGCGTCCTTGTCGTCGGGGGCGAGCCGCGCGTCGCGGTAGCGGATCGCCCGCCGGCCATCGATCATGTGCGTGATCGTGCCGTTGGGCAGCACCTCCAGTTCGACATGCGCCCATTTGCCCAGCGGCACCAGCGGGCCGGTGCCGGTGATGCAATGCTGCGTCGGGCGCGTGCCATCGAATTCGACCGTGGTGCCGGGCGTGCAGAGATTGCCGGACGGTTCGCGATCCGGGCGGGGCACGGCGAGCAGCTGGAACTCCAGACTGACCGGGAACTGCTGGTCGCGGGTCATCGTCGCGGGCGCCTGCGCATGGAGCATCAGCCCGGAATTGCGGTTCTGCCAGCGTTCGATCCCCGACATCGACGGCCCCGTCATGCGATAGTCGAAACGCAGGCGATAGCTTTTGAACGGCGTCTTGTAGAACAGATGCCCGAACGCGCCGTCGAACGCGGCGTAATGATCGTAGCTGACCGCGATCGCGCGGTCCTTCACCACGAAGGTGTGCAGCGGATCCTCCCCCACCGCGCGGCCGGTGATCTTGGGCGTCCAGCCGTCGAGCGTGCGGCCGTCGAAGATCCGCTCCCACTTATGGGGCTGCGCGTCGGCGGCGACGGGCAGCAGCAGGCACGACAGGATCAGCAATTTCTTCATGACGGCTCCGCGAAGCGACAGGGGGGGGGGCGGGAAAGTGCTACCGACCTGCCAGACGTGCGGCAACGGCGATCCTGCTTAATTGCCGACCTTTAGCTCCAGCGCGCGGGCGTAGAGCGCCTTGCGGTCCAGCCCCAGCGCCTTCGCGACCTCGCCCGCCGCCTTCGACGCGGGCAGGCGGGTCAGCGCCTCGACCAGCGCGGCCTCGCCATCCTCGGCGCTGGCCGGGGCGGGCGGTTCGGGCGGCGCGACGACGATCACGATCTCGCCCCTGGGCGGCGCGTCGTCATAACGTGCCGCGAGCGTCGAGAGCGTGCCGGTCACGGCTTCCTCGAACTTCTTGGTGATCTCGCGCGTGACCGCCGCCTCGCGGTCGCCGAGGCCGGTGGCGAGCGCCGACAGGCATGCCGACAGGCGCGGCCCCGATTCGTAGATGACCAGGGTCGCGCGGACGGCGGCGACCTCGGCAATGGCGGTGGCGCGCGCCTGTTCCTTGGCGGGCAGGAAGCCCAGGAAGAAGAAGCGGTCGGTCGGCAACCCCGCCAGCGTCAGCGCCGCGATCGCCGCGCACGGCCCGGGGATCGTCACCACCTGATGCCCCGCCGCGCGCGCATCGCGCACCAGCTTGAAGCCGGGGTCGGAGATCAGCGGCGTGCCCGCGTCGGACACCAGCGCCACTACCTCGCTGCCCATCCGCGCGACCAGTCCGGGGCGGACCTGTTCGGCATTATGGTCGTGATAGGGGGTCATCGGGCGCTTCGTGCCGATGTGGCGGAGCAATCCGGCGGTCACGCGCGTATCCTCCACGGCGATAACATCCGCTGCGGACAGGATTTCTGCCGCGCGCGGGGACAGATCGCCGAGATTGCCGATCGGGGTGGCGACGATGTACAGGCCGGGGGTCAAAGGGTTCACGGGAGTTGTCATGGCAGAGGCGATCGGGCGTTCGCAATGGTCGAGCGCATTATCGCGGGCGATCACCGTCGCGGGCGCGCTGTTGCTCGCGGCGTGTTCGACGGTGGTGCCGCGCGGTCCGGTGCAGACCGCGCCGACCACGCAGGCTCCGCCGCCGCCGCGCACCACCCAGCCGGAGGTCGTGACCGGGCTGGCGCAGGATGCGCAGCGCAACCGCGTCGCGCTGCTGGTGCCGCTGACCGGCAGCAACGCCGGGGTGGGACGCAGCCTGGCCAATGCCACGCAACTCGCGCTGCTCGACACCCGCAACCAGCAGGTCCGCATCACCAGCTACGACACCGCCACCGGCGCGGGCGCGGCGGCGGCGCGCGCGATTCGCGAGGGCGCGCAGCTGATCCTCGGGCCGCTGCTGGCCGAGGACGTCCGCGCCGTCGCGCCGATCGCGCGGGCGGCGAAGGTGCCGGTACTGTCCTTCTCCAACGATACCGGCGTGGCGGGCAACGGCGCCTATGTGCTGGGTTATGCCCCGGCGCAGGCGATCGAGCGCGTCGTGGCCTATGCGCGCGGGCGCGGGATCGACAATTTCGGCGGGCTGGTGCCCAATGCGCTGTATGGTAGCCGTGCCTCCACCGCCTTCCTGCGCGCGGTCGAACAGGCCGGCGGGCGGGTGGTGTCGCTCCAGACCTATGATCGCGGTCCCGGCGCGCTGGGCGCGGCGGTGCAGCGGATGACGAAGGACGCGCCGTTCGGCGCGGTGCTGATCGCCGACAGCGGCGCGACCGCGGCGACGGCGGTGCCGCTGGTCCGCCGCGCCAGCCCCTCGGCACAGATCCTCGGCACCGAGCTGTGGAATTCGGATGCCGCCGCGCGCGCCTCGGCGGCGCTGAACGGGGCGTGGTTCGCCAGCGTCCCCGACAATCTCTATCGTCAATATGCGCGCAATTACCGCACGCGCTTCAATGCCGCGCCCTATCGCCTGTCGAGCCTGGGCTACGACTCGGTGCTGCTGGTCGTGCGCATCGCGCGCGAGTGGCGGCCGGGTTCGCCCTTCCCCGAAGCGCGGCTGAGGGATCCGGACGGGTTCGCGGGCATCGACGGCGCGTTCCGCTTCGGCCGCGACAATGTCGCCGAGCGCGCGCTGGCGGTGCAGGAGATCCGCGGCGGCGAGACGACGGTGGTTTCGCCGGCACCGACCGGGTTCGGCGACTAAGCCGCTTCCCTGCCGGAGAGGAGAGGGGACATCACTCCGCCCGCACCACACGCGGCAGGATCGCGTCGAGCAGGATCATCCCCGCCTCGGTGACGCGCAGCCGCGTGCCGTCGCGCGCGATCAGCCCCGGCAGCGCGGCGATCGCGGCATCGTCGACCAGCGCCGGAACCGGCACGCCGCTGTCGGCGGCGATCGCGGCGAGGTCGACGCCCTCCGCCAGCCGCAACCCCATCAGCAACGCCTCGCTGGCGCGGGTCGTCGGGGCGAGCGGCTCCTCGCTTTCGATGCCATGTCCGTTGCGGGCGACGGCGGCCAGCCAGTTCTCCGGCTTGCGGCGGCGGAAGCTGGCGAGGCGGTGGCGGCGGCCGTGCGCGCCGGGACCAATGCCGACGTAATCGCGGTAGCGCCAGTAAGCGAGGTTGTGGCGGCTCTCCTCCCCGGCGCGCGCATGGTTGGAGATCTCATAGGCCGGGATCCCGGCGGCGGCAGTGCGATCACGCGTCAGCTCGAACAGGTCGGCGGCGGCATCGCCATCGGGAATCGTCAGCCGCCCCGCCGCCGCTTCGGTCGCGAAGCGCGTACCAGGCTCGATCGTCAGCTGGTAGAGCGACAGATGCTCGGTCCCGAGTGAAAGCGCGCGCGCCAGTTCCGCCTCCCACATCGCCAGCGGCTGGCCGGGGCGGGCGTAGATCAGGTCGATGCTGACCCGCGCGAACCGCGCCTGCGCGACGTCGAGCGCGCCCAGCGCCTCGCTCACGTCATGCGCGCGCCCCAGGAAGTGCAGCGCTTCGTCGTCGAGCGCCTGCAATCCCAGCGAGACGCGATTGACCCCGGCGGCGGCGATGTCGGCGAAGCGCGCCGCCTCCACCGACGACGGATTGGCCTCCAGCGTGATCTCCACATCGTCGGTCGGTGGCCAGGCGGCGACCGCCGCCTCGATCAGCGCGGCGACCGTGGCGGGCGGCATCAGCGACGGCGTGCCGCCGCCGAAGAAGATCGACCCGAGTCGCCGTCCGGGCAGCAGTGCCGCCTCATGCGCCAGATCGGCGAGCAGCGCGCGCTGCCACGCCGCCTCGTCCACCGTGGCGCGGACATGGCTGTTGAAGTCGCAATAGGGACATTTGGAGACGCAGAACGGCCAGTGGATGTAGAGCGCCAGCGGCGCATCGTCGGGAGAAGCCATGATGGTGGCGATATGGGGACAGGCGCGCGCCATGGCCATAACCATGATTCCCGCTTTCGATCGCCAATGCGGGTCAAAAGGGCCGAATTGGTAATATGCGGTACAGGTTCGTTTCGCCAACGTAGCGATCATGATGTTCCGCCGCTCGATCGCCCTGATCCTCGCTTTCGCCGTCAGCACCCCGGCCGCCGCCGCCGGACTGGAGATGCGCGCGCGCCGACTGGCGCCGGAACGCGGTATCGCGCTGCTGCAGGCGGCGATGCTCGACGCGCACAACCGCACCCGCGCGCAGCTGGGGCTGCGGCCGCTGTCCTGGAGCCCGGCACTGGCCGGCGACGCGGCCCACCATGCGCAGGTGCTCGCGCGTACCGGGCGCATGTTCCATGCGGAGCAATCCGGCGGCGCGGCGTGGCAGGGCGAGAATCTGTTCGCCGGTACGCGTGGCAGCTATGCCTATGCCGATATGGCGAATTACTGGCTCGACGAGCGGCGGGTGTTCCGGAACCGGCCGTTCCCGGCGATCAGCACCACCGGCCACTGGCAGGATGCGGCGCATTATGCGCAGATGGTGTCGCGCGACACGACCGAGGTCGGCTGCGCGCTGGCCGAGGGGCAGTTCGAGGATTTCCTCGTCTGTCGCTATGCCCCCGGCGAAACGCGCGGGCGGCGCGCCTATTGAGCGACCGCCCGGCGGGCCGGATCAGAAGACCGCCGCGACCATCTGCCGGAACGCGTCGCCGCGGTGGCTGATCTCGTTCTTGGCGGGTTCGTCCATCTCGCCGAAGGTCGTGGTCAGCCCGACCGGCTGGAACACCGGGTCGTAGCCATGCCCCTTGAGCCCACGCGGCGGCCAGACGAGCGTGCCGTCGACGCGCCCCTCGAACCATTCGACATGGCCGTCGGGCCAGGCCAGCGCCAGCGCGCAGATGAAATGCGCGTCGCGCGGCGCATCGGGCGTTTCGCCCAATTTGTCCTCGACCAGCCGCATCGCATGGCCGAAGTCCTTGTCCGGCCCGCCCCAGCGCGCCGAGAAGATGCCCGGATCGCCGCCCAGCGCATCGACGCATAGCCCGCTGTCGTCGGCCAGCGCGGGCAGGCCCGACAGGTCCGCCGCCGCGCGCGCCTTCAGCTCGGCGTTCATGACGAAGGTGGTGCCGGTCTCCTCGGGCTCGGGCAGATCGAGCGAGGCGGCGGAGATCACCTCCAGCCCGTACCCCTCCAGCAGCGCGCCGATTTCGCGCACCTTGCCGGCATTGTGGCTGGCGATCACCAGCTTGCCGGGCTTCAGTTTGCGGATCGCCTGCGGCTCGGTGCCCTCTCCGCTCATGCGACGGCGCGTCCCTGCGCGGCGAAGATGTCGTTGCAGCCGATGCGGGCGAGGCGGAGCAGGCGGAGCAGTGCTTCCTCGTCATAGGTGGCGTGCTCGGCGGTCGCCTGCGCCTCGGCGATATGGCCGTTTTCGAGCAGCACGAAATTGGCGTCGGCGTCGGCGTTCGAATCCTCGTCGTAATCGAGGTCGAGGACCGGATCGCCCTTGTAGATGCCGCACGACACGGCGGCGATCTTCTGCGTGATCGGGTCGGCGGTCAGCTTGCCCGACGCCAGCAGCCCGTCGACCGCGAGCCGCAGCGCGACCCATGCGCCCGAGATCGAGGCGGTGCGGGTGCCGCCATCGGCCTGGATCACGTCGCAATCCAGCGTGATCTGACGCTCGCCCAGCACGGTCAGGTCGGTGACGGCGCGCAGCGAACGGCCGATCAGCCGCTGGATTTCCTGCGTGCGGCCCGATTGCTTGCCCTTGGCGGCCTCGCGGCTGCCGCGCGTGTGCGTGGCGCGCGGAAGCATGCCATATTCGGCCGTCACCCAGCCCTGACCCTTGCCGCGCAGGAACGGCGGCACGCGCTCCTCGACGGACGCGGTGACGAGGACCTTGGTATCGCCGAAGCCGATCAGCACCGAACCCTCGGCATGGCGCGTGAAGCGCGGCTCGATGGTGATGGGGCGCATCTGGTCGGGGGCGCGGCCGCTGGGGCGCATTCAACTCTCCTTGAGGACGGATCGTGCCCGCCCTAGCCGGGTTGACGGAGGCGCGCCAGCCTCCGCTGGGCCGCCGGATCGCCATCGTCCCCGCCGGCGCGGACATGACGGCGTTACGCCAGCACCCAGGCGCGCGCCTCGGCGGCCGTGTCGAACAGCCGGAGATAAGGCTGCGGCATCCGCCGGAGGATCTGCGCGCGGGCGACGGGCGAGGGGGTGGTGACCACCGCGATGCGGCTGGCCCTCGGAAACGAGCGGAACTGCGTGGCGAAGGCCGCAAGCGTATCCTGCGGCTGCGGCCCGCACGCGCTCATGTCCATCAACAGGCGATAGCCGGGGTGGAACCGCGCCTCCAGGAAACCGCGCATCACCGCGCGGGCATATCCCGCCACCTCGGCCGGCGTGAAGATGCGGTGCCACCGGGTGGCGAGCAGCGCGGATTCACGCTCGAAGACGATGTCGTACATCGACCAGCTTCCCTGCCGGTCAATGGTTGCGAAAGGATGAAGCGCGCCGGCTAAGCTGCGATATCACGGTGTTTTTTTGCGCCGTGCGCTCGATCGGGTGGCGGGTCAGGCCGTTACCCAGGTGCGCGCGTCGACGGGTGATTCGAACAGTCGCATGTACGGCTGGGTCATGATCCGCCGCACCTGCCCGCGCAGCAGGGGCGCGGTCGCGGCGACGCCGATCCGGCTCGCCTTCGGGATCTTCTTCATGTGCGCCGCGAACAATGCCAGCGACTCCTGCGGCTGCGCGTCGCACGGGGTCATGTCCATCAGCAGCCGGTAGCCGGAGCGGAACTGCGCGGCGACGAACCCGCGCGTATATTCCTGCCCATATGTCTCGACGTCTCCCGGCGAGAACATCCGGTACCAGCGGACGACGAGCAGATGCGCGGCGCGATCAAAGTCCAGGTCGTAAGGTGTTGAGACGTCCGCCATCCCACCCTTTTGTCGGACAGTTGTTTCCGAAAGATGAAGTCGCCCGGTTGAGCCGGGCGGCGCGCGCGCATACATCCATGCGCGTGACCCGGTCGCCGCCCATCGCCGAACTCACCGACCGCGCGCGCGACATCTTCCGCCGCGTCGTCGACGGTTATCTGGAAAGCGGCCAGCCGGTCGGTTCGCGCACGCTGGCGCAGGCGGGGCTGAACCTGTCGCCCGCCTCGATCCGCGGCGTGCTGGCGCAACTGGAGCTGGCCGGGCTGCTGACCGCGCCGCACACCTCCGCCGGACGGATGCCGACCGAGCGCGGCCTGCGGCTGTTCGTCGACGGCATGATGCAGGCGCATGCGCCGACCGACGACGAGCGCAAGCAGATCGAGGCGCGTGCCGGCACCGGCGGCCCGGTCGAGGAGGCACTGGCGGCGACCACCGCCGCCTTGTCGGGCCTGTCGGCCTGCGCCGGGCTGGTGATGGTGCCCAAGCGCGAGGCGGTGCTGCGCTCGATCGGCTTCGTGCCGCTGGGGCCGGTACAGGCGCTGGCGGTGCTGGTGGGCGAGGACGGCGCGGTCGAGAATCGCGTCATCGACCTGCCGCCCGGCGTTGCGCCCGGCGCGCTCGTCGAGGCGGGGAATTACATGACCGCGACGCTGGCCGGGCTGACGCTGGCGGAGGCGCGCGCGCGGCTGGAGCGGGAACTGTCGGCGGGCCGCTCGGCGCTCGACGCCGCCGCGCGGACATTGGTCGAGCGGGGACTGGCGATCTGGAGCGAGGATGGCGCGCGGCGCCCGGTGCTGATCGTGCGCGGGCACGGGCGTTTGCTCGACGATGCCGATGCCGCCGATCTGGAGCGGGTGCGCGCGCTGCTCGACGATCTCGACGGCAAGCAGGAGGTCGCCGCGCTGCTCGATTCGGCGCGTGCGGGCGATGCGACGCGCATCTTCATCGGGGCGGAGAACAAGCTGTTCACGCTCAGCGGCTCGTCGGTGATCGCCAAGCCGTTCCGGGGCCGGGACGGCAACGTCGTCGGCGTGGTCGGCGTGATCGGGCCGACGCGGTTGAACTACGCCCGCGTCGTGCCCATGGTGGATTTCACGGCCGCGACGCTCACCCGGTTGCTCGGGTGAGGCGCGGCGCTTTGACGTAAACGAACAGGACGGACATGACCGACAACGCAAACGCCCCCGGGAACCCTGGCGACGACCTGCGCGACGCCACCGCCGAGGCCGCACCCGAGGTCGCGGAACATGACGCCGCCAATGCGCGGATCGCGGAGCTGGAGGAACAGCTCGCCGCCGCGCGGCAGGAAACGCTCTACGCGCAGGCCGACATCCAGAACGTCCGCCGTCGCGCCGAAAAGGACGCCGCCGACGCGCGCGCCTATGCCGCGACCGGCTTCGCGCGCGACGTGCTGTCGGTGGCCGACAATCTCGACCGCGCGCTGGCGGCGATCCCGGCGGCGTTGCGCGAGGACGAGAAGTTCAAGGGGCTGGTGACGGGGCTGGAAGCGACCGGGCGCGAGCTGGCGAACGTGTTCGGCCGCCACGGGCTGACCAAGATCGAGGCGATGGGCCAGCCGCTCGACCCCAACAAGCATCAGGCGATGATGGAAATGCCCAGCGATGCCGAGCCGGGCACCGTCGTGCAGGAAATGCAGGCGGGCTGGATGATCAAGGACCGCCTGCTGCGCCCGGCGCTGGTCGGCGTGGCCAAGAAGCCGGACTGAGCTACCTCAAGCCGTCATCCCCGCGGAGGCGGGGATCCAGACGCGCAGGTCTGGCGATAGAAACGCCACGTCAGAGGTTCTGGATCCCCGCCTCCGCGGGGATGACG
>NZ_LDTB01000002.1 GCF_001476895.1 Sphingomonas endophytica | reverse complement strand
CCGCCCCCGCCCAGCACGCTGCCGATCCCGGCGCGGATCGCGGAGGCGGCGATCTCACCCATCGCGCTCAGTGCCACCGCCTTCAGATCCTCGAACCCCAGCTTGCCGGTCCTGACCGCGCGCGCCAGCGCCGTCTCCACCGCGCGCCCGGCGCGATCCGCGCCACGCGACAACGGCCCCTCCAGCGTGTCGCGTAGTACCGCCACGTCGCGTGCGAACCCGCTGGTGTCGGCGCGCACGCCGATCACCAGTCGCTCGATTTCCTCATCCATCCGGAAAAGCCTCCTGCATCGCCGCGATCAGCCCCGCATCGGGGGGCGTCGCCGCCTCGGGCACGCATGCATGCACCAGCGTCGCCAGTTCGTCGGGGGTGGCGCGCCAGAAATCGTCGGGACGCCACCCGAACGCGACGCCCGCCAGCCCGGCCAGCCGCCGCGCCTCCTCGGCGAAGGTCATCGTCCCGCCAGTATCTGCCGCAGCAGCACCTTCAGCGCCGGGGTCGCCGCACCCAGCCCCGCCTCGACCACCGCCTCGCCCAGCCGCTCGCGGGTCAGCGCCTCGGGCGCATCGTGCCGGCAATGCCAGAACAGCGCGACCAGATCCGCCAGCCCCAGCCGCCCCCCGGCCGCCCGCTCGACCAGCGCGAACAGCGGCCCCAGTTCCTGCTCCGCCGCCACCAGCGCCGCGAAGGTCGGACGCAGCACCAGGGTCTCGCCCGCCACCCGCACCGCCGCCTCGCCCCGCGCCGGGTTCACGCGCTCACCACCGGGCCGGAGCTTTCCAGCGCGATCGTATAGCTGCGCTCGCCGTTGTAATCGCCGGCATAGTCCAGCCGCGTCACCAGGAACCGCCCGGTCATCGTCTCGCCGCTCTCGAACGTCAGCCGGTAATCGTCGAGCGTTCCCGCCAGCGCGCTCGCCTTCACCCGCGTCTCCGCCGCCGATCCGGTGAACACCCCCGCCGCCGCGACGCTCACCGATCGCACGCCCGCGCCCGACAGCAATTCGCGCCACCCGCCCGAATCCTTGCTGGTGATCGCCACCGCCTCGCCGTTGACGCTCAGCTGGGTCGTGCGCAGCCCCGCCACCGTCCGGTAACTCACCGGATTGCCGCCATCGCCGACCTTCAGCAGGAATGCGCTGCCCTTTTCCGCCGCCATCTCACACCTCCTCCAACATCCGCACCCGCACATCGACCAGCGCCGCCCAGCGCCCCGCGCCATCGGGCAGCAGCACGTTGCGCGCCGGCACCACGGTCACGATCCGCCACCCCGCGACCACGCCGGCCAGCGACAGCAACGCCGCCTCGGCCTCCGCCGCCAGCGTCAGCGCGCGCGCACCGCTCTCGCCCTCGTCGCGCACCGCCACCCCGATGCGCAGCTCGCGCCCGGCGCGGTCCTTCGTGCCCCAGTCGCCCGCGCTCCATTCGCGCAGCGTCAGGAACGGCACCGTCCCCTTCGCCGCCGCGCTCTCGAACACGCGCGTCACCGCCACCCGCTCGCGCAGCCGCGCCAGCACGACCGCCCTCATCGCCGCCACCACGCCAGTCGCGGATCGTCGAGCCACCGCCGCACCAGCCCGCGCGCGCCGACGACCACCCCGTCGTCCCGCTCCTCGATGACCGCCCCGGGCAGCAGTTCGCGCAGTCGCGCCGCCACCCGCCCCCGGGCCCCGGCCAGCGCCCGCTCCACCGCGCGTCTCATGCGTGCGCCGCCTGCGCCAGCCGGACGCTGCGATACGGCCGCCACAGCGCGCTGACGGCGGCGGGCACCGGCGCGCTTCCCGCACGATCGGTGAACAGATGCGCCGCCAGCATCGCCACCCCCTGCCGCAGCGGCGCGGGCAATCCCGTCCAGCCGCTCGCCAGCCCGGCGGTGAACGTCACCCGAACGGCGGTTGCGCTCTTCACCCAGCCGGTGGCATCGGCGTCGATATCCACCGCAAAGCCGTTCGCCGCGATCGCGCGCACCGGCGCGGCGGGCAGCGCCTGCCACCCGACCGCGCCGTCCAGATCGGCCACCACGTCGCGCACGATCAGCACGCGCCCCGTGAACTGCTCCGCCAGTCCCAGCGCCGCCTCGACGAACGCGATCGCCAGCGCATCGTCGTCCACCGTCGCCGCCCGCAGCTCCGCGCGCACCGCCGCCAGCGCCAGCGCGCGATCGGCAGCCCCCAGCGTCACCGCGCCGGGCTCCCCCGTCACGATTGTCATACGTCCCTTACTCCTCGTCATCCCGGCGCAGGCCGGGATCCATCCGTCCGCGCACGCTGCCGCCCCTGGCGACACACCGCACCGGCAACGCCGTCAGACGGGGACGGCTTGCGCCGCCCCGCTGCCCGGCCTTGCCGAGTCCTGCGATGGCTCACGCCATCGCAGGCTCAGCTCACGGCGAACCGCATCAGCTTGATCGCCTCGCTGTTCGACACGCACCCGCCGACGCGCTTCGTCGCGTAGAAGGTCACGAACGGCTTGTTGCTGTACGGATCGCGCAGCACGCTGGTCTCGGCGCGCTCGGCGATCAGATAGCCCAGCCGGAAATTGCCGAAGGCGATCGAATGCGATCCCGCCGCGATGTCGGGCATGTCCTCGGCCTCGACCACCGGATAGCCGAGCAGCGTCGCCGGCTGCCCGGTCGCCATCCCCGGCTGCCACAGGAACTGGCCGTCGCTGGTCTTGAACTTGCGGATGCGCGCCGCCGTCGTCGCGTTCATCACGAACGTCGCGCCCTGCCGGTACGGCGCGCGCAGCGCCTGCACCAGGTCGATCAGCCGCTCCGCGCCGTTGCCGCCAAAATCGGCCGCCGCCCCGGTCGGCACATATTGCAGCGTCCCGAACGCGCGCGCCGCATCGCCGGTCGCGGCGGTCGGCGACTGCAGAAACCCGCGCG
The DNA here is from genome assembly GCF_001476895.1 of Sphingomonas endophytica. Taxonomy (GTDB): domain Bacteria; phylum Pseudomonadota; class Alphaproteobacteria; order Sphingomonadales; family Sphingomonadaceae; genus Sphingomonas; species Sphingomonas endophytica_A. The sequence goes on along the minus strand of NZ_LDTB01000002.1, from coordinate 39,288 downwards.
GACGGTTGGTGCCGTTCCCGTTCACGAACGCCGCGCCCTCCGCCTTGGCGAACTCGGCCGCGATCTCGCCCGCCAGCCAGCCCTCGACGTCGAACAGCGCGTCGTCCAGCATCGCCTGGCTGGCGGACGGATTGGCGTACAGCTCGCCCATCGGCGGCGCGATCTCGACGAAGGTCGGCGTCGCCGTCACCGGCCGCACGTCCGTCTCCGCCGCCCAGCCCGACGGCGTGCCCCCAGTCGTCACCAGCTTGCGATAGCCCGCCGACCCGACCTGCACGACATTGGCGATGCTCCTGATCGGGCTGGCCGCTTTCAGCACCGCGTCGATCTGCGCATCGATCTCCTTGGGGATCGCATAGCCGCCCTGATCGCCGGTCGCGCCGGCGAACGCCTTGGTCTCGATCACCGCGCCCGACCGCACGAAGCCGTCGAACGCACTTTCCCTCGCCCGCGCGCCATCCAGCACCGGGCGCGCCACCACCGTATCGCTCATGCTCTTCTCCATGAAAGGGGTTCCCCAGCGAACCCCGAACCTCAATCGTCGAGGATGTCGTCCACCCGCGCGGCCGCCTGCATCGGCACCGCCACCAGGCTCACCTCGACCAGGTCGGCGCGGCGGATCGCGCGCCACGCCCCCTGCTGCACCACGCGCGCGCGATAGCCGACCGACAGCCCCGGCAGCGCGCGACACCGCACCAGCCGCGCCACCGCCGCGTCATCCACCCGCGCCTCGATCCGCAGGCCGGTTGCATCCTCCGCGACGCTCAGCACGTCGCCGATCGCCCGCCCGCGATGCTGCATCAGCAGCGGCACCGGCCCCGCCTCGGCAAAGGCCCCCCTCCGCACCACGTCCCCGGCCCGATCGACGCGATCGAACACCGCCGCGTAACCGACGATCCTCATTTCAGCGCCTCGTCGAAGCCCAGCCGCACCGCGATCCCCGCCAGCAACAGCGCCAGCACGATCCGCACCACCCACGCCCCCAGCGCGCGCCACGCCGAGCGTTTCGCATCGCGCCACGCCCGCAACAGCTCGCGCAGTTCCGCGACGTCCCCCGCCGCTCCGTCGTCCGCCAGCCCCAGCCGTTTGAGCGCCCGCACCGCGCCCAGCTCGCCCGCCTCCTCGGCGATCGCGCGCAGGGTGGCGATATCCGCGCCCTCGCCGCGCCCCTGCGCCAGCAATTGCGCCAGCACGCTCCCGGTCGCCGCCGCGCTCACGACCAGTCCACCATCTGCCGCTTTTCGTCGCGCGTGATGAAGTCCGCGCCCGCGACCATCCGCCACAGCCGCTCGCGATCCTCGACCAGCGCGGGCACGCGATCCAGATCGATCTGCAACCGCGCGCCCGGAAACTCCGCCGCCAGCCCGTCGCGGAGCGCCGACAGGATCGTGCCCGCCAGCGGCAGCACCGTCAGCCGCCACAGCGCCTTGTTCGCCTCGCGATAATTGGCGTGCGTGCTGTCGCCCGGCAGGCCGAGCAGCATCGGCGGCACCCCGAAACCCAGCGCGATCTCGCGCGCCGCCGCCGCCTTCGTGCCGGCGAAGTCCATGTCGGCCGGGGTCAGGCTCATTGCCTGCCACTTGAGGCCTCCCTCCAGCAGCATCGGCCGCCCTGCATTGGCCGCGCCCGCGAATCCCTGTTCCATCTCCTCGCGCAGCCGCCGGAACTGCTCGGGGGTCAGCACTGATCCGTCGCCCGCGTCGTACACCAGCGCCCCCGATGGCCGCGCGGCGTTATCCAGCAGCGCCTTGCTCCACGCCGCCGCCGCATTGTGGATCGCGATCGCCGCCGACGCCGCGCTCAGGCACCCCAGCCCGTAATGATCGTCGACCGGGTTGAAGCGCCGCACGTGAATGACGCTCGCAGGGTCAAGCCGCGTCGTCCGCACCCCCACCCGGTACAGATACGCCCCCGGCCAGCCGTCCGCCCCCAGCTCGACCGACACCCGCTCGGGCCGGAGCGCGAACAGCTCCGCCACCCGCCCCTCGCCGTCGCGCAGCACCTGGACGAACGCATTGCCATGCAACAGCATCTGCGCGGTGATCGCCTCCAGCAGGCCGCGCCCGGCCACCAGCCCGCGCAACCGCTCGTCCACATCCAGCGGCGCGCCCTCGACGCTCTCCGCGACCAGCTTCACCGCGCGTTGCGCCACCGCATTGCCGCAATAGCCGGCGCGCACCTGCGCCTCGTAACCCTGCGGCCATTCCCCGATCGCACGCGGCACCCCGCCGGCACGCCCCAACGCCGGACGCGCGACCGCGCGCCCGGACTTCCATCCGAACCATGCCATGTCCGTTCTCCGAAAATTGCTACTTGGGCGAGATCCGACCGCCCACCGTCATTGCGAGCGCAGCGAAGCAATCCAGGGCGTCCTGATCCGTCGCTGGATTGCTTCGCTACGCTCGCAATGACGATTTGAAGCGCGCCTCATCCGATAAAGCGCACCCGCCGACCCCACCCATCACCACCCCGGCGAACGCCGGGGCCCAGTTGGGGGACGCCTGACAGGCTCATCGCCCGCCCTCACTCAGCCCACAAGACGCGTCCCCAAGCGCCAACATCCCGCCCGATGAAACGCCCTCCCCCCAACCGTCATCCCGGCGAAGGCCGGGATCCACCGATCCGCGCACGCCGCCCCCGCTTACCCTTGCAGCACGCCAGATGCCGGGCTGACCGACAGCCCCCTCACATCACCCGCACCCGTCCCTCGCCCTGCCGCTCCAGCATCAGCGCCGTCAGCGCCCACACGCACGCATCGGCGCGATCCGGCGAGCGTCCCGGTCCCTCATATCCCCCGCCCGCGACCAGCCCGGCGAGTTCGTCCTCCAGCGCCGGAAACGCCCGCGCATGCCACACGCGCCCGCTTTCATAGAGCGCCGCTACCGGCTCCGCCCTTGCCGCCTTGCCCCGCGTGGCATGGACCAGCCGGATCGGCAGCGACGCCTGTGCGGCGCGCAACACCTGCTCGACCATCGCCCCGCCCTGGTTCGCCTCGGCGACCACCCGGTCCGCCGACACCCGCGCCGCGCACGCCACGACCGCATTGGCCCAGCGCTCGGGGCTCGCCCCCGTCACGCTCGCATCCTCGATGACATAGCCGTGCCCGTCGCGCCCGACGCCCGCCGCGACGATCCCGCACGCATCGCCGCCGATCCCGGCGGGCGGATCGACCCCCACCACCACGCGCATCAACTCCGGCACCGTCGCCGCCCGCTGCCGCTCGATCAGCGCGCGCGACCACAAGGCACCCGCGACATCCTCGATCAGCTCGCCGTCCAATTCCTGCCGGCCCAGCCGCGTGCCGCCGTAACTCGCCTCCATCGCCGCCACGAAGGCGCCGGGCAGGTGGACGTTGTCGCGCGTGCTGCCGCGCGTCACCACCGTCCCCGGTGCACCCCGCACCGCCCGCATCAACGCGGTCGAACGCGGCGTCGTCGTCACCAGCACGCGCGGTCGCGCACCCAGCCGCAGGCCCATCGTCAGATTGTCCCAGGCAGAGGCATGGCTCCATTTCGCCAGTTCGTCGGCCCAGGCGAAATGATGCTCCGGCCCGCGCAACTTCTCCGGCGCGGCCGCCGAATAGAGCGTCGCCACCGCGCCATTGCCGAACCGCACTTCGCTGCTGGTCGGTCGCCACACCATGCCGTCGGCGGGTCGCGAAACCGCGACCACGCCGCTCGGCCCCTCGACCATCACCTTGCGCGCATCCTCGATCGTCGCGCCGACCAGCGCGATCCGCGCGCCCGGCACCGCACGCGCCATCGCCCGCACCCATTCGGCGCCCGCGCGCGTCTTCCCGAACCCGCGCCCGGCCTGCAACAGCCACACCCGCCAGTCGCCCGGCGGCGGCAACTGCCCGGCATGTGCCCACACATCCCACGCCTGCGTCAGTTCCTCGACCGTGCCGCCGGCCAGCGAGGCGACCAGCCGCTCGGCCGCCTCGGCATCCAGCCGCCCCAGCCAGCGCAGCGCGCGCTCCGCCCCCGCGCTCATACCGGCGACGCCGTGCCGGTGCGCTTGGCGAAGGCGCGCACCCGGCGCAGCAACTCGCGCTCCGCCGCCGCCCGCGTCGCCTTGCCGTCCGCCGCCTTGCGTTTCGCCGCTTCCGTCGCCTCGCCGGTCGCCACGCGCCGGCGATCCAGCAACAGCATCGCCGCGCCGACATCCAGCGTCGTCTGCGTTTCGCCCAGCACCTGCCGCAGCACCGCCGCCTCCAGCCGGTCGTATCCGACGTCCAGCGCCGCGCGCCACATCAGCGCGAACCGCGCGCTGCGCCGCCGCATCGAAAAGGCCGATCGCGCCGTCTTCCCGATCGCCCCGGCCGCCGCCGCGACATCGCCGGTCATCGCCAGATGATCGAAGAACGCCCGCCAATGCTCGACCGTCCAGGTCCGCGACTGATGCTCCTTGCCCTCCGAGAGGTCGTCATCTGCCGGCACGTCGATCGTCTCGCCGCCCGCCGTCACGTCATCGTCCCCGTGCATCCCCGCCCCCCGCTACCGCCCAAACGCGATCGGGCCGGCGCGACCGGAGCCAAAGCCCCGAGCCGCCCGGCCCGATTCACATCATCTCGATGTTCACGTTTTGTACCCAAGCAGCGTCGCGCTGTCAAGCGGAAACGCGCATCGTGCTCACGAAGGCTTGATCGTGTTCATCAATTCATGGATCGCCTTCACCTGCGGCGGGATGAACTCGTCGCCTTGTCGCTCATGCGCCGAACGGAACACCGATTTTGCCAGCCCCTGCAACAACAGGACGCCGGCCGCGAACATCGCGATGATGACGCCGGATTGCAGATAGACCGGCAGGCGCATGAACCACGGCGGTTGCGCCATCATGATCGCAATCGGAAACAGGAAGAGGATGATGGCGCCCGTCACGACGACCACGCCGACCTGCCGCCGGATCGTACGTGTGTCGGCCGCCTCCTGTCGCAGGTCGTCGACATAGCGCGCCAGTTCGGTCTGGTATTTCGACGCGAGCGCCACTTGTTCCAGGGCCAGTTCCATGCGCGTCACGCGCTCTTCAATCTTCGTGTCCTCGACGACAGTCGGCGCACGATGGCTTAGCGCGTCGCCGATAACCTCGGAGAAATCGAGGTCGTCTTCAGGCGGCGGCACGCTGGCGCGATGCCTTCAACTCGTCGAAATGCGCCTTGATGTCGTGCAGGGCGATCGGGGAATAGGCACCGTTCTGATACGCCTTGCTCCAAGGCGTGCCAGGTTGATGCGTCAGGTCGGAAAGCTGGAAGGCGGACAGTTTCCCATAGGTATCGAGAATGGCGGCCAACACCCGCTCCTCCTCGGGGGCGAACGATTCCTTGAACGCCACGTCGGTGCCGGGGATCGTCGCGGGTGCCGTTACGGGGTTCGGGCCGAAGCGTTTAAAGGCGCGATACAGGTCCGGATAGACCGGCCCATACTGCCATGCCTGCGGTTCGGTCTTGGACAGCGGGCGCCCGATCAAGGTCGTTGCCCAGCCATCGGCGACATAGACCAGCTTGATGAGTTGCATGACCGTCAGCGGCTTCTCACCCGCATCACGCAGTTCGAGGATACGGTTGGCGATCGCACGCGGATCATGAGCATTGGTGCGGTTCATGCGGCCAACCCTCCCTGTTCGCGTCCACCTTCGGACACATATAGGGTATAGCGGACGTCCGCACAACGCACCGTCAGAGTTCAGCAGGTGGAGCGGGTAACGGGAATCGAACCCGTGTATTCAGCTTGGAAGGCTGCTGCACTACCATTGTGCTATACCCGCGCTGCGGACGCTCCTGCCACGGAGCGCCGCTGCAGGTCAAGCGACGCGCGGCACGCCGACGTGCAGGAAGTCCGGCACCGGGCCGTTCCACGCGCCGTCCTCGACCGCGTCGATCGTCGGCGCGCGCTCGCGCAGCGGCGCGGCGTCCTCGCGCTGCCGGCGCGGACGTTCGCGACGCGGCGTGTCCTCGGCCACCGCCGCGCTGCGCGGGGTGCGGCGCGGCGCGTCCTCGGGCGCGCGGTCGGTGCGCGACTCGCGGCGGGGGCGCTCCTCGCGCTCGCGGCGGGGGCTTCGCTCGCGCTTCGGCGCGGGTTCTTCCGCCGCCTCCGGCACGCTCTCGACCCGCGCGATCTTCTGCCCGGTCAGCTTCTCGATATTCTCGATATTCTCGACGTCGTCCGGGCCGACGAACGTATAGGCGACCCCGGTCGCGCCGCCGCGCCCGGTGCGGCCGATGCGGTGGACGTAATCGTCCGGGTGCCACGGCGCGTCATAGTTGAAGACGTGGCTCACGCCCTTCACGTCCAGCCCGCGCGCCGCGACGTCGCTGGCGACCAGGATGTTGACGTCGCCCTTCTTGAACCGCTCCAGCTCGGCCAGCCGCGCGGGCTGGTCCATGTCGCCATGGATCTCGCCGCTGGAAAAGCCATGCCCCTTCAGGCTCTTGTTCAGTTCGCGAACGGTCGTCTTGCGGTTGCAGAAGATGATCGCGGTCCGCACGTCCTCCTGCGCCAGCAGCGCGCGCAGCGCCTTGCGCTTCTCGAACGCCGGGCCCTTCACCGGCACCACCCACTGGGTGATGTTGGTGTTGGTGGTCGCGGGGCGCGCGACCTCGATCGTCTTGGGATTGTTCAGGAAACGATCGGCCAGCTTCTTGATCGGCGCCGGCATCGTGGCGCTGAACAACAGCGTCTGGCGCTGCGCGGGCAGCTTGGTGCAGATTTCCTCGATGTCGGGGATGAACCCCATGTCGAGCATCCGGTCCGCCTCGTCGATCACCAGCATCGAACAGCCGGTCAGCAGGATCTTGCCGCGCCCGAACAGGTCCATCAGCCGCCCCGGCGTCGCGATCAGCACGTCGACGCCCTTTTCCAGCGCCTTCACCTGATCGCCCATCTGCACGCCGCCGATCAGCAGCGCCATGGAGAGCTTGTGGTACTTGCCGTAGATCTCGAAATTCTCGGCGACCTGCGCGGCCAGTTCGCGGGTCGGCTCCAGGATCAGGCTGCGCGGCATCCGCGCGCGGCTGCGCCCGTGCGCCAGGATGTCGATCATCGGCAGCACGAAGCTGGCCGTCTTGCCGGTCCCGGTCTGCGCGATCCCGATGATGTCGCGCATCATCAGCACCGGCGGGATCGCGCTCGCCTGGATCGGCGTCGGCTCGGTATAGCCGGTGTCGCCAACGGCGCGGAGTAGTTCGTCGGATAGGCCGAGGTCGGCGAAGCTCATGCGGATGTCCGGGCTGTCGGGCGGCGCGGCGTGGCGTTTCCCATTGCCGTCCGCGCTTCCCGATCTGCCGCCCAAAGTCAAGGATTTTGCGCCGCTCGGGCCTATTTCCCGCCCTTCTTGGGCACGAGCAGACGATAGCGGGTGATCGCGCAATAGGCGCCGGACCGCGATCGGATGCCGTCGCGCTTGGCGCACAATTGCCCGTCGGCGGTCGGTTTCAGGTAGAATCCGCGATAGAAATCAAGGGTCGGACAATCGTCGTCCAGCTTCGCGCGGATCCGCCGCGTGCCCCCGACCACCAGGTCGACCTCCCCCTCGCGATCGACCGCCGCGCCGGTCAGCGCGGTCACCGCGATGCACGCCGGCCCCTTCTTTTCCTCCCAGCGGATCGGCGACTGCGCCGGCGCGACGCCCCGCGCGGGACCGGGGGAAACCCGAGGAATCCGAATGATCAAGCGCTCATGGATCGTCAGCTGCGCGAATTGAACGCCGTCCAGCGACTCAGGCACGCTCGCCGACACCACGAAGGGTGCCGCCGATGCGATCAGCAGGACGGGCGGAACACGCAGAGTCATGTCGTGGTCCGGTCATTGCCGCGCGCGCTTGAACGATCGATGAATTGCACGCCGCCGCGCCGTTCGGCACTTAGGCGCCATGACCACCCCCGCCGCCCGCCTCGCCGCCCGGCTCGCCCCGCTCCTGCCGCCGCGCGCGATCGTCACCGATCCGGACGTCATCGCCCAGTCGCTCACCGACTGGCGCCGCCGCTATCGCGGCGCGTCGTCGCTGCTGTTCGCCCCCGCCTCCGTCGCGGAGGTGCGGGCGATCGTCGACGCCGCCCGCGCCGAAGGCGTGCCGCTGGTGCCGCAGGGCGGGAACAGTTCGATGGTCGGCGGCGCCACGCCCTCCGCCGACGGGCGCGCCGCGATCCTGTCGCTGCGCCGCATGAACCGCCTCCGGCATCTCGACGCCGAGGCGGGGCTGGCGATCGTCGAGGCCGGGATGATCCTGTCCGACCTCCATGCAGCGGCACTCGCCGCCGGCCGCCGCTTCCCGCTGTCGCTCGGCGCGAAGGGCGTGGCGACCATCGGCGGGCTCGTCTCCACCAACGCCGGCGGCACGCAGGTGCTGCGCTTCGGCACGATGCGCGCGCTGGTCGCGGGAGTCGAGGCGGTGCTGCCCGACGGATCGCATTACGACGGCCTGTCGGCGCTGAAGAAGGACAATCGCGGCTATGACATCGACCAGCTGCTGATCGGCGCGGAGGGGACGCTGGGCATCGTTACCGCCGCGACGCTGCGGCTGGTGCCGGCGGTCGCGGCGCGCTGCGTCGCGTGGGTCGGATTGGCCTCACCCGATGCGGCGCTGGCGCTGCTCCGCCGCTTCCAGCGCGCCACCCCGGCGCTGGAAAGCTTCGAGCTGCTCCCCGCCGAATCGCTGGCGGCGGTGCTGGCGCATATCCCCGCCACCCGTGCCCCGCTCGCCGGCACGTACCCGTGGCATGTCCTGCTGGAGGTCACCGCCGACACCCCCGCCGACGATCCCGCCGGCCCCGTGGAACGAGTCCTGGCCATGGCGCTGGAGGACGATCTGATCGACGACGCGACCATCGCCGCCAGCGAGGCGCAGGCGGAGGCATTCTGGCGCATCCGCGAGTCGATCTCCGACGCCGAGCGCGCCACCGGTCCCGCCGCGCAGCACGACATCTCGGTTCCGGTGGAGGCGATGCCGCGCTTCATGGTCGAGGCGGCGGCCGCGTGCGACGCGCGCTTCCCGGGCACGTGCGCGTCGGGGTTCGGGCATCTGGGCGACGGCAACGTCCATTTCCACGTCCGCGCCGCGCCGGGCACCGATCCGGCGCATTGGTATGCCGAACAGGTGCCGGTCGTCTCCGCCTTCGTCCACGACCTTGTCGTCGCCGCGGGCGGGTCGATCTCGGCCGAACATGGCATCGGTCAGATGAAGCGTGCGGAGCTGGAACGGCTTGGCCCGCCCGGACGCCTCGCGGCGCTGCGTGCGGTGAAGCGCGCCTTCGATCCGCACGAACTGTTCAATCCGGGAAAGCTGGTGACGCTTGCGCCGGCCGCGCCCATTCAATAGCACCTGCACGGGTCCGGGGGGGCGACTGGACGTGACGCACCCGCGAGCAATCGTACACGAATCCGTCTGTTCTGGAGATTCCGATGGCCAGCGCGCCGCAACTTCCGCTGTTCTACAATGGCCTCGAACCGCTTTCGAGCGAGGTTCACGCCAATTACAAGGTCAAGCCGTCCGACACCGCGCCGTTCCTGGTCAACCAGCATGCGGTCCCCGTCACCGTCGAGGAATTTCCGCTGATCCAGCGGCATATGCCGATCGTCTTCTCCTCGGGCGACGACGCGATTCCGATCGCGCTGATGGGCCTGAACGAAGGCGTGAACGTGTTCATGACCGACGAGGGCAAGCTGGCCGACGAGAGCATCTACGTCCCCGCCTATATCCGCCGCTATCCCTACATGCTGGCACGTCTGCGCCCCGATACGGACGAACTGTCGCTCTGCTTCGATCCGTCGTCGCCGACGATCGGCGCGTTCGAGGACGGCGATCCGCTGTTCGTCGATGGCCAGCCGTCGGAGCTGACTCAGAATGTGCTGAAGTTCAACGAGAACTTCGAACAGGCTGCTGCCCGCACCGGTCAGTTCATGAAGGAGATCAAGGAACTCGACCTGCTGATGGAAGGTGAAGTCACCATCCAGCAGGACGGCATCGAGCAGCCGTTCGTGTATCGCGGCTTCCAGATGATCGACGAGAAGAAGCTGTCGGAACTGCGCGGCGATCAGCTGCGCAAGATCTCGCAGTCGGGCATGCTGCCGCTGTTGTATGCGCACCTCTTCTCGCTCGCCCTGATGCGCGATATCTTCGCGCGGCAGGTGAAGCTGGGCAAGATGCCGCAGCCGCAGCTGACGGTCTGATCCGACCCTGACGATAGAAGGAACCGCGATGGCGACCCGACTGCCCACCACGCAGCGCTACTCCAGCATCGCCATCGCGTTTCACTGGACGATCGCGCTTTTGGTGATCGTCAACCTGATCGTCGGCATCGGCCATGAGGCGGTGCCGGCGCTCCGGGCCTGGATGCCGGGGCACAAGGCGATCGGCATCACCGTGCTGGCGCTGACGCTCGCACGGGTCGCCTGGCGCCTCATCCACCGGCCGCCCCCGCTGCCCGCCTTCACCCCGGCCTGGGAACGCGGTGTCGCACATGCGACGCACTGGACACTCTATCTGCTGCTGATCCTCATGCCGCTTACCGGCTGGCTGATGGTATCGGGGCCGGAGGGCCGGCGCCCGTTCACCTGGTTCGGCGCGTTCGACATTCCGTATCTTCCCGTCGGCGGGACGACCGCCGGCGCCGGGCACGAGGCGCATGGCATGCTCGGCTGGCTGATGCTCGCGCTGGTCCTGCTCCACATCGCCGCCGCGCTGCGCCACCATCTGATCCTGCGCGATTCGATCCTCCTGCGGATGCTGCCATCGGGAAGGCGCTGACCCGACATGACCGCGCGGCGCGTCGGTTTACCGTTTTTCGGGAACGTCACGCAGTGGGGGTCTTGCAACCAAACGCCGGCTTCCTAAGTTATGGCTGTACGGTGCTCGTGTCCCCCCTTTCGCGGGCCCGTATGACACGCTTCGGCGTGTCTCCTCCCTGAACCTTGGCCACCGGGTGCGTGCACCCGGTGGTTTTTTTATTCCGCGGCGGCCGTCAGCGCGTCGGGCGCGGTCAGCGCTTCCTCGGCCAGCGCATCGATGATCGCGCGCAACAGCCGCGTGGTCGCCGCCGCTCCCGGACCGGGCTGGTCGAGCCGCCGGTCGAGGTACAGCGTCCGGTCGATTTCCAGCTGGATCGCATGCACGCCGTCGCCGGGCCGCGCATGGCGCTCCAGAATATGCCCGCCGGCATAGGGCGTGTTCATCGCATGATGCACGCCGGCGGTGATCAGCTCGCCTTCTACGCGCCGTACGAACCGCGCACCCGCCGCCCGGCCGAAGCGGTCGCCGATCACCACCCGTGCCCGACCCCCGGCGATCGGCGGCATCGAATGCACGTCCAGGAGCACCGCGCAGCCGAACCGTGCGCGCGCCGCCGCGAGTATCTCGGCCAGCCGTTCATGATAGGGACGATGATCGGCCGCGATCCGCTCCTCCACCTCCGTCGCGCTCAATCGGCATCGCCACAGTTCGCCGGCGCCCGCGGTCCGTCTCGGCACCAGCCCGATCCCGGCGCGCACCTTGGGTGAGGCCGCGCTGCCGCGGCAGGCGCCCTCGTCCAGCAACGGGTCGCGCTCATGCTCGGCACGGTTCAGGTCGATCCACGCGCGCGGCGCCGTCTGCAACAGCAGCGTTTCGCGCTCTCGAGCCGCCAGCGCGATCGCATCGACATGCCGGTCCTCCAGCGCGGCGAGGCTGGCCAGCGGCGCGCGCAACGCCATCCGCAGCGTCGGCGGATAGTCGCGTCCCGCGTGCGGCACCGACAGCACCACCGGACTTTCCGGCGCCAAGTCGCCGATCATGCGAAAAGAGCGCGTCATTCCGGCTCACCCTATGGAAGCCGTCCCGTCACCGCAACGTGTCGTCGCTGTCCGCGCGTTCACCATGTCCACAGGTGGAAAAATCAACGCCCTTCGGGCATATGGAGCGCGAACGGGAGTTTGGTGGTCGCGATGGTACGTATTCTGCTGGCGGAAGATGATGCGGTGATGCGCGAGTATCTCGCCCGCGCGCTGGAGAAGTCGGGCTACGAGGTCAGTTCGGTCGATCGCGGCACCGCCGCGCTGCCGCTGCTGGAGCGCGAGCGGTTCGACCTGTTGCTCACCGATATCGTGATGCCGGAAATGGACGGGATCGAACTGGCACAGAAGGCGCAGGAAATCGCGCCGGGGATGCGGGTGATGTTCATCACCGGGTTCGCGGCGGTAACGCTGAAGGCCGGCAATGCGATGCCACAGGCGCGCGTCCTGTCGAAGCCGTTTCACCTGCGCGATCTGGTCCTGGAGGTCGATCGGCTGTTCGATTCCGGCACCGCCAACGAGCTGATCTGAGGTTCCGGCACGGTTTCCGCAAAAAAAGACCAAAACCGCTTGCGCGCCTCGGCACCAGTCGTTAGAGGCGCACCCCTACGGAGGGCGTGTAGCTCAGTGGTAGAGCACTGTGTTGACATCGCAGGGGTCGCAAGTTCAATCCTTGCCACGCCCACCATATAAAAACCCCGCCGGACCATCGGTTCGGCGGGGTTTTTCTCGTATCGTTCAGCCCACGCGCGTCATCTGGACGCACCGCAACAGCGCGGCGGACAGGGTATCGGGCGCGCTCGGCTTGGGGCAGACCATCGCCAGCGGGTAACGGCGGCGCAGGTCGGCGTCGTCGGCGTGGCCGGAATGGAACAGCAACGGCACTCCCGCCGCATGCAGGCGATCGGCGGCCGGGAATACCGTGTCGTCCGCCAGCCGCACGTCGAGCAGCGCGGCGGCGAACCGCGCACCGTGCCGATCGATCGCCTCCTGCGCCTCGGACAGCGTGGTGCACGGTCCCTCGACCCGGAACCCGGCGTCCTCGATCGTCCCTTGCAGGTCGAGCGCAATCAGCAGCTCGTCCTCCACCAACAGCACGAGATCAGTCACGGGCGATCACGCCCGCCGGCAACCGCATCTCGCGCCGGAACGATCGGTCGGTCACGATATTGCTCATTTCACCCCTCAGTTGCCGCACGCTCGTCTCCACCAGTACGGAGCCGAAACCCCGCGTCGCGGGTGGCGTTCCGGGAGAGGTTGCGGCGCTTTCGTTCCATATCAACACGATTCCGCTCTGGTCCGCCGTCCAGGTGACGCGCAACGCGCCGCCCTCGATGCCGCTCAGCGCGCCATATTTCACCGCGTTCGTCGCCCATTCGTGCAGCACCAGCGCCAGCGACGACAGGCAGGCACGATCCAGCGCGACGCGCGGCCCCTCGGTCTCGACCGCGGCGTGGTCGCGATACGGTGCCAGCGTCGCCGCGACGAGCTCGTCCAGCCCCACCGCCTGCGGCTCGCCCGCCGGAGAGGCCAGCGAGTGCGCGCGGCCCAGCGCGGCGATACGACGCCGGATATCGTCGGCGAAGGTTGCCACGTCACTCTGGCTGCGCGCCGCCAGGCTGATCATGCCGGAGATCACCGCGAACAGATTCTTCACCCGGTGGTTCATCTCGCGCAACATCAACTCGCGGGTTTCCGCCAGCGCATATTCGGACGTGACGTCGATCGACACGCCGATCAGGCGCAGCGGCACGCTGCCCGCAACGACGCGGCCGAACCCCTTCACCCAGCGCGTCTGTCCATCCTCGCGCGGCACGCGGAAGATCGTCTCGTAATCGCCGTTCCGCTCCACCGCACGGCGCAGCGCCGCCTCCACGGCGGCGCGATCCTCGACGTCGATCCGATGGAACAGGCGGTCGATATGGGTCGCCTCGGCGGGATCCAGCCCGAACAGGCGCTGCTGGACGGCATCGGCGACGGTTTCGCCGGTTTCCGGCCGATATTCCCACACGCCGATCCCGGCCGCCTTGATCGCCAGGTCTAGCCGCTCGCGCTCGGCGGTGAGCTGCCGCTCCATCGCCAGCGCGTCGGTGATGTCGGTCATCACCAGCGAGGTGCCGTCGATCGCGCCGCTCTGCGCACGATACGGCAACACGCGCATCGACAGCACGCGGTCACCGCCCGCCGTCATCACCCGCCGCTGCGTCGCAGGCGCGCCGCCCGCCACCGCACGCGCGTCATCCAGATGCTCGCTGCCCTGCAACCGGCTGGCGACGTCGGTCAACGGTCGGCCGCGATCGGTCGGCTTCAGCGGAAAGATGCTGGTCGCGGCATCGGTGTAGCTGCGCACGCGCAGGTCCGCGTCCAGCACCACTACCGCCAGTTCGGTCGATTCGTAGAAATTGCGGAGGTCGGAGTTGGCGACGGTCAGCTGATCGACCTTGCTTTTCAGTTCGTCGTTGACGGTCGACAGTTCCTCGTTCGTCGATTGAAGCTCCTCGTTCATCGACATCATTTCTTCGTTGGAGCTTTTCAGCTCCTCATTCGCCGTCTCCAGTTCCTCAATGGCGGAGCGCAGCCGGTGGCGCGTCAGCCGCAGTTCGTCTTCCAGCGCCTCCAGATGATCGTCACCCGGCTCCAGATCCGACAGATCGGCCGGGTCGGCCGGGCGGAACGGCCCGCTGTCGCGGAACACGAACAACAGCGATCCGTCGCCCAGCGGATCGCAGATCACCTCGGTCGGCTGGACGCCATAATCGGTTTCGATCGTGACGTCGCGGGCCACCACGCGCCGCTTCTCGTCGCGGGCCTGCCGCAACAGCGGTCCGATCACGGTTCGCAAGCCCGGCCGCGCCAGGTTCACCGCGCTGCTGCCGCCGGTGCGCGTGACCGGAAATTCGAAATAGCGGCTCAGCTTGCCATGGGCGGAGATGATCCCGCCATCCTGATCGACGATCAGGCTCGGCGGCGCGTAACGCTCCACCATCCGCCGGATCGCCAGCGTCTCCTGCGCCAGCGACGCGCTTTCGCCGCGCCCTTCGCGTTCGCGCCGCGACACCGGTGTGCGCCCGCTGCCGGGCAGGTCGATGGGATAGTTGGGCGCTCCGGGCGTCCGTTCGAACAGCCGCGCCGACTGATCCAGCGGCCGGAACAGATGCTCGAACCGCCCGACGCTCTCGGACGGGCCCAGGAACAGGAATCCGCCCGGCCGCAGCGCATAATGCAGCAACGGCACCACCGATTGCTGAAGCCGGTCGTCGAAATAGATCAGCAGGTTGCGACACGACACCAGATCGATGCGCGAGAACGGCGGATCCTTGACCAGACTGTGCGAGGAAAAGCGGATCATGTCGCGGATCGGCGCGACGATCGAGAACCGCTCCGCATGTGGCACGGTATAGCGTTCGCGCAACGCGGGCGGCAGATCGATCAGCGCGGCGGCCGGATAGCTGCCCTCACGCGCGATCGACAGCATCTGCTCGTCGATGTCGGTGGCGAAGATCTGCACGTCCGCGGCCACGTTGGCCAGTCGCGCCGCCTCGGCGAACAGCATCGCGATCGTATAGGCTTCCTCGCCGCTCGAACAGCCCGGCACCCAGACGCGCAGTTCCTCGTCGGCGGGACGGCCACGCACCAGCGGATCGATCACCCGCGCGCGCAGCGTCTCGAACGCCTCGGCATCGCGGAAGAAGCGCGTGACGTTGATGAGCAGGTCGCGGAACAGCGCCTCGCACTCGTCGGCATCGCCGCGCACCCGCGCCAGATAGGCGCGGCTGGTGTCGATCCCCAGCACGTGCATCCGCCGCTCGACCCGACGCACCAGCGTCGATCGCTTGTAGCCCGAAAAATCATGGCCGATCGCGGCGCGCAGCACGCGGCACAATTCGTCGACATGATCCGCGACCATGTCGGCCTCGGCCTCGACCGGGTCGCTGCTGCGCCGCCTGAAGAAGCCGCTGATGCATTCCAGTATCTCGCCCGCCGGACGGACGAAATCGATCAGCCCGGTGCCGACCGCCGACAGCGGCATTCCGTCATAACGGGCGCTTTCGGGCTGCTGCACTACGCAGATCCCGCCATTCTCCTTGATCGCGCGCAGCCCGGTCGTGCCGTCCGCGCCGGTGCCCGACAGGATCACGCACGCCGCGTTCGATTGCTGGTCGCTGGCCAGCGAGATGAAGAAATCGTCGATCGGCCGCCGCAGACCGCGCGGCTGCTGGAAATCGGTCAGTTCCAGCACGCCGTCGCGGATCGCCAGCCCGTGGCCCGGCGGAATGATGAAGACGGTGTCGGGCGCGATCCGCTCGCCGCCCGCGCATTGCAGCACCTTCAGCACGGTGTTGCGGTCCAGCAGCTGCGCCAGCATGCTTTCGTGGTTGGGATCCAGATGCTGGACGACGACGAAGGCCAGCCCGGTCGGCAGTTGTGCGGGCGTCAGCATCTCGCGCAGCGCCTCCAGCCCGCCCGCCGAGGCACCGATCCCGACCACGGGGACGATCGCGTCGCTGACCGCCGTCGCCTCAGTCACCGGTTACACCGTTCAGGTCGTCGAGCATCAGCTTGGCCTGCGCGACCGTCGCCGCGCTGTTGGCGATCGTCATCAACGTCCCCTCCACGACGATCCCGGCCTCTCCCGCGATCGGTGCCAGCCGCCCCAGCACCGCGCCCAGATCCCGGTCGTAATCGGCCAGCAGCTCCGGCTGCGACCGGCTGACGTCAAATTGCGATGCGAAGATGAAGCTGGTCGCGCCGTTCAGCGACCGCAGTCGCGACATGTAGAGCAGGTTCACGAACGGTGTCCCGTCCTTCCGGAAATTGACGATCGCGGTCCGGACGTTGGGCTGACGCGGCCGGGTCAGAAACTCGCGCAGCCGCGTCCGCTGCTCGTCGTTCGGCGCATCGCGTTGCAACAGGCGGCAATTCTTGCCGACCACGTCCGCGGCATCATAACCGGTCAGGTCACAAAAAGCCGGGTTGACCATCAACAGCGGATTATCCTCCTCCACCGATGCCAGCGCCAGCGCGACACGCGACTGTACAAGATAGTCGATCAACGATCGGGGAAGTTCGATGTCCACTCAGGCTAAGGCTCCAGCGGGGATAAACTTGGATTGCATCCGGTAACCGGCGTACAACAACCCGTGAAACACGCAAGCGCTCCGCATTACATGTCGATGACGCAAGATCGACCGGCTGCCGATATTGACCCGGACGACCGCCTGATCGAAGGCAGCGGCCATGCGCTTCTTTTCCGACAATGCCGCCCCCGTCCACCCGGCCGTGCTTCGCGCGATCGCGGCGGCCGACTCGCTCGACACCGCCTATGACGGCGATCGCTGGTCGAAGGCGCTCGACGAACGCTTCTCCGCCGTGTTCGAAACCGAGGTGCGTGTGCTCTGGGTGCCCAGCGGCACCGCCGCCAATTGCCTGGCGCTCGCGGCGCTCTGTCCGCCGCACGGATCGATCGTCTGCCACCGCGAGGCGCATATCCAGAACGACGAATGCGGAGCGCCCGAATTCTACACCCATGGCGCGAAGCTGTTGCTGGCGGACGGCGATGGCGCGAAGCTGACCCCTGCCGGCGTGGCGGATGTGCTCGACCGGCAACGCTACGACGTCCACCAACAGCGTCCCCACGCGCTGTCGATCACCAACGCCACCGAATATGGCCGCGTCTATACGCCTGCCGAGGTCGCCGCGCTCGGCACGTTGGCGAAGGCGCGCACGCTCGGCTTCCACATGGACGGTGCGCGTTTCGCCAATGCGGTGGTCGCGACCGGCGCGTCGCCCGCGGACCTGACGTGGCGCGGCGGGGTCGATGCGCTCAGCTTCGGCTTCGTCAAGAACGGCGGGATGAATGCCGAGGCGCTGGTGTTCTTCGACACCGCGCTGGCCGCTGACACGCTCTATCGCCGCAAGCGGGCCGGCCATCTGCTGTCGAAGGGTCGTTACCTCGCCGCGCAACTGCTCGCGATGCTCGACGACGATGTGTGGCTCGACTGCGCCCGCGCCGCCAATGCCGGCGCGGCGCTACTGGCGCAGGCAGCGGGCGCGCGGCTGCTCCACCCGGTCGAGGCCAACGAGGTGTTCCTGCGCGTCACCGCCGAGGAGGCCGCAGCCTTGCGCGCCGCCGGATTCGACTTCTACGACTGGGGCGTGGGCGAGGCGCGGCTGGTGGTCAGCTGGAACCAGCGCGCGGAGGATATCCGCCCGCTCGCCGACGCGATCGCCTCGCTCGCATGAGCCCCGCCGATCCCCCCAACAGCACGCGCGCCGGTGTGCTGATCCCCTTCGCGCTGGTCGTGTTCATCTGGGGATCGACCTGGATCGTGATCCGCGATCAACTCCACGGCGGCGCGCTGGCGGTGCCGGCGAGCTGGTCGGTGAGCTATCGCTTCCTGGTCGCCGGCGCGACGCTGGCCGGCGTGGCCGTGTGGCAGCGCGCGCCGGGCACCCGCGCCCTGTTCGCGCAAGGCGGCTTCTGGCGCTTCGCCACGCTGCTCGGCGTGCTGCAGTTCGTGCTCAACTTCAACTTCGTATATCGTGCGGAGGAGCATATCACCTCCGGGCTGGTCGCGGTGATCTTCGCGCTGCTGCTGGTCCCCAACGCGCTGTTCGCGCGCGTCTTCCTCGGGCAGCGGCTGGGGCGGCAGTTGCTGGTCGGATCGGCGATCGCGATGAGCGGGGTCGCGCTGCTGTTCATCAAGGAGGCGCGCGGCGACCCCGGCGGGCCGACCGAATCGCTGATCGGCATCGCCTTCACGCTGTGCGCGATCCTGTCCGCCTCCACCGCCAACGTCATGCAGGCGACGAAGACCGCCGCGCGCTATCCGATGATCCCGACGCTCGCCACCGCGATGCTGATCGGCGCGGGTCTGGATGCCGGCTGGGCGTGGATCACCACCGGGCCGCCGGTGTTCGACGGGCGTCCCGGTTATGTCGCCGGGGTGCTGTACCTCGGCATCATCGCCTCGGCATTGGCCTTCACGCTCTACTTCCGCATCATCCGCACGATCGGCCCGGCCAAGGCGGCCTATAACGGCGTGATCGTGCCCGTAATCGCGATGCTGCTGTCGACCGTATTCGAGGGCTATCGCTGGACACCGCTGGCGGTGGCGGGGGCCATGCTGGCGGCGATCGGGCTGGTCGTGGCGCTCAGGGCGCGGAGGCCGGCGCGGTAATCCGGGTAGCGCGGCTGCCAGCCGAGCAGCCGCTTCGCCTTGCCGTTCGCGACGCGCCGGTTCTCGGCATGGAAGGCGCGCGCCGCCGACCCCAATTGCTCCAGCGGCACGATCGGCGGCGGTGCGACGCCCAGCAGCAGCGCGGCATAGGCGACCACCGCATCCTGCGCGGCGGGTTCGTCGTCGGCGAGGTTGTACGCCCCCGCCGGGGCATCGAAGCCGGCGACCACCCCGCTGGCGATGTCGGCGACATGGACGCGGCTGAACACCTGGCCGGCGATCCCGGTGCGGTGCGCCTCGCCCGTCGCCACGCGTTCCAGCGGCGAACGGCCTGGGCCGTAGATGCCCGGCAGCCGGAAGACCCGCGCTCCCGCCGCCAGCCACGCCGCGTCGGCGCCGTTGCGCAGCGGTCGCCGCCCACGGTCCGCCGCCGCGTCCTCATCCACCCATGCCCCGCCGGTGTCGCCATACACGCCGGTCGAGGAGAGATAGCCCAGCCACCGTTCCCCCAGCACCGCGCCATAAGCACGCAGCACCGGATCGCCGATCTTATCGGGCGGCACCGATGACAGGACATGCGTGCTCGCCGCGATACCGGCGCGCACCGCCGCGGCGTCGTCGAAGCGTATCGTGCCATCGCGTCCGTCGCGCGTCGTGGCGAGCAGCGGCGCACCCGCCGCATCCGCGATCGCCCGCGCGGCATAGCCCAACCCGAACACGAACAACCGCATCGCCTGCTCCTGACCGCTCCGGCATGGCGCCGTCTCGGCGACGAGGAACGCGCGCGTCAATCCGCCGGTTGCGCGCGCTCCCTTTGGGCGGCCTTCAGGCGAACCGCACCCGCGCCTGAACCCGGCGACCGCGGCGCAGCGCGACGCCCGCGACGGCGAAGCCCGCCACCATCATCGCCCAGGTCGCCGGCTCCGGCACCGCCGACATCGCCTGCGCGCGGATCGAGGTCACCGACAGGTCGGCGAAGGTGGTTGGCCCATAGGTACCCGTCGCGGCATTACGGTTCGTGATGCGCACGTCCCCCTTCGCATTGTCGGCGGTCGTCAGGTTGACCACACTCGCGTTGGTGAAGTCCGCACTGCCGAGCAGATCGCGCAGCGTATCGAAGCTGACATAGAACAGCGTGTTGTCGGGCGGAGACAGGGCGAAGTTGGTGTCCTCGACCATGTACATCAGGCTGTCCGTGCCGCCCTTCCCCGCGCCGTTGGTGGCGCGCGCCGTGCCGCTGTAGCTGCCGGCGAAGTTATAGGTGCCGCTGCCGATCGTCAGCGCCGCACTGACCGGCGAGGCGGCGCCGCGCCCGAACAGATAGTTCAACGTGCCCGTCTGCACGCGCGTATCACCGCGCGACGGATCGACGGTGAAGATCGCGCTGAACGGCAACCCGGCCAGGCTGGCCCCCGCTGTACCGAAGGTGCCCACCGCATCGAAGCCGCTCAACACCGTACCCGTCACCGTCACGGTCGCGGGCGCCGCCATTGCCGGTCCGGCGATACCGGCCACCGCCATCCCCATCGTTCCCGCGAGCACCATCTTCAGCATCATCGTGTTCCCCTGTGTTCCAGGCGTAAATGATGGAACGGGCCGAAGGTGCCGTGCGCTAACGCTTTTTGCTAACAGGGTTTTGTGTCGACATGCCCGATCGCGGGACAGGTTTTGGTAAACGCTGTCCCGCGTCGGAACGAACCATCGCGATACGGGTTCTTGGCGCCCCTCAGATAAAGCCGAAGCTGCCGCCGGTGAACGACAGATGGTCGGCGGTGATGCCGGCGACCAGGATCGAGTCGCCATGCCCCAGGTCGATCAGCGATCCGCCCTGCACGTTGGTGACGGTCGGCGCATGGTCGAAGCCATAGGCCGTCAGGTCGATGCGATCGCCCCTCGCGAAGTCGGCGATCACGTCCTTGCCCGAGCCGTCGGCGAAGACGAAGCGGTCGGCACCGGCCCCACCGTACAGCGTGTCGTTGCCCGCGCCCCCGGTGATGACATTGTTCAGCGCGTTGCCGCGGATCACATTGTCCTGCGCATTGCCGGTCGCCGACACCGCCGTGCCGGCCAGCGTCAAATTCTCCAGGTTCGCCCCCAGCGTCCAGTCGATGGACGCGATGACCGTATCGACCCCGCCCAGTCCACCTGCGACATATTCGACGATCCGGTCGCCGACATGGTCGACATAATAGGTGTCGTTGCCGTTGCCGCCTTCCATCACATCGGCGCCGGTGCCGCCGTCGAGCAGGTCGTTGCCGTCGCCGCCGTACAGCGTATCGCTGCCGGTGCCGCCGTACAGCCGGTCGCTACCCGCACCGCCGCGCAGCACGTCGTTGCCGTCCAGCCCGTAGAGTGTGTCGTCGCCGTTGCCGCCGTAGATCGCATTGTCCAGCGCGTTGCCGGTGCCGACCCGCGCCGCGCCCGCCAGATACAGCGCCTCGACATTCGCGCTCAGCGTATAGTCGACGGTGGCATGCACCGTGTCATAGCCGCCGTTGCCCCCGGCATGGAATTCGACGACCTTGTCCAGCGCATTGTCGACGTAATAGGTGTCGTCGCCATTGTCGCCCTGCATCACGTCGATGCCGCTGCCGCCTTCCAGCACGTCGTTGCCGTCGCCGCCGTACAGCCAGTCGTTCCCCGCCCCGCCGTGCAGATAATCGTTGCCGGCATTGCCGCGGATATAGTCGTCGCCACCCATGCCATACAGCTTGTCGTCGCCCGCGGTGCCGTTCAGGCCGTTCGCCAGCTCGTTGCCGGTTCCGATCCGCGCATCGCCGGTCAGGTACAGATGCTCGACATTGGCGGTCAGCGTATAATTGATCGAGGCATAGACCGTATCGACCCCGCCCGCGCCGTTCATGTTATACTCGATCACCTGGTCGCCGGCATTGTCGACGACATAGGTGTCGTTGCCGGAATCGCCCTGCATCACGTCGGCGCCGGTGCCGCCGTCGAGATAGTCGTTACCCTCCGCGCCATAGAGCGTGTCGTTGCCCGCGCCGCCGAACAGCGCATCGTCGCCGGCATAGCCCTTCAGCACGTCATTGCCGTCCATGCCCTTCAGGATGTCGGCCGCGTTGGTGCCGTGCAGGGCATTGTCCAGCTCGTTGCCGGTGCCCTTGGTCGCGGTGCCGGTCAGGTACAGGTTCTCGACGTTGGCGGCCAGCGTATAGTCGACGCTGGCGCGCACCGTGTCCACGCCCTCGCCGAACTTCTCGACCACCTTGTCGCCGACATGATCGACGATGTACGTGTCGTTGCCGGTGCCGCCGACCAGCGTATCGGCGCCGGCGCCGCCGTCCAGCCGGTCGTTGCCGGCACCCCCGTACAACTTGTCGCTGCCCGCGCCGCCGTACAGATTGTTGTCGCGGCTATTGCCGGTCAGGATATTCGCGAGCGCATTGCCATAGCCGTTGACGGCATTGCCGGTCAGCGTCAGCGCGACGTCGGTCAGGCCCAGCGTGGCATCGACACTCGACGTGACGGTGCGCGCCGTGTCCGCCGTCGTCGCCAACTGGTCCAGCATCGTCAGATAGGCGGCCGCCGCCTGCTTGTACTGGCCGTCGCTCAGATCGCCCTGGAAGGCGGCGTTCGACTCCCAGTAATTCTGATAGACCATGTCATGATCGGCCATCCACTGCAGCGCCAGCTTGACGAACTCCGGATTGTCGCTGTTCAGGCCCCATTCGCCGACCGCGGTCGCCTTGCCGTGCCTGGCGGCGAAATCCTGCTGCCATTGCAGGCCATAGGGTTGCTTGATGAACCAATCGAACGCCTTGGCGGCATCGGCATTGTGCCAAGCGGTATTATAATACATGTCGACGCCGATCACATCGACATAATTGTCACCCGGATAGGCGTCTTCCGGGTTCATGTCCCACGTGTCGAGCGCGGAGCACCATTCGAAGACGAACTTGTCGGAAACGCTGCGCGCGGCATCGACGAACTTGCGGAACGCCGCGACGTAATTCTGCGGCTCACCCACGGCCGACGACGAATTCCAGTCGTTGCCGTTGAACTCCCAGCCCAGCCGGACATAGATCTTGTTGTCGCCCTGCGACGCGGCGGCCAGCTGCTTGGCCATCGCCACATACTTGCCGTCGTACTTGCCCGCACCGGCATCGCCCAGTGTTGCGCCATACGGAATCAGCGGGATCGACCACATGATGTCGATATCGTGGTTCGCGAACATGTCCGCCTGCCACTGCACCGACGACAGCCAGTCGTTCCACCCGGCAGTGCCCCCATGCAGCTGGATCGCTTCCAGCCGATCGCCCATCCATTGTTGATCAGCCGCAAGATCGGCAACACTGTTGCCGTTGTAAATCGACGTTAACATGTTGAAAAGTCTTCCCGCCTTGCACGATATCCCCCGATACCGCGCGTACCCCCAGAGTTTTCCTTATAAACGGGGTATATGACGGGTTAACTATGTTTCCCGGCCTATCGTCGTAACTTACGCCCGTTTGACCCGAAACCGGAAAGGGACGGGCGGTCGAGCGTCAGGGCAGCGGCGGCGCTGCCGGACCGGGGGTGTCGCCGCCGAGGGCGGTCGGTTCCTGCCGTACCGCGCGCGGATCGCGGCGCGGCCAGCGGTGCGACAGCCGGATCGCCGGCAGCTCGATATAGCTGTAGGTCAGCATCGCCATCGGGATCGAAATCGCGATGACCCCGGCGATGTACGCCCAGCCGGTCAGCCCGGTGGCCGCGATCAGCCACAAGGCGAAGGTGTGCATCAGATAGACCGAGAAGCTGATCTCCCCCAGCTTGCGCAGCGTGACGTCCAGCGCGTGCGGCAGCTTCAGCAGGAACGATCCGAAGAACAGCGCATAGCCGAACGTCCACGACAGCGCGATCGCGCGCAGGCTGAAGTCGATCTTGCCATGATAGCCGCTCAGGCCGAAGCCGATGACCAGCCCGGCCGCGATCGCGGGCACCAGCACGGCGGCGGGGATCAGGAACGCGCGCAGGTTGCGCTCCGACACCGCGCGATAGGCGAACAGTCCGACGCCGCATGTCGCCAGCATCCCGGCGCGGCCCATCGGCGCGCGGTGCCCGGTCAGCGTCAGCACCGCCATCGCCCCGATCAGCGCGACGAACAGCGCGACGATCGTCGTCGCCGAGCGGTTGCGGTTCAGGAAGAACAGCCCCGCGAACAGCACGTACCACACCGCCTCGATCGACAGCGTCCAGGAATTGCCGACATAGTTGCGGGTGTGCAGATACTCGGAGGCGAACGCGACCTGCGCGACGATCGTCTTCACGCTGGGTACGTCACCGATCACCATGGCGGTCAGCGCGAACGTGACCAGGTACAGCGGATAGATGCGCAGGATGCGGCTGGTCGCGAACCGCTTCAGGCTGCGCCCCTTCTCCAGGCTCAGCGGGATGACGAAACCGGAAACCAGGAAGAAGGCGATCACCGCCGCCTGCCCGGCGTTGAACCATTCGGTCAGGAAACGCTGGTCGGTGCCGAAGATGCCGGCGCGCTCGGCGGCGTGCTGGAACGCGACCATCAACGCCGCGATGCCGCGCACGATGTCGATATTGCCGAAGCGCAACGCGCCGGGGCGCGCCGGAACGATCGGGACCGGCGCGGAGGACACGGCCACGTCGTTCATCGCGTGCGCCGCCCGGCACCGGAGGCGGACGGCCATCGTCCCTTGGCAACGAAAGCCATGCGCGGATCCTTGCACGATAAACGGAATGGCTGGCATGATAGCGCGCCGCACCGCAAGTGCAACTATGTCTCAGGTTAAGCGCTTGTGCCGACGGTGTGAACGGCGGGTTTGGCGGGAGCACGGGAATGACACGGATGTCGGTCGCTTCGCTGTCGGACGCTGGCCCGAAACGCTTTGTGTTGCCTGCGGTGGCGCTGGCGGTCGCGACCTGCTGCACCCCCGCGCCGTCGCAGAGCGCGACCGCCGACTGGGTGTCGCTGGCCACCGCGCCGCGAACCAGCCCGGTCGATGGCGACGGACTGCACCGCGAATGGACCGGCGCCGACGGGCAGCCGGTCTCGCTGACCGTCCTCGCGCCGCGCGTCGCCGGTCGCCCGACGATCACGTTGCGCCCGGCGGACGGCGACAACGCCCCCGCGATCACGGCGGCGCTGGCGAAACTGCGCGCCAGTGGCGGCGGCACGCTGCGGCTCGCGCCGGGAAGCTATCCGATCTCCGGCGGACCGCCCGCGCTGCCGCTGGACAGGCTGACCGACGTGCTGGTCGACGGCACCGGCGCGCAACTGGTCTTCGCCAACTGGGGCGACGGCATCCTGATCAGCAACGCCGCACGACTGGCGATCCGCGGGCTGTCGGTCGGCTATGCCAGGCCTCCCGTCGTCGCGGCGCAGGTACGCGGCGGCGCGCTCGCCTTCGCCGGGCCCACGCCGCCGCCCGGCGCCCCGGTCTTCCAGGTGACGGGCACCGGCCCCGGCGGCGCGCGAATGCTGCTCGGCAGGCAGGGCCGCGCGCTGCAAGCGGACGGCGCACTGGGCGGGAATGCCCTCGGCGGCTTCGCGCCCGGCGCACCGGTTCGCGTCAAACTGTCCTATTACAAGGGCGGCGCGATCCGCATCTTCGATCCCGATGACAAGCCGGTGTCGCACGACATCACGCTGGACGGCGTCACCGTGCGCGATTCGGCGGGTGCGGGGGTGGTCGTCGACCTGATGGGGCGCGGGCTGGCGGTGATCGGATCGCAGTTCGGCACCGACGGCGGTGCGGGAATCGCCTATGACGCGCTTCATGTCACCGCCGCGACCGGCGACATCCTGGTCGAGCACAATCAGTTCGCCGGCAGCGGTGACGACGCCATCAATCTCGCCAGCCCGATCTTCGATGCGCAGATGGGGCCGGGCGGGCGGACCGCGCTGATCGGGGGCAACACCGCGCACATCTATCCGGGCGCGCGGCTGGCGCTGTTCGACGCCGGCCTGCAACTGGTCGGCACCGCGCAGATCGCCGGTCGTTCGCCGCGCGACGGACAGGGGCGGATGCCGACCGAATTCACTGCCCCCGTCTCGACAAGCGGCGTGGTCCGCTACGCGCGCAACATGGACCTGCTGGGACAGCGTTATGCCGTCGTGGACAATCAGGTCGCCGATTGCGTCTGCCACGGCGTACTGGCGCAGAATCCCGACGGGCTGATCCGCGACAACAGCTTCTCCGGGCTGCGCTACAATGCGATCCGGCTGCTCACCAGCGCGATGTGGAAGGAAGGCGCCGGCGCGCTCAACGTCGTCGTCGCCGACAATCGCGTGCAGGGAACGGGCGCGGACGAGCGCGGCGGGATGGTCTGGGCGGCGATCACGGTGTTCGGCGAGCTCGCCGGCAACGGGGCGGGCGGACAGGCGCCCATCGCCCCCACCCCGCTCAACGCGCGACTGCTGATCCGCGACAATCAGATCGCGGAAGTGGGCCAGGGCTGCATTTCGGTGTCGAGCGCGACGGACGTGACGCTGGACGGCAACCGCTGCACCGGGTTCGACCGTCGCGCCGCCCGCACGCCGATGTTGATGGAACGCGCGAGCATGGCGGCCTGGCTGGCGCGGCTGCCCGCCAAGAGCGCGTATCTGGCGCGCGGCGACGGGGTGTGGATCGATCCGACCACCACGTCGGCCGTTACCCGCGACGGCGCTGCCGGCGGTTGACGGCGGGGCTTCGGCCTTGCGCCGGGCGGAACCCCACGGCTAAGAGCATCGCCCAAGGGATCACGACATCGCCGGGGGAAACAAACTGTTGCCGGGGGCTGCTGGGGAACGAACCGCGTCGTCGACGCCGCGCGCCGCCGCCCCGCCGGGGTCGGACGGATGATTGCGTCCCCGCCGCCCCCCGCGCCGTGGCGCGTCCTGCGCGGTGCGGCCGCCCCGTCCGGCAACGCCGGGTTCCGTCATATGGATATGGCGGCGCTGCGCGACCGGACGGCGGGCCATCCTGACCCCGGCGTCCCGGGACGCACCCGATTTCCGGCGCCGTTCACCGCGCGGCACCGCGCACGCCGGCGGACCACGCCGTATCGCCATCGCCCATCGACCAATCAACAACATGGGATCGCCGTCCAGTGGATTTGACAACGCGCCCGCTGCGGATCTGCCTCGTCATCGAGGCCGGGGGCGGTGGCGCCAGCCGCCACGTCCTCGATCTGGCCGACGCGTTCCAGCGTCGCGGCCATCATGTCCACCTGCTCTATTCGGCGGTCCGCGCCGACGCGCGCCACCTGGCGGAGATCGCCGCGCTACCGATCATGTCGCAGGCGCTGGAGATGCACCGTTCGCTGGGGCTGCACGATCTGCATTCGGCGCGCGCGCTCGGCGCCGCGCTGGCGGCGGCGGGGCCGTTCGACATCGTGCATGGCCATAGCTCGAAGGCCGGCGCGATCGTCCGCCTCGCCGATGTCGGCAAGGCGAAGCGCGTCTATACCCCGCACGCCTTCCGCGGACTGGATCCGGGCGTCGGGCTGGCGGCGCGCGTGCTGTACAATGGCGCGGAGATCGCGCTCGGCGCGTTGCGCACCGATGCGCTGATCGCGGTGTCCAGCGAGGAACTGGCCTTCGCGCGCAAGCTGCACATCGCCGATGGCCGCTGTCACCTGATCCGCAACGGCGTGATCCACATCCCCGACGTCACCCGCGACCAGGCGCGCGCGCGGCTCGGCCTGCCCGATGACGCGATCGTCATCGGCTTCGTAGGGCGGCTGTCCTATCAGAAGGCGCCCGAACGCTTCGTAGAGGCGATGCGCCGCGCGATGGATCGTGTGCCCGCCCTGCGCGCCGTGATCCTGGGGGACGGCGAACATGCGGCGGAGGTGGAGCACGATCTGGCCGCCACCGGCCATGCCGATCGTTTCATCTGGCACCGCCAGTCGAAGGCGCAGGAGCTGCTGCCCGCCTTCGACGCGGTGATGATGACCAGCCGCTACGAGGGGCTGTCCTACGTCCTGCTCGAAAGTCTCGCCGCGCGCGTACCGATCGTCACCACCGACGTCGCGGGCGCGCAGGACGTGATCGGCGACAGCGGCTGCGGGATGATCGTCGCCAACGGCGACGGCGCGGTCGACGCGCTGGTCGACGCCGCGACGCTGATCGGCACCGACGCCGCCGCTCGCGCCGGGATGGCCGCCGCCGCCGCGCGGCGCAGCGACGAGCTGAACGGGCCGCGCATGATCGACGAGACCGAACGCCTCTATCGCCAATTGCTGGGAGCATCCTGATGCCGACCGTCCATATCAACGGCCGCTTCCTGACCCAGCCGGTCAGCGGCGTGCAGCGGTACGCGCAGGAGATCGTCACCGCGCTCGACACGCTCGCGGGCGAGGGCGCGCTGGGTGCCGATTACGAACTGCTCACCCCGCCGGGCGCGCGCACGCTCGACCTGGCGCACATTTCCACGCGCGTCATCGGCACCCGCGCCGGGCATCTCTGGGACCAGGTCGATTATGCGAAGGCGGCGCGCCACGGCACCGCGCTGTGCCTCGCGATGACCGGCCCGGTGCTGCTGCGGCGGCAGGTGGTGGTGATCCACGACGCCGCGGTGCAGCGCCACCCGGAACATTTCAGCAAGGCCTATGTCCTCGCCCATTCGGTGCTCGACCGGCTGCTCGCGCGCCGCGCCGTCGTGGCGACCGTCTCCGAATTTTCGCGCCGCGAACTGGCCGAGGTGCTGCCGGTCGCCGAGAAGGATATCGTCGTCGCCCCGAACGGCGCGGAGCATCTCTCGATCGCGCCCGATACCGGGGTGGTGGAGCGGCTGGGCCTGACGCCGAACGGCTATTTCCTCACCCTCGGCAACCTCACCCGCAACAAGAACCTCGCGGTGGCGCTGCGCGCGCTCGCCCGCCTCGCGCCCGGCAGCGCGAAGCTGGTCGCGGTCGGGCGCATGGACCGCTCGGTGTTCGGCTCGGCCGGGTTGCCGGAGCCGGGGCCGGACGTGCTGCTGCCCGGTCGGCTCGACGATGCCGAGGTCGCGGGGCTGATGCGCGGCGCGCGCGCGCTGATCTTCCCCAGCATCTACGAAGGGTTCGGCATCCCGCCGCTGGAAGCGTTCGTCAACGACTGCCCGGTCCTCGCCAGCACCGCGCCGGCGGTGCGCGAGGTGTGCGGCCCGGCGGCGGATTATTTCGAGCCGCACGACGATGCCACGCTCGCGCGCCTGATGCAGATGCTGCTCGACGATGCCGATGGCGCGATCCGCCGCGACCGCCTGACCAAGGCGCGGGAGCGCGTGGCACGCTATACGTGGCGCGGGTCGGCGCGGATCCTGGCCGACGCCTGCGCGAAGGTGTCGGCATGAAGGTGCTGATCGTCAACGTCCTCTACCCGCCGCACAAGATCGGCGGCGCGGAGAAGTCGGTATCGCTGCTCGCCGAGGCGCTGGTCCGCGCCGGGGACGAGGTGGTCGTCGCCACGCTCGACGACACGCCCGCCCCCAGCGTCGAGGTTAAGAACGGGGTGAAGGTCCACCGCCTGCCGATGGACAATATCTACTGGCCCTACGATCCCGACGCCGCGCCGCAGCCGAAGCTGAAGCGGCTGCAATGGCACGCCCGCAACCGCTGGAACCGCGCCGCCGCGCGCCGGCTGGGCGCGCTGCTCGACGTCGAGCGCCCCGATGTCGTCCATTGCAACGTCATCACCGGCTTCAGCCCGGCGATCTGGCGCGAAATCAAGAAGCGCGGCCTGCCGCTCGTCCAGACGCTGCGCGATTACGGCGTGATGTGCACCCGCTCCGCGCTGTTCAAGAACGGCGCGAACTGCGCGACGCGCTGCCTCGAATGCCGCGTCCTGACCGCGCCCGGCAAGCGGGAATCGGCGCGCGTCGATCAGCTCGTGTCGAACAGCGAATATGTCATCCGCCGCCATCACGACGAAGACTATTTCCCCGGCGTGCCCGCGCGCCGCATCTTCAACATCGTGCCGCTCGACGAGCAGCGGCGCGATCCGCAGCCGGCCGATGCGCCGTTCGTCTTCGGCTTCATCGGCCGCGTCGAGGCCGAAAAGGGCATCGACGTGGTGCTGGCCGCCACGACGCGCCTGACGCGCAGCGACTGGCGGCTGCGCATCGCCGGGGTCGGCGCGGCCGATTACGTCGCGGACCTGAAGGCGCGCTACCCCGATCCGCGCATCGAATGGGTCGGTTTCGCGCAGGCCGGCGACTTCTACCGCTCGCTCGATACGGTGCTGATCTCCTCGGTCTGGCCCGAGCCGCTGCCGCGCACGCTGATCGAGGCGCTGTCCTACGGCCTGTCGGCGATCTGCGCGGAGGCGGGCGGCATCCCGGAGATCGCCGACCTTGCCGCGCATTCGATCACCTATCCGCCGACCGATGTCGCCGCGCTGGCCGCCGCGATGGACGTCGCGCTCGCCGATGCGCCGGCATGGCGCGCGGGCGGACTGAAACACCCCGACGCGCTCGGCTGGTTCGCGGAGGACCGCATCGTCGCGGAAAACCGCGCCGCCTATGCCGATGCGATCGCGGCGGTGGCGCGATGACGTGGCGGCGTGACCTGTTCGCCAACGCCAACCGCACCGGCGTGCAGGGCGCGGCGATCGGCTGGTTCCTCAACCCCGGGTTCGCGGTGGTCACGCTCTACCGCGTGATGCGCTGGGGTCGGGTACGTGGCGGCGCGCTCGGGCGGCTGGTGTCGGTCCTCGCGTGGCGGCGGATCGTCAAGGGCTATGGCTGCTATATCGATCCCACCGCCGTGATCGGCCCCGGACTGCGACTGCCGCATCCGGTCGGGATCGTCATCGGTGCGGACACCGTGATCGGTGCGGACGTCACCCTGTACCAGCATGTGACCTTCGGGCGGCGCAACGCCGGCGAGGCACGCTATCCGCGCGTCGGCGACCGCGCGACCGTCTATGCCGGCGCGACGGTGATCGGCGGCATCACGCTCGGCGACGGCGCGACGGTCGCCGCCGGCGCGGTGGTGCGCCACGACGTGCCCAAGGGCGGTGTCGCGCTCCCGGCGAAGGGCGAGGTGCGGTAGCGCGCGGCGCGGCTGCGTTCCCCATTGCCCCGCCATCCATGTTCGCGGCTCCTGTGGCACGGTGCGCCGCAGCCAGCACCCGAAGCGAAACCTGCCCGCCCTACCTGGACCCCATTGCCGTCGCAACGCCGGTCGGATGTCGTTGCGCCGTCGACTCACCCGGCATCATCCGTCATGGATCATACCCCATCCGAAACGGACGAGAACCGCCGATGCCGAATCGCACCGACGCCACGCTGCCGCACCTCGATCTGCTGCGCTTCGCGGCGGCATGCGGGGTGATGGTGCTGCACCTCGGCACCGCGCTGTCCGCACCCGCGCGCGCGATGCTGGGCCCGATCGGGGGGCTGACGATCCTGGTCGACCTGTTCTTCACCATCTCCGGCTTCGTCATCGCCCATCGCTACGCTGGCCGGCTGTCCGACGTCGTGGCGATCGGCGACTTCCTCTGGCGACGGGTCGTCCGGCTCGCCCCGCTGCACTGGGCGACGCTCGCCTTCTACCTGCTCATCGGCGTCGCGGTGTGGAGCGGGCTGGCCACATCCGACGATCCGCGACGCTATGATCCCGCCTGCCTGATCCCCAACGCGCTGGCGCTGCACGCGCTGGGGATCTGCCACAGCCTCAGCTTCAACGGCGTCAGCTGGTCGATCAGCGCGGAGCTGGGCATGTACCTGCTCGCCCCGCTGCTGCTGTTCGTCGCCGTGCGCGCGCCGCTGGCGCTGGTGGTGCTGGCGCTCGGCGCCGCCGCCGCGCTCGACGCGACCTCGGGCGGGGCGTGGCTGTCATGGACCTGGTACTTCGGCGTCGTGCGCGCGCTGCCCAGCTTCGTCGTCGGCATTCTTCTGGCGCGCGCGGGCGACCGGCTACGCCACTGCCCCGCGCCGCGCACGCTGGCGGTCGCGACGACCGCGCTGCTGCTCGGCGGCGTGATCGGCGGCTGGGCGCCGGCGGCGCTGCTGCCGCTGGCCTGGGCGGTGGTCGCCGCCACGGTCGCCGCCGACCTGTCCGCGCGACCATTCACTCATCGCACCGACCGACTGGGACCGATCAGCTACGGCATCTACATGCTGCACCCCGTCGCCCACACCGCGATCGTCGCGATCATCGGCGAGCGGTTGCTGCACCTGACCGGCACGGCGCTCGACCTGCTGGTGGTCGCGACCGCCATGGCGACCGTGCCGCTCGCGCATTGGTCGCTGACCCGGTTCGAGACGCCGCTTCGCCACCGCCTGTTGCGGCGACGGCCGGCGCCGCTCGTCCCGCTCGGCTCGTAGCGCGTTACTTCTTCTCCCCGTCGCGTCGCGAGTTGGCGAACAGCAGCGCCGCCGCCACCGCCGCCGATCCGATCCCGACGCCCAGCCACGTCTTGCCCGGGTTCCAGTGGCCCTTGCGCTGCAACGCCGCCGCGCCGGTCGCGCCCGCTTCCTCATGCGCCTTGGCCGCCGCGGCGGTGGCCAGGATCTCGTTGGGTTGCTCGTCGCTCACGTCACTCTCCTTTTGGCGCGTCATAGCGCGCACGAAAGTCATTGGCGAACGCCGCCAGCCGCCCATCGGCGATCGCGGCGCGCAGGTCGGCCATCAACGCCTCGTAGAAGGCGATATTGTGCTCGGTCATCAACATCGCGCCCAGCATCTCTCCGGCCCGTACCAGATGATGCACATAGGCGCGGCTCCACGTGCTGCACACCGCGCACGCACATTCCGGGTCGAGCGGCCCCTGATCCTCGGCGAAGCGTGCGTTGCGGATGTTGATCGGACCGGTCCGCGTGAACGCCTGCCCCGTCCGCCCCGATCGCGTCGGCATCACGCAATCGAACATATCGATCCCGCGCTCGACCGCGCCGACGATATCGGTCGGCTTGCCGACGCCCATCAGGTAGCGCGGCTTGTCGGCCGGCAGTTGCCCCGGCGCATAGTCGAGGCAGCCGAACATCGCCGCCTGGCCCTCGCCCACCGCCAGCCCGCCGATCGCATAGCCGTCGAAGCCGATATCGATCAGCGCGTCGGCGCTCGCCTTGCGCAGCCCTTCATCGAGCGCCCCCTGCTGGATGCCGAAGATCGCGTTGTCGGCGGCATGATCCCCGCCGCCGTCGAAGGCATCGCGGCTGCGCTTCGCCCAGCGCATCGACCGCTCCATGGCGGCGGCCTGCACCTCGCGTGTCGAGGTGGTCGGCACCAGTTCGTCGAACGCCATCACGATGTTGCTGCCGAGCAACCGCTGGATCTCGATCGAGCGTTCCGGGGTGATCATGTGCCGCGTCCCGTCGAGGTGCGAGGCGAACGCCACGCCCTCTTCCGATCGCTTGGTCAGCGCCGACAGGCTCATCACCTGATAGCCGCCCGAATCGGTCAGGATCGGCTTGTTCCATCCCATGAAGCCGTGCAGCCCGCCCAGCCGCGCGACCCGCTCCGCACCGGGGCGCAGCATCAGGTGATAGGTATTGCCCAGGATGATGTCCGCGCCCGCGCGCTCGACATCGGCGGGTTTCATCGCCTTGACGGTCGCGGCGGTGCCGACCGGCATGAAGGCGGGGGTGCGGATGACGCCGCGCTGCATCGTGATCGTGCCGGTCCGCGCCGCGCCATCGGTCGCCGCGATCGAAAAAGCGAAGCGGGTCAACGCCGCCGCCCCTTGCGCCGCGCCTCGGGGGCGGGCGCGTCGTCCTTCGTCACCGGTCGCCGCCCCGCGGTCGGCCCCTGCGCGTCGACCGGCATCGTGCGATAGGTCAGCAGTTCCGCCCGGCTGATCGCATGATCGCCGTCGCGATCGTACCGCGCGAACAATCGCGAGAAATGGTCCTGCAATTCGGTCAGCGACACGCGCTCGTCATTGTCGCGATCGACCTCATACGGGCTGGGCAGCGCGGCGCGATCGCCCAGATAGCGCAGCGCCCAGTCCCCGAACGCGATATAGCGCATCTGCCCGGTCTTCCCCGGATCGAAGGCCGCGAACGATGTGGCGACGCATGTCTCCAGTTCGTACCGCTCGACCTTCGCATCGCCATCGCCGTCGCACGCGGCGATGAACATCGCGACCGGCTCGACGACCATCGTCGCGGGGGTCTGCGGCGTGGCGGGCAGGGGCGCGCGGACGGTGATGTCACCCTCCTGCGGCGCATCCTGCGACGCGGCCGCGGCGAGCAGAAGCAACGCAAACGGAATCATCACCGCTCCGTGGCAGAAGCGGCGGCGTATCGCCAGCGCCTTGCGGCCGTGGCAGCGGGGATTCGATCGGCGTGCGGGACAGAACGATGACACGTTGGCAGGCCGGGCGGTGGTGGGCGGTGACGTTCGCGCTGGTGCCGGGGATCGCCGCCGCACAGAACCAGCGCCCGACCGGCTATCCGCGCGCCGCCAATGAGCGCAGCGGCGGCCCCGTCACCACGTCGGCGGTCTACACCGCCGACACGATCGCGAATGTCGCGGGCGGGCGGGCGCGCGGCGTGCGCTATCTCGACAATCTCGATCTTCAGGTGGCCGTCGATGCCGAAGCCCTGCTCGGCTGGCGAGGGGCACGGGCGTTCGGCTACGTCATCTACAACAACGGCACACGCTTCTCGCCGGTGCTGAGCGGCGATTTCCAGGTCGCCTCCAATATCGAAACCGGCGTGCCAGCGACGCGGCTGTTCGAGGCGTGGGTGGAGCAGGATATCGGCCGCGCCGGCTCGGTGAAGGCCGGGCTCTACAATCTCAACGCCGAGTTCGACACGACGATCGCCGGCTCGCTGTTCCTGCTGTCGTCGCACGGCATCGGCCCCGACATCGCGCAATCCGGGCGGCGCGGCCCGTCGATCTTCCCCGTCACCTCGCTGGCGGTGCGCGGCGAGGTCGCGCTCGACGATCGCTGGCTGGTGCGCGCGGCGGTCCTCGACGCGGTGCCGGGCGATCCCACCCGCCCCGCCGCCACCGCGATCCGGCTCGGGCGGCGCGACGGCGCGCTGATCATTGCGGAACTGGCGCGGCTGGGCCCGCGAACCAAGCTGGCGGTCGGAAGCTGGCGCTATATCGCGCGGCTGCCGCGCCTGACCGGCGCCGCTCGCGAGGAGGACGGCAATCGCGGCGCCTATGCCCTGGTCGAACGGCAACTGACCGGGGCGGATCGCGGCGGTCAGGGGGTCGGCGGGTGGCTGCGCTATGGCTTTGCCGACCGTCGCTACAATGCCGCGGCGCATTATGTCGGCGGCGGGGTGGTGCGCACCGGGACCCTGCCCGGCCGCCCCGCCGATCAGATCGGCCTGTCGGCCGCGATGGTGGCGTTCGGACCGCATTATCGCCGCGTCGAGCGGGTCGGCCCGCACGAGACGGTGGTCGAGCTGACCTACCGGCTGGTCGCGCGGCGCTGGCTCAACGTCCAGCCCGACCTGCAATGGATCGTCCACCCCGGCGGCCGCCGAGACGTCGGCAACGCGTGGGTCGCGGCGCTGCGCGTCAAGATCGGACGGTAGCTCAGGACTCCATCGCGAAGCGCGTGTCGTCCAGCGCCAGGTCGACCAGCACCCGCATCGCCGCCGTCGCCCCATCGACGTCCTGCGCGACGATCATGTCGTACACGCGGACATGGTCGGGGATCGGGTTGCGCGGCAGCGCGCGCGCGCGCTGCTTGAACTGCGTCGTCCAGTGCACCGCCGCGCCGATGCTGGCGCTCAGCACGACCAGCGCGTCGTTGCGCGTCGCCTTCAGGACCGCATTGTGGAAATCCCGGTCGGCCGCGCGTCCGGCGTCGGTGGCCAGCGTATGGCGCCGCATCGCGGTCAGCGCATCCTTCATCGCCTTCAGGTCGGCGCGATCGCGGCGCTGCGCCGCGAACCCGGCCGCCGCCGGCTCGACGACCGCGCGCAGCTCGAACAGCGCCCGCACGAACTGCACGTCGGGCGCGCCGGAAAACGCCCAGGCCAGCACTTCCGGATCCAGCAGATTCCACCGCTCGCGCGGCAGCACCCGCGTCCCCGCCTTCGGCCGGCTTTCGACCAGCCCCTTGGCGGCCAGCACCTGCATCGCCTCGCGATAGGCGCTGCGCGACACGTCGAGCTGTTCGGAGAAGGCCACCTCGCCCGACAGCCGGTCGCCGGGAGCATATTCGCCGGACAGGATCGCGGTGCCCAGCTTGTGCGCGATCGCGCCGTGCAACCGTCGGCCGGTGCCGCGTCCGGTCGCGCGTACGCCATCGCTGGCAACGGGGCGCTCGCCCGGTTCCGTCATCGCCCGACTACCCCCCGAATCGCCGTCGATTTCTTCCACGACCCTCCCCTTTCCGCAGCGATATCCACTGCGCTCGCCCGTGTTTTCGCTTCTGGAAACGGGCGTTGCAATCCAGCGTAGCGAAATATATTGTCCGAGTAATCAGAAAATCACGGCGCGGTCGCGGATCATGCCGGCATCGGGAGGATGGAATGAAGCCACGTCTGTTCGGAATCACCGGCGCGCTTGCGCTTGGTCTGGCATCGCTGGCGGGGGCTCCCGCGCTGGCGCAGGAGGCGACGCCGCAGGCCGCGACGATCACGCTTCATGCCGATACGCCGGGGCCGACCTACGACAAGCGGATCTTCACGCAGTTCGCCGAGCATCTGGGCAACGGCATCTACGGCGGGCTGTGGGTCGGCAACGATCGCAGCATCCCCAACACGCGCGGATTTCGCAACGACGTGGTGGGCGCGCTGCGCGACCTGGGCACGCCGGTCATCCGCTGGCCGGGCGGCTGCTTCGCCGACGAATATCACTGGCGCGAAGGGATCGGGCCCAAGGCCAAGCGCCCGGTCAAGATCAACACCCACTGGGGCGGCGTGACCGAGCCGAACACCGTCGGCACGCATGAATTCTTCGACGTCACCGAACAGATCGGCGCGGAGGTCTATATCTCCGGCAACGTCGGCAGCGGCAGCCCGCAGGAAATGGCCGAGTGGGTCGAGTACATCACCTCCCCCGCCGGCTCGCTGGCCGACGAGCGCGCCAAGAACGGCCACAAGGCGCCGTGGAAGCTGCCCTATTTCGGCATCGGCAACGAGCTGTGGGGCTGCGGCGGCAACATGAAGCCGGAATATGCCGCCGACGTCACGCGCCGCTACGCGACGTTCATCAAGGCCCCGGCGGGCACGAAGATCCAGAAGATCGCCTCCGGCGCGAACGTCGAGGACTATAACTGGACCGAGGTGATGATGCGCGAGGCGGGCGACCAGCTCGATGCGCTGTCGCTCCATTACTACACCGTTCCGGGCGGCTGGGCGCCCAAGGCATCGGCGATCGAGTTCGGCGAGGAAGGCTGGGCCGAGACGCTGGCGCTGACATGGCGGATGGAAGAGCTGGTCACCAAGCACAGCGCGATCATGGACAAGTACGATCCGAAGAAGCGCGTGTACCTGGCGGTCGACGAATGGGGCACGTGGTACGGGCAGGATCCGGGCACGCATCCGGGTTTCCTGCGCCAGCAGAACAGCTTGCGTGACGCGCTGGTCGCCGCGATCAACCTGAACATCTTCGCCAAGCACGCCGACCGCGTAAAGATGACCGCGATCGCGCAGATGGTGAACGTGCTGCAGGCGATGATCCTGACCGATGGCAAGAAGATGGTGCTGACCCCGACGTACCACGTCTTCAAGATGTACAAGCCGTTCATGGACGGCACGGTCCTGCCGCTCGACATCAAGTCGCCGTGGTACAACAAGGACCAGTGGACGATGCCCGCGGTCAGCGCGTCGGCGGTGCGCGACAAGGCCGGGGTGACGCATGTCGCGCTGGCCAATGCCGATCCGAACCGTTCGATCACCGTCACCACGACGCTGACCGGGCTGAACGCCTCGCGCGTCTCCGGCCAGGTGCTGACCGGACCGGCCGTCAACTCGCTGAACACCTTCGACGCGCCGAATGCGGTGGTGCCGACGGCGTTCAACGGTGCGGCGCTGAACGGCGGGACGCTGACCGTCACGCTGCCGGCGAAGTCGGTCGTCATGCTGGAGCTGAACTGATGACGTGGTCGCGCCGCTCGTTCCTGGGGGGCGCGACCGCCCTCGCCGCCACGCCCGCGTTCGCGCGCGGGCCGGCGAAGGGGCTGGACGGGATCGTCAATCCGCTGGTCCGCCAGCGCGCCGACGCGCAGGTGTTCCGCCACACCGACGGCTGGTATTACATGACCGGATCGGTGCCCGAATACGACCGGCTGGTGCTGCGCCGGTCGAAGACGATCGCGGGCCTGTCGACTGCGACCGAGAAGGTGCTCTGGCGTCACGCGGCGAAGGGGCCGATGTCGGGCTTCCTGTGGGCGCCCGAGCTGCACCTGATCGATAACAAATGGATCATGTATTTCGCGGCCGGCCCGAGCGGCGGCGGCGAGGATGTGTTCCGCATCCGCACCTTCGCGGTGGTGTGCGACGGCGCGGATCCGATGACGGGCACATGGTCGGTGCTGGGACAGCTCCAGACGCCGTGGGATACGTTCACGCTCGATTCGACCAGCTTCGTGCACCGCGGCACGCGCTATCTGGCGTGGGCGCAACGCGAGCCGGGGATCGAGACGAACTCCAACCTGTACCTGGCGCCGCTGGCGACGCCGCTGACGCTGGCCGCCAAGCCGGCGCGGCTGACGATCCCGGAATTGCCGTGGGAAATCCGTGGCTTCAAGGTCGCGGAGGCCCCGGCGGTCCTGGCACGCAACGGGCGGTTGTTCATGACCTATTCGGCGAGCGCGACCGATGCGCGCTATTGCATGGGGATGCTGACGGCGCGCGACGATGCCGACATCATGGACCCGGCCGTGTGGAGCAAGTCGCCCGAGCCGGTGCTGAAGACCGACCCGGCGCGCAAGGTGTTCGGCCCCGGCCACAACAGCTTCACGGTCGATGGAAAGGGCCGCGACATGCTGGTCTATCATGCGCGCGATTACGAGGCGATCACGGGCGATCCGCTGTTCGACCCGAACCGCAACACGCGCGTCCAGCCGATCCGTTACGACGCGAAGGGCGTGCCGCAGTTCATGCCGCCGGTCGCCAACGGGCCGCTGCCGCGCGGCTAGGCTTCAGTCCGACATGATTCCGGTGCGGCGGGCGCGTCGCGCCGGATCGGAATCCGCGCGTTGCGGAAGTAGCGGTGGAATCGGGCGCGTCAGTTGGAATCGTCGCGGTTTCGCGGGGTGGTCGCGGATTTTGCGGGTGTCGTGTTGTCGGGCATCCGGCGTGCCGGCCGGGTGACGGCTAGCGGCAATGGTCCGACTAAATAGCCGCTGCGAATGGGGTGCGAAGAAGATCGACCTTCGCGAGAGGTTCGCCAGTCTTGGTTCCCGTCATCCCGGCCCAGGCCGGGATCCATGGTGCCGCAGGAGCCGACGATCCTGCGTTTGCGGAACGGTGGATCCCGGCCTTCGCCGG
>NZ_LDTB01000199.1 GCF_001476895.1 Sphingomonas endophytica | reverse complement strand
AGGACGGCCTGATCAAGGTCGTCACGCCGATCGACGACACCCCCGCGGCGAAGGCGGGCCTGCTCGCGAACGACATCATCACGCAGATCGATGACGACCAGGTCCAGGGCCTCACCCTGAACCAGGCGGTCGACAAGATGCGCGGCCCGGTGAACTCGAGCGTGAAGCTCAAGATCACCCGCAAGGAATCGAAGGATCCGATCGACGTCACGCTCACCCGCGACGTCATCAAGATCAAGCCGGTGCGCTCGAAGATTGAGGGCGGCGACGTCGCCTATATCCGCCTCACCCAGTTCAACGAGCAGACCTTCGACGGCATGCGGGCCGCGATCGACAAGCTCACCGGCGAGATCGGTGCCGACAAGATCAAGGGCTACATCGTCGACCTGCGCAACAACCCGGGCGGCCTGCTCGATCAGGCCGTGATGGTCTCGGACGCCTTCCTCGATCGCGGCGAGATCGTCTCCACCCGCGGCCGCAACCCGGACGAGACCCAGCGCTTCTCCGCCAAGGCGGGGGATCTGACCAAGGGCAAGCCCATCGTGGTGCTGGTCAACGGCGGCTCCGCCTCGGCCTCCGAGATCGTGGCCGGCGCCCTCCAGGATCACAAGCGCGCGACCATCATGGGGACGCGCTCCTTCGGCAAGGGCTCGGTGCAGTCGATCATCCCGCTCGG
Organism: Sphingomonas endophytica; assembly: GCF_001476895.1. Classification (GTDB taxonomy): domain Bacteria; phylum Pseudomonadota; class Alphaproteobacteria; order Sphingomonadales; family Sphingomonadaceae; genus Sphingomonas; species Sphingomonas endophytica_A. The sequence continues at coordinate 277 of NZ_LDTB01000199.1, read as the reverse complement.
CGGCTCAGGCGCCCTCCGGCTCACCACGGCGCGCTACTACACGCCGTCGGGCCGCTCGATCCAGGCCAAGGGCATCGAGCCGGACGTCGAGGTCACGCAGGACGTGCCGGACGAGCTCAAGGGCAAGGACGAGACGAAGGGTGAGGCCGGGCTCAAGGGCCACCTGAAGCAGAAGGACACCGACGAGCGCGGCGGATCCTCCGCCTACGTCCCGCCGGACCCGGCCAAGGACAAGCAGCTGATCTCGGCCGTCGACTTCCTCCACGGCATCCAGAAG
>NZ_LDTB01000198.1 GCF_001476895.1 Sphingomonas endophytica | reverse complement strand
AGCCTATATGAGCTGGATCTTTGCGCGGGAGTTCATGTATTCAAACTAAAAACTGGTGGAGAAAATTTATCGATTCACTCATGGGGAGCCGCAATTGATTTGAGTCATCTGATCAATGGCTGGAAAATAAAGCATAGTAAGGACCCAAAGAAGAAAATGATGCCATTGGAAGTAGTTAAGTTGTTCGAAGATGAGGATTGGACTTGGGGTGGAAAATGGAAATACGCCGATGCAATGCATTTTCAAGCAGCCAATATTTAGGGTCGACTTTTAGATTGTGACAACTGATATAATACTTCTAATATATCCGTAGATTATTGTGATAGTCAATTCATTATGTGCGGTTTTACAAATATCGATGTTTGACATTGGCAAAGATATAAAATTTTCGCGTAACTGATCTAAATCGCTCTTGCGCGGAGTACACGATGCCATTTCTAAAAATCTCTGCTGACGTGCTTTCTGAGTTTCTCGACCAAGGGCAGTGGTCGATCGCTGGGAAGGAAAATCTTGATCTGCGGGAATAGCTCACGTTTACGTTCGTAGCAGAACTGGCGCATAGGTTTCGGCACGCTCCCCACGAC
>NZ_LDTB01000197.1 GCF_001476895.1 Sphingomonas endophytica | reverse complement strand
CAACAGGGACCCTGCAATGTCGTTCCTATCTGTCCTGGTTCAGGCGCGGACTTATGACTGCGCAGCTTTGACGCATCGCTCGCCAGGAACGAAGCGTCGGCGCACCCGTTGGACGATCTCATCTTTCAACGGAGGATCGCGATGGATTGGAATCGTGTCGAAGGCAACTGGAAGCAAATGAAGGGTAAGATCAAGGAGCAGTGGGGCAAGCTGACCGATGACGATCTCGATGTGATCGCCGGCAAGCAGGACCAGCTCGAAGGCCGTTTGCAGCAGCGCTACGGCTATGCCAAGGATCAAGCCACGAAGGAAGTGAATGACTGGTACGGCCGCCAGGAATGGTGACCGCTGCGCATTCCAGGGCCCCGCTTGCGGGGCCCTTTGCTTTGCGCCGCTTGGAATAGGGGCCAATGTCAAACGTTCAAGGCGTGCCGTCATCGCCTCGAGCAAGGGGCATCCAGCCGATCACGGTCCGACCGACCCAGCCTCGCCGCGAGGGGATTGGTCTATGACTGAAGTTGAAGCCCGTATGACGCGAAGACGGTGCCCTAACCCTCGCCTAGATACTGGCTCGGAGCAATGCCGAAGGTTCGCTTGAACATCGCGGCGAATGCGCTGGGGCTCTGATAGCCGTGCTCCATCGCGACCTCCAGGATCGATGCACCGGCGGCAAGCCGCGGCAGGCTCAGCATCAGCCGCATGCGTCGCCGCCACTCGCCGAAGCTCATTCCGAGTTCCTTCTGAAACAGTCTGGCCAGCGTACGGCCGCTCATGGCGCACTCCGCCGCCAGGCTTTCC
>NZ_LDTB01000196.1 GCF_001476895.1 Sphingomonas endophytica | reverse complement strand
GATCGAGATCACGCGACAGCAGCCGTCCCGCGGCGCCCGAGGCGCGGTTGACGAGCTCGAGATAGACCTTCGTGGGCCTCGAAAATTGGTTGTAGATGATGACCGCGGGGATCGCCGCGACGAGGCCGATCGCCGTTGCAAGCAGCGCCTCCGCGATACCCGGCGCCACCACGGCAAGGTTCGTCGTCTGCGACTTCGAGATGCCGATGAAGCTGTTCATGATGCCCCAGACCGTGCCGAACAGGCCGACGAAGGGTGACGTCGCGCCGATGCTCGCGAGCAGGCCCATGCCGACGCGGATCTTGCGCGCTTCGGCGCGCACGATCTCGGCAAAGCTCGACGCCGCGCGCTCCTTGATGCCGCTGTCGCTGGAGATGCCCGCCGACAGACGTCCTTCACGCATCGCGGCAGCAATGAACGCGGACAGCACGGTGCCCTTGGCGCCGAGCGCGAACTGCGCCTCGGCGAGCGACCGCGATTCAGCGATCTTGGCGAGCGCGCCGCGCAGCTTGCTCTGTGCGACGGTCAGCTCGATCGTCTTGGCGATGAACACCGTCCAGGTCACGAGCGATGCGAACGCGAGACCGAGCATCACCGCCTTCACGATGATGTCGGCGTTCATGAACATGTTCCACGGCGACAATTCGTGCAGGCCGGTGCTGGTCGATTTCAGCACCTTGCCGTCGCTGCCCGCGGGCGCGGCCGG
>NZ_LDTB01000195.1 GCF_001476895.1 Sphingomonas endophytica | reverse complement strand
CATCAGGTATTCGATGCCCGTCTAATTTCGGAAACTTAGCCCCGCAATATTTTTTGAGGTCTTCAATAAGATCGATTACGCGCTTTCTGCTGTCTATAAAGTCGATCTTAGAACTCGCATTCGGCAGATTGTTGCATGGATGGATGCATCCCTCCGAGGAAAGAAACCCAACAGCAGGATGTATTAGTATTTCTGTTCTTTTTCCTGTTCCAATCAGTTCAATGCCGGGTCTGGGCTTGACTGAGAAGTCGACTTCAGCTTTTTTTGATTTCATGTAATTTATTGTTCTATATTTTGTCCCATATTGTGTCTAAAGAGGATATCGTCCCCCCTCGACTTTTCGATCATATTTGTTTCCACTCAGCGTATTGTCGCTTGTTCCTTTTTGCTCCGCAATTGTGCCGCTAATGTTGGCAACCTTAGTTCCGTCATGATAAACTTGATAATCTGAAATCGTTCGCGTGCGAGTGTATCCCGGCATCTTCAGAGTTTGAACATTCAACCTTTTGATATTTAGTTCCCACCCACTCCCGGTCAAATGTGTAATGGGCATTGCTATTCTCCAACGAATCACAGCGCGCCCATCGAATATAATCGGATACTGTATTGATTTTCAAGTAGACTGCTGGCTTGCTGACAAATGGGATTTTGAG
>NZ_LDTB01000194.1 GCF_001476895.1 Sphingomonas endophytica | reverse complement strand
ACATAGAAGAACGGGTTGCACTCCTTGCCGGCAAAGCTCGAGGGGCCGGCATTCGGGCTGATCAGGAAGGTCTTACTGTCGGTGACCGGGCGGTGGATCGCCAGCAGGATGTTGGAGAAGCTCGGGCCGACCACGAAATCGACCTTGTCGCGCTCGAGCAGGCCGCGCACCTTGACCACCGCAGCGTCGGGCTTGAGCTCGTCGTCGGCGTTGACGATCTCGACATCCCGGCCGGCCATCTTGCCGCCAAGGTCCTTGACCGCGAGTGCAAAGCCGTCGCGGACCTGCTGGCCCAGCGCCGCGGCAGGTCCCGAGGTCGTAACCAGCACGCCGATCTTGATCTTTTCCTGCGCTGCCGCCGGGCTCGCCGCGATTCCCAGCAGCGCCGCCAATCCCGCGAGTCTTGTCAGTTGCTTCATGTCACTCCCCCAAAGCATTGTCTTGATGCCTTTCCAGCTTGGCCGCAGCTTAGTCTGGCGCGTGCGACCGCTGCAAGCGATGTGGCATCGCGTCAGGTTACCGGTTGCGCGGGCGCTGTCGCGCGCCATGCAAGCGCCGCGCCAATTGCTTGAAGTTTAAAGAAATTGCAGAATTGCCTCGGTGCATCGGGCCGGATTCGCTATTGTCCTTGCAGGACACCGCGAATTGCTTGAAGCTCAAAGCAATCGGTCCGACCGAAACCCGCCGCGGAGGCATGATCGCAGCATGATCCTCGATTCCGAAACCAAGGCCGTCGAGCTGCCCGACGATCACGGCACCGAGCTCAGGCTGGGGCTGAGGCTGTTGACCTGCACCACGCTGATCGAAGGCGAGGTGCGCAGCCGCCTGCGCGAGAAATTCGACGTCACGCTGCCGCGTTTCGACCTGATGGCCCAGCTCGACAAGGTGCCGGACGGCATGACGCTGTCGGACCTGTCGAAGCGGATGATGGTGTCGAACGGCAACGTCACCGGGC
>NZ_LDTB01000193.1 GCF_001476895.1 Sphingomonas endophytica | reverse complement strand
CGACATGTTCGTTTGCCCTGGTCCAACAAGCAGAAGCGATTGGTGTAAACTTCCGGAGGTTTCAGTGTGGCTTCCGAAATGCCGATAACTGCGACAATCGCTGTTCCCACAACCACGTATGGCAACCCTCGTTTGTAGCTCAACGCGACGGCTCCCTTAGCACTCGCTGCGATGCAGAAGCAGCTGCTTCACCGGAACGGTATAGCAATTTGCCATATCCCGTATTGCCGAGACGCACGCCAATTCCCAAGCCGAACGCTCAAATGCGCAAGGACCCGTGTGGCCGCTCTGAAGTTAGCATGCAGTATCACAAACACCCTGGTCTTCGTCTACGTTGCGCGTTGTGTTTTGATCTGGAAGTAGCGACGGCGCCTCAATGCCAGGCCTTGAGCCTTGCTTGCGACAACAACCGCGTTCGAAGTCTTTCGACGAGGCTCGGATTCCTGCGCATCTGCGTCAATAAATCCACCCGGTGGTGTCGATGGCCCGACGCTCGGACTCTGGATATAACTAGATGAAGCCACTCGCCCGCTCGGCCTACCTAACGCTATGAGCACACCGATTGCGGTGCTTCTCGTGCTAGCCAGGATCGCACTGGCGAGAAGGTCGAGGTATCCGGTCGTACGAAAAAAGATGCTTCAGCCGACTCCTTCTGGGAGCCGGCTGAACACTTCGCGTG
>NZ_LDTB01000192.1 GCF_001476895.1 Sphingomonas endophytica | reverse complement strand
GTATAAGGCCGAATTCCCTTGATGAAATTCCGCGATAGGGGTGAAATGGTATTATGAAATTCGGGATGAGTAGGGTCAATGCCGCTATCTACAACCGCTACCATGACGCCCAGGCCGGTGAAACCACGTGCATAGGCGGTCGCGGCGTTAATCTTCGCTGAGCCCCAATCAGCTCGATATTCGGTTGTGTCGAACTGTGCCGCCGCCAACGGAGCACCGAAGACATCGAGCGTCGAAGGCGAGCGCGCCGGAATAGTCTGCGCCGCCACAGGTCCCAGTGCCGTGATCAGGACCACCAATGAGCAGCAAACTATCAGCGCATGATGGGATGGGCTTGTTCTTTCCCCGCCTAATACTCGGGCCGAACAATCGCCGAGATCGCGCAGGCGACGTTCTGCACCGAGATGTCTGAACATGAAGCTACCCTCATTCCTTTCTGCACGAGTCCGAGATCATTGACCATAATAAAAGTTAAAGAAATGTTAAATCTTCACCTCAGATCAATCCGAACGCATTCGTTGAGTTGTATGCCAAGCAACTGGTAGTGCATTGCCCCAATCTATCGCCGACAATATCAATTTCTGGCTGATTGCGGCATCCGATCGAACCTGCGCAGTCGAGCGAGGAGTACGAAGAAGCGTACTGTCTCGGACCACAATAGACTGTGGGCCTGTACCAAGCCGCACCATATCGTGCCCCTTATGCGAATGGGCTGAGGCCGGCAGTTTTGGCATCTGGGTCGAAGCCGGTGTTCTCAGGAGGCTCCTGCACCGTAGGTGCACAGGTGTGCAGAAAACATTTTCGATCCTTTGCGAGCGTTTCGGAGCATCCTGAAACACGTCGCTACGGTTCACGTTGCTGCAGGATGCTTCGGTCTGCTGCGCTCCGGGCGGACGGTCGATGATCCCAACGCCGGCACTCTGCCGGACTCCTCGGCGGGTCTACGGGGTGGCAGACACTTCAGTGCGTATGGCGTGATACCCCCAAGTTCATGACAAATCGCTGGCAAACTCGCCGGCAACGACTGGCACCCTAAGA
>NZ_LDTB01000191.1 GCF_001476895.1 Sphingomonas endophytica | reverse complement strand
GGCCCGCACGAGACCGGCGAAGCGCTCGTCCTCCAGGGCCCGCTCCACGGCGCGCATCCGGGCCGGCCGCTCCGGATGCCCCTCGGGAACCTCGTGATCGAAGCTGGCGGGATGGCTCACGTAGAGAGTGGTCACGAGGGTCGCTCCCGGATGCTCGCCTGTCGCGCACCGGCAACAGGAGCCGGCAATGTGCCACGGGCCCAACGCGCGGACTACGGCGGGGTGCCGTTGCCCCCTTATGGTTGCGCGATTCGTCCACGGGCCGGATCCGGATCGCCGATCCTCCGTCCGCGGCCGCGACGATCCTCGAGGCGGGACATGCGCATCATCTCGGTACTCGGCTGCGCCCTGCTGCTGGCGGGCTGCACCTTCAAGGGCGTGCCCGATCCGGCGCTCTCGGCCCGCGACGCCGAGTACATGGCCCTGGTGCCCGAGGCCGAGTTCGATCCGCACTTCGCCCGCTACGAGATCGCCGATCCGACCCGGGAAGCGCCCGGCACGATCGTGGTCGAGACCAAGGAGCGCCAGCTCTACCTCGTCCTGCCGAACGGCCGGGCGATGCGCTACGGCGTGTCGGTGGGCGACGAGGCGTATGGCTGGACCGGCACCGCCCGGATCGACCGCAAGGCGGAGTGGCCGGCCTGGAACCCGCCGGCCGAGATGATACGGCGCTGGCCGCACGTCCACGCCATGCAGGGCGGCCCGATGAATCCGCTCGGTGCCCGCGCCCTGTACCCTGTCGGATCGCGGCCGCGACACGCTCTACCGGATCCACGGCAC
>NZ_LDTB01000190.1 GCF_001476895.1 Sphingomonas endophytica | reverse complement strand
GGTTGGTCATACGTGTAATCCTTCGCAACGGGTGACTAGATGGAACTAGATGTGACCATTGCGGACGTCCCGGAGCCAGCAGGCCGGGAGCGTTGAAATGGATCACGCTGCCTTGATTCACGGGAGTGCCCTTCGTCGGGCGCGCCTAATAAACACCCATATCATGTCAATTTTGTGCAACGCAACGTAAGATCGCGTGCGGCGCCACATTTTTTATAAGGCGGAATATAGGGTTACCGCGCCCGACCCGGGTTGGGCCTGCCGCGGCCGCCCCGGATCGGCGGCCCGGTCAGCTCTCTTCAGCTCAGCTCTTGGGCTTCACCGCATCCATCGCGGCACGGCTGACCGCCTGGCCCATTTCGCTGGCCTGCTCGGCGAGCGCGCGCATCTGGCCCTGCACATATTCGCTGTGCAGCCGCATCACCTCGGTGAGGTCCTTGGCCTTGAGCAGCGACTGGGCGTAGTTGAGCGACGACTGCACGTTCTTTTCGGCATAGGACAGCGCCTTGGCGGAGACGTCCTTGGCGCCGGCGCGCATCGTGGCGTTGCGCTCCTCGATCTTGCCGGCGGTATCCCGCG
>NZ_LDTB01000019.1 GCF_001476895.1 Sphingomonas endophytica | reverse complement strand
AACCCGGGGGTCACGTCACTCGATACGTAAAGCTGTAAAAAATGTCGATCCGAGGCGCAGTAAGATCAATGGGTTAGGCACCATCCTGTAAAAGCGCCCGGCCTGTCCCGTTATTCTTTTTCGAACATTCGTGCCCGATCTGCGCCGCGCCGATCGAACCCGGGGTCAGTGACCAGGAGTAGGATTGGCGGACCAGCCGTCCTAATCAGGACGGTGTCACTTTCCGGAATCGTTCAAGGGCGGTATCACGGCATTGATGAGCGAACAGATCCACTTCGACATCGAGATTGTGCGTGCCGTGGACTGCACCCGTCTTGGCTGGCCTGCACTAGACCAGCGGCAGGAAGGCGGCCGGTTGGGAGGCAATCATGAGTACGTGGATCTCCGCCATATCTCCTGGGCTGAAGCGGTCGATATCGCTGATGAAGAACGCGGGATCATCGACCGCATCGAGCGAGCCGACGATCCGGACGCCGAGTGGACAGTCATCGAGGAGGAGCTTGAGGAAGATCCCGGGCTGATGGTACTGATCGACCTCGGCATCGCCTCGACGGTGGCAGCTCTTTCGGCCGCAGGCTGCATTACCGTCTCGAGCTGCAACGGTGGTGCCTATGGTGACCATCATCACGAGCGTTACCCTCTCGTCGCCTTCTACGCACGTCGGCAGCACGTGCCGCTGCTTCTCGGCGCGGCCGAACGGGCCGGCGTCGGAATTGAGAACGACCCCGACGGTGCGGTGGTCGTCTATGCGGACGCCATTGACAGGATGCCGATTTTCGCTGCGGCACTTATCGAGGATCGCGCGGGTTTCGAGGCGCTGCCGCCGGTGAAATGAAGGTCGGGACGATCAGCCGGAGCGGTCGTCCGCAGGGACATTGGGCCTGAGCTTGGATCGGATCGATCCGAAGCGCCGCAGCGAGAACATGCGTCGAATCAGGGGACGGGATACCGGCCCCGAGATGATCGTCAGGCGAGCCATGCATGCGCGCGGGTTGCGCTTCCGGCTGCACCGCCGCGACCTGCCGGGAACGCCCGACGTCGTTCTTCCCGGGCGAAGGCTCGTGGTGTTCGTGCATGGATGCTTCTGGCACAGGCACCCGGGATGTCGCGGATGTACCACGCCCGGCACCCGCCCCGAGTTCTGGAAGAACAAGTTCGATGCGAACGTCGCTAGGGACAGGAAGGCAACGGAGGCGCTGATCCAGGCCGGCTGGCGGGTGGAGACGATCTGGGAATGCGAAGCCCGCGATGCGAATACCCTGTCCCGTCGCCTGGACGCAATGTTCGATCAGGCGTAGCGTCGGCGCGACAATCGCTTCCGCTGCTGGCGGTCGAGCCTGGCGGCTCACCGGATAACCTGGTAGCCTTCCATAAGCGGAGGGCGACGTGATAACGGGATTGGATATTTTCTGTGGCGCGGGGGGCAGCAGCGCAGGCGCGCGCGCCGCCGGCGTGACGATGCGTGGCGCTGTCGACATGGATGCGGTGGCGACCGCGAGCTATCGGGACAACTATCCTGACGCGCATGTGGTGACCGCTCGGCTCGAAGAGATCGACGTCAGTGCCCTTCACGCCCGGGTCGGCGACGTCGACCTGCTCCTGGCGTCGCCGGAATGCACCAACCACACCTGTGCGAAGGGATCCGCGCCGCGCAGCGAAGAAAGCCGCGCAACGGCCATGTCCGCAGTGGAATATGCCAAGGCCTTTTCGCCACGGTGGCTGGTCATGGAGAATGTCGTCCACATGCGGCCATGGTCGCGCTACGCGGAGCTGAAGCGCGAACTCGAGGCGCTGGGCTACAAGTTGGGCGAGCAGGTGATAGACGCCAGCACCATCGGCGTGCCGCAGAGCAGACGGCGGCTTTTCATCGTTGGCGACCGGGAGCGGGCTCCACGTCTGGTACCTGCGGGAACGGTGACACCAGTACCGGCATCGGCCATCCTCGACCCGGCGGGTACATGGAAGACGACGCTGCTCGACCGTCCCGGCCGAGCCGCCGGGACGCTCGCGCGAGCCGAGCGCGCCTTCCAGGCGCTGGGACGGGAGACGCCGTTCCTGCTGGTGTACTACGGCACGGACGGAAGTGGTGGATGGCAGCCGCTCGACCGCCCGCTGCGCACGATCACGACCGTCGACCGGTTCGCGCTGGTCACGCCTAGTCCCGATGGTCCTCGGATGCGCATGCTGCAGGTGCCGGAGCTGCGGCGAGCCATGGGGCTGCCGCCGGGCTACCTGCTGAACCATGGCACGCGCCGCGATCGGGTGCGCCTGCTCGGCAACGGCGTCTGCCCGCCCGTCATGGAAGCGGTCGTGCGCGCGCTGACGGGATCAGGGGAGACGAACGATGCCGGGTCGGCCGACGTAGGCGGCAGTGTGCCCGATGAGCTGCATGAGGAGCTGTTCGCGTAGGCGGTAGATCGCCTTCCATGCTCCCGTAGCGGCCGCGGGACGGTTCATCTCGAACCGGCTGTTCACGTGCAGCACGAACGGGTCGGCAACCGTTGGCAGGGTCAGAACGGGCGAGCGCCATTCCGCAGCCGGTGGAACTACCTTCCCGTCAGGCCCGGCCAGGCGTGCGACGGTCCCGGGTATTTCGACGGCGAACAGGAATGGGATCGGACCCGGACGCTTCTGCGCGTGATCGCATACCGCGCCGATCCGGACGAGCCTTGGCCGACACAGCGCGTGGTGGTCGCGATGGACCTTGAACTCCGCCCTGAGCAGATGGTCGATGTCGACGCCGAGCACGTCGGTAAGCGCCTTGTCCGTCCAGATATCTGCCGGCACCTCGCTCACGGCACCCCAGTCCGCTGGGGCGATCCGCTCGGGACCAGCCACTGCGACGTGAAGCATGCGGTTGATGCCTCCGGCCTCCGCCGGCGTCGCCTGGGGCAGCTGCTTCTGGCCGTGCCTGGTCACGGCCTTCGCCCACAGTGCGGCAGTCGGGCCACCGCCATCCTGGTTCACGATCCGATCCGCCAGGATCGGCGCGAGCGCACCGGTCACTGCCGCGCGAGGGTCGTCGGCGACGTGTTTCTTGCCGACCGCCTCTACGGCAAGCCGGCTCAGGACCTCGTCGAGCGCACCGCCGAACGCGGCGGTCGTCCGACTGGCCGCCGGGACAAGGGAGGTCAGCGAGGACAGCGTCTCGCCCGCCGCCGCAAGGACGTCCGTTTCCCATCCGATCAGAGCCGCAAGCTGCGGATTGCCGTCCAGGGCAGCCTCGACGGCCTGGCGGAGCTCGTCGGCAGCTTCCGTCGCCCCGGTTCCGACGTTGATGAACTTCTCCTTCGCCAGCGCCATCACCGCAAGTGGCCGGCACCATGGCTTGTCCGCGTCGAGAGACTGGTCGAGATAGTCGGTAAGGGCGGCGGCCAGCTGGGCGTGTTCCGTCCAGAGGATCAGAATGAACGGACCGCCGATCTCGCTGATGTTCTCCTCGAGGATCGAGGCGATGTTGGCGAAGTGCTGCTTGTCGTCGGTGGTCTTCACGCCCGTGATGAGATGAAGATCGAGGAACAGGGCGCGGACCCCGCGAAAGGCAATCTTCTCCAGAGGCTGAGCCGCGTCGAACTGGATGCCCATGCAGGGTGCCCCGAGCCGCTGGAAGGTCTCCAGGATCGCTGTCAGGTGCTCGGGCTTGTCGTCGACGGCCAGGAAGCGCGGGGCGGCGAACATCAGTTCCTCTTCGGTTTCGCAAAGACCAGCGCGATCACGGCGCCGTCGAATTCCTCCGGCACTCCGGCGTCCTCCCGATCGGGGAAGGCCAGCCGTCCGCCGTTCAGCTCCATCACCATGTTGGCGTAGTAGAGGCCCACGCCCATCCCGTCCGGGCGGCGACTGAAGAACGGCCGGGTCAGGCGTTCGGGGTCGTCCTGGAGCCCCGGGCCGGTGTCGGCGATCACGATCGCCGGTCCTTCCGCTATGTCGTGGCTGATGCCCATCCACACCGCGCGCGGCGAACGGTCGGGGGGCGGGCCATCGTCCTCGGGCCAGCGGAAGCGCATCCAGTAGAAGGCGTTGTCGAGCAGGTTGTTGAGCGCGCCAAGCGCGAGGCTGAAGGCGAAGCTCGGTTCGAGATCGGGCGCGTCCTCCTCCAGCATCGGCGCGGCAAGTCGAACCCCGTGCGTCCGGAAGCGGATCCTGTTGATGTCGCGGACCCGACGCACGAGGTTCTTGAGGCTGTGGGGCTTCCTGTCGCCCTTGCGCAGCAGCTCGGTGAAGCCGTCGAGGATGCGCACCAGTTCCTTGGCCTGCGTCTGGATGGCACCCGGATTACCGCCCGCCTCGATGGCATCGTACAGGACCCTTACGCCCTGCTCGATCTCGTGGAAGACGACCGCGAGGTTCATGCCGGAGAGCCCCGCCCGGAGCATCGTCTCGCGCATTTCCTCGTAGTCGCGCTCTACCCTGTTGATCAGCGGGTCCATTTCCGCCGACAGCTTGTGACGGCTGGCCGCGGCGCGCAGCTCGGCGAGCGGTCTACGGATGCGGTCGGTTTCCGGATCCCTGCCAGTGTCGACAAGGACGCGGATGTTGTCCTTGTCGATCTTGCGCTCGGTTTCGAGCAGCGCCAGCGCGCCCAAGACGATCTGCCGGAATCGGCGGTAGGCGTCGTTCTCGACGAAGCCCTCGCGATTCGTCTTCTCCGTCAGACCATCGCTGCTCTCCAGCTTCAGGTCCAGCGCACCGACGACGATGTTGCGGCTGATGTTGCGGGTAGGCGTGTTGACGCGTCGAAGGTCGAGCCCCAGCCAGTCGTCGCCGGGCTCGCCGTAGTTGTAGACCCGGATGCCGTCGCGATAGACGCGGACGCCGCCGTTCTCGTCGAGGAACCCGGTCACGAGCTGGCTGTCGCCGAGCTTTTTCAGGATGGCTTGATCTCGGTCGTAGACGTAGAATGTGCCGGTGACGGGACCGATGCCGGTCGCCAGCGCGGCGTCGGCGGTCACCTGCCGCGGTCCACGGGCACCGCCAGGAGTGTCGTCGTCGCGTTCCGGAACGATCTGCAGCAGCTGATCGGTCTTCTCGACATGACGGGCAGCGAGCTTGATGCCCGTCACGCCGCGGAAGTCGTACTGATAACTGAGGCGGCCGTTCTCGAACGTGAAGCTGAACTTCCACGGTGCCCTGGCGAGAAGCGCTTCGACGTCGGGAACGCCCGCTACCCAGTCCTCGTGTTCCGGCACCGAGAGTGTCGCCTCGAATCTGTCCGACCGGGTGGCGAACGGCGAGGAGATGGAGGTGATCTGCCGCTGCAGCCGCCGGACGTCACCACGCGTCCACTTGCGGTCACGCAGCTCCGTCATCGTGATCCGCGTGCCGGTCGCCTGCCCCTTGAACACCTCTGGATCCCGCGTGACGACCTCGACGGTCGCATCGGACAGGAACGGCTTGGCGATCAGCGCGCTCCAGTCGATCACGACGACGACTTCCTGCTCGCCAGCGGCGCGCGTCACCAGCTCGATGTGATCGCCCAGCTTGTGGACCGCGAAGCGTCCTACGCCCTTCTCGCCGAGCGGCAGGCGATTGAGCCGGGTCCGGCGCATCGCCCTGCGTTGGATCTCCTTGTGGTCGTGCGCCGGCACCAGCCAGATGTCTCGGACCGTGTCGGGCGACATGCCGTCGCCATCGTCCGTCACGGTGATCGAAGGCGAGCCGGTCGCGATACCGTCGATGACGACCTTCACCTCCTCGGCGTCGGCGTCATAGGCGTTCTTGACGAGCTCGAACACGGCGAGCCGGGGCGTGCCGATCAGCTGGTCGCCCAGCAGCTGAAGCAGTCGGGCACGGGGCCGGAAGCTGAGCTGTTCGGATGGTGGCTGGCTTATTGGTCGTACCCGATGCTGGAAGAGGCGCTGCATGAATTGTGCATGGGCCGGACTGGGATGTCGAGATGAATAGCGGGCTCCCGTGCCGCTGCTCTTGGCACGGCTCGGGTCAGGAGGGTCGGTGCCGCTGGACTATTCGCCCGGCGCGGTACGGCGCCCGTTGAATCGTTGCCAGTGTTCCATGAAGTCGATCGGGCGTGGTCCGCCTTCCGGAAGATTGGGCAGCGACCCGTGAAGGTGCCGGTAGCTGTCTGCCACCTCGGGCGCGAAGACTGCACGTCCCGTATCGGGATCGATCGACATGAGGAGTGCGTCGAAGAGCCGGTGCAGGTCGGTCCGCAGCAGCCAGCCGTTACGGGCATCGTCGTCGCCGTCGTCTGCGACACCCTGTAGGTGACTGGCGTCGAGGACCTCAAGCACGTCGCAGCCGCTGATCGGGCAGGTACCATCGTACAGCTCGATCACCGCGGCACGGAAGCGGCCCTGGCCGGGGCGAGCCCAGCGCTCCACGCTCTCCCGTTGACGCCGGAGGCGCTCCTCTTCCGCCTGACCGGTGACATGCACGATGTCGAAACGGGGGCGTAGCTCCGCCGCCGCGTCCCTTGACTGGGGTCCGTCCCAGCCGATGCCGGCTCGCACATAGGCAAGACGCATGATCGCCTTCATGGGATAGGTTCGACCATTCGCGCGCACGAAGTACGAACGCGATCTGCCGCTGCCCGTCTGGCTGCGCAGCTGTTCCGCCGACATGCTGCCGGCTGCCACGAGGGCGTCGTGGAACTGCTCATGGTCGATCAGCATGCATGCACTCAGCCCTCGGGTATCTCACGCCCGAACAAGCCGAGCAGCGCATGATCAGCTAACCCAGCGTGTCCGCCGAACCGGGGGAAGATCATTTGTGTAAGCAGCGGCCTCCAATCGAAATTGTTGTAAATGAGCAGATCGCGGGGCAAGAGCATCGCCGGGATCACCATCATGAAGAAGCTCGCCGAATATTGCAGCGGCAGGGCGGTCGCCAACGACGCTGCGCGATCAACCCCGAGCCTATCTGTGTCGCAGGCCGCACGCGATCTGGACCTGCACGAGAAGGTGCTGCGCAAATGGGTGCGGGAGCAGGCGGCGGACCTGGGGTCGACGTTTCCTGGGCATGGGGTGATGAAGCCCGAGCAGCGAGAGATTGAGCGGCTGCGCCGCGAGTTGGCTAGGATGAAGGCGGAGCGCGACACCAAAAAAAGCGGCGGTCTTGTGCTTCTTCGAAGGCATTCGTTGTCCCCTCCTTGATCCAGATTTTCATAGTCGATGGACCATTCAAAAGGGGGTAACTCAGCGTCACCCCGGAATTCAGTCGGGGTGACGGAAGTGACGTCTCGGTCGATCACGGATGACGGCCAAGGGGGCGCTCGGCCTTAGCCGGCGCGACCGGACGTCAGTCGAAGCAAGCGCCCATCGGTGCCGTCTTCCAATATCCACAACGCCCCGTCCGGGCCGGTCGTGACCGCACGGATACGCGCGCCCATGTCCCATCGGTCGGCCTCGCGGGGGACGCCTCTGTCGAACGCCACGCGGATCAGCGCGGTGGAGGCCAGGCCGCCGATGAACGCCGATCCGCGCCATTGCGGGAACATGGCGCCATTGTAGAAGGTCAGCCCGGCCGGTGCGATCACCGGCGTCCAGTAGAGCGCGGGCTCCTGATACGTCCGGTTTCCGGCGGGCGAGGCGATCGGCGTGTCGTCGTAATTCTTGCCGTAGGAGACGATCGGCCAGCCGTAATTGCGGCCCGGCTCGATCAGGTTCAGCTCGTCGCCACCCTGCGGGCCCATCTCGGTTTCCCACAGCCGCCCGTTGGCGTCGAAGGCCAGCCCATAGGGATTGCGATGGCCCGTCGACCAGATCTCCGCCGGTGTGAGGTTCGGTTCGGTCAGCGTGACGGTGCGGACCGGCGCCTTCGCCGCCGCGCCGCTATTCTCGGGCGGATCGATCACCCCGACACTGGCGGTACCGACCTTGCCCGCGCCCGGATTGCCCGGCGCGGGTGCGCCGTCGAGCGTCAGGCGCAGGATCTTGCCCAGCGCCTGGTTCGGATCCTGCGCGGGGGTGAAGCGCTGGCGCTCCCCCGAGGCCAGAAACAGATAGCGGCCATCGGGAGAGAAGGCGATATAGCCGCCGAACTGCCCGCCGGCGCCGCGCGGCAATTGCCGCCAGATCACCTTCAGGTCACGCAGCATCGGTTGTGCGCTGGTCAGGTCGAGCGTGGCGCGCGCGAGCGCCAGCCCGTCACCGCCCTCGCCGGGCTCCGAATAGGTCAGGTAGATCTGCCGATCCTGCGCGAACCGCGGCGAGGCCGCGACGAACAACAGGCCGCCCTGTCCCTCGAAATGGACCTTCGGCACGCCGCGCACCTCCGTCTTCTGCCCGGTGCCGGTGGCCAGCCACAGCCGGCCGGGCTTCTCGGTCACCAGCATTCGCCGGTCGGGCAGGAAGGCCAGCGCCCAGGGTGAATCGAAGGTCGCGATCGCGGTGGTCTTGAACGGCTTCACCTTGTTCGGCTGCGACGCGCCGTAATTGACGGGCGGAGACGATTCCGCTGCCGCTTTTGGTTGTTCCGAAGCGGGTACTGCATGGCAGCCGAGCAGGAGCAGCGGCGTCAGGCCGGACAGGGATGAACGAAGCACGATGGAGCCTTTCGGGAAGGGGAGCGCGACGCGCCGGGCGGCATGCCGGGACGATAATCTCATGTGAGGCGGCGGGAGGACGCAGCTTGGTCCTCCGGGTCGTAGATGCCGGTGTCGGCGAAGGCATTGTCGATCAGCGTGGCCATGGCGGCGGCCGCCGCCGCGCCATCGCCGGACACGAAGGCGCCATAGACCGCCTGATGATCCGGCATCGGGTCGCGGGTCTGCTTGCGCTCGTCACGCGCGAAGCGGGTCGTCCATTCGATCGCCGCGGCGATCGAGGTCGACAGCGTCAGCAGCGGCTCGTTGCGGGTGGCTTCGAGGATCAGCAGGTGGAATGCCTTGTCCGCCGCGCGCCCCCGTGTACTCAGGAGGCCGTAGCGGCCCATTTCCTCCAGCGCGTGGCCCATTTGCGCCAACTGTCGGCTGGTCCGGCGCACCGCCGCCAGCGCCGCCGCCGAGGGCTCGACGATGCTGCGCAGTTCGAAGATGCCGCGGATGAACGCGGTGTCGGGGCCGCTTTCGAACATCCAGCCGAGCACGTCGAGATCGAGCATGCTCCAGCGACTGCGCTCCGTGACGAGCGTGCTGCTCTTCACGCGGTTCTGCACCAGCCCCTTGGCGGCAAGCACCCGGAGCGCCTCGCGATAGGCGCCCCGCGACACGTTGTTTTCGGCACTGAATCGCTCCTCGCTGAGCAACGGCGTGCCCGGCGGCAATCGTCCGCTGACAATCGCGACGCCCAGGTCGTGCGCGATGCCGCTGCCGATTCCCGTCGGTCGATCTGACACCGGCGCGGTCGGTTGAAGAGAGCAGGTGTCCACCGGGGGGTGATCGTCGCGCATCGCGCGAATGGACCTTGTCCCGGCGCCCCGGTCAACCCTCCTTCCCATTAACTTGTGAGGGCAGTTTTATTAGTACGGTATTTTTCTATTGCCGATCGCGTGATGTGCTGGCAAATCTGGTAGGACAAGATCGCGGATCAATCACGCGGGCGGACAGGGAAGGATGGGGCATCGGCTTTGACAGCGCCGTGCGGATTCGGCCCGACGCCGGCGGTCGCACGATCGGGAGCACCGCCAGCCGCGCGTGATGCGGTGCGGTGCTGTCGTCGAGCACGGGTCGATAACGCGCGCAAATGTGACCGGACGACCGTTTGAAGGAGGATGTGATGCCCCGTTTCCCGACCATGACGGCGATAACGGCCATCGTGCTGGCCGGATCGCCCGTCGCCGCCCGGCAGGTCGCGACCGATCCGGCCGCGCCAGCGGCGCCGACGGCGGCGCGCGATGTGACGGTTACGGTCGATGCGCGCAAGCCGATCGGCGCGTTGCCGCCGGTGTGGCGGTTCTTCGGCGCGGACGAGCCCAATTACGCGACCATGAAGGACGGCCGCAAGCTGCTGCTCGAACTCGGCAAGCTGCGCGAGGGGGCGGTCTATTTCCGCGCGCACAACCTCCTCAATACCGGCGACGGCACCCCCGCATTCAAATGGGGCAGCACCAACGTCTACACCGAGGACAGGGACGGCAACCCTGTCTACGACTGGACGACCGTCGACCGGATCATCGACACCTATCTGGCGCGGGGCGTGCGCCCCTACCTCCAGATTGGCTTCATGCCGGAAGCGATGACGACCGCCCCTGCCGGAACTCCCTATCAGCACAGCTGGCGGCCGGGTTTCGGCTACAATTTCATCATTTCCGGCTGGGCCTATCCCCCGAAGAGCTTCGACAAGTGGCGCGAGCTGGTCTACCAATGGACGCGGCACAATATCGAACGCTATGGCCGGGCCGAAGTCGAGCGCTGGTATTTCGAGGTCTGGAACGAACCGAACGGTGCTTATTGGGAAGCGCCGCGCGAGGATTTCTTCAAGCTGCACGATTACGCCATCGACGGCGTCCGCCGCGCCCTGCCGACCGCCAGGGTCGGCGGGCCGGACACGGCGGGCGCGGGCGGCGAGTTCATGGATGCCTTCCTGAAGCATGTGTCCAGCGGCACCAACTATGCCACCGGCCAGACGGGCACGCCCACCGACTTTCTCGCCTTCCACGCCAAGGGGCAGCCGGAGTTCGTCGACGGCCATGTGCGCATGGGGATCGCCACGCACTTGCGGGAGGTCGATCGCGGCTTCGTCAAGGCGACCTCCATTCCCGCGCTGTCGAACAAGCCGGTGGTGATCGGGGAAAGCGATCCGGAGGGCTGCGCCGCCTGCCCCGGCCCCGAGAACGCCTATCGCAACGGCACCATGTATTCGAGCTACACGGCGGCGAGCTTCGCGCGGATCTGGGAGCTGGCGGCACGACGGCGGGTCAATCTGGACGGCGTATTGTCCTGGGCGTTCGAGTTCGAGAACCAGCCCTGGTTCGCCGGCTATCGCCAGCTGTCGACCAACGGCGTCGATCTGCCCGTGCTCAACGTCTTCCGGTTGTTTGCCAAAATGGGGCCGGAGCGGATCGCCGCGACGAGCAGCGCGCAGGTGGCGCTCGACACGATCGTCAAGGACGGCGTTCGGGAACAGGCCGATATCGGCACGCTGGCGACGCGGACGCCCGACGGGCGGATCGCGGTGCTGCTGTGGCATTATCACGACGACGACGTGCCCGGTCCGATCGCGCGGGTGAGGCTCGACATCGCCGGAACGAAGGCCGGGGCGGCGACGCTGTGGCGGGTCGATGGCGACCACGGCAATGCCTTCGCCGCATGGCAGCGTATGGGATCGCCCCAGTCGCCCAACGACAAGCAATACAAGCAGCTGGAGGCCGCCTCGATCATGCACGAGGAGTCGGTCGCCGCGACCGGCTCGACGCGCGGCGGGCGATCCTTCACCGTCGCCCTGCCGCGACAGGGCGTCGCGCTGCTGGTGATCGATGGCCGTTGACCGACCTGCGGCGGGCGTCACGCCGGGGGGACGCTGGGGCATCGCGCTGCTGATCGCGGCGGCGATCGCGATCAGCTATCTCGACCGGCAGACGCTGCCCTGGGCGATCAAGTTCATCGAGGCCGACATCCCGATCGGCAACCAGACCAAGGCGTTCCTCGATAGCGCGTTTCTCGCGACCTATGGGCTGATGTATCTGGGCGGCGGCTGGCTGCTGGACCGGATCGGGACGCGGCGCGGCTTCCTGCTCATCATGATCTTCTGGTCGCTGGCCTGCGCCAGCCACGGTCTGGCGGGCGGGGTGGTGGCGCTGGCCGTCAGCCGGTTGCTGCTCGGCATGGGGGAGGGAGGCGGCTTTCCCGCCGCCACCCGCGCCGTCGCCGAATGGTTCGGCCCGCGCGACCGGGCGGCGGCGATCGGGCTGGTCAACGCCGGGACGGCCGTCGGCGCGGTGATCGCCCCGCCGTTCATCGCGCTGGTGCTGGCGAACGCCGGCTGGTTCGGGCTGGCGAGCTGGCGCTGGGTATTCTTCCTGACCGGCGGGCTGGGGCTGGTCTGGGCGGTGGTCTGGTTCGTCCGCTACACCACGCCCGCCGGATCGCCGGATCCCGTCACCGAAGCGGGCAAGGTGCCGGCGCTGCCCGCGCTGATCGTCCGGCGCGAGGTCGCCGGCGTGGTCGGCGCCAAGTTCCTGAGCGACGGCGCCTGGTATTTCTATCTCTTCTGGCTGCCCAAATATCTGTTCGAGGCGCATGGGTTCGACCTGAAACAGGCCGCGACCATCGGCTGGATACCCTATGCCGCCTCTGGTGTCGGCAGCCTTTTGGGCGGCTGGCTGTCCAGCCGACTGCTGGCGAACGGCCGCTCGGTCAACGCGGCGCGCAAGATCGCGCTGGGGATCAGCGCGGCGCTGATGCCCTGGGTCATGCTGGTCCCGCTGATATCGTCGATCCCGGCGGTGCTGTTCCTCTTCAGCCTGGCCTTTTTCGGGCAGCAGAGCTGGTCGACCCTCGTCATGACCCTGCCGACCGATCTGGTGCCGCGCGAGATGCTCGGCCGGCTGGCCGGGCTGGTCGGCATGGGCGGCGCGTTCGGCGGCATCGTCATGGGGCAGGCGGCGGGCTGGGCGCTCGACGCCGGCTTTGGCTACACGCCCGTCCTCGTCGTCGCGGCGCTGCTCCACGTCACCGCTTTCGCGCTCATCTGCGTGACGATCCCCGTCATCCACCGTCTCGATTTCACCCGAAAGGTTCGCTCGTGAAGATTACCGAAGTCCGTACCCGCGTCGTCGAGTGGCGTGGCGAGACGCAGCCGCTGCCGCCGCATTTCTGCACCAATCCGATGGACCTGGTCGCGCCGATGATGACGCGCGAGACGATGGCCACCTTCACCTTTCACGGCTGGCTGATCGTCGAGATCTTCACCGATCAGGGGCTGGTCGGCATCGGCAATGCCGCGCTGTCGCCGCGCGTCACCAAACAGATGATCGACCAGTATCTGGCGCCGCTGCTGATCGGCCAGAACCCGTGGGACACCGAATTCCTGTGGCAACATATGTACCGCAAGACGATGGCGTTCGGGCGCAAGGGGGTGGCGATCGTCGCCATCTCCGCGATCGACATCGCGCTATGGGACCTGATGGGCAAGGCCGCGAAACAGCCCTGCTATCGCCTGATGGGCGGACGGACGAAGCCGCGCATCCCGGTCTACGCCAGCCGCCTCTATTCGATCGGGCTGGAGGATCTCGCCGCCGAGGCCAGCCGCTACAAGGCCGAGGGTTACGGCGCGATGAAGCTGCGGTTCGGCTGGGGCCCGACCGACGGCGCGGAGGGCATGGCGCGCAACATCGATCTGGTGCGCACCGTCCGCGAGACGGTCGGCGACGAGATCGACGTGATGGCCGACGCCTATATGGGCTGGAGCCTGGATTATGCGAAGCGGATGATGCGACTGCTCGAACCCTTCAACCTTCGCTGGTTGGAAGAGGCGATCATTCCCGACGACGTGCACGGCTATCACGAGCTGCGCCGCTTCGGCAGCACCCCGATCGCGGCGGGCGAGCATGAATTCACCAGCTATGGCTTCCGCCAGCTGATCGAGGCCCGCGCGCTCGACTATATCCAGTTCGACACCAACCGCGTGGGCGGCATCACCGCCGCGCGCAAGATTCAGGCGCTGGCCGAGGCCTATTCGATCCCGGTCGTGCCGCACGCCGGGCAGATGCATAACTATCACGTGGTGATGGCCAGCCTGAATTCGCCGATCGCGGAATACTTCCCGCCGGTCGATGTCGAGGTCGGCAACGAACTGTTCTGGTATATCTTCAAGGGCGAACCGTCCGCCCAGGACGGCTATATCGATCTCGACGACGATGTGCCCGGCCTCGGCCTGACCGTCGACGAAGCGGCGCTGGCGAAGTTCGAGGTGATCGAATGACCACGAAGGTAACGATCCTCGGCACCGGCATCATGGGGTCCGGCATGGCGCGCCGCCTGCTCGACCGGGGTGTGTCGGTGACGGTCTGGAACCGCAATGCGGCGCGCGCCGCACCGCTGGCGGCGGCGGGTGCGACGATCGCCTCGACCCCGGGCGAGGCGGCGGCGCGGGCCGACATCGTCGTGGCGATGCTGGCCGACGACGATGCATCGCGCGGGGTCTGGCTGGGGGAGAGTGGCGCGTTCGCGACCATGCGCGCCGGCGCGATCGCGGTCGAATGCAGCACGCTGACCCATGGCTGGATCGCCACGCTGGCCACCGAGGCCGCCACGCGCGGCATCGGCCTGATCGATGCGCCCGTGACGGGAAGCCGCGCGCAGGCCGCCGCCGGTGAGCTGCGCTTCCTGGTGGGCGGCGACGCCGCCACCGTCGATGGCGCGCGTCCGGTCCTGGCCCTGCTGGGCGTCGAGACCATCCACCTCGGCCCGAGCGGCAGCGGCGCGATGCTCAAGCTGCTCAACAATTTCCTGTGCGGGGTTCAGGTCGCCGCCTTGGCGGAGGCGGTGGCCGCGATCGAGCGCAGCGGTCTGGATCCCGACGCGGCCTTCCGTGTCATCCGGACCGGCGCGCCGGGCAGTCCGCTCGTCAATGCGGTCGGCGACCGGATGATGCGGCGCGCGTACGAACCGCATTTCCTGGTTCCGCTGATGGCCAAGGATCTCGATTATGCCGCGCGGGCGATGAAGGAACTGGGGGTCGACTCGCTGATGGCCGCTCCCGCGCGCTCCCGCTTCCAGACGGCGGCGGGGCAGGGCCATGACGGAGACGATATCGCCGCCATCGTCGAGCCGCTGCGCTGACGTCGCGTCCGTCGGCCGGGCCGGATCGATGACGCGATCCGGCCTTGATCCTGTCGGAGCCCGCGCGTTGGCCGACGCCCGCGCCCGCGCCGATTAATCGTCGGCGTCGCGCAGCGCATTCTCGATCAACGTGGCCATCGTGCTGCGCGCCCGTTCCGCGTCACCCGCCACCAGCGCCGCATACACCGCGTGGTGATCGGGCATCGGATCGCGTCGCTGCTGGCGATGGTGGCGCGCGAAGCGCGTCGTCCATTCGACGGCCGCCGCGATCGAGCTGGACAGGGTGCTGAGCGGCTCGTTCCTGGTCGCCTCCAGGATGAGCAGATGGAAACGCTGGTCGGCGGCGCGGCCGACGCTGTCCAGCAGGCCATACCGCTCCATCTCTTCCAGTGCATGGCCCATCCGCGCCAGTTGCTTCTCGTCCCGGCGCACCGCCGCCAGCGCCGCGGCGGACGGCTCCACGATCGACCGCAACTCGAAGATGCCGGCAATGAAGTCCCGGCTCGGCTCGCCCTCGAACATCCAGCCCAGGACATCCAGGTCCAGCATGCTCCATCGCGACCGCTCATTGACCCTGGTGGCACTCTTGGGGCGGTTCTGTACCAGCCCCTTGGCGGCAAGGATACGCAACGCCTCGCGATAGGCGCCGCGCGACACGCCATGCTCGCTGCTGAAGCGGTCTTCGCTCAGCAACGCCGTGCCGGGCGGCAACTGGCCGCTGACGATCGCCACCCCGAGATCGTGCGTGATCCCCCCACGGACGTCCCGGGGGCGAGCGGATGGCTCGGATCCGAGCGGCGTGGAAGATGCGGTCATGGCGCTACAATGCCGGAGGACCGAGATCGTCGTCAAGAAACGCACCATCCGCAACTGGCCCTACCAAAAGGCGCGATTTTATTCCTAAGATAGGTAATTACTGGAGATTTTGTGCAATCTGGTAGGGTTAGGTACACAGGTGAAAGGGCGGACATACCGTCGACAGGAGGGGTTTGGTCATGGTGGGACATCGTTATCTGGCGTCGGCGGCGACGGCCTTGGTGACAATGGGCATGGCGCAGGGCGTTGCCGCGCGGTCCGGCGATCGCGATCAGGCCGTTGCCGTCCTCCCGGCGTCGGGGGGCGCGAGTGGGCGGAGCGGACCGACGTGTCCTACACCGCATTCGCGAGGAGAATGACGCCGGCTACGTCCAGGGCAGTCTGCAGATCGGTCGGCTGGACGGCCAACTGGGCGGCCGCGTGTTCCGAACGGACATCACGTCGAACGCCTTCACCGTGCTGCGCGGCGTCGCGACGCCGGTGACGATCGAGAGCAGGAGCACCGACGTGCTGCCCAGCCTGGCGCTTCGCTACAAGTTGACCGACACCCTGTTCGCGCGGTTCAGCGCCAGCAAGACGATCACCTGGCCGAGCTTCGCGCAGCTTAACCCGGCCTCGACGCTGACCCCGGCGATTCCGGGTGCGCAGCCGTTCGGCTCCGGCAGCAGCGGCAACGCCAACCTGCAGCCGATCTGTCCCGACAATTTCGACCTGGCGCTGGAATGGTAAATGGGGCAGCACCAACATCTATACGGAAACCACGGATGGAAGGCCCATCTACGACCGGACCGACGTCGATCGCATCATCGCCACCTATATCCAGCGCGGCGTGAACCCCTATCTGCCGATCGGCTTCATGCCGGCGGCGATGACGACCGCCCCGCCGACCTGCCGTACCGGCACAATTGGCGGCCGGGCTTCGAGTTCAAGTACGTCATGGGGGCTTGGGCCTATCCGCCCAAGAGCTACGACAAGTGGGGCGAACTGGTCTATCAATGGACCCGCCACAACGTCGAGCGGTATGGGCGCGCCGAAGTCGAGCGCTGGCATTTCGAGGTCTGGAACGAACCCAATGGCAACGGCTATTGGCATGGCACGCCCGAGGAATGGTACAAGCTGCACGATTACGCGATCGACGGCGTGCGACGCGCATTGCCGACCGCGCGTGTCGGCGGGATCGATTCGGGCGGCGAGGGCGGCACGTTCATGGACGGCTTCCTGCGGCATGTGACGTCGGAGCCGAACGACGCCACTGGCAAGATCGGGACACCGACGGACTTTCTGTCCTTCCATGCGAAGGGACAGCCCACGATCGTCGACGGTCATGTCCGGATGGGTATCGGCGTTCACCTTCGCGCGGTGAACAGCGGTTTCGACAAGACGCTGTCCATTCCGTCGCTGGCGTCGAGGCGATGCGCTGGGCTGCCGGTCGGTCCCGACCCGCGCTCAGTCGATCGACCACTCCCACACGCCCGCGCCCGGCGTCGCCATGGTCAGCCGCAGGTAACGCGCGGTCGTCGGATGGCGCAACGCGATCGGGGAACCGCGATGATCGGCGGCGTCCAGCAGCGGGCGCCAGCGCCGCCCGTCACGCGACGCCTCGATCGCGAAGCGATAGCCGCGCGTGGCGAACTCCGGGCGGAGCCGGCTGCCGCGGATCGCGCGTACCGCGCCCAGATCGGCGGTCAGCGTCCTGTCGGCGCCCGCCCGCCACAGCGTCGCGTAATTGTCGTCCGCCGCGCCGCCGCCCGCGCCGACCGCGCGCCACGCCAGCCCGCGCGCGCGCCGGGTCGCGAAGCCCGCGACCTCGCTGCCATGCGTCGGCACGACCGTCGTCAGCGTGCCGTCGGCGGCGATATCGAGCCGGTCGACCGCCACCTGCCGCAGCACGGCGTCGCCTTGTTGCGGCCACGGCAGCGCCTGGCGGTGGTACAGGATGTAGCTCTGCCCCCCGGAGCGGAACACCGCGTGATGCCCCGGGCTCACGATGTCGTGCTGCGCATCCGTCTGCAGGACCGGACTGTTCGGCGCCTCGGTGAACGGCCCGAACGGGGTCGCGCCGATCGCATAGCGGACCTTGTACGTGTCCTTGGTCGTGTTGCCGTCGCTATAGGTCAGCAGGTAGCGCCCGTTCGCCTTCATCATGAACGGCGCCTCGAAGTAATGCGCCGGTGTCACGTCGCGGGGCGCGCCATCGAACGTCACCATGTCGGGCTTCAGCTTCACGACGAAGCAATGGCCGTTGACCCAGTTGAGCCCCGATCCCCAATAGAGATACGCCTGCCCGTCGTCGTCCACGAACGCCTCGGCGTCGATCATGTGATAGGCGGGGGCGAAGTCGCGCGCGATCAGCGGTTTGCCGCCGTTCGCGTCGCGCCACGGCCCGGCGGGCGAGGGCGCGGTGCCGACCCACACCTCGCTGCCGACCGAAACGTACATGAACCAGCGCCCGTCGTGCGCCTTCACCACCGATGGCGCCCAGACCTTCGCATCGCCGGAGGTCGGGCTGGTCGCGGCCTGCTTCGTCGGCCATTCGGGATTGGAGAAGGTCCAGTCGCGCCCGTTCGTCGAGGACCAGCGCCCCAGCCGGTCGTCGCCCCACGGGTCGATGGTCGCGAAGATGTACCAGGTGTCGCCGTCGCGCACGATCGACGGATCGGCGAAATAGCCGGGCAGCAGCGGGTTGCGCGCGCCGGCCGTATCCCAGCGGGCGGGGGCGTCGGCGGCCAGCACCGCCGGGGCCGCCGCGAGCAGCAGGGCGATCATCGCGAGACGGGACATGGCGCATTCTCCATCGCGCCACGGCGCAGGATCAGGGTGACGATCGCACGCGGCGGCGCGACCGTGCCGGTGACGCAGGCGGCATCGTGTGTGGCGTCCGTCAGGATCATCCGCGCGCTCCACCCAGCGGGCACGGCCAGGTTGCGCGGATAGAGCCCGGCGTTGACATGGACCAGCGCCAGGGTCTGACCGTCCGGCGACAGCGCGCCGACCGTGTCGAGATCGTCGACGGGCACCAGCCGGTCGCCGGGGCGGATGAAGCGGCTGAACTGCGCCATCGCCCAGTATTTGCGCGTCACGCGAATGCCGTGCGACGCGCTGTCGGGCGCGCGCAGATCGGCCTTCACCACGCCCCAGTTGCTGCCGGGCTTGCCGTCGCGCGCGCTATTGTCCTCGACCGCCTGCCAGAACACCCACGCGACGGGCTCCAGCCGCTTGAGATCCAGAACGACATGTTCGGCGAACGCGAGCGGCGAGGTCATGCCGTCGATGTTCTCCGGATCCTTGTCGAGCGGCGCGTCATTCTCGCTCATCCACAACCGGATGCCCGAGGCGCGCGCGATGTCGCGCACGCCCGTCTGGTGAATGTTGCCATAGCTGTGGACGTTCAGTTGTCCGATCCGTGCGCGCGTCGCCGCCGGATAGCCGGCCCAGTCCTGAAGGAACAGGATGGAGTTGGTCTCGTCGGGTGCGGCGACGACGGTGCGCAGGCCGCGCGCCTTCAACGCCGCGTCGCTGGCGTCGATCATCGCCGCCTGCCGCGCCGGGCTCCAGTGGGCGCCTTCCTGCTTGTTGGCGGCGAACCAGTAATCGGTATTGGGTTCGTTGACCGGCGATAACGTGCGGAAGGTGATGCGGTGGCGGCGCTGCAATTCGTCGACGCTGCGCGCCAGATAGGCGGCGAACGCGCCCTCGAATCCGGGGCGCAGATTGTCGTCGGTCGCCGTCTCCGCGCCCGATACCCGGCCCGAGACGGTCATGAAATACGGCGGCGAATTCGAGAACGCCTCGAAGATCGGCTGCTTCACGCGGTCGCGGATCGCGTCCAGCCACCAGCGTTGGCGGCGGTCCTGCGACCAGTCCCACATCGCCTCGTCATCGGCGCGCCACCAGTCGCGCCCGGTCACGCCCGCCGGTTGCCGCCAGAATCCGGGCACCGCGCCACCGGGGCGCAGATAGGGGGGCGTGTCGGCGGCATTGCCTCCGCCGATATTGTAGCGCGCGATCGTCCAGCCCAGCCCGTCCTTGCCGTAGAACAGGTCGGCGAGCCGCGTCCGCTCCGCGTCGGGCCACCCGCCGGTCACATCCGCGAACCACGCCAGCGCCGTCCCCCAGCCCTCGAAGGTCGTGGTCGCCGGGCGCTCGATCGCCGGGCGGAGGGCGACGGTGATCGCCGGTTGCTGCGCCAACGTCGGCGCGGCGATCGTCATGAGCGCAGCAAGCGGCGACAGGCGCGCCCATTGGCGCAGGCGTGGGCCGTTCATGATCTCTCCTGTCTTCTTTGTATGACAATAACCATGGAGGGCGAACCGTCAACGTTCCTCGACCGGCGGAATCACCCCGCAGGCAAGCCGCGCCAGGGCTCCATCCCTTGATCCATGTTCCTAAGTTTTTTAGCGAAGCGCCAACGCGACGGGCAAATTACGATGAAATCGCAACGGTTTGATGGAGTGGCCCCGAAAGGCAAAACCCTATTGTCTGATAAATGAGTTGGTGCGATAAGTCAGACAAGGCACCGCGAAGTGCCCGACATCGATGGGGGAGGATGAAAATGAAGGGGTTCCGTCATTCCGTGGCTGCGGGCGCATCGCTCGGCGTGCTGGCGCTGCTGGGCGCGACGCCCGCCGCCGCACAGGCCGCGCCGGCCGCTGCCGCCGCCGGTCAGGCGACCGCGTCGGCGACCGTCGACCAGGTGCAGAGCGGCGAAGTCAACGAACAGGACGTGATCGTCACCGGCGTGCGCGAGAGCCTTCGTTCCGCGCAGGCGCTGAAGCGCAACGCCGACCAGATCATGGACTCGGTGCAGGCGCAGGACATCGGCAAGCTTCCGGACGTCAACACGACCGAAGCGCTTCAGCGTATCCCGGGCGTGCAGATCCAGCGCCGCTACGGTGAGGGCGCGACCGACTTCGATCACCGTACCCAGCCGGCGGTCACCGTGCGCGGCCTGACCCAGGTGCAGAACTTCCTCGACGGTCGTGCGGTCTATTCGGCCTCGGGCGGCCGTGCGTTCGACCTCGAGGGCATTCCGCCCGAACTGCTTGCCGGGATCGACGTCTACAAGAACGCGCCCGCCAACATCATCGAGGGCGGCGTCGGCGGCGCGGTCAACCTGCGCACCCGTCTTCCCTTCGATAAGCCGGGACAGGTCGTCAGCCTGACCGCGCGCGGCAACTACTACGACCGCGCCGACAAGGCGGGCTATGCGGTATCGGGGCTCTACAGCAACCGCTACGACACCGGGATCGGCGAGATCGGCCTGCTGGTGAACGCGGTATTCTCGAAGAGCAATTATCGTCAGGACGGTCTGCTGGCCGGGCCGTTCGGCGAGGCGCGCCCCGGCTCGATCGCGAATGCCCCCGCCAACGCCAAGATCCCGTACGGCTTTGAAATCTACGACGACACGGGCGATCGCAAGCGCTTCGGTATCGCCGCGGCGCTGCAGTGGCAGGCCAGCGACGACGTGCTGGTGACCGCGCAATATCAGGGCACGAAATACTGGTTCAACCGGACCGGCGCCTATTACTATGATTTCAACAATCTGCCCGCGAACCAGTATAATGCGGCGGGTCAGGTGACGACCTACAACACGCTGCCGACGCCGGGTGCCGCCTTCACCTTCAACAAGGAAGGGTATGCGACCAGCGGCGCGCTGTCGCCGCAGACCTTCGAGACCGGGCGTTTCGATCAGGAATTGTGGAGCGCCAGCCAGAACTACGTGTTCAACGTCGGGTGGCAGGCCACCGATCGCGCGAAGGTCAGCTTCGACGTTCAGTACCTGAAGTCCTATTACAATGCCGATCGCAACGGCCACGTTCTGTCGCTTTACACGCGCACCGGGCAGAATGCCCTGACGACGCCGCATTCGACCGGCGTCGTGTTCGACTTGCGCGGCAAGTATCCGCGCTGGGACGTCACCAACCCGACGCTGCTCAACAGCGCCTCCAGCTACACCACGCCGTTCATCGCCGATTCGTTGCAGCGGAACGATGCGGACACGCTCGCGCTGGCGTATGACATCGAATATAACGTCGACGGTGGCTTCCTGAAGAAGCTGCGTGGCGGCGCGCGGTTCGCCGACAATACGATCGACCTGCGTGGCACGTGGAACGGCGTCTGCCTGACCGCGCTGGGGCCCAACGGCGCCTGTTCGGCACCGGCCGGCACGCCGCTGATCCCGCTCAGCCAGAATCCGCAGCTGGCGATGAAGGGGCCGTCGAAGAACTGGTTCGACGGCAACACCGTCAAGGGCGGCCTGCTGTACCCGGCGTTCCCGGCGGGCGACGGCGTATGGGCGCAGACCAAGGCGCTGTACGCGCTGTTCGGCGCGAAGACGAAGGACGCCTTCACTCCGGGTGACCTGAACAATCAGACCGAGAAGACCTATACCGCCTGGGGCGTCGCCGATTACGAATTCAACCTCGGCAGCATCCGGTTCGACGGCGGCGCAGGCGCGCGGATCGTCCGCACCGACGTCACCTCGCGCGGGACGCAGTTCAACAGCGACGGCAGCAGCGCGCCGCTGGCGCTGAAAAACCGCTATGTTCGCGTTCTGCCCAGCGTCAACCTGCGGGCGCGGCTCACCGACGACTTCCAGATGCGCTTCGTCTATTCGCGCGGCCTGGCCCGTGCGAACTTCGACCAGCTGTCGACCAACATCACGCTCAACAACCCCAATCAGGTGAACGCCGCGACCGGCCGTCCCAGCGCCAGCTCCGGCAACCCGCGTCTCAGCCCGATCGACTCGGACAACTTCGACCTGACCGCCGAATGGTATTTCGCCCCGGCGGGCTCGCTGACCGGCGGCCTGTTCTACAAGAAGGTCGATGGCTTCCTCGCCAGCGGGCGTGTGGTCGGTGTCTTCAACGGCATCGCCTATGACGTGAATACGGTCGTCAATTCGGGCAGCGGCACCGTGAAGGGGGCGGAAGTCGCCTATCAGCAGTTCTTCGACTTCCTGCCGGGCCTGCTGAGCGGTCTGGGGATCCAGGCGAACTACACCTATGTCGACTCAAACGTCGAAAATCCGTTTGCGGGCAACAACCCCAACGCCCCGCGCCAACTGCCGCTCGAGAAGCTTTCGAAGCACAGCTACAATCTGATCGGCCTGTACGAAAAGGGGCCGGTCACCGCGCGTGTCGCGTACAACTGGCGATCGGCGTGGCTGGATCAGACCACCGGCAGCGGCGCGAACGGCGAGGCGCAGTTCGCGCGTCCCTATGCCTCGCTCGACGCGTCGATCAGCGTCAACGTGACCGAGCATATCGCGATGTCGATCGATGCGGTGAACCTGAACAATCGCATGAACGTCCTCTACATCGGCACGCCCGCCGCGCCGCTGCAATATCAGCTCAACGACCGGCGCTTCGGCCTCTCGTTGCGCGCCACCTACTGACTTCTCCCCTCGACCGGCACGGCGTAACAACCGTGCCGGTCGCTTTTTTCGTCACGGGGACATATGGAACAGCAACGCGACGACGGTCCCATGCGCCGGATCGTCATCGTCGGCGGGGGCACCGCCGGATGGATGGCCGCCGCGGCGCTGTCGCGGGTATTGGGGCCCGCCGGCCCCGCGATCACGCTGATCGAATCCGAGGAGATCGGCACGGTCGGCGTCGGCGAGGCGACGATCCCGCCGCTTCAGGCCTTCAACACGCTGCTCGGCATCGACGAGGACGCGTTCGTTCGCGCGACCAATGGCACCTTCAAGCTCGGGATCGAGTTCGTCGATTGGGGGCGGATCGGCCAGCGCTATTTTCACCCGTTCGGCGTCTATGGCATCGACAACGGCGCGGTGCCGTTCGAGGCGCTGTGGCGGCGGATGCGCCAGGCCGGCGGGGCCGGGCCGCTGGCCGATTATTCGATCTGCGCCGCCGCCGCAGCGAACGGGCGGTTCCTGCGGCCCCAACCCGGCAACACGCCGCTCGCGCAGATCGGCTATGCCTTCCACTTCGATGCCGCGCTTTACGCCGCGTTCCTGCGCCGCCATGCCGAGGCGGCCGGGGTGGTGCGACACGAGGGGCGCGTCGTCGATGTGACGCGCCGCGCCGGCGACGGCTTCATCGCGTCGGTCACGCTGGTGGACGGCACGCGCGTCGAGGGCGACTTCTTTATCGATTGCTCCGGCTTCCGTTCGCTACTGCTCGGCGACACGCTGGGCACCGGCTTCGTCGACTGGAGCCACTGGCTTCCGAATGACCGGGCGGTCGCGGTGCCCAGCGCGATGGTCGGCGCGCCGACGCCCTATACGCGTTCGACCGCGCATGGTGCCGGCTGGCAATGGCGCATCCCGCTCCAGCACCGCACCGGCAACGGCCATGTCTATGCCAGCGCGCATCTGTCCGAGGACGAGGCGACGGCGACGCTGCTCGCCGGGCTCGACGCGCCCGCGCTCGCCGATCCGCGCGTGCTGCGCTTTCGCGCCGGGCGGCGCGCGGCGTTCTGGGTCGGCAATTGCGTCGCGCTCGGGCTGGCGAGCGGATTTCTGGAACCGCTCGAATCGACCAGCATCCATCTGGTGCAGGCCGGGGTCGCGCGGCTTCTGGAAATGCTGCCGACCCGCGCGTGCGCACCGGCCGATACCGCGCGCTACAACCGGCTGATGATCGCGGAGGTCGACAGCATCCGCGACTTCATCATCCTGCATTTCCACGCCAGCGCGCGCGACGACACCGCATACTGGCGTGATCTCGCCGCGATGCCGATTCCCGATACGCTGGCGGAGCGGATCGCGATCTATCGCCGGACGGGGCGCGTCTATCGTGAGGGCGACGAACTCTTCACGCGCACCAGCTGGCTGGCGGTGATGGAGGGTCAGGGGCTGACCGCCGAGGGCTACGATCCGGTCGCGGCCGGGATGCCGGAGGCGGAGGCGCGTGCGCGACTGGCGCGAATCGCGGCGGTCACGGCAGAGGCGGCGCGACGGATGCCCGCTCACGCCGACTTCATCGCCCGCCACTGCGCGGCCTAGCGCTCAGGCCGCCGCGCTACCACTCCTCGTCATATCGCGGGTCGTCATATCCCTCGCCGTCCTCCGGCGGCGGTCCGCGCCGGTCGTCCGGCACGCGCACCCGCTCGCGTTCGCGCGGCTCTGGGGGCTGCGGCAGCTCGATGCCGAGCTGGCGCAGGCGATCGACCGCATCCTCGATCGTCGGCGGGGCCGCGTCCAGCGCGCGGCCGAACTCGTCGATCGCGCCCTCCATATTGTCGGTCGGCACCGCCAGGTCGTCTTCGGCCGGCGCGACGACGATCGGGATGTTCAGCGCCGACATCATGAACTGCCGCCAGATCTGCGCCGGGATGCCGCCGCCGTGCAGGCCGGGGTTGGGCGAGCTGTCGTCCTTGCCGACCCAGACGCCGACGACCAGGTTGCCCGCGAAGCCGATGAACCAGCCGTCGCGGCCGCCCTGGCTGGTTCCCGTCTTGCCGAACGCCTCGACCGGCAGGTTCGCGTCGCGCCCCGTGCCGCGGATCGAGGAGCCGAGCAGCGAGCGCATCTCGTCGCGGATCCTGGCCGGCATCTCGCTGTCGCGGCCCGCGATCTTTTCGTACCAGCTGGCGCTGCGGTTGCCCTCCACCCCGCGCGGCGTCACCGGATAGCGGCCGCTGGCGAGCGCGGCATAGGCGCCGGTCAGCTCCAGCAGCGACACCTCCGACGTGCCCAGCCCGATCGTCGCCTCATTGGCGATCGGCGTGGTGATGCCCAGGTCGCGCGCGGTCTTGATGACGTTGCGGACGCCGACCTCTTGCGTCAGCCGCGCCGCCACGACGTTCGAGGACCGGGCGAACGCACGCCGCAACGTGATCGGGCCGAGATAGCGTCCGTCGTCGTTGCGCGGCTTCCACCCGGCGATCTCGACCGGCGAATCATCGCGCACGTCGTCGGGGGTCAGCCCGGCGCGCAGCGCGGCGAGATACACGAACAGCTTGAAGGTCGATCCCGGCTGGCGCTTCGCCTGCACCGCGCGGTTGAACGCGCTGGAGCGATAGTCCTTGCCGCCGACCATCGCGACGACCTGTCCGTCGGGCCGCATCGCGACCAGCGCCGCCTGCATCCCGCGAAGGTTCGCCTGTCGCACCACGCGCTCGGCAGTCGCCTGCAGTCCGCGATCGAGCGTCGTCTTCACCGTCGCCTCGGTGCCGGCATCGCCCGCCACCTCGCGCGCGGTCGGAAGCACCCAGTCCGCGAAATAGGTGCCGGTCGGCAGCGTATCGGCGCGCGCGGGCAGCACGCGCTGCGGCTGGACCGCCGCCGCCTCCCGCTTCGTCAGGAATCCGGCATCGACCATCGCGCCGACCACCACCGCCTGCCGCGCGCGCGCGCCCTTCAGGTTGCCGGTGGGGGCGAGCCGTGACGGCGCCTTGACCAGCCCGGCCAGCATCGCGGCCTGCCCGACGTTCAGCTTCTGCGGCGTGCGGCCGAAATAATGCTTCGACGCCGCCGTGATCCCATAGACGTTGTCGCCGAAATAGACGTTGGACAGATAGCGCGAGAGGATCTCGTCCTTCGTCAGCCACGCTTCCAGCCAGAAGGCGATCATGACCTCGCGGATCTTGCGCGCGGCGGTGCGGTCCGAATCGAGGAAGGCGTTCTTCGCCAGCTGCTGCGTGATCGTCGATCCGCCCTGCCGGACCCCGCCCGACCCGACGTTCGCCCAGGCAGCGCGCGCGATCCCGCGCGGGTCGATCCCCCAGTGCGAATAGAAGCGCCGGTCCTCGATCGCCAGGAACGCCTCGCGGACATGCGGCGGCAGCGTACTGGCGTCGACGGGCGCGCCGATGATCGCGCCGCGCCGCGCGATCGGCGTGTTGTCGGCGGCGGTCAGCGTGATCGACGGCGGCGTCGGCGGCTTGAGCGAGCGCGACAGCGGTGCCGTCACCGCCAGCCAGATCACCGCCAGCACGAACAGCACGATCGAGGCAGCCAGCCCGCGCACGATCCATTTGCCCCAGGCGATGCGGCGGCGCGGCGGCGGCGAATCGTACCCGCCGCCGTCACCGCCGCCGAAACGCGATTCGCGTGCCGGTTCCGCGTCGTGCCAGGGGCCGAACGAGGGCAGGGGGTCGGGTGCCGCACCATCGCCGGGCAGATCGCCGCGTGCGTGGTTGTAGCGGACGCGGCCGGTATCGTAGGGATCGGGGCGCATGGCTGTTGGTGTCTTACGCTGATATGACAGTTGTCGCAAGCGGCGCCCGCGTGGTCGGTAAGGATAGCCAAATGCTGGATGATACGAAAGGCGCGGACGCGCCGTTGGTGGTGGGGATCGGCGGGACGATCGGCGGCGTCTCCTCGACGGAGCGCGCGCTGCGCATCGCGCTCGCCGAAACCGCCGCGCAGGGCTATCGCACGCGGCTGTTCGGCGGTGCCGACATGGCGCGACTGCCGCTCTACGATCCGCGCGCCACGTCGCGCACCGAGGAGGAACAGGCGTTCGTCGCGGCGGTGCGACAGGCGTCGGCGATCATCATCGCCAGTCCCGGCTATCACGGCAGCATTTCGGGCGTGGTCAAGAACGCGCTCGATCTGCTGGAGGAAACCGCGCGCGATTCGCGGCCGTATCTCGCCGACATGCCGGTCGGTTTGATCGCCACCGCTTATGGCTGGCAGGCGACCGGTTCGACGATCGCGGCGCTGCGCTCGATCGTCCATGCGCTGCGCGGCTGGCCGACGCCGTTCGCGGCCGCGATCAATACGCAGGTGACGCGCTTCGACGACGAAGGCGGGGCCAGCGACCCGGCGGTGGTCGAGCAGTTGCGGCTGATCGGGCGGCAGGTGGCGCGCTTCGCGCCGCTCGGCCAGGCGGCGCCCGCCGCATGACCCTTCGCCCGCGCCGCAGCGCCCTGTTCCTGCCCGCATCGAACGCGCGCGCGATCGAGAAGGCGCGCGGGCTGCCGTGTGACGTCGTGATCCTCGACCTGGAGGATGCGGTCGCGCCGGCGCAGAAGGTCGCCG
This sequence comes from Sphingomonas endophytica, assembly GCF_001476895.1. Classification (GTDB taxonomy): domain Bacteria; phylum Pseudomonadota; class Alphaproteobacteria; order Sphingomonadales; family Sphingomonadaceae; genus Sphingomonas; species Sphingomonas endophytica_A. The sequence goes on along the minus strand of NZ_LDTB01000019.1, from coordinate 11,730 downwards.
CGCGCGACGCGGCGGTGGCGGCGGTCCGCGCCGGCGGGTTCGGCGCGCGGGAGCTGGTGGTGCGCGTCAACGGGTCCGACACCGAATGGGGCGCGGGCGATCTCGCGGCGCTCGGCCGGTCCGGCGTCGCGGCGGTGCTGCTGCCCAAGGTGGGCGACGCGGACACGTTGCACCGCGCGCGGGCACGTCTCGGCGACGGGCCGGCCTTGTGGGCGATGATCGAGTCATGCGACGGCGTGCTGGCGCTGCGCGAGATCGCGGCCGCCGCGCCCGCGACCGGGCTTGCGGCGCTGGTGATCGGCCCCAACGATCTGGCGCGCGAGCTGCGCTGTCGCCCCGGCGCCGATCGCGCGCCCTTGTGGCCGATTCTCGGCCAGGTGGTGCTGGCGGCGCGCGCGGCGGGGCTGGTCGCGCTCGACGGCGTCATCAACACGCTCGACGATCTGGACGCGATCGCGGCGGAATGTCGTCAGGGCCGCGACTGGGGTTTCGATGGCAAGACGTTGATCCACCCGGCCCAGATTGCCCCGGCGAACGACGCGTTCGGCCCGACGGCGGCGGAGATCGCGGCCGCGTGCGTGCTGGCCGATGCCTTCATCGGGCGCGAGGACGATGGCGCGATCCGCATCGACGGACGGATGGTCGAACGTCTCCATCTGGAGGCGGCGCGCCGGACGCTGGCGCTGGCGGAGGCGATCGCGGCGCGCAACTGACCGCGCTCCGCGCTGTCCGCCTCACTCCCGCGTCGGCTATTCCCGGCAATATCCTTCGCCCGGCTTGACGATCAGGCAGTCCTTCTTGCCCGCCAGCCATTTCAGCCCCGTGGCGTCGCCGGCGCCCGGCACCGCCGTCTCCGCCACGCCGTTCCGCACGAATCGCAGGCCCTCGGCGGTCACCGATCCGTCGAACGTGCCGCGATGGTCGAGATCCCATTGCATCTCCATCGCCACCCCGCCGCCTTGCCGCCGGGTGACGTTCAGGAACATCCCCTCCACCCCGATCCAGCGGCCGAGATAGCGTTCCTCGGTCGCGGCCGCGTCGGCGGGGTTGGGGCGCACCACCGGCGCATCGTCGACGCGCGCGCTCGGCGTGGCGCTCGGCGAGGGGGCGGGTTGCGCGCAGGCGGCGAGCGCGAGCGGCGCGGCGATCAGGAAACGCATCGTCATGGCGCGACAACCCTTCGTGGCGGGGCCGCGTTCCGGGTAGCGTTCGCGCGCGCACGTCGCTAGAGCGCATCGCATTCTGACACTCCGGGAGTCGATCCGTTGCGTATCGCCATCGCCTGCGACCATGCCGCCGTCTTTCTGAAGGACGATCTGCGTGACTGGCTGACGGGTGAGGGGCATGAGGTGCTCGACCTCGGCACGCACGGCAGTGCCAGCGTCGACTATCCGGATTATGGCCGCAAGCTGGGCGACGCGCTCGCCGCGGGACAGGCCGAGCGCGGGATCGCGATCTGCGGTTCCGGCATCGGCATCATGATCGCCGCCAACCGCAACCCGGCGGTGCGGTGCGCCCTGGTGTCGGAGCCGCTGTCCGCCGAACTGGCGCGTGCCCACAACGACGCCAATGCGCTGGCGCTCGGCGCGCGGCTGATCGGCCCCGAAATGGCGCGCGCCTGCGTCCGCGCTTTCCTCTCCACCGATTTCCTCGGCGGGCGCCACGCCGCCCGCGTCGACATGCTCAAGGAGCCCGCATGAGCACCAACCCGACCTCGCTTTCGCAGATCCAGCCGGAAGGTTTTTTCACGCGCGGCCTCGCCGACGCCGATGCGGCGGTCTTCGCCGGTGTCGAGCATGAGCTCACCCGCGAGCAGACGCAGATCGAGCTGATCGCGTCGGAGAATATCGTCAGCCGCGCGGTGCTCGAGGCGCAGGGCTCGGTATTCACCAACAAGTACGCCGAGGGCTATCCCGGCAAGCGTTACTATCAGGGGTGCCACCCGTCGGACGAGGTCGAGCAGCTGGCGATCGACCGCGCCAAGGCGCTGTTCGGCTGCGGCTTCGTCAACGTGCAGCCGCATTCCGGCGCGCAGGCGAACGGCGCGGTGATGCTCGCGCTGGTGAAGCCGGGCGAGACGATCATGGGGCTCAGCCTCGACGCCGGTGGCCACCTGACCCACGGCGCGCGCGCGGCGATGAGCGGCAAGTGGTTCAATGCGGTGCAGTACGGCGTCACCGCCGACACGCACCTGATCGACTATGACGCGGTGGAAAAGCAGGCCGTCGAGACGCAGCCGAAGCTGATCATCGCGGGCGGCTCGGCCTATCCGCGCCACATCGACTTCGCGCGCTTCCGCGCCATCGCGGACAAGGTCGGCGCGTTCTTCATGGTCGATATGGCGCACTTCGCCGGGCTGGTCGCGGGCGGCGTCCATCCGACCCCGTTCGGCCATGCGCACGTCGTCACCACCACCACGCACAAGACGCTGCGCGGGCCGCGCGGCGGCATGGTGCTGACGGATGACGAGGGCGTAGCCAAGAAGATCAATTCGGCGGTGTTCCCGGGGCTGCAGGGCGGGCCGCTTATGCATGTCGTCGCCGCCAAGGCGGTCGCGTTCGGCGAGGCGCTCCGTCCCGAGTTCAAGGCCTATGCCGCCGCCGTGGTCGAAAACGCCAAGGTGCTGGCCGCGACGCTCAAGGAGCGTGGTGCTGATCTGGTGTCGGGCGGCACCGACACGCATCTCGCGCTGGTCGATCTCACCCCGCTCGGCATCACCGGCCGCGACGCGGACGAGGCGCTGGAGCGCGCCGGCATCACATGCAACAAGAACGGCATCCCCGACGACCCGCTGCCCCCGGTCAAGACCAGCGGCATCCGCGTCGGCAGTCCGGCCGGCACCACGCGCGGCTTCGGCGTGGCCGAGTTCCGCGAGATCGGCAACATGGTCGCCGATGTGCTCGACGGGCTGCGCGCCAAGGGTGAGGCGGGCGATCCGGCGGTCGAGGCGAATGTGCGGGAACGTGTTCGCGCGCTGTGCGCTCGGTTCCCGATCTACAGCTAAGGAGAACGATCGATGGCCGATTTCGACAGCAAGGTGAACGAAGTGCGCGGCACGGTGAAGAACACGCCGGGCCTGGGCAAGAGCATGGCGAAGTGGAGCGCGCTGGGCGCGGTCGTCGCCATCCCGCTGCCGGTGGTCGGGCCGATCTTCGGCGCGATCGCGGGTGCGGCCTATGCCTATCGCAAGGGCACCAAGAACAAGTGATCCGCTGAATGCGCTGCCCGTTCTGCGGCCATGACGCCAGCCAGGTGAAGGACAGCCGCCCCACCGACGACGGGGCGGCGATCCGGCGGCGTCGTCAATGCGAGGGCTGCGCGGCGCGCTTCACCACCTTCGAGCGCATTCAGCTGCGCGACCTGACGGTGGTGAAGAGCGAATCCCGCCGCGAACCGTTCGATCGCGAAAAGCTGCTGCGGTCGATCGCGATCGCGGCGCGCAAGCGGCCGGTCGAGCCGGTCCGGCTGGAGAAGCTGGTCAGCGGCATCCAGCGGCAGCTGGAGACGAGCGGCGAAGCCGAGGTGTCGTCAAAGCGGATCGGCGAGATGGTGATGGAGGGGCTGAAGGGGCTGGATTCGGTCGCCTATATCCGCTTCGCCAGCGTCTATCGCGAGTTCGGCGAGGCGCGCGATTTCGAGGAATTCGCGGGCAGCGTCGAGGAAGCGGGGCGGGGCTAGCGATTCGAATCCCGCCGTGTTCGTCCGGGTATGACGCACGACGGACGGCGCCCGGGCCCGTTGCGGACCGATCCCCCTCCGCGCGCGTCGAAGCAAGCGCCGATCGCCGGCGCGTCTGCGATGCGTTGCGCGCGGCGGCGATCCCGCCCACAGAGCACGCCGCCCGGTCATCGGGGCATATCGAACGGACATCATGAGCGACTCGCCCACCCCATCCGCCATCACCCCGCCCCCCGTCATCGTGCTCGTCCGCCCGCAACTGGGCGAGAACATCGGCAAGGCGGCGCGCGCGATGCTCAATTTCGGGCTGGTCGAGTTGCGCCTCGTCGCGCCGCGCGACGGCTGGCCGAACCCCAGCGCCGGCCCCGCCGCGTCGGGCGCGGATATCGTGCTCGACCGCGCCCAGGTGTTCGAGAGCGTCGCCGACGCCGTCGCCGATTGCGCGCACGTCTATGCCACCACCGTGCGCAAGCGGGGCGTGACCAAGCCGGTCGTCACCCCCGAACAGGCCGCGGACGCGATCCATGCCGGGCCGGGGCGCGCGGCGATCCTGTTCGGGCCGGAGCGGTCGGGACTGGAAACGGACGATGTCGCGGTCGCGCGAACGATCGTCACCGTCCCGATCAACCCCGAGTTCGGCAGCCTCAACCTGGCGCAGGCGGTGATCCTGATCGCCTATGAATGGTCGAAGGGGCAGGGGCTGGCCAGCCCGCCGGCCACCGATCTCGAACCGCCCGCGCCGCAGGAGGAACTGGACGGAATGATCGCGCAGCTCGACGCCATGCTCGACGGCGCGGGCTATTTCTTCCCGCCCGATCGTACGCCCGCGACGCGCCGGATGCTGCGCACGCTGCTGACGAAGCCGGGCTGGTCCAGCCAGGAGGTGCGCAGCGTGCGCGGCGTCCTGTCGGCGCTGTCGCCGCGGCGCCCGCGCGGCGGCTGACCGTCAGTCGATCTGCGGGCTGGGCGGGCGTCCGTCGCGATAGGCGATCCCCGGCCGATCCAGCGGTAGCCCGGCGGCGACCGCGCGCTTGATGATCAACCGGATCGATCCGTGGCGTGCATCAGCGGCAGGGCCGGAATGTTCGCACGGGCGCAGCGCGCGCGGGGCGATCAACAGTCCGGCGCGCGACCGGATATACAGTCCGTCCGGTCCCGACATGGGTGCGACACGGCGGCGGACCGTGGTGTCGGGCAGCGACAGCGCCCGTGCGACTTCCGCCACGCGCACCGCATGGCGCGGCAGAAGCGTGCGGCAGCCGTCGATCATCGCCTGCGGATCCGCCGCGAAACGCTGTCCGTTGGCATGGAGCACGGCCGAGAAGATCGCCAGGTCAATCGCCTCGGGGCAGATCGCACGGTTGCTGTCGATCAGCGCCAGCATCAGGTCGCAGGCCGCGCACACGCCGTGACGCACGTCGAAGGTCGTGCCGGCCGGTCTCGGCTCGACGGGGAAGATGCCGGCCGCCACCCCGTCGTCGAGCAGCCGGACGAAGCAATCATGCCCGAAGCGCATCTTCACCACCGTGTCGGCCCTTGCCCAGAACCCGGCGGACAGCGTCACCCCGGTGGCGGTGCGTTCGCAGATGCCGGCCTCGATCAGTGCGCTGATGTGGCGGCGGACGGTCTCGAACGGGCGCCCGAGCGACAAGGCGGCGGAGTGGACGGAGATCGTGCCGTCGCGGGCATGGCGCGACAGGCTGGTGCGCATCAGAAAGCAGAAGACGAGGAAGCGATCGAGGTTGCCGGAAAAGGCCCGCAGGCCGGCGATATTCATGCTGGTGTGAAATTCGGCCAGCAGACGCGCGGCCACTGCGATCGGGCCCCTCTGCAAGGGGGGGGGGTCGGCACTGGCAGGTTGTGGCAGAGTCACCGCGTAGATCGGCACCGTTTCCGTCCTCGTGCGCAGTGTCAACGCCTACGGCCACGGGGTGCGCCAGGTGCGAATGCAAAGGGGGTGGCCCCTCGGAAATCCACCAATCCACGCGATCGTCTGGTAGGAGCAGTGAGCGCGATGGAAAAAAAATACAAGCCATTATAACGTAAGTTAACGGTACCATTTCCTTTTTTGAGACGCTTTCTGTCCAAGGCCAGGAGACTGCCGGAGCCGCCGGCGGGTTGATTCCGCCGGCGGCCAGGGTCGCGGCACAGGTCCGACTACGCCACGGGCTGCGCGATGCCGATCGGTGTCTGCGGACGACCCGCCAGCGCATCGGCCAGCGCGGCGCGATCCAGCTTGCCCTCCCAGCGCGCCACGACGATCGCCGCCACCGCATTGCCGACGAAATTGGTCAGGCTGCGGCATTCGCTCATGAAGCGGTCGACGCCCAGGATCAGCGCCATGCCCGCGACCGGCACGGTCGGCACGATCGACAGCGTCGCGGCCAGGGTGATGAAGCCCGCGCCGGTCACGCCCGCCGCGCCCTTCGACGACAGCATCGCCACCGCCAGCAGCATCAACTGCTGCCCGATCGACAGCTCGACGTTGCACGCCTGCGCGATGAACAGCGCCGCCAGCGTCATGTAGATGTTGGTGCCGTCCAGGTTGAACGAATAGCCGGTCGGCACGACCAGCCCGACGACGCCGCGATCGCAGCCCGCCGCCTCCAGCTTCGTCAGCAGCCCCGGCAGCGCCGGCTCCGACGACGAGGTGCCGAGCACCAGCAGCAACTCGCCCTTCAGATAGGCGATCAGCCGCAGGATCGAGAAGCCGTGCGCCCAGGCGACCAGCCCCAGCACGCCGAACACGAAGACCGCCGACGTCAGGTAGAAGGTCGCGACCAGCCCGCCCAGGTTGACGAGGCTGCCGACCCCATATTTGCCGACCGTGAAGGCGATCGCGCCGAACGCGCCCAGCGGGGCGACGCGCATCAGGATCGCGACGATGCGGAAGACGACGATGTTCAGCCGCTCGATCAGGTCCAGGATCGGCCGCGCCGGATCGCCGACCAGGCTCAGCGCGACGCCGAACAGGATCGCGACCAGCAGCACCTGCAGGATGTTGCCCTGCGTCAGTGCGGAGATCAGCGTATCGGGGATGATGTTCAGCACGAAGCCGGTCAGCGTCGTGTCATGCGCCTTTTCCGCATAATCGGCGATCTTGGTGGCATCCAGCGTCGCGGGATTGATGTTCATGCCCGCGCCCGGCTGGACGACATTGGCGACGACCATCCCGACGACCAGCGCCAGCGTCGAGAAGAACAGGAAGTAGCCGAAGGCCTTGCCCGCGACCCGGCCGACCGCGCGCAACTCGCGCAGGCCGGCGATGCCGCTGACCAGGGTCAGGAAGATGACCGGCGCGATCACCATCTTGACCAGCTTGATGAAGCCGTCGCCCAGCGGCTTCAGCGCCTCGCCGAGCGTCGGATGGAAATGGCCGAGGATCGCGCCGGCGACGATCGCGATCAGCACCTGCACGTACAGGTGGTGGTGGAGCCGACGTGGTCCTTCGGCGGCGGGTGGGAATGTGGTCGGGTGCATGTCCTCTCCTGCGTCCAGCATCGGACGTCGTGGGACTCAGCGTATCGCGATCGTCTCCCCGCGCCAAAGACGTGAGCGACGCTTGGCAAGCATCTGTTATATAACCGTAAATATCTCGGGCGGTATCTGTGCCGTGCGGGCCGTGTGCAAAACCCCGCCATCGTCGTGCGGGCGGTGTGCCATTATCCGCACGTTACGGTCGCCCGGCGCGCTCCCAGTCGGCGATACCCGCGACCGCGGTGGCGACGTCGATCGTCGGCCGGTATCCGGTCTCCAGCATCCGCCGGATGGCATAGCGGACCGGCGTGCGGAACCGTACCAGCTCGTCATGCGACGGCGTGCGCGCGACGAAGCGGTGCAGCGGCGCGGGGGCGCGCCCGGTCGCGACGATCGCCTTGGCCAGCTTGCGCGCCGCCAGCGTCGTGCTGCCCGGCAGCCGCCCTGTCGGAGGCGGTGCGGCGATTGCGACGCGCAACGCCTCCAGATAGCCGTCCCAGGTCGGGATGTCGGCGCCGTTGACGTTGAACGTGCCAGCGATCGCGGCCGGTGCGGTGGCGAGGTGCGTGATGAAGCCGGCGAGATCGTCGACATGGACCAGGTTGGCGTCGCCCTGTCCCGCCGCGCCCAGCGCCGGCCAGCGTCCGTCCCGCAGCCGGTCGAGATACGGCGTCGTCCACTGCGCGCTGCCCGGGCCGTAGATCAGCGTCGGGCGCAGGATGGCGACCGCCGTCGCCCCGGCGGCGGTGCGGCACGTCTCCTCCGCCGCGACCTTCGCCGCCCCATAAGCGCCGTGCGGGCGATCGATGGGTGCGCCCTCGTCGATCACTCCCTCGACCGCGCCATAGACCGCGACCGAGCTGAGCTGGATGAAGCGTTGCACCCCGGCCGCGCACGCGGCGGCGAGCGTGTTGCGCGTCCCCTCGACGATCACGCGCGTGTCGCGCGGACCGCCGACCGCGGTATGCACCACCGTCTCCACCCCCTGCATCGCGGCGGCCAGCGCGGCGGGGTCGAGCACGTCCAGTGCCCGCTCTCCCGGCGGCGGCCGGCGGAATCCCGCGATCACCGTCCGCCCGCGCGCGCGCAGCGCCGCCACGCTGGCGCGCCCGACGAACCCGCCCGCGCCCGTCACCAGCACCGTGCCGGTCATGCGCCGCACTCCTGCAGATGGTCCGCCAGCCGCAGCGCCAGCGCGATCGCGGTCAGCGTCGGATTGGCCTGGCTCGACGTCGGAGTCACCGCCGAGCTGGCGACATACAGGTTGGCGACGCCGTGGACGCGGCAGTCGCGATCCACCACGCCGTCGCGCGGCGTGTCGCTCATCCGCGTCGTGCCGCTGTGATGCCCACCATAGGCGGCGGCATCCAGCAACGCGTCCTCCAGCGCCGCCTCGTCATAGTCGAGCGTCCCCGTACCGGTGCGCGCCAGTTCGTCGCGGATCAGCCGATAGGTGGCGCGCGCCGAATCGAAGTCCGCCGCCGCCACCCGCCAGTCGACCTTCAGCCGCCGCATCCCCAGCGCGTCGCGCGCCTCGGTCAGCAGCACCCGGCTGTCCCAGTTGGGCGACTGTTCGCTGACGAATTCCAGCGGATAGCGATTGTCGCGCGCCGGCAGCGCGATCGACGGGATGCGGCGCGACGCCAGATAGCGTTTCACGCCCCAGGTGCGGACGAAGTTGAACAGCTGGACCGGGTGCCGCGCGATATTGCCGACATGGCGCAGATACGGCCCCAGCGAGCGATCCGCCTCGCGCGCGCCGCGGCTGTACTCATATTTCACCGCGAACGCGGCGAGGAACATCAGCGACAGCACCGGATCGCCGTGCGACGGATCGTTGGCGTCGCGGATATGGAGCCGGACAGTCGCGTTCAGCAGCCGGCGCTGCCGCTGCGCCGCCGGGGTGGGCGCCAGCCGGCGGCGGATGTAAATGCCCTCGGCGTCGCGCTCGTAATCGAAGCCGATGCTGTTGGGCGCGCCGGTGAAGTGCGCCATCCCGAACGTCGCGGCCAGATGGCACATATAGCCGCGCCCCAGCCACCCGCCCGCGTTACCCGGCCCGTGCCGCACCACGTCGTCGGAGGCGAGCAGCAGCCGCGCCGTCTCCAGCCCCCCCGCCGCCAGCACATAGGCGCGCGCGCGGACCGGCCAGCGCGTTCCGTTCGGCGTCGCCACCTCCAGATGATCGACGCTGTTTCCGTCATGCGCCAGCCGCACCGCCGTCACCGGCGCGTGCGTGATGACGCGGACGTTCGCGGCGCGGGTCAGTTGCTCGCCATAGCGGGTCCAGAAATTGGTGGGGCGGCTGAACCGCTCGATCGTGGTGTGCAGCCATTCGCCGTCCAGCCCCGGCACGATCGGCGCGGACGGGGTGTGGTCGAACGCCCCCGCCTCCGCCGCCTCCATCGCGGCGGGATAGTAACGCGCGACCTCGTCGTAGGTGATCGGCCAGCCCGACTGCGCGACCCACGGGCGCGGCTCGAAATCGATCGGGTCGAACGGGATCGACCGCCCGCCCCACAGCGACGTGGTCCCGCCCAGCGCGCGGACGCGATAGGTGTCGAGCGGCCAGTGCACGCGCGGGTCCGCGAGCTCGCCGGCATAGGCGTCCTGCACGCCGGGCTCCGCCTGCGCGCCGCCCGCCTCCAGCACCAGCACGTTCATCCCCAGCGCGGCGCATCGCGCCGCGAGCGTCAGCCCCGCCGCGCCCGATCCGACGATGCAGATGTCGGCTGGTTCGGGTAAGCTGTTCAAGTCGCTGGCATCGGCGCGCACGCTGGTTCCCCCGTTATCGCACCGCCGGGGTAGCATGCCGTCGCGCGGGGGCAAGCGCGACGGCATGCGGCACGACATGGGTTACAGGATCGCGCGCACGATCGCGGCGGCCTGCACGTCATAGGCCCAGGCGGCCTCGTGGATATTGTCGGGCAGCGCGCCGCTGGCCTGCGCCATCGCGCGTCCGCCCAGCAGCGCCTCCTCGTCGACGAACAGGCAGTCGGTCTCGAACGCCAGCGCGCGCAACGCCGCCCGCCACTGCGCGCGCGTCGCATCCGCGCCCAGCGCCGGCGCGGTCCCGCCCGCCGCCGGCCAGGTCAGGATCACGCTGCCCGTCATCTTCGCCTGCTGCACGATCGTCCGCAGGTTGCCGAGCCATGTGCCCATCGCCAGCCCCTGCGCGATATCGTTGGTGCCCAGGTTCACGACCGTCAGGTGCGGCGCATAGCTGGCCAGCGCGGCGGCGGGCGAGAACGCCGCCGTCATGTCGGCCTGATAGGCGGAGGTGACGCCGAACACGCCGAAATTGGCGATCTCGACGCCCGGCCGGCTGCTGTCCCACGCCATCAGCCCGAACAGCAGCAGGTTGGTCGCGGTGCCGGCGCGGGTGACGACGATCGGGCTGGTGTCGCGCGTGGAGAAGCTGACCTCGTACCGCAGGAACCCGTTGACCGCGCCGGACGGCGTGATCGTCACGCTCTCGCTGCCCTTCGCGACGGTAAAGGCTGGGCGGTCGCTGCCGTTGCGGAAGAACACCGAACAGCGATCGGTCGCCACCGTCGGCTGGAACTGCCCCGGATTGGCGTTGCCCGCCGCCATCGCCCCGCCGCCCAGCGACGCGTTGCCGCCGGTCCAGCCGCTGAACCCGCTGCGCCGCGGGTCATAGGCGGTCAGGTCGGCGATCGTGCCGATCCCGGCGGTGCCGAAGAAGCCGTCGGTGCGTACCGGCACCCCGGCGGCGGCTAGCAGCGCCGCGACCCGCGCCGGCCGCGACCGGGCGAAGGCGTTGACGGTACCCGACGATCCGGTGCCCGCCCCCGCGCCCATCGTCTTGCTGTCGCCGACGAAAGCGATGCGCGCCACGTCGCCGGTGCCGCTGCGCACCCGCCCGCGCGCCGCCGCCCAGGCGAGCAGGTTGGTGGCGGTCGCGTTCTCCACCGCCGGCACCGGGGCGCCGGCCCGCGCCAGCGCGGCGGCGGTCACGCCCCCGCCGATCGATCCTGACATGCGCGTCATCTCAGGCCTCCGCGATCAGATAGGTGGCGGTGGTGCCGGTCGCGCGGACATATTGGGCGCGCACTGCGATATAGCTGGCGTCGGGCAGGTTGCGGTACGTCACGTCCGCGCTACCGCCGACACCGCGCAGCACCACCGTGCCGCCGCCGCCGACATAGATGCCCTTCGGAATCGTCGGCAGCGGACTGGCATCGTCGGGCTGGATCGCGAACGGCGCGGTCGACGGCGCCAAGGCGCTGTCGGCGTGCGACTGAAAGGGATCGGGCATGTGCTATCCTCCAATGACAAGCAGGATGTTCCTGATATGTTCAAATGGACGATGTAGGACAGCCCCCCGCTGCGGTTCCGCTTTTGGGTTGGCGACGAGGCGCTTAACCTCTAGGAATCGTGGCGTGCGGGTCGGTTCGGCCCGTGCGTGTCCGTGCAGACGAGGGATAGCGTAACACGATGGCCCGCTCGCTGACCCTCGATTCCGATTCGCCCGCCATGGACCTGTCCCTTAACAACATCTTACGCTGCCGACGAAGAGGACAGTGTAAGTCGCGTAGGTTCGAGGAACATTAA
>NZ_LDTB01000189.1 GCF_001476895.1 Sphingomonas endophytica | reverse complement strand
TTCTAATAGCGTCCTTGCACGTGCATCTGGCAGGTCTTCCCTCATGGGGGTGCTTCCGGCGATCGCGGCTAGGATCGTCCTGCCCAACCGCTCCTACTAGCTCACCTGTTTTAACCGCTTGTGGCCTAATTTGAGTTTCGTAGTGGCCCGTTATGGAGTAAGGATCCCATTGGTTGCTTGCTTGCGGAGGCTCCAATGTGTCGCATCCGCTTCCCAATGTTGGTAATGGCGTTCACGGCCGCAACATGGTCAACTTGCCAAGCCATCGGGTCTTTTCAGACTAAACCGGCGTTTCCCGTGGTGATGGTTGGTGTAGCATCTCCGTCAACCGTCAGATTGCCCGATGTGTCCGCAGGCGATCTCGTTGGCGGCTGCGGTAGGTGTCGCATCCGCGATCATCAAACACATGGTTGCCGTGGACCGGCCGATATCAGGTAAGGCATCGGCCAGTAAAAAAATCCTGTCGAAGCCCGTTGCAGTCGAGCCGGGTTGTAAGAGTGTTGCATTCTGAGACTTTATTACGAGAGGGCTTCCTCGCCGACTGAAACTGCCGCACTGGTCTACGGCAGTTACCGGATGTTGACACCACGAGGCGGTTGCGCCGGTGGCGCCCCCTCGTTGAGGTAAGGTAAGGTATGGTCGATGGGTGGTCGCTTTTGGACTGACCACGGCAGCGGCCTTGCCG
>NZ_LDTB01000188.1 GCF_001476895.1 Sphingomonas endophytica | reverse complement strand
GAAGAAGGAAAGGCGGGGCGCAAAACGATCGACGTCGAGGCCGGCGGCCAGGCCCGCGCGCAGATATTCGACGCCGTCGGCTAGCGTATAGGCGAGCTCGAGGTCCTGCGTCGCGCCGGCCTCCTGCATGTGGTAGCCGGAGATCGAAATCGAATTGTATTTCGGCATCCGCTGCGAGGTATAGGCGAAGATGTCGGAGATGATCCGCATCGATGGTGCCGGCGGATAGATGTAGGTGTTGCGCACCATGAACTCTTTCAGAATGTCGTTCTGAATGGTGCCCGACAGTTTCTCCGGCGGTACGCCCTGTTCCTCGGCGGCGGCGACGAACAGCGCGAGGATCGGCAGCACCGCGCCGTTCATGGTCATCGACACGCTCATCTGGTCCAGCGGGATGCCGGCGAACAGCGTGCGCATGTCGTAGATGGAATCGATCGCGACGCCGGCCATGCCGACGTCGCCGGAGACGCGCGGATGATCCGAGTCATAGCCGCGATGGGTGGCGAGGTCGAAGGCGACCGACAGGCCCTTCTGTCCGGCCGCAAGGTTGCGGCG
>NZ_LDTB01000187.1 GCF_001476895.1 Sphingomonas endophytica | reverse complement strand
GCTCCAGCGCCCGTGGCTAGACACTTTGAGGGAGGCAGGGCTTGCTCAAGAAGGCCGAAGACGAGGTGCTGAGCGCCTTGGTAGCGGCGTTGACACGTGCTTACGATGGCGGCTCTTCGGTGGCGGGCCAATCCCTCGAGCAGCGTCGAAGGATAGCAGTCGCCGCCCTTCGCCGAATCCGATCGTTTGAACGACGGAGCGTGTCATTCGATGATCGCGTCCAGGACCTCGCGAAGGCGCTAGCTGATTATCTGGAAGCCAAACCTGATTTGGTCGGTCCACTGATGAAGGACTACCAATTTGTCGCGGGTGGATTGCTCGACAGTTACACGATCGCTGGTGACTCTTGACGTTGATAGGCGATCGCTAAGCCTCCACATCCGGCCTTGCCGCCGCATCAGCCGGCCGCGTCTGCTTCAGGAATCTCGCGCAGATAAATCCGAGCACCACCATCACCGCGGCGGCCGAGACTAACGTTGCGGTCTTGCCGGCATGTTGAAGACCCAAACCGTAGGGCGTTGGTGCCGACGGTCTGCCCCATGAAGAAGAAGACCGGGTGCGGCGACAGGTCGGTGGCGGGCGCCTCGACCGAAAGCTCGCTGGCAAACACCTGCAGGCAGCCGTGGATCATGTAAAAGCCGAGGCCCATCACCGGCAGGCCCGCCATCTGCAGCTTCCAGTGCGGCCCGAACGCGACGCCGACGAGCTGGATGCCGACCAGCGTTGCGCCGACGACCTTCATGCCTCTCACCCCGATCCACGGCAGCAGGCGCGATACCGTCAGCGTGTAGAGC
>NZ_LDTB01000186.1 GCF_001476895.1 Sphingomonas endophytica | reverse complement strand
AAATCTAAGGATGAGTCGCCGCTAGATCACATACTTTATGCTAAGCCGTAGCATTAGGTGTGGAGAACTAGATCTCAGCTGACCAGAACCTGGTACTGAAATTGTTGAGGTAGCCCTGGCCGTCGGTTTTGACCGCAAAGCTTGCTGGTCTTGCGGCGGGGTCCTTACCCTCGCGCAGGTAGTCGCGCACGTGCTGGCAGGCGCCGTCCGTTAAACTTTTCCAGGCATCGTAACGATCGTTCTGCTCCTGCTCGCGGAGCTTGGCGGCAGTTGGCTTGCGCTTTGGCGGCATAGTATAGACGGGGCGCGGCCGGACAGTGTGGACGAATTCGATACTGCCACGGTTCCATTCATCATCTACTGCCTTGCGCCATCGATAATGCACCACAAATCGTAGCCGATCAGAGAACGACAGCAGCGGCGACAGCTGGTCATCCACGAAGAAGAATTGACCTTCCGCAGCCTCGGTCGTCAGCTGATGCTTCATTTGCTCTACGGCAGCAGACAGCCGATTACCACTTCGACGGGCCCGCTCGCCGGTTTCTTCGCGCTTGCGATTGGCTTTAGCCTCCCGGTAAGCAGTCAGGTCCCGTTGGAAGTTGCTGTACTGCTGGGA
>NZ_LDTB01000185.1 GCF_001476895.1 Sphingomonas endophytica | reverse complement strand
CACCGGCCTGTCGCGCGCCGGCAAGACCGTGTTCATCACTGCGCTGGTGCACGGCCTGACCCGCGGCGGCCGCTTCCCGGTATTCGAGGCCTATGCCTCGGGACGGATCGCGCGCGCCTACCTCGCTCCGCAGCCCGACGATGCGGTGCCGCGCTTCGCCTATGAGAACCATGTCCGGACATTGGTCGAGGAGCGGCTTTGGCCGAGCTCGACCACCGACATCTCCGAACTCCGGCTCGTGATCGAGTATCAGCGGCAAAATGGCGCGGACCGCACGCTCACCCTCGATATCGTCGATTATCCCGGCGAATGGCTGCTCGACCTGCCGCTGCTGAGCAAGAGCTACGAGCAATGGTCGGCGGAAAGCCTTGCGTTGTCGCGCGAGCCGCTGCGCGCGAAACTCGCGGCGCCCTGGCACGCCCATCTGGCCACGCTGAAGCCCGAAGCGAGAGAGGACGAGCAGGCCGCGCTCACCGAGGCGCGCCTGTTCACCGATTATCTTCGCGCCTGCCGCGACGAGCGTTTCGCGATGAGCCTGCTGCCGCCGGGCCGCTTCCTGATGCCGGGCAATCTCGCCGACACGCCGGCGCTGACCTTCGCGCCGCTCGACGTGCCCATGGACGGCAGCGCGCCCGATCACTCGCTATGGGCGATGATGCGGCGACGATACGAGGCCTACAAGGACGTCGTGGTGCGGCCGTTCTTCCGCGACCATTTCGCGCGGCTCGATCGCCAGATCGTGCTCGCCGATGCGCTCGCCGCGTTCAATGCCGGCCCCGAGGCCTTGCACGACCTCGAGGCTGCGCTCGCCGGCATCCTCGAC
>NZ_LDTB01000184.1 GCF_001476895.1 Sphingomonas endophytica | reverse complement strand
TCGGTGCGCGTGGGCGGCACGTCATACTTTAGCGGTTCAGCCATTAAAACTTCTCCGGATGGGCGGTGTGTTCAGGCGGCAGCGTATAACCTGGCTGACGCCATTTATCCTCAACGGGCAGATGATCGCGCGGCGTGCGGTGCCCATGGCGAAAATTGTGCGACGGCAGCGGTGAAGCGTGAGGAGGACGCGCCAGCTTCTCCAGGCGAATGGCAATTTCTTTATAGGCTGGCGTCTGCACGTCAGGATCGTGATGATCCCCCGTGAGTCCGTTTACGCCCGGCTTACCATGGTGTATCGGGATAAAAAGGATATTACCTGCCACGCGTTCAGTAATGATCACCGGCACCTCAAGCGCACCGCGCCGTGACGTCAGCCTGACCCAGTCGCCTTCCTGCAAGTGACGCTCCTGTGCCAGTGCGGGGCTGATTTCAACGTACCAGTGAGGCGACAGCGAGGTGATTCGTCCCCCCGCCCCCGTCTGGTTGGTGGCCTGAAAATGCTCCAGCATGCGGCCGTTGTTAAGCAGCAGATCATAATGGGCATCGCTCTCCTCGGCAGGCGCTTCCCACTGCAACGGATAGAGCCGGGCTTTGCCATCGGGGAAGTGAAAAC
>NZ_LDTB01000183.1 GCF_001476895.1 Sphingomonas endophytica | reverse complement strand
GTTGCAAGGATGGACCGATGCGCAAGCTCGCAATGGCCGCGGCGCTCACCGCGCTCAGCTTCTCCGCAAATGCCGAGACCATCCAGGAGCGCGCTGCGGCGTGCTTTGCCTGCCATGGCGAGCGCGGCACGTCGGAAACCGAGAACACGCCCTCGCTCGGCGGCCAGCAGGCGCCCTATGCGCTGATCCAGCTGTTCATGTTCCGCGAGAAGCTCAGGGTATTCGACCCGATGAACGAGATGGCGAAGCCGATGACCGACGACGATTTGCGCGCCTTCTCGGATTTCATCGCCACTTTGCCGAAGCCTGTGCCGCCTGCTGACGCCGGCGACGCCGCGCGGATGGCGCGCGGCCAGGCGTTGGCGCAGCAGAACCGCTGCAACAGCTGCCACAACACCGATTTCTCCGGCAAGGATAACGTCCCCCGGATCGCCAATCAGCGCGAGGACTACCTCGCCAAGACGCTGGCCGAATACAAGGACAACAGCCGCCACGGCTACGACGCCACCATGGCGGACGTGATGCAGACGGTGACCAAGGAGCAGATCGGCGACCTTGCCTATTACATCGCGCATGTCCGCTGAAACATCGGGCGGCGCGCCGCTGGTCTTGCCCTTCGGGTGGGGCTAAAACGCCTCCGTCACACGGAGTAGCACATGCAGGATCTTTGGCGTCTGTCGGCAACCGAGCTCGCCGGCCTCATCAAATCGAAGCGGGTCTCGGCGAAGGAGGCCGCCGAGGCCGGGCTCGCCCGGCTCGATGCGGTCAACCCTGTCATCAACGCGGTGGTCGATCACCGGCCGGACGACGTGCTGGCGCAGGCGGTCGCGATCGATGCGGCAATTGCGCGCGGTGAGGCGGTCGGGCCGCTTGCCGGCGTGCCTGTCACGATCAAGGTCAATGTCGACCAGGAAGGCTACGCCACCACCAACGGCCTGAAGGCGCAGCGCGACCTGATCGCCAGGGC
>NZ_LDTB01000182.1 GCF_001476895.1 Sphingomonas endophytica | reverse complement strand
GTCATCTCGAAGGTGTGGGAGCACATCCGGACCTGAGTCACGCCGTCCGCGCCCCGGATCTGGCAGCCGCCGAGGCCGCCGACACGTCGATACGGATCCGCAGACCGACCTTCGATGTATCGATCTCTATTCGGCGGTTCTCCTGCGGGATCGAGAGCGCTGTTTCCGTTCGGCAATCCGGATTGTCCGGACCTCAACAGCCTCGCATTAACCGCCCGCGTGCGACGATCGTGCGTCCCGGGCCCGATGCATCATGCGGCTGCGCACCCTCCTCGCCCTCGTCTTCGCCGCCGGAGCGCTGCTCCTGACGGCCGCCGCCACGTCCCTGGTCTCGCAATTCGTCGCCGCGCGCGTGCAGATCCGCGCCGAGGCGCACATCGCCGAACTCGCGGAGCATCTGCGCCAGATCATCGACGCCAACATCGCCGAGCGGCTCGGCGACATGGCCGTGCTGTCGGCGGTCGCCCGGACGAACGCCACGAGGCCCGAAGCGCAGCGCGCGTGGGTCGATGCCCTGCGCGAGAGTTTCCCCGCCTATGCCTGGATCGGTTTCGCGGACCGGTCCGGCACCGTCGTGGCCAGTACCGGCGGCATGCTGGAGGGGGAGAGCGTGGCCGCGCGCCCGTGGTTCCAGAGGGGCATCGAGGCCCCGGCCGTCATCGACGTCCACGA
>NZ_LDTB01000181.1 GCF_001476895.1 Sphingomonas endophytica | reverse complement strand
GTCTACTACCGTGATCCGGACGGCGCGCCCGATTATTCCATGACGCCGAAGAAGACGCCGTCGGGCAAGGAATATTCGGCGGTCCGCGCCAGCGAAGATGTGAGCTTCGAGGAGCACGCTCCGGAAGCCATGACTGCGAAGGGCGGCGAACGCGGGCGGATCAAATTCTATCGTAACCCTATGGGCCTTCCGGACACGTCGCCGACGCCGAAAAAGGATTCGATGGGGATGGATTATCTCCCCGTATATGAGGGCGAACAAGACGACGACTCATCGGTCAAAGTGAGCGCGGGCAAGCTGCAGAAGGCAGGTGTCCAGACCGAGGTCGCGGAGCGCCGCTCCTTGAATACGATGGTCCGCGGACCGGCTACGGTACAGCAGGACGGGCGGGGCGTGTCCGTCGTCTCGCTCCGGTTGGAGGGCTTCTTCGACACCGTCGACAACGTCACGACCGGCACGGACGTCCGCAAGGGCCAGCCGTTGATGCGCATCTACGGCCCGACCCTGTCGAGCGCCGCCGCCGAATATCTCTCGGCCCTTAACGCCCGTCCGGAAGCCGGCATCAGCGGGC
>NZ_LDTB01000180.1 GCF_001476895.1 Sphingomonas endophytica | reverse complement strand
GATGTAATAGGCGCCGTGGCTGCCCTGGATCAGCGCCGAGGAGACGATGATGGCGAGGAAGGTCGGGTTGCGCAGCAACCGCGGCGAACCGGCCGCGTGCGCGACTGCGGCGACCGGACGGCCCAGCGGCCGCAAGGTCAGCCCGACCAGCGCGCCGAGCACGGTCACGGCGGTGATGATCCAGATCAGATCGACCTCCGCGACATAACGCAGCAGGAACCCGCTGATCAGCGCACAGACCGCGAACGCCGCCGAGCCCCACAGCCGCAGCGGTCCGTAGGTGAGACCGAATTGCCTGACGCCGCGCAGCGCATAGGCGTCGGTAAGCGGCACCATCGGCGTCCAGACGCAGCAGGTCAGCGCATAGACCGCGAGCAGCACGAAGGGCTGGTGCTGGGTGCCGATCACGGCAAAGCCGAACGCCGTGGCTACTCCCGTGGCGATGATCGCGCCGCGCAGCATCTGGCGGCGTTCCGCCACTGCCTTGACCAGCGGCAGGACGGTGATGCGCGTCACCGGCGGCACCGCGGTGATGATGCCGATCCAGGTGGC
This sequence comes from Sphingomonas endophytica, assembly GCF_001476895.1. GTDB lineage: Bacteria > Pseudomonadota > Alphaproteobacteria > Sphingomonadales > Sphingomonadaceae > Sphingomonas > Sphingomonas endophytica_A. The sequence continues at coordinate 226 of NZ_LDTB01000180.1, read as the reverse complement.
ATCGATGCCGATCGCCTTCAGCCACACGGTGAAAAACGGCAGATGCACGCCGGTCATGCCGAACAGGGTGGCATAGAATGCCGCGAGCCTTCGCGCGAATCGCCGCGATGCAACTTTTGCTGCAATGGGGATTTGTGATTCGGAAGACATCAATTCAATTGCGATTCGCGCGATATCGTGGTGATCGTTAGCGTAACGCGCAGTGATTTGCGCGAAGAGATTGTGA
>NZ_LDTB01000018.1 GCF_001476895.1 Sphingomonas endophytica | reverse complement strand
CGGCATCGCAGCGCGCGCTGCCGCTGATCGCGCCCGGCAGCGGCTGCCCCACGAACGCCCCCGCCAGCGTCGCACGCACCCGCCCCTCCGCCGATTCGCACGCGCCATCGACGAACCGCACCGTCACCCCGTCGAGGTCGAGCGCCGTCACCGGCAGCGGCGCGAAGGCATTGCCCGGCGACAGCGGTCCGCGCGCATCGATCACCGCCGCGCGGTTGCGCCCGATCTCGACTGTGCCCGCGATCCGCTGCGCGCTGTCGTCGCCCTGGCCCTGCAAGGCGATCCGCGCGCGCCCGATCAGCAGCGCGACCGGCGACAGTCCCGCGTCCAGATCGCCCAGCGCGATGTCGCCGAACTTCGCCTCGACCAGCCGCCCGGACCACAGGCTGCCCGTCACCTCGCGCGCGGTGAAGCCCTGCCCGTCCAGCCCGCTCCACCCCAGCGCCAGCCGCAGCGGCAGGAACGCCAGCATCGCCAGCGCGAAGAAGGCGAGGAACAGCGTGCGACGCCCGGTCGCCAGACGGATCCGCATCAATTCCCCCGCGTCCGCAGCGTCATCTGCGCGGTCACGCTGCCCGCGCCGTTGCCGGATACGCTGAGCGAGTCGACCAGCACACCGTCCGCCTCCAGCCCCGCGATCCACTGCATCAACGCCCCCGCGCGCGCGGTCGCGATCGAGGTGCGGATCCGCCCCGGCGCCTCGACGTCGAGGCTGGCGAGCGCGAAACCCGCCGCATCGGCACGCGCGCGCACCACATCGGCCAGCGGCGCGGACAATGGCGCGGCACGCCGCTGCAACGCCTTGACCTGCGCCAGCCCGGCCTGCGCCTCGCCCAGCCGCACCACCGCATCGGTATAGCGTTCGCGTGAAGAGGACAGGCCGTTGCGCACCGGCACGATGATCGCGCCCCACACCAGCGTCACGATCGCCAGCGCGACCATCACCAGCAACAGCCGCCGCTCGCGCGGCGACCGGCCGTCGAACCAGACCTTCAAGGCGTTCATGGCCGCACCGTCATGTCGCCGGTCAGTCGCCCGGCCGATTGCTGGAACACGCTCGATTCGACCGCGAACCCGGCCGCCGCCAGCCGCGACTTGACGGTGTTCGCCTGCGCCTCCCCGGCCAGCGACAACGACACGCGCAGCGCACCATTGGGCTCGAACTGGAGCGCGGTCACTTCGGTCTCCGGCACCGCCTCGACGATCGCATAGACGGCGGCGGCGGTGCGCGTGAAGCCCTGCCCCGGCCCGCGCAGCTGCGCCACCCGCTCGGCCAGCATCCGCGTCGCATCGCCGTCGCCGGTGCCGCGCGGCAATCCCTGTCGCGCGATCGTCGCGGCGCGCTGCTCGATCGCGTCGGCACCGAACGAATAGCGCATGATCCGGACGACATCGATCGCCAGCGTCGCCAGCAGGATCAGCCCGGCCAGCACCGCCAGTCGCCGCATCAGTCCCCAGTCGATGGCGGCGCGCCGCCGCCGCCGCGCGAACGCGCCCTGGCGCAGGTCGAGCGCCGGTTCGGCGATCGCCGCCACCGCCGCGGTGCGCAGCGCATCGGCGTCCAGCGCGCGCGGCGCCTCGCCGCGCGTCACCAGGTCGGTCAGCACCGGCTCGTCCGCCCAGCCGGTCGTGCGCCCGCGCACCACCTTCTGTCCCGGCAGGTCGCCGCGCCAATAGCCTTCCTCGGGCTCGGGCAGCAGCAGCGGCGCGGGAACCAGCGCGGCGGGATCGATCCCGCGTTGCGCCAGTGCCGCCAGCCAGCCCGCCATCCGCGCCGGGGCGACCACCGCGATCACGCGCTCGCCATCGCGCTCCTGCCCGACCGCGACGTGCAGGTCGTGCGCCGGCTCGGCGGTGGCATCGCTCACCACCACGCGCGCCGCCGCCACCGCCTGCGCGGCCGACCGCGCCGGCAGTGCCGCCCAGTGCAGCGTCACCGCATCGGCGGGCGCGACCGCGACGACGCGATCCGCGTCGGTCAGGTCGGGAAGCCCCTCGCCCTCGCGCTCGAACGCGTCGTCACGGATCCGCCACCAGCGCCACGGCTGCGAATCGTCGGTCGGCAGGAAGAGGAGCGTCGCGGCTGTCATGGTACATCCCCCCATTGCCGCGTCACGAGCCGGACGGGAAGGGTCCGCGCGTCGATCAGCCCCTCCTCATGCAATTCCGCGCCGCCGTTGGCGACATCGATCCGCAACGCGAACCACTTGCTGGTCGTCGCGGTCTGCTGCTGCGCGCCCAGATCGACCGAACCGCCGCTGCTCGCCAGTTGCGCCCAGAACTGGTCGACGCTGGCATAGCCGTTCGGCGGACGACGCAGCAGCAGCGCCTGCGCCTGCGCGATCCCCAGCGTGTCGGGCAGCAGCATCGCCAGCAACGGCGCCTGTTCGGGCAGCAGGGTGTTGACGTTCAGCACCGATTGCTGCGCGATCGGCAGCGTGCACAGCCACGGCCGCATCGCCCGATAGATGTCGGGCGTCACGCCCTTCACCGCGCGAAACTCGCTGACGTCGGCCATCAGCGTCCCGGCGGTGCGATAACCGCGATAGGCCGGATTCTCCGCGCCGCCCGGCAACGGCTCGTCGTTGCTGTCCAGCCAGTCGGCGGTGGCGACCGCGACCGCATCGCCGTCGGGGACGCGCAACAGCCGCATCAGCCGCTGAAAGCGCGTGATCGCCTGCCCGTTGACGCTGTACGTTCCCTCGAAGGCTGGCGACACCAGGCCGTTGAGATTGAAGCAATTGCCGCCGTCCGTGACACGCGCGGTGGCGGTGCCGCCGGGGATCGGCAGCCCGAACGGCCGCCCGCTCCACCCGCCGGTCAACGCCACGCGGTCGCGCGCCTGCTCCAGCAGCGACGTCACGCGCCGCGTCGCCAGCGTCTCGGCGGCATAGGCATAGCCGCGCGCGGCATCCAGCGCGACCGCATTGGCGGCCAGCCGCGTCGACAGCCGCAACCGCTCCAGCGCGGTCGCCGCCATCACCGCGATCACCGCCACCAGCAGCAGGACCGTCAGCAGCGCCGCACCGCGCTCGCCCTTATCGCGGCGCATCGATCGCTCCCTGCGGCGTGCCCGGCCCGCCTCCCTGCTGCGGCCCCTGCCCCTCGGCGGCGCGCGGCGCGCCGGTGCCGACCAGGAACAGCAAACGATAGGATTGCCCGCCGCCGCGCACGACCGTCAATTCCATCGCCTGCGGCAACGCGGCGCGCTCGTCGCCCTGCCACGTATCGCTCCACGCGCCGGCATAGCGGAACCGCACCCGCACCTCCTGCACGCGATCGAGCAGCAGCGCGGCCGGTAACGGCGCGGCCCCGTCCAGCGCGGGATAGGCGACGCGCTCGATCCCCTCGGCGGACAGACGATATTCCACCTTCTGCAACGTGGCGCGCGGCGCCTGATCGGGATTGCTCCATCCACCGCGCACGAGGCGCAGCATCGGCTGCGCGTTGCGATCGCCGCTGAATGCGGGGAACAGCGTCCCCGTCACGTCGCGGGTCGGTCGGTCCTGCGCCTGCGCCAGATCGGCGGTCATGATCGATACCAGCCGGTTCAGCGCCGCATTGTCGTCCAGCGCCGCGGCCATCGCGCCCTGCGCGCGGACGCTGAACGCCAGCAACGCGACGCCCGCCGCCGCGATCATGCCGAAGATCATGAGCGCGATCATCACCTCGACCAGCGTGAACCCGGCCTCGCGCGGGGGGCGCGCGCTCACGGCCCGGTCCTGACCTGCGCGACCGGGGCGGCGGGGGGACGCACCATCGTCGCGCGGCCCATCACCGCGCCGCCGGCATCGCTGACCGCGACATCGACGCGCTGCACGTCGCCGTCGCCCAGCGGCTGGACCTCGCGCACCCAGTTCCATGCGCGCCCGCCGGCCTGCTCCACCCCGGTCGCGCGTCCGCGCACCGGCGGCTGCGCGTCGGTCACCGCCTCGATCGCGACGTTGCGCGCGACGATCTGCGCCAGCAGCGTCGCCGACACGAATCCGGTCGAACGGATCGTCTGCCCCTCCAGCCGGATCAGCGCCAGCGCGGCCAGGCTGAACACGACCAGCGCGACCATGATCTCGATCAGCGTGAAGCCGCCCTGTCCGGCACGCCCGTCCCGGCGAACGCCCGACCGCCGCGAAACTTGCCGCTCCCGCCTCCTTCGGTCCGGCACCCCGGCGAAGGCCGGGGTCCATGTTTCCGCAAAAGCGACGACCGGTGCGTGTGCGGAAACATGGATGCCGGAACGCGTCCGGCATGACGAAGGGACGCTCGCGGACCGCGCGCGAACACCGGGGTCCGGTTCGGTAACGCCGGTGGCGCGACCGATCCGTTCCGTCGGCGGACCACGGCGTCTGCCGGGCGGGCACGGGGCCGCGGGGCGGCGGGCGGCGCCGCGCTCACCCCGCGACACGGACCGTCCCATCCGCCTCGATCGTCACGTCGGTCCGCATCCCCTCGCGGGTCAGCGTCACCGTCATCGCGCGGTCGGCAAGGCCGGTGGTGTCGAAGGTCAGCCGGTCGCGCGCCGGCCCCGCCGCCGCCGTGCCGGGCTTCCAGCGTTCGACGCCCAGCGCACCGTCCATCGGCGTCCATGCGCCGCCACGCCACTGGTCGAAGCCATAGCCGCCCGGCGTCACCCACAGGCTGACCGGGCGCGCCTCGACGATCGCCGCGTCATGCGCGGCGCGGGTCCGTACCGCGAAGCGCGCCGCCTCGTCCATCAACCGCCCGCGCGTGTCCGGCATCATCAGCACCGCCGCCGCCGAGGCGAGGCCGATGACGGTGATGACCACCATCAGCTCGATCAGCGTGAAGCCGCCCTCGCGCCGTGGCGACTCCGGCTTCGCGTTACTGCCAGGAACCGATATCGGCATCGATCCCCTGCCCGCCGTCCTTGCCGTCCGCGCCCAGCGTCCAGACGTCGGCGGCGCCATGCTGCCCCGGTGAGGCGTACAGATACGGCCGGTTCCACGGATCCTGCGGCAGGCGCTTGATATAGCCGCCCGCCTGATAACGCGCCGGATCGGCGCCCGCCGGTGGCGACACCAGCGCCTGCAACCCCTGCGTCGTCGTCGGATAGCTGCCCATCTGCAGGCGATAGAGTTCCAGCCCCTGTTCGATCGTCGCGATATCGGCCTTCGCCTTCTGGATGCGCGCGGTGTCGCCCGACGGCAGCACGTTCAGCGCGACGATCGTCGCCAGCAGGCCGATGATGACGATCACCACCATCAGTTCGACCAGCGTAAACCCGTTACGCTTCTTCCGACGGTTCTTCTGTTCGGTCGACATAGGCATTCTCATTGTCCGGCCAGCGTGTTGAGCTGAAGGATGGGGAGCAGGATCGATAGCACGATCGTCGCGACGATCGCGCCCATGATGACGATGATGAGCGGCTCCAGCAGCGACATGGCGGTGGCGGTGAAGCGATCGAACTCGCGCTCCAGATAATCCGCCGCGCGCTCCAGCATCTCGTCCAGCCGCCCCGCCGCCTCGCCGCTGGCGGCCAGATAGACCAGCAGCGGCGGAAACACCCCCGCGCGCCGCATCGCCGCCGACAGACTGCCGCCGCCACGGATCGATTCGGTGATCTCGTCCGATGCCGCCTTCAGCCGGCGGTTGTGGATCGTGCCCGCGGTCAGGCTCAGCCCTTCGAGCAGCGGCAGGCGGCTGGCGACCATCGTCGACAGCGTGCGCGCCATCCGCGCCGCGTGCAGGTCGCGCAGCAGCCGCCCGAGCAGCGGCACGCGCAGCAGCCAGCTGTCGAACGCCAGCCGGATCGGCGGCTGGCGCAGTGCGGCCCAGGCCCCGACGCCGATGGCGATCAGCGTCAGCAGCATCAGCCACCACCACCCCACCAGAACGTCCGATAATCCGATGACCACCCGGGTCAAAAGGGGCAATTCCTGACCGACCGTGTCGAACTGTTCGACCACCTGCGGCACGACGAAGGTCATCAGCGCCAGGACGACGCCCAGCGCGACGGTCGCCAGCACGGACGGATAGGCCATGGCGGTCAACAACTTGCCGCGAATCTCCGCCTGCCGCTCCAGCAGTGTGGACAGCCGCTCCATGATCTGCGGCAACGTCCCCGAACTCTCGCCCGCCGCGACCATCGCCCTGTAAAGCGGCGGAAAACTCTTGGGCTCGCGCGCCATCGCGTCCGCCAGCCGCCGCCCCTCGACCACCGCCGTGTGAACGGTCTGCACGATCGCGCGCACACTCTCCTGCTCGGTCTGGCGGGTGATCGTGCGGAGCGATTCCTCCAGCGGCGACACGCGGTTGAGCGTCGCCAACTGCCTGGTAAACAACGTCAATTGCTTGCCCGACATTTTCGGGCGGCCCAGTTCCAGCCCGAACAGCGGGCGGGTGCGCGCCTGCGGCGTCGCACCGGGATCGATGCGAACGACGTACAGCCGCTTGCGGTTGAGCGCGGCGCGCGCCGCCTCCATGTCGGTCGCGCTGACATGCCCGCGCGTCTCGTTCCCGCGCGTGTCGATCGCGAGATAGTCGAAGTCAGCCACTGGCGATCGCCGCCTCCGCCGCATCGGCGTTTTCGCTGCGGGAGACGCGAATCGCTTCCTCGGCAGTGGTTTGGCCACTCTCCACCAGCCGCCGTGCGGCGGTCGCCAGCGTATCGTTACCGGCGAAGGCATGGCGCGCGATGGCGTCTTCGTCGCCGCCCTCGTTGATGAGGCGGCGGACCACCGCATCGACCCTCACCGCCTCGTAAACGCCGATCCGGCCACGGAAACCCGTCCGATTGCATTGCTCGCACCCGACCGCCTCATACACAGTCGTTCGCGGATCGATGCCCAGCAGCGGCGCGACCGTCTCCGCCGCCGGCACCGGACGCGCGCAATGTTTGCACAGCCGCCGCACAAGCCGCTGCGCGATCACCGCGCGCAGCGTGGAGGCGAGCAGGAACGGCTCGACCTTCATGTCGCGCATCCGGGTGATCGCGCCGACCGCGTCGTTGGTGTGGACCGTCGACAGGACGAGGTGGCCGGTCAGCGACGCCTGCACCGCGATCTCGGCGGTTTCGCGGTCGCGGATTTCGCCGATCATCACCGTATCGGGATCCTGCCGTAGGATCGCGCGCAAGCCCGCCGCGAACGTCAGGCCGACCTTGGCATTGACCTGCGTCTGCCCCACACCTTCGACCGCGTATTCGACCGGATCCTCGACGGTCAGGATGTTGCGGCTACCGTCATTGAGCAGACGAAGCGCGGCGTAGAGCGTCGTCGTCTTGCCGCTGCCGGTCGGGCCGGTCACCAGCACGATTCCGTTCGGCTCGGCGATCGCCTCGCGCAGCAGCGCGTACATCGGCGCGCTCATGCCGAGCGCGTCGAGGTCCATCCCCGCATTCTCCTTGTCGAGGATACGCAGCACGACGCGCTCGCCCGCCCGGCTCGGCAGCGTGGACACGCGGACGTCGAGCAATTTCCCTCCCAACGTCAATCCCATGCGCCCGTCCTGCGGCACGCGCCGCTCGGCGATGTCCAGACGCGCCATGACCTTTATACGGCTGACCACCACCGGCGCGACATGCGGCGGCATCCGGAGCGTTTCGCGCAACACCCCGTCGATCCGCATCCGAACGACCAGCCCGGTCTCATAGGGCTCGATATGGATGTCCGACACGCCGTTGCGCGCGGCATCGGCGATGATGCCGTTGATCAGCCGGATCGCCGGCGCGTCGTCGGCGGTGTCGAGCAGGTCCTCGGCGGTCGGCAGCCCCTCGGCCAGAATATCGAGTTCGTCGCCCATGCCGACGGCGGCGGCGGCGGTGGCCTGTCCGTCCATCGCGTAATTGTCACTGAGCAGCCGGTCGAAGGCGACGGGCGGCACGACCGCGACGTCGAACGCGCGACCCAGCACGCGCCTGACCTCGATCAGCGCGCGCGGATCGCTACCCTCGCGCAGCGCCACGCCCTCGCCGTCCAGCACCACGCCGAACTTGCGCGCGAAGGCATAGGGCAAGGCGACCGGCGGAATGACCGGCACCGCGCCACCAAGCACGGTCGCCCCCTCGGGCGCGGGTGGCAATGGCGCGGCGGCGGCGTCGATCTGCGCTCCGGTGCGCAAGCTCATTTCCGCTTGCCCTGCGCGGGGATCACCGTCGTCGAATTGCGATAGACCGGTACCGCGACGCGCGGATCCTCGATACTACCGGGCAGGCCGGAGCCGACCGCGGGCAGCGGCGGCGTGGCGCCGAGATAGTCGCGGACGAGCTGGTCGATCGACGGCTCCGACGCGGGATCCTGTGCCGCCTGTTGCACGCGCAGATAGCCGTAGCGCTGCTCGGTCACGCGACGATTGTCGGCCGCCGACCGGATCACGGTCGGGCGAATGAAGATCATCAGGTTCGACTTGGCGCGCGTCTTCGCGCGGCTTTTGAACAGATTGCCCAGCACCGGAATGTCGCCAAGGAATGGAATTTTCTCGATCGTGCGGCGCTCCTCGTCGGACAACAGCCCGCCGATCACCCCGATCGCGCCGTCATCGACGGTCAGCACCGTCTCCACCTCACGCTTGTTCAGGATCAGGTCGGAATTGTTGCTGCTGACCGGACCGGCGATCGAGCTGACCTCCAGATGCAGGTTCATCTTGATCGTACCCGACGAATTGACCTGCGGGCGGACGTCCAGTCCGATGCCGACGTTCTGCCGTTGCGTCGTACGGAACGCATTGTTGAAGTTGTTCGACAGCGCCTCACCGGTGGTGACGGGGATTTCCTGCCCGACCAGCGTGTGCGCCTCCTGATTGTCGAGCGTCATCACCTGCGGCACCTGCAACAGGTTCGAGCGCGTATCGCTCTTCACCGCATTGATGATCGCGCCGAAGATCGTGCTGCCGACCTGCCCGCCAAACCCCGCGAAGCCGCCCTGCGAGCCGATGATCGAATTGATCGCCGATTGCGTCAGCTGGTTGGAGGCGGTGTTGTTGACGTTGGTGGTGGTGCGCGTACCATCGGGCGCGACGACCGTCGTCTGCGTGCTGCCCAGCTTCTGCGCACCGATCGCACCCGCGATCTGAAGGATGTTGGGTGCGGAGTTGCTGAAGGTCGAGGCCGCGAACGCGCCGCCGTCGATATTGCCCAGCAGGAATTGCGCGCCCAGCCGGTTGACCGTGCTGTCCGACACTTCGGCGACGATCGCCTCGATCAACACCTGCTGGCGCCGCTGGTCGAGCTTCTGGATCACGTCGCCCAATTGCCGCTGCACGTCGGCGGGCGCGGCGACGACGATCGCGTTCGCGCCGGCGTAGCGGGTGACGACCGCCGCGCTGCGGCCACCCTCGCCGCGGATCGCAGCCTGCTGCGGCTGTCCGCCGGATTGCTGCGCGCTGGCCTGCGCGCTCTGCTGGCGCGGCGGTTGCGGGGTCGCGCCGACGCCCGTCGGTCCCGTGCTGCTGGTGCTGAGCCCGGTACGGGTCAGCCCCTGATCCTGGATCGAATCGGGCGCCTGGCCGACCAGCTGCTGCAGCACCGGCAGCAACTGGTTCGCGTCGGAATTCTCCAGGAAGATCACGCGAATCTCGTTGGCGTTGCGCGCGCTCTGGTCCAGTTCACGCGCCAGCCCGGCCAGCCGCGCGACCGTCTGCGGATCGCCGCGCAACGCCACCGCGTTGCTGCTCTCGATCGCCACCGCCGACGCGCCGCCGGTCGCCGCCGAAGCGCCGCCCTGCGCCGCCCCGCCGATCAGCCCGGTCAGCGCGGTCGCCACCTCGGTCGCGCGCGCGTTCTTGAGCGGGATGATCCGGGTCGCCGACGTATCGGCGTCGATCCGCCGCACCACCTCGCGCACACGGCGCACATTGTCGGCGAAGTCCACGACCACCAGGCTGTTGCCGCCGCGATTGGCGGTCACCGAGCCCTGCGCGCTGACCAGCGGCCGCACGGTATCGACCGCCTGCGCGGCATCGACAGAGCGCAGCCGGATGATCTCCGTCACCAGCTGATTGCGCGCCGCCCCGGCCAGACCGATGCGCCCCGGCTGACTGGCGGCATTGTCGATCGGCTGCACGCGGAACGCGCCGTTCGCGGTCGGCACCGCGACCAGTCCGTTGGCACGCAGCGTGGAGAGGAACACCTCCAGATATTCGGTTCGCGACAGCGGGCGATCGGTGACGACCGTCACCTTCCCCTGCACGCGATTGTCGATGATGAAAGTGCGCCCCGTCACCTTCGCGGCATCGGCGATGAACGCGCGGATATCCGCATCGCGCACGTTGAGCGTGGTCTGCGCCAGCACGGGCTGTGCGGCGGCGAGAAGGGCAACGGGGGCCAGCAATCGGGCGGAACGGTTCATCGTGTTACCGGAATGGTGAGCGGCAGCGGCTGCCCGCCGCGCTCCACCGTGAGGGAAAGGGAGCCGCCCGCGGCGCGGCCGCGCGTGAGCTGGTCGAGATCGGACGCGCTGGCGATGGTACGCCCCGCGACCGAGGTGATGACGTCGCCGTCGCGCAGGCCGGCGGCGCGGAAGGCGTTGCCGCCCTGCCCGCGCACCGTGAGCCCGCTGATCTTGCCGCCCTCGATACGCGGGATCGCGCTGATCTCGGACCGCAATTGTTCGGGTGAGACGGTACCGCCGCCGCCCGCCGCGGGCGGCGCGCCGCCGGGGGATACCTGCGGCGGACCGGCGCCGGGTGGCGGGGACGGAGGTGGCGGATTGACCGCCGCATCGGCGTCCGGGGCCGGCGCGCCACCGGTCGGTGCGCCCGACTGGTTCAGGTAGAGATCCTCGGTCTGACCGCCGCGTTCGAGCGTGACGTGATCGAAGGCAACCGACCTCAGGATGACGCCGGGGGCCACTTCCTCACCGACCGCGACGCTTTTCTGCACGCCGTCGGGGCCGGCGATAATCGCCGCGCCGCGCGCCTGCGCGCTGTCCATACGGGTGCCAAAAAGCGTAAGCTGGAGCGAGGTGACGACCGCCGGTCCCTGCGCCTGCACCTGCCCGCTGACACGGTAGAAAGGATCGAAGCCGGCGAGCACGCCGGCGGCGTCGGCGGGCACGGTCGGCCCCGCCGGCACCCACGCGCCGAGCGGCGAGATCGGGGTCAGCACCACCCATGCCAGCCGCGCGCATTGCACCGCCAGCCCGGCGATCAGCACCAGCTCCGCCGCCGAATAAATGTTCACCACGGGCAGCCGCCGCAGGATCGCCCGCGCCCGGGCATCGAATTTCAAACGCATCCGCCTGGCCCAACTCCCCGGGAAACGGCCGCTAGGTTTACCATATTACGTGGGTATTGCGTGTTTGTGTAATATTTCTGTTCTTGGGCGCGATGCCCGGATTGTGGCAGGGAACGGACATGGCCACCGATCCGATCGCCGCGCGCCTGTCCGCCGTTCCGGGCATCCAGCGCCTTCCCAATCCGAAGCTGACGCTGTTCGTCAAGCGCGACTTCCTTGATGCCGACACCTGCGCGCATCTGATCGCACTGATCGACCTGGGGCGTCGGCCCTCGACGATCGCCGATGCCAACGGCGACACCGCGTTCAGGACCAGCGAGACCTGCGACCTGCCGGGCGACGACCCGGTGGTGGCGCGCGTCGACGCGGCGCTGGCGGCGGCGACCGGGCTGGACCCGCTGCACGGCGAACCGATGCAGGGGCAGCGCTATGCCGTGGGGCAGGAATTCAAGGCGCATACCGACTATTTCGAGCCGAACGGCGCCGACTTCGCCCGTTATTGCAGCGTCGCGGGCAACCGGACCTGGACCGCGATGATCTACCTGAACGTGCCCGAGGCGGGCGGCGCGACGCGCTTCAAGGCGGTCGACAAGACGATCCAGCCCGAAACCGGCAAGCTGGTGTGCTGGAACAATTGCCGCGCCGACGGCAGCCTGAACCCGGCGACGCTTCATCATGGCATGAAGGTACGCGGCGGAACCAAATATATCGTTACCAAATGGTATCGCGAACGTCCCTGGGGCTGGTGAGGCCAGTCATGACAAACCCCGCCGCATCGTGCGATGCAGCGGGGCTTTTTCGGCGTGTTCCGGCTTAGAAGGTCACACTGGCACCCAGCGTGAACACGCGGCCCAGCCGGTAGTTGTTCACGTTGACGACATTGCCGCTGTCGAAGATCTGCCGCTCCTGATAGCGGGTGCCGGTCAGGTTGCGGCCTTCCGCCTTGATCTCGATCTTGCGACCCAGGAACTCGGTCTGCTGACGCGCGACCAGATCCAGACGGATACCGGGACGCTCGACGATATCGGGCTGGAACCCGCTGCCGCCCAGCAGCGACGGTCCGCGGTTGGTCACGCGGTCGCTGGCATAGTTGAACAGCGCGGTGACCTGCGTCCCGTTGTCCTTGTCCTCATAGCCGAGTTGCAGGTTGACGAGATGGTCCGACTGACCGGTCATCGGCGCGCCGTCACGGAACAGCAGTCGCGCCGGCGCGAAATTGGCCGGGCAGCCGCCCAGCGTCGTACCTTCCAGCACGCCGGGGACGCAGGTGTCGTCGGCGGTGATCTTCGACTGCGTATAGGTGTAGTTGGCGATGATGACCGCACGCTTCCCCGCCATCGCCTCGCCGATGAAGTCGAGCGGCACGTATTTCTGCACCTCGATCTCGGCACCCCAGAGAGTCGCCTTGGGCAGATAGGTGAAGCCGGTCTGGAGCCGCGCGTCCGGGGTGGGGTAGAAACCCACCTGCTCGATCGGGCGATCGATGCGCTTGTAGAAACCGGCTAGCGTGATCCGCTGGTCACGCGCGTAGAACCACTCGTAGCGCGCCTCGAGGTTGTACAGCTCGGAGTCGCGCAGGCGCGGGTTGCCGAAGAACAGGCGGTCGGACTCGAAGTCGCGATACGCCTGCGGCGCCAGCTCGCGGAACTGCGGGCGCGCGATCGTCTTCGACGCCGCCAGTCGCAGTTGCATGTTCTCCGCGAAATTCCACGTCAGCGTCGAGGCCGGCAGGAAATAATCGTTGTTCAGGTTCGTGCCGCTCTGGCCGATCGGCACCACCGTCTGCTTCGCGGTCTCGTAGCGGACGCCGATGATCGCGCGCAGCCCGTCGAACGCCTCCGCCTCGGCCTGGATGTAGCCGGCATGGATGCGGAGCTTGGCGTCGTAGGAATAGGCGCCGTTCTGCCCCGGGGAGAAGCGCAGTTGAACCGCATTTTCGGCTCGCGTGCCGGTCAGCGCCGCCGGACAGCCGTTCAGCACATCGGGCGACAGCAGGTAATCGGGGCGGTACAGGTTGCACGGGAACGGGATCGCCTGCCCCGACACCGTCTGATAGGTGAACGGCAGACGGGTCGAGGTGCGGTCGTTGTCGGAGAAGTAATAGCCGGTCGACAGCGTGAACGGCCGCTCCGTCGACAGCTTGTAGGTGACGTCGGCCTGCCCCGAGTACAGATTCTCGTTCAGATCGCTGAACGCCACCGTGCCGAACGCGCCGAACGAGTTGTTTGACTGCCACACGCCGGGACATTGCAGCGCCGTGCCGCCGATCGGCTGCTGCACCACGGTGTTCAGCGTGTTGTTGCAGCTGTAGACGAACTCGCGCTCATACGGGGACTTGCGCTGTGAATTGGCATAGGCGCCGCGCACGTCGATCGACAGCATGTCGGTCGGCTTGAACTCGCCCACCAGCTGCGTCTCGATCAGCTGACGCTCGAACCAGTTGGTGTTCTGCTGGAACAGCGGCAGGCCGCTGGAATTGTTATAGACGGTCGCCGCCGAGGCGCGGCCCTGCTTCAGCGTGTCGTGGATATAGACGTTGGTCCAGCGGACGCGATGCTCGCCGAACTCCGCGCCGAAGCCGAGCAAGCCGTTCACGGTCGCGCGATTGTCGGTGATGACGGTGCTGAAGTCGTTGCGGGCGGTGCCATTGGCACTGATCGTGTCCTGCTGCCGCGTCGCGCGCGTCCGCCAGGTGTTGCCGATGCTGCCGTTCGCGATCAGCCCCACGCGCGCGCCGCGCAGATCACCGGTCAGCCCCATGCTGAGATCGCCCGACCAGTTGGCGGGAATATCGCTGTTGCGCTGGAGCAAGGTGGTACGCGCATTCGACATCAGCGCCAGCTGCGCGGCCGGGATGATGCCGTCGCCGGTCGGTGCGTTGCGGATGAACCCCGGCACCTTGCGCTCGCCCGAGTCGTAACCCAGCCAGTCGCTCGGCGACCCGTAATAGGTATAACCCAGCCGCCCCGTGGTCTCGGTATCGACCGCGACCGACGTGCCGCCGGTAATGAAGTTCTCGTCCGGAATCGCCTTGGTGGTCAGATTGATGACGCCGCCGCCAAACTCGCCGGGATAATTGGCCGAATAGGTCTTCTGCACCAGCGCCGACCCGACGATCGAGGTCGGGAAGATGTCCAGCGGCACCGTGCGGCGCAGCGGCTCCGGACTGGGCAGCGGCGAGCCGTTGAGCAGCGCCGAGGAATAGCGATCGCCCAGACCACGCACGAAGACGTAGCCGTTGCCGACCACCGACAGGCCGGTGACGCGGGTCAGCGCGCCCGCGATGTCGCCCTCGCCGGTGCGCGCGATATCGGCGGCGGACAGGACGCTCACCACCTGCGCGGTCGAGCGGACGACGTTGGGAATGTTGCGGCCGACGACGACGATGTCCTCGCCCGCCGAGGTGTCGACGCCCGGCGCGGAAACCTCCGCCTGTTCCTGATCCGGCGCGGCCGGCGTTTCCGCGGTCGCGGCGGGATCGGCGCTGGTGGCGGACGGCGTGGAGGGCGCGGGCGTCCCGCCGGCCGGCGGCGCGACCTGCGCCAGCGCGGCGGGCGCGACCAGCGTCGTGGTCAGCAGGAGGAGCGAGGCATAGGCGATGCGCTGTCGCATGATGGGGCTTTCCGGTCGAATGTCAAAGAACGGGGCCGGGGCGGCGCTGTTGGGCGCGCCCCGGCCACCGCCGGTTCATCAGGGCTGGGCGCGCCTCAGCGGCCCTGGCACTGGAAGTAGACCGAGTTGAAGGTCGGCGGGCCGGCGTCCTGCTTGGCCTGGTCGGCCGCACGGATCGTGGTGCGGTTGTCGCCGGTGCCTTCGCTGGCAACGATGTTCACGCAGGTCGTCGGCGACTTTACGATGCCGTTGACGAACGCGAAGTCCGCACCGCCGCGCAGGCGGATCGCCGACGGCGCCGGATTGGTGCCCGCCTGCTGGACGAAGGTGAAGTTGGCGTAGCGGCCGAAGGTGCGCGGGGTCAGATCCTCGGCACCGTTCGAGTCGATCTCGGTCGCGAACGAGTCGGCGGTCGCGCCCGACACCTTCTGTGCGGCGATGATGAACTGCATGAAGCCGCGCCAGCCGTTGTCGACGTCGAAGCCGTCATCGTCGGCGCCCGTGACGACGAAATACTTCAGGTTGGTCGTGCCGCCGAAGATCTCGATGCCGTCGTCCGACGAATTGTGGCTCTGCACATGGTCGATCGTCGTGCCCGTGCCGGTGCCGCCCAGCGTCAGCCCCTGCAATTCGTTGCCCGGCGTCACCTCGAAACCGGTGAAGCGGATCTGGACGTACTGCATCGTGCCCGAGCTGTCGGCGTCGTTCGAACCGCCGTAGTAATAGCCGCTCACGCCTTCGATCTGCTGCTGGCAGGGGTTGGTGAAGCCGGTCGCGCAGACCGCGGTGGTCGCGCGGCCGAGCAGGATGATCCCGCCCCACTGACCCTGCGTCACGTCGGACACGCCGTCGGACTTCAGGTTCTGCTGCGAGGTGAAGATGATCGGCGCGTCGGCGGTGCCAACCGCGTTGATCTTGTTGCCGCGGTTGACGATCAGCACGTCGACCGCCGAGTCCGAGCCGTCGGCGACCAGAGTCACGCCCGGCTGAATGGTCAGCGTCACGCCCGTGCCGCCGGTCACGCCATTGTCGGTGCCCACCTTCGTCTCGCCGCTGAAGCGGTAGAAGACGCCCGCGATCTTCGGCAGCGTCAGGTCGGTGGTGATCGTCGTCGGCAGGCGGCACGCGCGGAAGCCCTGCACCAGCCCGGCGTCGGTCGTCCCGGTCGGGCAGGTCGCGGCCGAACCGCCGCTGCCGATCGACGGCACCGCGGCGCAAGACGCCGAGTTCAGGAAGGTCGCGGCGGTCGAGTTGCAGGTCCAGCCCGAGAAGGCATTGTCGTTCGGGCCGCTCATCGCGCCGACGAAGCTGGTGTTCTGGATGAAGCTGGTGTTGCCCAGCACCGTCTGCGGGTTGCTGGCGGTGGCGAGCGAGGTGCCGCTGGTCGGATAGACGCCGTTCAGCGTCGCGCCGAAACCGTTGACGTTATTGTTCGTGCCCTTGTTCACCAGCGCAAGCTGCTCATCGACGGTGATGACCGAACCGCTTGCCGAACCGACCGTGGTGGCCAGCGCGAACTGCGCGGCGGTCAGCGCCGTCGGGGTCGGGGTGCCGGTCGGGGTCGGCGTCGGTGCCGGCGGGTTGATGACCACGTCGATCGCACCCGCGCCCGGTGATGCGACATCGTCCGCGCCGCACGACGCGAGGAACAATGCGGCACTGGATGCCAGCATAATCTGGCTGCGGCGGCTGAAGCTGACCATCGACTCACTCCCTTGGATAACAGGCCCATCTGCGAGGCCCCGATGCGAGTCGGGCCTGACTGCCCGCTCGTTCGTCGGGAGCGCCGCTAGGCGGCGGGGATGACATCTGAATGGAGGTTTCGAGACGACTGCGTGACGCGTGCGTTACGATCGCGTGACATGTGCGGGAGCAGGACGGCGACCGTAGCGCGTCGCGGCATCGTGGGTTCGGTTTTCTCACAAGGATCCTGGCCGTCTGAGAGCATCAGACTGCCGCTCGTTGGGCTGAAGCGTGAAGCGATTTTGACGTGAGCGAGCTGCCACTGCTCCCGCACGTCCGTCATTGCGAGCGTAGCGAAGCACTGACGGATAGAGCATCCGCGAAGGAGGACAGCGCCCCGAACGCGAAAAGCCCCGCCGGGTCATGGACCGGGCGGGGCTTTTCGTGCCATGGATGGTGGGCGCGACAGGGATTGAACCTGTGACCCCACCCGTGTGAAGGGTGTGCTCTACCGCTGAGCTACGCGCCCATCCGTTGGCGGAGCGGTGCCACTACGCAAGCGCCCCGCCCCTGTCCAGACCAAAATCGCGTCAGTTCAGCGAATCCTTCAGGACCTTGCCAGCCTTGAACTTCGGCTGGCTCGACGCCTTGATCGTCATCGGCTCGCCGGTGCGCGGATTGCGGCCGGTCGAGGCCTTGCGCTTGCTGACCGCGAAGGTGCCGAAGCCCACCAGCCGCACTTCGTCGCCCTTCTTCAGGCACGCGGAGATCGTATCGAATACCGCCTCGACCGCACGGCTCGCTTCATTCTTGCCCAGCCCGGCAGCCGTCGCGACCTGCGCGATCAGTTCCTGCTTGTTCATCCCCGGAAAACCCCGCTCGTTGTCGTTACGCAATCGTGATGGATTCGCGGTCTCATAACCGCATCCGCCCAGTAAGTCCTCTGTCCCGTGCCGAGTCAAACGAAACCGCCGCCCCGCGGAACGGAGCGGCGATTGTAAACGCTTGAACTTGCTAACACAGATCAGTGGTGGAGCTCGCCCCCGGCCGGCGCGATCGGTGCGGGCGGCAGCGCCGCCAGTTCGTCGGCTTCGGTCCAGTCGATCGCCTCCAGCGGGCGTACGAGCGCCAGCCGGAGCACCTCGTCGACATGCGCGACCGGCACGATGCGCAGCCCATCGCGGATATTCTGCGGGATCTCGACCAGATCCTTCTCATTTTCCTGCGGGATCAGCACAGTCTCGATCCCGCCGCGCAGCGCCGCGAGCAGCTTCTCCTTGAGGCCGCCGATCGGCAGCACGCGCCCGCGCAGCGTCACCTCGCCGGTCATCGCCACTTCCTTCCGCACCGGAATGCCCGTCAACGTCGAGACGATCGACGTGACCAGGCCGATGCCGGCCGACGGGCCGTCCTTGGGCACCGCGCCCTCGG
The DNA here is from genome assembly GCF_001476895.1 of Sphingomonas endophytica. Lineage (GTDB taxonomy): Bacteria > Pseudomonadota > Alphaproteobacteria > Sphingomonadales > Sphingomonadaceae > Sphingomonas > Sphingomonas endophytica_A. Next base: position 38,673 of record NZ_LDTB01000018.1, on the reverse strand, counting down.
GCAAGTGGATATGGATGTCCTTGCGGTGGAACAGGCTGGGCTTGATCCCAAACGATGGCGCACGCGCCTGCACGAACGAGAAAGCGGCCTGTACCGATTCCTTCATCACGTCGCCCAGCTTGCCCGTCACCTTCGCCGCACCCTTGCCGGGAACCGTGACGCTCTCGATCGTCAGCAATTCGCCGCCGACCTCGGTCCAGGCGAGCCCGGTGACCGCGCCGATCTGATCCTCTGTTTCCGACAGACCATGTCGGAAACGCTGGACGCCCGCGAAGTCGGACAGATTGTCGGGCGTGATCGTCACGCTCGTCGCCTTGCCCTCGAGGATCTGGCGCAGCGCCTTGCGGCACAGCTTCGCCACCTCCCGCTCCAGCGTGCGGACTCCCGCCTCGCGGGTGTAGCGCTGGATCAGCGCGCGCAGCCCCTCGTTGGTCAGCGTGAACTCGCCCGGCTTCAGGCCATGCGCCTCGATCTGCTTGGCGATCAGGTGCCGCTCGGCGATCTCGACCTTTTCGTCCTCGGTATAGCCCTCCAGGCGAATGATCTCCATCCGGTCGAGCAGCGGCTGCGGCAGGTTCAGCGAATTCGCGGTGCAGACGAACATCACATCGGACAGATCGATGTCGATCTCGAGATAATGGTCGTTGAACTTCGCGTTCTGTTCGGGATCGAGCACCTCCAGCAGCGCCGAGGCCGGGTCGCCACGGAAATCCTGGCCCAGCTTGTCGATCTCGTCGAGCAGGAACAGCGGATTGCTCGTCCCGGCCTTCTTGAGGTTGGTCACCACCTTGCCCGGCAGCGAGCCGATATAGGTGCGGCGATGGCCGCGAATCTCGGCCTCGTCGCGCACGCCGCCCAGCGACTGGCGGATGAACTCACGCCCCGTCGCCTTGGCGATCGACTTGCCGAGCGAGGTCTTGCCGACGCCGGGCGGACCGACCAGGCACAAGATCGGCCCCTTCAACTTGTTGGTGCGCGCCTGCACGGCCAGATATTCGACGATCCGGTCCTTGACCTTCTCCAGCGCGTAATGATCCTCGTTGAGGATCGCCTCGGCAGCCGGAATGTCCTTCTTGATCTTGCTCTTCTTGCCCCACGGCAGGCCCAAAAGCACGTCGAGATAGTTGCGCACGACGGTCGCCTCGGCGCTCATCGGCGCCATGGTCTTCAGCTTCTTCAACTCGGCGGTCGCCTTGGTGCGCGCTTCCTTCGACAGCTTCAGCGTCGCGATCTTCTGCGTCAGCTCGGCGAGCTCATCGCCTTCGCCTTCCTCGCCCTCATTCCCCAGCTCGCGCTGGATCGCCTTCAACTGCTCATTGAGGTAATATTCGCGCTGCGTCTTCTCCATCTGACGCTTGACGCGGCTCTTGATCTTCTTCTCGACCTGCAGGACGCCGAGTTCGCCTTCCATCAGCGCATAGGCCATTTCCAGCCGCTTGAGCGGATCGGCCTCCATCAGCAGCGCCTGCTTCTCGGCGACCTTGACCTGGATATTGCCCGCGACCGTGTCCGACAGCCGCCCGGCGACGTCGATCTCGCCCAGCTGCGCGGCCAGTTCGGCGGGCAGCTTGCGGTTGAGCTTGGCGTAATTTTCGAACTGGTCGACGACCGAGCGCATCAGCGCCGCCGCCTCCGGACCCTCGACCTCGGCATCCAGCACGGGCTCGATCGTGGCGGTCAGATAGGCGCCGCCTTCCTCCAGAGTCTCCAGCGTCGCGCGTGCCTTACCCTCCACCAGAACGCGGACGGTGCCGTCGGGCAGTTTCAGCAATTGCAGGACGGTGGCGGTGACGCCCATCGAATACAGGTCGTCGCGGACGGGATCGTCCTCCGCCGGGTCGAGCTGCGCGACGAGGAAGATCTCCTTGTCGGCGGCCATCGCGGCTTCCAGCGCGGCGACCGACTTGTCGCGTCCGACGAACAGCGGCACGATCATATGCGGGAAGACGACGATGTCGCGAAGCGGCAGAACGGGGAAAGTGGACGTCATGGATACTCCGGGGCCGCCCGTGGGGAGCGACCGATACCGTCTATATGGTGCCTGGGGGCGCGGCATCAATCGCATGGTGATGCTTACCATCCCGTTCAGCACGGCGGCCGCACAACTGCCGGGCAAGGGCGAGCCGCCGATCAGCACGCAGACGCAGGTGTCGGGTGGGGTTCGCGCCTTCGGGCAGGACGCGTTGCGGCTGCGCGCGGTCGATCTGATGCTGGCACCCGCTCCCGCCACGCGCCGGCTGGGCGGGCGTGCGACCCTGGAAGTGGCGGCGACGCGCGACGTCGCGGCGGTCACGCTCGACCTCGATTCGAACTACACCGTTCGCGAACTGTCGGTCGGGGGCGCCCCCAGCGCCTTCGAACGCCCCGATGGCCGCATCATCATCCGCCACCCGCTGAAGGCAGGAGAGAAAGTGCTCGTCGCGGTCCGTTATGACGGTACGCCGCATGTCGCTGTAAACGCACCATGGGACGACGGCATGGTCTGGGCGACCACCCGCGACGGGCGACCATGGATCGCCAGCACCAGCGAAGGCTACGGCTGCGACCTGCTGTGGCCGTGCCTCGACTTTCCCGCTGGCGAGCCGGACGTCGCCACGCTCCACATTACGTCGCCAAAGGGGTTGAAGGCGCCCTCGAACGGCAAGCTACTCGGCATCGACACGCTGCCTGATGGCCGCACCGTCTGGAACTGGCGTGCACGCCAGCCCAACACCTACGCCATTGCGATCAACATCGGCCCCTATGAGGTGATCGAGGGCACGTACAAGAGCCGCTTCGGCAACACGATCCCGCTTTACTACTGGCACCTGCCCGGCGAGGAGGCGAAGGCGCGCGCGCTGGTCGATGAATTCGCCCCGACGCTCGACTTCTTCGAAAGCGTGATCGGCCCCTACCCCTTCGGCGATGAGAAGGTCGGCGTGGTCGAGACGCCGCACAAGGGCATGGAGCATCAGACGATCAACGCTTATGGCAATGACTATGCGAAAGCGCCGGAAGGCTTCGACTGGCTGTTCCAGCACGAATTCAGCCACGAATGGTTCGCCAACCAACTGACCGCCGCCAATTGGGACGACTATTGGCTCCACGAAGGCTTCGGCAGCTACATGCAGCCACTCTACGGACAGTGGCGCGAGGGCGATGCGCGCTACGCGGTGATGATGGAGGCGCAGCGCAACCAGATCACCAACCGCGCGCCGATCGTCCGTGACCGCGTACTGACCGAGGAGGAGGTGTACGAACCGAGCAAGGGCGGCGCGGGCACCGACATCTATTACAAGGGCTCTTGGACGCTCCACACGCTGCGCTGGCTGATCGGCGACCGGGCGTTCTTCGCTTCGATCCGGCGGTTGGTCTATGGTCGCCGCGATCCGCGACCGGGGAATTTCCAGCCGCGCTACGGCTCGACCCGCGACTTCGAGACGATCGTGCGCGAGGAGAGCGGGCGCGGCCTGTCGTGGTTCTTCGACACCTATCTGCGCGACCGTGCGTTACCCGAACTGACGACGACGCGCGACGGCGACACGCTGCGGCTGTCATGGACGACGGAGCGCCCACGCGCCTTCGCGATGCCGGTCGAGTTGACGATCGATGGCGTGGCACACCGGGTGGAGATGCCCGGCGGCCGCGCCATGATCGATGTTCCCGCCGGCGCGCATGTCGTGATCGACCCGAACGCGCGCGTCCTGCGCCGCTCGGTCGCGGTGGAGGAGTATCAGGTGTGGAAGACGCAACGGCAGAAATCCCGCTGACCGCGCGGTTCGCGGAAATGGCGGCGATCTTCATGATCGGCGACGGCCTTCTCGGGCTGGTGCAGACCGGGCGGCACACGGACCTGTGGAAGGATCGCGCGCTGGGCGCGGAATATGCGGTGCGCCCGTTCGTGGGGCGGCCGGGGCGGCGGCGGCTCTATGCGCTGGCGCAGATCGCCGCGGGGCTGGCGCTGGCGGCGCGGCAGAAGCGTTGACCTACGGCACCACCGTCGTGAACAGATAGACCGCGAAGATCACCAGATGCACCGCCCCCTGCAACACGGTGGTGCGCCCTGTTCCCAGCGAGATCGTCGCGATGAACAGCGACAGCGCCAGCAGCACGATCTTCATCGCCCCCAGGCCCAGCGCCAGCGGGAGGTCCAGCACCAGGCTCACGATCGCGACCGCCGGGATCGTCAGCCCGATCGTCGCCAGCGCCGATCCCAAGGCGAGGTTCAGGCTGGTCTGGATACGGTTGCGCGTCGCCGCGCGGTAGGCGGCCAGACTCTCGGGCGCGAGTACCAGCGCCGCGATCACCACGCCGACCACCGCCAGCGGCAACCCGGCCCCGAGCACCGCCTCCTCCACCGTCCGCGACAGCGCCTTGGCAAGCAACACGACCGCAACCAGCGCGACCAGCAGCGTACCGAATGCCACGCCAGTCGTCGCGCGCGACGGCATGGCGGCATGACCGTCGTCATCTCCGTGTTCCGGCAGGAAATATTCGCGGTGGCGCAGCGTCTGCACCATCACGAAGACGCCGTAGAGGAACAGGCTGACCACCGCGACCAGCACCAGTTGCGACGTGGCGTAATAGGGTCCGGGTGTCGTCGAGGTGTAGTTCGGCAGCACCAGCGTCAGCACCGCCAGCGCCGCGAGCGTGCAGAGCGCCGCACTCACCCCGCGCAGCGTGAAGCGCTGCTCGCCATGCCGGAGGCCGCCGACGAGCAGGCACAGCCCGATGATCCCGTTGAGGATAATCATGATCGCCGCGAAGACCGTATCGCGCGCCAGCGCCGAGGCATCGCCCGCATCGGACATCATCAGCGAGACGATCAGCGATACCTCGATCACCGTCACCGCGATCGCCAGCACCAACGTCCCGAACGGTTCGCCGACCCGGTGCGCGACCACCTCGGCATGATGCACCGCCGCCAGCACACATCCGAACAGCACGATCGTCGCCCCGACCGTTCCCGCCACACCATAGCCGTATAGCGAGAACAACACCGTCACCAGGCCGAGCGCCGGCAACGCCAACGCCCATAGCGGCAGGTCGAGTCGATGCAGCAGCGAACGGCGGACGTCCGCGGGTGGCAAGGCGTCGTCTTCGATGGTCATGCGGTCGGAAAGCTCCCTTTCCCCACCAATGCGCGAGCGCCGGACATGATCCACTGGCGTAACGATGGCGTGGCCCCCTCTCTAAGCACCGCCACCACGGCGGACATTCGAGGTTAAGTTGCGCCACGGCAGTGGCCAACATGCCGGATCTCGCAACGACGCCCCGGCGCCAGCCGGAGCGGGAGCTTGGAAAAGGTGCGTACCGCCCAGCTCTTACGTCACCGCAGCGGAGGCCGGAGTACAGCGTGCCACATACGCTGCGCTACCGTCCCATGCGGCGACATACATGCCGCCGTCGCCTAAACGCGAGAGATCGGCATCGAACACGAAGAAGGGCGGCCACCGTTGCCGGCGACCACCCTCTTCATCTCACCGACATCGCGTGTCAGGCGACCTCGCCGGCCTTCTTGGGCTTCTCGGCATAAACGCGCACCGGATCCTTGCGGCCCTCGACCACGTCCTTGTCGATCCGCACCTCGTCGACCGAGTCCATCCCCGGCAGGTCGAACATCGTGTCGAGCAGGATGCCCTCGAGGATCGAGCGCAGCCCGCGCGCGCCGGTCTTGCGCTCGATCGCCTTCTTGGCGACCGTGGTCAGCGCATCGTCGGTGAAGCCGAGCTTGACGTCCTCCATCTCGAACAGCTTCTGGTACTGCTTGACCAGCGCGTTCTTCGGCTCGGCCAAAATCTTGACCAGTGCCGGAATGTCGAGATCCTCCAGCGTCGCGATCACCGGTAGACGGCCGACGAACTCCGGGATCAGCCCGAACTTCAGCAGATCCTCCGGCTCGGTCTGACGCAGCACCTCGCCGGTGCGGCGCTCCTCCGGGGTCGCCACATAGGCGCCAAAGCCGATCGACTTGCCCTGCAGGCGGTCGCCGATGATCTTCTCCAGCCCCGCGAACGCGCCGCCGCAGATGAAGAGGATGTTGGTCGTGTCGACCTGCAGGAACTCCTGCTGCGGATGCTTGCGCCCGCCCTGCGGGGGAACCGAGGCGGTGGTACCCTCCATCAGCTTCAGCAACGCCTGCTGAACGCCCTCGCCCGAGACGTCGCGGGTGATCGACGGATTCTCGGCCTTGCGGCTGATCTTGTCGATCTCGTCGATATAGACGATGCCGCGCTGCGCGCGCTCGACGTTGTAATCCGACGCCTGGAGCAGCTTCAGGATGATGTTCTCGACGTCCTCGCCGACGTAACCGGCCTCGGTCAGCGTCGTGGCGTCGGCCATCGTGAACGGCACGTCGAGGATGCGCGCCAGCGTCTGGGCGAGCAGCGTCTTGCCGCAGCCGGTCGGCCCGACGAGCAGGATGTTGCTCTTCGCCAATTCGACGTCGGCACCCTTCGCGCCGTGGTTCAGGCGCTTGTAATGGTTGTGGACCGCCACCGACAGCACGCGCTTGGCCTGCTTCTGCCCGATGACGTAATCGTCGAGCACGTCGCAGATTTCCTGCGGGGTCGGCACGCCGCCGTCCTTCTTCGCGACCAGCGCCGATTTCGTCTCCTCACGGATGATGTCGTTGCACAGTTCGACACATTCGTCGCAGATGAAGACGGTCGGTCCGGCGATCAGCTTGCGCACCTCGTGCTGCGACTTGCCGCAGAACGAGCAGTAGAGGGTGCTCTTGCTATCGCCGCCGGAAAGTTTCGTCATTCAGAGGTTCCTTGTCGTGGTCGCTAGCCACGGTCGCTTAGATTCGCACAGCCTAGCCGAACGGTTGGTGCCACGCCAACCTTGAAAGGGCGTTAAGCGGCCAACCCCGGTCGGCGGCTGCCGTCGTATATCGATGCTCGATGGGCGGCCTTCAAGGGCGAAGCGCGCTTGCCGGTCGCCGGTGGCATGGGGCAGAAGCAGCGCCTCATCTTTGGGGGGAACGGAACATGCTCGGACACGCGTGGTGGGAGCGGCGTGCCGCCGTGGGCGTGCTGCTGCTGCTGGCGGTCGTGCCGCTCATATGGCCAACGATTCCGCCGCTGCTGGATCTGCCAGGGCATATGGCCAGCTACGCGATCTCGATCGCGCCGGACGCCTCGCCGCTGCTGCAGCGCTATTACAGCTTTCAGTGGCAGCTCATCGGCAACCTCGGGCTGGACGTGCTGATGGTGCCGGTCGGCAAGATTTTCGGCGTCGAACTCGGCACCAAATTGGCCGTTATGACGATCCCGCTGCTGACCGTCGCCGGGATGCTATTGGTGGCGCGCGAGGTTCATGGACGTCTTCCGGCGACAACGGCCCTGGCGCTGCCGCTGGCCTATAATTATTTCTTCCTCTTCGGCTTCGTCAATTATTGCCTGGCGATGGCGATGGCGTTCTGGGCGCTGTCGCTGTGGCTGCACCTGGGACACAGGCAGCGCCATGGGCTGCGCTTTGCCTTGTTCGTGGCCATCTCCCCGGTGGTCTGGGCCACCCATGCCGTCGGATGGGCGGTGATGGCGATCATGTGCGGCGCGGCCGAACTGCAGATCCAGCTGTCGCAACGTCGGCCTGTCGCGGCGATCGTTGCCACCTCATTATCGTGTCTGGCGCTGCTGAGCGCGCTGGTGCCGATGGCGTTCCAGCCAGCCGGCGAAATCGACGGTGTCGGTGGGTGGCTGATCCCGCTGCAACTGGCGAAGTGGATGGTGACGCTGTTTCGCGACCGGTGGATGTGGTTCGATCTCGCCAGTCTCACGGTCGTGGCGACAGTCCTGGGGCTGGCGGCCACCCGGCGTCTTGACCTCCGGATTTCGCCCGTGCTCGCCGCAGCGGGCGGCGCGCTGACCATCGCCTATATCATCACCCCGGCGCGCTTTGCGGGGGCGGATTTCCTCCACCAGCGCATCATTCCGTACGGCTTGGCCCTTTTCATTCTGGGCATCGATACGAGCGCGGTCTCGTCCGCCAACCGCCGTCGACTGGCGATGGTGGCCTTCGCCTTTCTGCTGATCCGCACGGCGGGCCTCACGGCGAGCATGGCGGTCTACGATCGCGAGTGGCAGGAAAGGCTGGCGGTGCTCGACGCCGTCACGCCGGGCAGCGCGATCGTGACGCTCCAGGCCCAGAGCTGTGGCAACTCGCTCTCCAACTGGGCCTCGCCGCGTATCGACCATCTTGCCGGCATCGCGACCGTGCGCCGCGATGCGTTCGTAAACTCGCTATGGACGCTGCATGGCATCCAGCTGCTGCGCACCCACTATGCCGAAGCCGGTGCGTACCAGGCAGATCCTTCGAGCTTCGTCACCATCGAACCCTGCGGGATGATGACCCTCAAAGGGGCTCTCGCGCGGATACCGTATCGCGCCTTCGACTACCTTTGGCTGGTCCACGTGCCGCCCGAGGAATGGCCACAAAAAGACGCCCGTCTCCAGCTGTTGCGGAAGACGGGCGATTCCGCACTCTTTCGTATCGTTCCCGTCAGCGCTGCCGCCAGGTGAAAAGGGACGACATTGCGTAATTCCACACGACGCTGACCAGCACGCCGGCGATTGCCGAGAACACCCAATAGGTATGTCGCTCGAACAACCAGTCGGCCATGCCCACGTTCGCAGCGGCACCCGTGGCGCAGACCAGGTTGAAGGTGAGCCAGCCGCGCAGCAATGCCGGCCCCTTCAATCGCTGGTCGCGATAGGTCAGCAGGTTGTTCAGGATGAAGTTGTTGGTGATCGCCACCACCGTCGCCGCCGTCTGCGCCACCGCAAAGGCGGTGCCCAACGCGACGTAGCAGAAGGTCAGGATCGCGAAGTGGACGGCCAGACCGAATATCCCGACCAGCGCGAAGCTCATGAAGCGCACCGGGATGACGCGTCCGAACGCCTTGTCGAGGATGAGCTGGAAGTATTCCCAGAGCACCAGTGAATCGAGCTTGCTCTCGCCATGCTGGCGGTTGCGGAACGTGTAAGGCACCTCCGCGATCCGGAGCGGGGCCGGCGCGCTGGCGGCGATATCGAGCAGGATCTTGAACCCGACCGACGACAGGCGCGGTAGCGACCGTTCGAAGGCGTCCCGCGTGATCATGAAAAAGCCGCTCATGGGATCGCTGATGGGCGTACGCGTCAACATCGTCGCCATGCGCGTCGCAAGGCGGCTCGCCGCGAGGCGACGGCTGTTCCAATCCCCGACACTGCCGCCTTCGACGTAGCGGCTGCCGACCACCAGATCGACGTCGCCGCTCCTGATCGTCGCGAACATCGCAGCCAGCGCACGCTCGTCATGCTGGAGGTCACAGTCCATTACCGCGACGTACGGCGCGGCGCTGGCGAGGATTCCCTCCACGCAGGCCGACGACAGGCCACGCCGTCCGTAGCGCTGCACGATCCGCACACGCGCGTCGTAGGCGGCCAGTTCACGGACCCGCGCCGACGTACCGTCCGGCGAATTGTCGTCGACGAACACCATCTCCCAACGAATGTCGGGCAATGCCGCCGCCACGGCCTCTACCAGCAAGCCGACATTCGCGGCTTCGTTGAACGCCGGCACGACGATCGAAAGCTCGGCCGGTAGCGCCGCCACCGGATCGGCCCGCTCGGCCGCTAATACGTCAGTCGCACTCAAAGCATCACTCCGTCCATGAATCGACGGGCCGCCCTGCGACCTGCCCCCCGTTGCCCGGTTTGCACCCTAGCGACCGCGCTGATAACCGACAATTGCTGGCGTTCCGGGTAATCCCGCAACGGCACGGGGGGCGGCTGATGACGAACAACAGGCAAGTGACGGTGTATGGCGTCGTGGCAACGGCGATCACGGCGGCGATCGCTGTCTCGCTGCTGCGCGGCGTTTGGCTGGACGAGGGCTATACCTCGTGGTTCACAGGCCATGATGTCGGGTTCGCTCGGGCGTTGCACGATCGCTGGATGCGCGACGCTCATCCCCCGCTTTATTATGCCTGGGTCTGGTTGTGGCGACCGGTTGCGGGCGACGCCATCTCCACGCTGCGGCTCGTCAATCTGGGAGCGTTGCTGCTGCCGGCGCTGACCTGGTGGGCGGCATGCTCCGTTCCCGAAAAGGACGCGCGCTTTCACCGCTTGTTCGCGATGCTGGTGGTGTCCAGCCCGTTCTTCGTACTCTACGCTGCGGAATTGCGCTCCTACTTCCTGATGTACATCTGGGCGGCCGCGTTGGTGGCGCAGACGAAACTGTTGCTCGAGGCGGGCGATACGCCCCCGGCACGATTGATCGCGGTGACGGTCGGCACCGCGTTGCTGCTGTTCAACGTGCATTATCTCGGCGGGCTGATCGCGGGCGTGGTGCTGGCGCTGCTGGTGCTCGACGGCGTGATCCGCCGGCGATGGCGCGTCGCGGTTTGGTTGGTCGCGACCGGCGTGACCGGGGTGGTGACGGTCGCCGGAACCGCCGCTTATTATCTCGCGCACGCCGCCCCGGGCACGGGGCACGACATCGACATGGCAAGCGCCATCAAGGCGATTGCCGGCTTCCTGGCCCTCGCGATCGTCGCCGCGCCGGTCGCGATGGTGGTCGCGCTGCGTGCAGCCCTTCCCCCGGGCGCGGCGGTGTGGCGCGAACGGTTCGTCGTCGGCGCCGTGGCGGCGACGATGCTGCTGCTCGTCGGCTTTCTTGCGTACAACCTCGCGCAGCACAATCTGCTGGCACGCTACGTCATCGGGCTGGTGCCGGTCGTTCTTGGCGTCATCGCGGCGTTCGCGGCTCGCGGCTGCGAACGCTGGCGGTGGGGCGAAACCGCTATCGCGGTCGCCGCGCTCGTCGGGATTTTGGCCTCGGCCGCGTATGGATTGTGGAATCGCCGGTGGGAAACGAACGCCCCCGCGATTGCCAGGATCGTGTCGGACTGCCCGACGACGCGCGTCCTGGCGATCAGCGCGATTCCGTTCATGCAGGCCTCGTCACCGGTACTTGGCATTCCGGGCGTACGTGATGCGTTCCGCCTGACCTATCGATCGGCGGCGGCACGCTATGGCTTCACACCGGAAGTGATCGAGAAGACCGACGGGCGACGCACGATGCGCGCAGCTTGCCCGACGATCCTGTGGGTGGAGCACCGCTTCTTCGCGCCGATGTACGACGATCGCACTATTATCCAGGCTGCGGGATTGACGTCACCTGTCGGCATCAAGCAGCGGGTCGAGGGGAAAGGCCGGCTGCTGCTCGTGCTGGGATCGGCGAACGACGGCGCGGGCCGAAGCGGCGGCCCGCGCCGGTGATCGTCACGCAGTCGCGCTGGCGTCGTCGGCGGGCTGCGGCCGCTTGTCGAACACCTGATCGATCAGGCCGAACTCCTTGGCCTCCTCGGCGCTCATGAACTTGTCGCGGTCCATTGCGCGCTCGATCTCCTCCAGCGGCTTGCCGGTGTACTTGGCATACAGCGTGTTCAGGAAATGGCGCATCCGCAGGATCTCGCGCGCCTGGATCTCGATGTCGGCCGCCATGCCCTGCGCGCCGCCCGACGGCTGATGGATCATGATCCGGCTGTTGGTGGTCGCCACGCGCATCCCCGGCTCGCCGCTGGCCAGCAGGAAGCTGCCCATCGACGCCGCCTGGCCGATGCACAACGTGCCGACGCGCGGACGGATGTATTGCATCGTGTCATGAATCGCCATGCCCGCCGTGACGACACCGCCCGGCGAGTTGATGTACATGTAGATGTCCTTCTTCGGATTTTCCGATTCGAGGAACAGCAACTGGGCGCAGATCAGCGAGGCCATGCCATCCTCGACCCCGCCGGTCACGAAGATGATCCGCTCACGCAACAGGCGCGAGAAGATGTCGAACGACCGCTCACCACGATTCGACTGCTCGATCACGATCGGCACCAGCCCGGCCGTGGTCTGGTGCAGACCGATCCCGGCGCTCGCCAGCTTGCCTGCGAAATCGCCGGTCTCGAACGGATTGTGCATGGAAACTCTCTTTCGCGCTTTGGGAACAAGAACAACATCGGCGCTTGCGCAGGGCGGTTCAAGCCCCTTCGCCTTGGCGCCCATATAGTGCGTGATGGTTGAGAAAGTCGAAGCGGTTCCGAAACGATCACGTCAGTCGACGCGCCCGGCCCCACCAGGCGCACCGTAAGCGAGATATGCCAGCCGGCGCACTTCGCGCCGCCCGCGCACCACGGTGTCGAGAATCAGCCCGGCGAACACGCACAGCGCCGCCAGGATCACCAGCCCCGTCGCCAGGATCGCGGTCGGCATCCGCGGCACGAGTCCGGTCTGCAGATACGTGATCGCCAGCGGCGCCGCGAGTACGATCGCCAGCAGCGCGAGCAGCAACCCGACCCCGCCGAAGAACCACAACGGCCGCTCGATCCGGTAGAGCGTCCCGATCGTGCCCAGGATGCGCCATCCGTCGCGATAGGTGCTCAGCTTCGACACCGACCCTTCGGGCCGTGCGAAATACGGCGTATCGATCTCGCCGACCGGCATCTTGAGTTCCAGCGCGTGGACGCTGATCTCGGTTTCGATCTCGAACCCCACCGAAAGGACCGGAAAGCTCTTCACGAACCGCCGCGAGAACACGCGATAGCCGGTCAGGATGTCGGTAAAGCTGCGCCCGAACAGCCGCGTCAGCATTCCCGTCAACATCGCATTGCCCAGCCGGTGCCCGCGCCGATAGGCGGCCGCCGCCTCGCCGATCCGGCACCCGACCACCATATCGAGCTGTTCGTCGAGCATCCGCGCGACCAGCGCCGGGGCGGCGCTGGCGTCATAGGTGGCATCGCCATCGGCCATCACATAGATGTCCGCATCGATATCGGCGAACATCCGGCGCACCACCGCGCCCTTGCCCTGGATCCGCTCGGTCCGCACGACCGCTCCGGCCGCACGCGCGACCTCCACGGTGCGATCCTTGCTGTTGTTGTCGTAGACGTAGATCGTCGCATCGGGCAGCGCGGCGCGAAAGGCCGCAACCGTCTGCGTGATCGCAGTTTCTTCATTGTAACATGGCAACAGGACGGCAATCGTCGGCCGTGTTTCGATATGACCCATGAATTACCCCCGCACGCCTGGCACGACCGCTCGCCTACCGCCCTTTATGTGGTAGAGGCGTTAAAATCGAGGGAGCATCGCGTTGCGTCATCATCGTTGGGAACCAACCATCACCCGGCTGATGCCGCGACAGTTCCTGCTGTTGCTGCTCGCCCCGGTGCTGTTGTGGCCGGCGATCGTCAACGGAGACGCCTTCTTCTTCCCCGACACGCCCGCCTATGTGCGCAGCATCGACGCGCTGGCGGTACGCGCGCTGGGCCGGTCGAGCGACTGGACGACCGCGCGCACGCTGCATATCGCGGCACCGGCGGTCAAGGGGCCGCCCTCCACCACCGGCGCGCCGCGCGTCACCGATGAGAATGCGCCGATTCTGACCGGGCGCTCGCCCTTCTATGGGGTGCTCGCCTATCTGGGCGTGCTGACCGGCAGCTTCTGGGTCGTGATCGCGCTTCAGGCACTGGCGGCCATGGCGGTGCTGATCGGCGTCGTGCGTCATGCGATCGATCCGGCGCGCGCGCGCGCGTTCGCACTGGCCGTGGCCGCGACGGTGGCGGTCGGCGGCGTGACCTCGCTACCCTATTTCACCGCGATGCTGATGCCCGACATCTTCGCCGGGCTGGCGATCGTCGCCGCCGCCGTACTGCTGGCCGGCTGGCGACGCGAGACGCATGCCGGGCGGATCGGCTGGGCCGCCGTCGCAGGCTATGGCGCGCTGACCCATAGCGCGACGACGCTGATCCTGCTGGCGATGGCCGGTGCGGCCGCCGCGCTGTGGGTGCTGCTGCGCCGTACCACGTCGACAGCGGCGGCGGGTATCGGCGTGGTGGCGCTGTCCGCGGCGCTGGGACTGGCCGGCGATACCGCATTCGCGATCGCGATCGACCGCGTCACCGGCCATCCGCCGATCCGCCCGCCGTTCCTGACCGCGCGGCTGACCGCCGACGGCGTCGGCACCGACTTTGCGCGGCGGCATTGTCGCGACGCGAACTGGGTGCTCTGCCGTTATCGCGACCGCCTTCCGCTGCACAGCGACAGCTTCCTCTGGAGCCCCAACCCCGCCAACGGCGTGTTCATGACCATCCCGCCGGCCGAGGCCCGCGCGCTGTCGGGCGAACAGATGCCGTTCGTGATGGCCGTGCTACGCGACAACCCCGGTGTGGTGCTGCGATCCTCGGGCGCCGCGATCGTCGATCAAATGACCGAGGTCGGGCTGGAGGAATTCCATTACTCGCCCGAGGAGGTCGATGGCTTCGTCGATAAGATGCCGACGCGGCTCGTCGCACGGATTCGCGACACCGCCGCCTATCGTGGCACCGTGCCGATCGATCTGGTCGCCGCGCTTGGCTGGCCATCGGTACTCGCGAGCGCGCTGATCGTGGTCTGGGCGTCGCGACGGCCGGCGTTGCGCGCGCAGGCGACGCTCGGCGGCTGGGTGGTGCTGGGATGGCTGGCGAACGACGCGATCTGCGGCGCGATGTCGACCCCGCACGACCGCTACAACATGCGCGTGATCTGGGCGCTGCCGATCGTGGCGGCGGTCATCGTCGCGGCGGCACTGGCGGCCCGGCGGCGAAGCGGGCCGCACGTTACCGCCCTCCCGCCTGAATTGCCTGAACATCAGGCATTCGGCGCGCACCCATAGTTCACGACAACGGGTACGGCCCCTTGCCCTTGTCGGCGATGAAGCGATCGACCCGCTGGTCGATCATCGGCAGCGGCACCGATCCCAGGCTCAGCATCGCGTCGTGGAAGGCGCGATAGTCGAACTTCTCGCCCAGCGCCTTCTGCGCCTTCGCCCGCGCGTCGAGGAACGCCAACTCACCCATATAATAACTCAGCGCCTGCCCCGGCCACGCGATATAGCGGTCGACCTCGGTCGTGATCTCATGGTTGGACAGCGCGGTATTGTCGCGCAGGAAGGCCTGCGCCTGCTCGCGGGTCCAGCCCTTGGCATGGATGCCGGTGTCGACCACCAGCCGTGCCGCGCGCCACATCTGATAGCTGAGCATCCCCAACGTGTCATAGGGCGTCTCGTACATCCCCATGTCCTCGCCCAGCGCCTCGCTATACAGCGCCCAGCCCTCGCCATAGGCGGAGATATATTCGTTGCGGCGATATTCGGGCAGGTCGGTCAGCTCCATCGCGAACGGCATCTGAAACGCATGTCCCGGCGCGCTTTCATGCAGCGTCAGCGCGGGCAGCGAATAGAGCGCGCGCGACGGCAGGTCATAGGTGTTGACCAGATAGATGCCCGGCCCGCCACGCCCGCTGGTGTAGAAGGGCGCGATATCGGGCGCGACCGGCTTGATCGCGAAGCGCATCCGCGGCAGCCGCCCGAAATAGGTCGATGCCTTGCCGTCGAACGTCTTGGCGATCCACGCCGCGCGATTGAGCAGGTCCTGCGGCGTCTTGGCATAGAATTGCGGATCGGTGCGCAAATGGTTCAGGAACGATGACAGATCGCCCTGCCACTTTACCTGTCGCATCACGTCCTGCATCCGCGTGCGGATCTTGGCGACCTCGCCGAGGCCGATCGCATGGATCTCCTCGGGCGGCAGGTCGCGGGTCACGAACTCGCGGATCTTCGACTGGTAATAGGCGCGCCCGTCCGGCAGGTCATAGGCCGCCAGCTTCACCTGCGCATTCGGGATGTACTCGTCGCGCAGGAACGCTTGCAGCTTCCGATGCGCGGGCACCACGGCCTCAGCGATCACGCGCTTCGCCTCGGCGCGCAACTCGGCCTGTCTGGCCGCCGGGATCGTCGCGGGCAGCGTCCTGAAGGGCGCGTAGAAGGGCGACTCCTCGCCCGCCCCCGCCTTGACGATCTCCGCCACGCCCGCGTCGCGGCCCTGCAAGGTGACGCGCGGCGGCGTGAACCCACGCTTCAGCCCGGCGCGCATATTGGCGATCTGCTGATCGTAATAACGCGGCACGCTGGCCAGCTGCGACAGATACCGCCGCAGCGCCGCCTCGTCGCGGTACGTGTCGCGCGCCATCCCGCCGACGTTCATCCAGAAGCTGGTGTCGGCATTGAGCGGCTTCTCATATTCGCGGAACTGCTGCTCGGCGAGCAGCGCGGCGATCTGGCCGCGATAGACGGTGTAATCGTCGCGCGCCGCCGGTGACAGCTTCGCCGGGTCGATGCGGTCGAGCGCCGCCATCGTCTCGGTCCAGCGCTTCGTCATCGCCGCCTGTGCCGCCGGGCCGACATCGGGGAGCGTCGCATTCTTGCTGTTCGGCGAATCCTCGTCCGGCCCGTTCAGCGTCTTGCGCCACGCATATTCGCTCTCGGACAGTTTGCGGAACGCCGCATCGCCCGCGGGCAAGTTCGCCACCTTGGCTGGAGTGGCGGGGGCAGCGGCGGGGGCCGCCATCAACAGCGTCAGCGCCAGCGCGATCGTCATGCCTTCTCCTTCGTCACGTCGTCGATATCGCGCAGCAAGGCACGCGACACCACCACACCTTCTCGCTCGCTGACCGGGCGCAGCGCGTGGCGGCGCGAGCCCGACACCCGCGCGCCCTGCCCCTCGATCGCGGCAAACACCGTCTCCGCGCGCGCCATCTGCTCCGCCGCCGCGTCGCCCAGGAACCCGGCCGGATCGAGCGCGATGATCAGCTCGCCTCCCAGCGGCGAACCCTTCCGCCCCGCATCCCAGGCGATCGATTCCGCGCTGGTCATGTCGCCGATCAGCGGCCCGGCCAGCAATTCGACCATCAGCGCCAGCGCCGATCCCTTGTGCCCGCCGAACGTCCGCATCGCGCCCGCCAGCACGGCGGCGGCATCGGTCGTGTCGCTGCCGTCCGGCGCGTGGCCCCAGTCGTCCGGCACCGGCTTGCCCGCGCGCCGATGCAGCTCGATCTCGCCGCGCGCCACCGCACTGGTCGCGAAGTCGAAGACGAACGGCGCAGCGCCCTCGCGCGGCCAGCCGAACGCGATCGGGTTGGTCCCAAACACCGGCTGCGTCCCCCCGGCGGGGGCGACCCAGGCATGGTTGGGCGTCACCGCCAGCGCGACCAGCCCGCGCTCGACCAGCGCCTCGATCTCCGGCCAGAGCGCGGCGAAATGGACGACGTTGTTGATCGCCAGCGCCGCGATCCCGTTCGCGCGCGCGGCGGCGACCAGCGCATCGCGCCCGGTCTCGAACGCCAGTTGCGCGAAGCCGCCCTTGCCGTCGACGCGCACCACTCCGCTCGCGCGCTGTTCCAGCACCGGCACCGCATCCGGCACCACCACGCCGGTCGCGACCGAATGCGCCGCGACCAGCAGCCGGTACAGCCCGTGCGCCCCGCAGCCGTCGCGCTCCCCCGCGACGATCGTCTCGGCCACCGCCTCGACGTGCGCCGGGGCCAGCCCGACGCGGGTCAGCGTGGCGCGCGCATAATCGCGCACCTCGCCCAGGGTCATGCGGACCTGTTCGTTGCTCATGCCACGGTCGCGGGCCTGGCGGTGAACAGCCGCACGCCGAACACCGGCCCGGCGGTGTTCTTGTCATGCGGCACGAAGCGGACCTTCACCTTGCTCTTCCCCTTCGTCAGCGCCTCCGGCACCGGATAGTCGACGTCGAAGAACGCCCCCGGCTTGTCCGCATCCAGCGTCTGCGTGGCAATGCGTTGATTGTCGACCAGAATGTCGAAACTGCGCGGCCGCTCGTCGCCCCAGTATGTCGCCTGCAGGATCAGCGGCCCCGGCTTCACCGCCATCGCGAATTCGAAGAAGCCGCCGGTGCGCGCATCGCGCCCGTTCCGGCCGCGATAGACCACCGGATAGGAAATGTCGGACGTCAGCGCATGGTCGCGCTCGGGCTGCATCTCGCCCAGGTGCATCACGTCGACCGAGCGCGCGGCGATATCCTTCTGCCGCGCCTGTTCCGCGAGGAAGCCGGCTTCCTCCACCTTCCACTGCGCATCGGTGAAGCGCTTGAAATAGACCGCGCTGCGCCGGTCGTGCTGGCGATAGAAGGGCACGAACGTCAGGTCGGCAGGGCGGATCAGCCCGGTCGTGCCATATTGCGCCGCTTCGGCATCGACCGGGCGGAAAGCGGCGAGCAGGTCGGTGCCGACCATCGCCGGATCGGGCCTGTCCCAATTGCCGTCCGCACGCCCCAGATCGGCGGCGAGCACCAGCGGCCCGCGCAGCACCGCGATCGTCTGTTCGTCCCCCGGCGCCGCCTCGATCCTGAGGTCGAGCGGCAGGCGGATCGTCACTTTGTCCCCCGCCTTCCACCGCCGGGTGACGATCGCATAGCCGCCCGCCCGCGCCGCCGTCACGGGCTGGCCGTTGACCGACACTTCATGCCCCTTCGCCCAGCCCGGCACGCGCAGCGCGACCGGGAAGCGTCCCGGCTTGCCCAGCGTGGTGAAGGTCAGCGTCACCGCGTCGTCGAACGGATAGGCCGTCTCCAGCCCCAGCGTCGCCCCGCGCGCCGCCCACTGCGCATCGGCGGGGATGTAGAGATTGACGATCAGCGTCTCGTCGCCGCTCCAGAAGATGCTCTCGCCATGCTTGGCGTGGCTCTCCATGCCGGTCCCGACGCAGCACCAGAATTCCTCGCCGTCGCGGCCTGAATATTCGCGCTTCGCCCCCGTCATCAGCGGGGTCATATAGGTGAAGCCGCCGCTGACCGGCTCCTGCTGCGCCATGACGTGATTGAGGTGCGCGCGCTCGTAATAGTCGAACAGCGCGCCGTCCGGCTGCCACCCGTACAGGTGCCGCGTCAGCTTCAGCATGTTGTACGTGTTGCAATGCTCACACGTCTGCTCGGTGATATGCTGCGCGATCGTGTCGGGCGCGCTGAAATATTCGCGATCCGCGTTGCCGCCGATGACGTAGCTGTGGTGCCGCGTCACCTGCTCCCAGAAGAAGCGCGCGGCAGTGCCATAGCCCGCCTGCCCGGTGATCTCGTGCAGTCGCGCCAGCCCGATCAGCTTGGGCACCTGCGTATTGGCATGGATGTTGGCCAGTTCGTCGCGCTTCTCGGCGAGCGGCACCAGCACCTTCTTGTGGTACAGCCGCTCCGCCAGCTTCAGCCAGCGCGGGTCGTCGGTGCGCGCATACAGTTCGGCGAAGCTCTCGTTGATCCCGCCATGTTCGCACGCCAGCACGGTCTGCACCTGATCGTCGTTCAGCGCCGCGAACACGCGGTCGATATAGCCGCCCAGCCCGGTCATGATCGCCATCGCCTGAGGGCTGGGCCCGATATGGTCGATCACGTCGTACAGCCCGGTGTACATCTTGTGCCAGTTGTACAGCGGCACCCAGCAACCGTTGAGGTCGAACCCGGCCGAGCGGATATCGCCGCGCATGATCTCGGGGAAGATCTCCTTCCCGTCGACGACGGTCCCGTCCTTGCGCTTGCGCGTGAAGCCCGCGACATAGCCGTCGCCGTTCGCGGCCTGACAGCGCGCCAGTTCGGCGACGATATAGTGCGCCCGCGTCGCGCACTCCTGACATCCCGTCTGCGCATGGGTCAGCGCCAGCCCGGAGAGGTAATGGCCCAGCGTATGGCCCGCGATCGTGTCGCTTTCCCAGCCGCCATATACCGGCGCCTTGGGCGGCAGACCGGCGAACTGATGAAAATTATGAAGCAACCGGTCGGGAGACAGACGCAACAGATAGTCGCGGTTCACCTCCACCGCGCGCGCGAAATCCGATCGGCGCAGCCGCACGGCAGACAACGGAAATGGTGCTGCCTTCGCGGGCAACCCCGCTCCGATCTGCGCGACGGCGGGCGTCGCCAGCATCGGCACCGTCGCGGACGACAACAGAAACGCACGACGGCCCAACAACATTTCCATCTCCTCGGAATATTGTATACGATACGGCACGAACGGTCGGAGTCAACCGATCAACGGGCGGAAAAAGGGGCAGATCGATGCGGCGGCTGGCTTTGTATCTCGCGGGAGCGGCGCTGGGTAGCGGGGCATGGCTCCACGCGGCCGCCCCGGCCCCGGCGCGGCATGCCGTCGGCGCGCTGACGCTGACGCTCGATCCGGCCAGCCAGACGCTGCTGCATCTCTCCCCCGTCGCAGAACCGGCGTTCGACTTCGCACCCGGTGATCGGGCGCGGGAGCGCAGCGGGGACGGCTATGCGCACGTCGGCGATCTGCACCTGCGCCTCCGCGTCGGCGGAGGGGCATGGCGCGACTTCGCCTCGTCGCGCCACCGCGTGCCGGTACGCGCGCTCCCTGCCTCGGGCGCGGTGCTGGCGCACGCCGACATGACCGCGACGATGGGCGACGGCTTCCCGCTGACGGTCGAGCGGGCGTGGTTGCGCGATCGCGGCGCGCCGGTGCTGCGCTTCACGCTCGTCAATCGCGGGTCGCAGCCGGTGGAGATCGGCGCGCTGGGGATGCCGATGGTGTTCGACAACATCATCACCGATCGCTCGCTGGAGGAGGCCCATGCCAAAGCGAGCTTCGTCGATCCGTACATCGGCAACGACGCCGGCTATCTTCAGGTCACGCGCCTGAACGGCAAGGGACCGGCGTTGCTGGTCCTGCCCGACGGTCGCACCCCGCTGGAGCAATATCGCATTCTCCACGATGCGGCCAAGGCACCCGCCGGCGACATCTTCACCGATCGCACCAAGCGTCAGCAGACGTTCGAGGGCTTCTACGACTGGATGGTCGCATCGCGGGCGATGGACGACAAGGGGCAGCCGTGGAACCCCGCCACCGGCTTTACCCTCGCCCCCGGCGAGCGGCGGAGTATCGGCGTCCGGCTGGTCGCCGCGCCGTCGATCCGCGCGATCGAGGCGACGTTGCAGGCGGAGCGCCGCCCGGTCGCGATCGGCCTTCCCGGCTATGTCGTGCCGACCGACAGCCCCGCCGACCTGTTCGTCCGCGCCGGCCAGAAGGTGCGCGGGGTCGCGGTCACGCCTGCCGATGCGCTGTCGCTGACACGCGTCGCCGGGCCGAAGGGCTGGAACCACTGGCGTGTCACCGGCACCGGCTGGGGCCGTGCGCGCGTCGCCATCACCTATGCCGACGGCAGCGTGCAGAGCGTCCATTACTATGTCACCGGGCCGCTCGATCGGGTGTCCGCCGATCTCGGCCGCTTCGCCACGACGCGGCAGTGGTTCGACGACGCCGCCGACCCCTTCCACCGCGCGCCGTCGATCCTGACCTATGACCGCGACGCGAACCGCATCGTCACGCAGGACCAGCGCGTCTGGATCGCGGGGATGAGCGACGAGGGTGGCGCGGGCGCGTGGGTCGCCGCCGCCGTCAAGCAGCTGGACCACCCGGACGCGGGCGAGATCGCGAAGCTGGAGCGGATGATCGACGAGACCGTGCTCGGCAAGCTGCAGGTCGCGGACGGCGGGGTGAGGAAGAGCCTGTTCTACTACGATCCCAAGGCATTTCCGGCCTATTACGACAAGGGCATCGACTGGTCGACCTGGGCGTCATGGGACCGCAAGCAGGCCGACGATCTCGGGCGATCCTATAACTATCCGCATGTCGCGGTCGCGCATTGGGTGCTGTACCGGCTGGCCCGCCACCACGCCGGACTGGTCGCGCGGCACGACTGGCGCTTCTATCTCGACCATGCGTATCGCACCACGATCGCGATGATGCGCGACGCCCCGCATTACGCGCAATTCGGACAGATGGAGGGCGAGGTCTTCCTGGAGATCCTCGCCGACCTGAAGCGCGAAGGTCTGACCCCGCAGGCCGCCGAGGTGGAAAAGCTGATGAAGGCGCGCGCCGATCACTGGCGTACGCTCGCCTATCCGTTCGGCAGCGAGATGGCGTGGGATTCGACCGGCCAGCCGGAGGTCTATGCCTGGATGCAATATTTCGGGCACCGTCGCGAGGCGGCGGTCACGCGCGAGGTGATCCTGGGTTATGACCCGACCGTTCCGCACTGGGGCTATAACGGCAATGCCCGCCGCTACTGGGACTTCCTGTATGGCGGCAAGGTCAAGCGGATCGAGCGGCAGTTGCACCATTACGGCTCAGCGCTGAACGCCGTGCCGCTGTTCGACGCCTACCGCCGCGATCCCGCCGACCTGCACCTGCTGCGCGTCGCCTATGGCGGGTTCATGGGCGGGATCACCAATGTCGACCGCGATGGCTTCGCCTCGGCCGCGTTCCACTCCGAACCGGATATGATGCGCTGGGACGCGTACAGCGGCGATTACGGTATGGGGTATTTCGGCCATGCTTATGCCGCTGCCAGCTATCTCGTGAACGATCCGACGTTCGGCTGGCTCGGCTTCGGCGGCACCGTGACGACATCGGGCGACGCGATCGAGATCGTGCCGCATGACGGTGCGCGCACCCGGCTGTTCGTCGCGCCGGCCGGGCAATGGATCACGCTGGCGGCCGGCAGGATCGCGCGGGCGCGGTGGATGCCGGCGCGGCGACGGATCGAACTGACGCTCGACCCCGCGACGGCGGCGACGCCGGTCGCGCATCTCTCGGTCGAGGCGCCGGCGGGCGGCGCGCCTGACGTCGCGGATCGCGGCACGGCGGAACGCGGGTTCACGGCGGTTCCGCTGACGTCGGCGGCAACGACGGTTGTCCTGTCGCTGCGGTGAGCACCGGGCGTCGCGACTTGCGCCCTTCCCGCCCCGCGACTAGGCAGCGGCTTCGATGACACGCTCGGACCACCGCCCCGCCACGCTGATCCCGGGAGGCGCGGTGTTTCCGCACCGCCACCTGACCGGCATCGAAGGCTTAGAGCCGCACGAGATCACCTTCCTGCTCGATGAAGCGGAAACGTGGGTGGAGGCCAATCGCACCCGCGCCGCCCCCGACAAGCGTTTGGCCGGCTTCACGCAGATCAACGCCTTCTTCGAAAACAGCACGCGCACGCTGCTGAGCTTCGAGATCGCGGGCAAGCGGCTTGGCGCGGATGTGGTCAACATGCACGCGGCGCAGTCGAGCGTGAAAAAGGGTGAAACGCTGATCGACACCGCGATGACGCTGAACGCGATGCGTGCCGACGTGATCGTGATCCGGCACATGTCGTCGGGTGCGGTCCGGCTGATCGCGGACAAGGTCGACTGCCCGGTGCTGAACGCCGGGGACGGCCGCCACGAACATCCGACGCAGGCGCTGCTCGACGCGCTGACGATCCGGCGGCGGCTGGGCGGGATCGCCAACAAGCGCGTCGTGATCTGCGGCGACCTGCTGCACAGCCGTGTCGCGCGATCGAACATCCTCGCGCTGACCGCGCTCGCCGCCGAGGTGCGGGTCTGCGCGCCCTCCACGCTGATGCCGCCCGCGATCGAGCGTTTCGGCGTCACCGCCTTCACCGACTTCGACAAGGCGATCGAGGGTGCGGACGTGGTCATGATGCTGCGGCTGCAGACCGAGCGGATGGCGGGCGGCTACGTTCCCTCCACGCGCGAGTATCACATGCGCTACGGCCTCACGATGGAGCGGTTGAACGCGCGGGCGCCGGGCGCGCTGGTGATGCATCCGGGGCCGATGAATCGCGGGGTGGAGATAGACTCGGCGGTCGCCGATCATGTCGAGCAATCGGCGATCACCGAACAGGTGCAGATGGGAGTGGCGGTACGGATGGCGTGCCTGGACGTGCTGACGCGGCGTGCGCGCGGTGTGGAGGGCTGGGCATGACGCAGGCGCTTCACCTGACCGGGGCGCGGATTCTCTGCCCGGAGGGCGGCGAGCGGACCGGCGACCTGCTGATCGTCGACGGAACGATCGCTGCGGGCGAGGCGCCGAGCCACGCCGAGCATGTCGATTGTCGCGGCAAGCTGCTCGCCCCCGGTATCATCGACGTCGGCGTCGCGCGGATCGATCGCGCGGCGGCGCGCGCCGGCGGGATCGTGCGCGTCGCGCCGATGCCGGATCAGGTACCGGTGCTCGACGAACCGGGCGCGGTGCAGCGACTGGCGCTGATCGGACGACCGGATCTCTGGATTCACCCGATCGCGGCCGCTACGCGCGGGCTGGCGGGTACCGATCTGGCCGAAATGGCCGTGTGCCTGTCGGCGGGCGCGCGCGCGGTCGGCACCGGGCGCGGCTGGATCGCAGATTCGGGCGTGATGCACCGCGTGCTGATGTACGCACGCGACCTGGATGTCGTGGTCGTCTCGCATGCCGAGGACGGCGGGCTGGCGGCGGGCGCCGTGGCGACCGAGGGTGAGACCGCGACGCGGCTGGGCCTGCCGTCCGCCCCGTCGCTTGCCGAACCGTTGGCGATCGCGCGCGACCTGATGCTGGCGGAGGAAACCGGCGCGCGCCTGCATCTGCGTTGCGTCACGACCGCCGCCGGCTACGCGCTGGTGCGCGCGGCCAAGGCGCGCGGGGTGCGCGTGACCTGCGGCGTCACCCCGGCCTATCTGCTGCTCAGCGACAATGCGATGAGCGATTTCCGCAGCTTCGCACACCTGTCGCCGCCGTTGCGCAGCGAGGACGATCGCAAGGCGGCGCTGGCGGCGCTGGCGGACGGAACGATCGACCTGTTATGCTCGGGGCACGATCCCCGTGGTCCGGAAGAGAAGCGCCTGCCCTTCGCGGACGCGAGCGCCGGGGCCGCCGATGCCGCGACGTTGCTGCCGCTGGCGCTGGGACTGGTACGCGACGGGCGGATCACGCTGGAACGGCTGTTCGCGCTGCTGGCGCGGGGACCGGCGGCGCTGCTGGGGCTGGAAGCGGGAACGCTGGCGGTGGGCATGCCAGGCGACGTGATCCTGATCGACGAACAGGCACCGTGGCAGATCGACGCCGACACCTTGCCGGGTCAAGCCGGCAATACGCCGTTCGATGGCCTGCCGGTACAGGGGCGCGTGATCGCGATGTGGAAGGGCGGTCGTGCGATCGCCTGACCGTCAGCGGCTTGCGATGCGCACCGCTGCATCCCGATACCAGGCGACCGGTCGATCGCCTTCCGCGGCGCGGACGTAGCAGCGCCCGCCATGGGCGCGAAGCTCCACGCAGATCGCGTCCGCGTCGGCCAGCGCGAAGCCCCCGACCGACAGCCGGTACAATCGGCTGCCCGGGGTGAAGGCGATCGCAGAGGGTCGACGCCCATTTAGTACCGGCACGCGCCGCGTGATCCGCGCCCAGTCGGCCCGCGCCAGCCGCGCGCCGGTGTACGCACCGACCTGCACGAACCACCGTCCCCGTGCCGGTACACGCTCCAGCGCCGTCGCGCGCGCCGGCACTACAACGGGTGTCGCCGCTTCGGCGCTGGCGGTCGCCACCAGCGGAGCGGACGTTTCGGTATCCGCGCGCTCCGCAATCGCCTCCGGCTTCTCGATCGGGCGGCGGAGCGCCAAGGCGACCGGCGGACCGGGATCATCGACGGCGGGGGTGATCTTCAGCAGCGATGCGACCTGATCGGCGGCCCCCTGCGGCTGGGCGAACCGCATCCACTCCAGAATGCGGCGGCGCGCGGCCAGCGGGTCGAGGTCGAGCGCGACCAGCATATGCGCATCGCTCCATTCTCCGCACAGCGCGAGTGCCAGCGCGAGGTTCTGCCGCGTGTGCGCGTCGGCACCCGGAAGGCGCATCGCCGCCATCAACGCGACGACGCCTTGTCGCGGTTGCCCTGCGAGCGCCAGCGCCAGCCCGCGATCGGCCAGGGGGATGAGCGCGGCATGGCGATCCAGCGTCTCCAGCGCTTGTGCACGCTCGTCCGCCGCGATCTGCGTGAGTGCCAGATTCAAGGCGGTACGCGCGTCGGGCGCACGCAGCGTCAGGACATCCTCGAAAGCCCGCGCCGCCGAGCGGAAGCGCCCGGCGCGCAGATAGGCGGTGGCGAGCAACGCGCGCCGATCCGCGTCCCGTCCGTCCAGCATCACCGCCCGCTCGGCGGCGGGAATCGCCTGCGCCGCCTGTTGCGCGGCGCGCGACAGACCGGGCTGCGACGTGACGCAGCCGGCCAGCGGCGTGATCGCCAGCAGAAGCGTGGCCAGCCGCCCGATCGTCGCGCGCATGTCCTTGGCATCCTTCACTATCCGTCGCGCCGGGGATGCCAGCGCATGGTGGAGGAAGCGTTAACGATAGCGCGTCAGGCGCCCCATTCGGCGCGCGGCACGCCCTGCGCCCATAGCAAGGCGGTCAGGTCGCCATGCGCGATCCGCGCCGCCGCCGCCGCCGCGACGATCGGCTTGGCGTGATAGGCGACACCCAGCCCGGCGATCTCGATCATCGCCAGGTCGTTCGCGCCGTCGCCGACCGCCAGCGTCGCCGTCGCGGCGAGGCCGAGGTTTTCACGATATTCCAATAGCGTAGCACGCTTGGTCTGCGCGCCGACGATCGGACGCGCGACGGTGCCCGACAGCGCATTCCCCTCGATTTCCAGTACGTTGGCGATCGCACGGTCGAAACCGATTTCGGCCGCGACCGGCTCCGCGAAGCGGGTGAAACCACCCGAGACCAGCACCGCGCTCGCCCCCCAGCCGCGCATGGTGCGGACCAGTTGGCGTGCGCCCGGCATGATCCGCACCCGCTCCGCCCGGCAGGTGTCGATCACGCCCGAATCCAGACCCTTAAGCAGCGCGACGCGGGCATCCAGCGCACCCTCGAAATCCAGTTCGCCGCGCATCGCGGCCTCGGTGATCGCGGCGATCCGGGGCTTCAGACCGGCATAGTCAGCGAGTTCGTCGATACATTCGACGGTAATCATCGTCGAATCCATATCGGCGACGAGCAGCATCTTGCGACGCCCCTCGCGCGGCTGCACGACCACGTCGACGCGCTCGAACGCGCCCTCCAGCGCGGCGCGGGCGTCGGCGGGGGCCAGCTCGAACTGCCAGTCGGCGGCGTCGCCATCATCGATCCACGCCATCGTCGTCGGGGCGCAGCCCGCCGCCGCCAGCCGATCGTGCGCCTCGGCCATGATGTTGGGCGTCAGTCGCCCTGCTGCTATCAGCGTCGCCGTGAACATGCTCACCCCCGAGAAACCACAAGACCTGCCGAGGCTGGCGCTCATCGCAGGGCCGACCGCCAGCGGCAAGAGCGCGCTGGCGATCGACCTGGCCGAACGGGTCGGCGGAGTCGTCATCAACGCCGATGCCAGCCAGGTCTATCGCGACCTGCGCGTGCTGTCGGCGCGCCCTTCGGCGGAGGATGAAGCGCGCGTGCCGCACCGGCTGTTCGGTCATGTCGACGGCGCCGAGGCGTGGTCGGCGGCGCGCTGGGCGGCGGAGGCCGCCGTGGAAGTGAGGGCGGCGGTCGCCAGCGGACGGGTGCCGGTGCTCGTCGGCGGAACGGGACTGTACATCCGCACGCTGCTCGACGGGATCGCGCCGGTCCCGGAGATCGCCCCCGATATCCGCGCGGCGATCCGTGCGCTGCCGGTGGCGGACACCTATGACGCGCTCTGCCGCGAAGACCCCGACGCCGCCGCGCGCCTGAACCCGCGCGACACCACCCGCGTCGCGCGCGCGCTGGAGGTGGTGCGATCGACGGGGCGACCGCTCGCCGCATGGCAGGCGCAGCGGGTCGGCGGGGTCGCGGCGCGGTTCCAGGTGCGCGGGCTGGTGCTGCTGCCGGATCGCGAAACGCTGGTCGCCCGCTGCGACGCGCGGCTGGCGGCGATGTTCGCGCAAGGGGCGATCGAGGAAGTGGCGGCGTTGGTCGCGCGCGACGACGTGCCCGCCGATGCCCCCGTCCGACGCGCGATCGGCGTACCGGAGATCGCGGCGTTGCTGGCCGACACCCTGACGCACGACGAAGCACTTTCCGCCGCGCAACTGGCGACGCGACGTTATGCCAAGCGGCAATATACGTGGTTCCGCAACCAGTTGCCCCAGGAATGGCAATGCTGCACCGCGCCAGATTTGCAATTTTATTTCCCATAAAGCGTTTGACACGTAACTTTCTATGCCGTAGCGCGCGCCGACCTGACGGGCTAAGGACGCCCGGCATTCTTTTTCGAGGAGACGTGACGTGACCGAGAAGAGCGGAGCAGACATCCTGGTCGAGGCGCTGTGCGATCTCGGCGTGGAGGTCGTGTTCGGCTATCCGGGCGGTGCCGTCCTGCCGATCTACGACGCCTTGTTCCGGTCGAAGAAGATCCGGCACATCCTCGTGCGCCACGAACAGGCCGCGACCCATGCGGCGGAAGGCTATGCACGGTCGACCGGCAAGCCGGGCGTCGTGCTCGTCACCTCCGGCCCCGGCGCGACCAATGCCGTCACGGGCATCACCGACGCGCTGCTGGACTCGATCCCGATGGTCGTCATCACCGGACAGGTGCCGACCGCGCTGATCGGCTCGGACGCCTTTCAGGAGGCGGACACGGTCGGCATCACGCGCCACTGCACCAAGCACAATTATCTGGTGAAGGACCCGGCGCGGCTGGGTCCGGTCATCCATGAGGCGTTCCATATCGCGACGCAGGGCCGCCCCGGCCCGGTCGTGGTCGACATTCCCAAGGACGTGCAGGTTGCGACCGCGCGCTACACCAAGCCCGGCCCGATCCAGCACAAGACATATCGTCCGCAGATCAAGGCCGACCGCGCCGCGATCGAGCAGGTGGTCGACATGCTGGCGGCCGCCGAACGCCCGGTGCTGTACACCGGCGGCGGGGTCATCAACTCCGGCCCGGCGGCGTCGCAGCTGTTGCAGGAACTGGCGCGGATCACCGGCGCGCCGGTCACCTCGACGCTGATGGGTCTGGGTGCCTATCCGGCCAGCGGCCCGCTGTGGCTAGGGATGCTGGGCATGCACGGCACCTATGAAGCGAACATGGCGATGAACCAGGCCGATCTGGTCGTCGCGATCGGATCGCGCTTCGACGACCGCGTCACGGGCCGCCTCGACGCCTTCTCGCCGAACAGCCGCAAGGTGCATATCGACATCGACCGGTCGAGCATCAACAAGACGGTGCGGATCGATCTCGCCATCGTTGCGGACGCCGGTCACGCGATGGAGGACATGGTGCGGGTGTGGAAGGCACGCCAGCATCCCAAGCCCGACACGACCGAGTGGCAGCGCCGCATCGAGGGCTGGCGCGCGGTCAAGTGCCTCGACTTCCCGGAGACGGGGCCGAACGAGAACAATGGCGAGATCATGCCGCAGCGCGCGATCCGTGCGCTGTACGACGCCACGCATCACCGCCAGCCGATCATCACCACCGAGGTCGGCCAGCACCAGATGTGGGCCGCGCAGCATTTCGGTTTCGACCTGCCGAACAAGTGGCTCACGTCGGGCGGGCTCGGCACGATGGGCTACGGCCTGCCCGCCGCGATCGGCGCGCAGCTGGGCCACCCGAACGCGCTGGTCATCGACATCGCGGGTGAAGCGTCGATCCAGATGAACATTCAGGAACTGGCGACGGCGACGCAATATCGCCTGCCGGTCAAGGTGTTCATCCTGAACAACGAGTACATGGGCATGGTCCGCCAGTGGCAGGAGCTGACCTATGAGAGCCGCTATGCCGAAAGCTATTCGGACTCGCTGCCCGATTTCGTGAAGCTGGCCGAGGCGTATGGCTGGAAGGGTATCCGCATCGAGCGGCCCGACCAGCTGGAGGCGGGGATCGCCGAGATGCTGGCGCATGACGGGCCAGTGATGGTGGATTGCATGGTGGCGAAGCTCGCCAATTGCTTCCCGATGATCCCGTCGGGCGCCGCGCACACCGACATGATCCTGCAGGCCAATGAGGTCAGCGGCACGATGGACGACGAGGCCAAGGCGCTGGTGTGAGGCACCCTCCCCCTCCCTTGAAAGGGAGGGGACTTCAGGGATCAGAGCTTCGCGACGAAGGCGGCGTAGGCGGTTTCGTCCATCAGCGCGTCGAGTTCCGACACGTCCGACAGCGTCAGCTTGAAGAACCAGCCCTCGCCTTCCGGATCGCTGTTCACCAGCGCCGGTTCGTCGACCAGCGCCGGATTGCCCTCAAGCACGGTGCCGGAGACGGGCGAATAGACGTCCGACGCGGCCTTCACGCTCTCGACGACCGCCGCCTCGTCGCCCTTAGACAGCGAGCGGCCGGCGTCGGGCACTTCGACGAACACGATGTCGCCCAGCTGGCCCTGCGCATAGTCGCTGATGCCGACCGTGCCGGTGTCGCCGTCGACATCGATCCACTCATGGTCTTCGGTGAAATAGCGGCTCATCTTACTTAACTCCGCGAACGTAGCGATGGGGAACGAAGGGCATCGCGGTGACGGTGGCGCGGTGCGCCTTGCCACGCTGCGACAAGGTGACGACGGTGCCGGGGGCGGCATCGGCGAGCGGGACATAGGCCATGGCGATCGGCGCGCCGACGCTGGGCGCGAAGCCGCCGCTGGTAACGCGGCCGACGACCGTGCCCGATGCGTCCACCACATCCGCGCCCTCGCGCACCGGCTGACGCCCATCGACCAGCAGGCCGACGCGCTTGGTGGCGGGGCCGTTCTCGCGCTCGGCGAGGATGCGCGCGGCACCGGGGAAGTCGGCCGCCTCGCGGCGACGCTTGAACAGCGCGAAGCCCAGATCGGCCTGCACCGGCGTGATCGCGGGATCGAGGTCGTGGCCGTAGAGCGGCAGGCCCGCTTCCAGCCGCAGCGAGTCGCGCGCGCCCAGCCCGATCGGCTTGATCTCCGGCTGCGCGACCAGCGCCTCGGCGAACGCCTCGACCGCCTCGGCGGGCACCGACATTTCGACGCCGTCCTCGCCGGTGTAGCCCGAGCGGCTGATCCACAGATCATGGCCGTTCCACTCGAACGCGCCCGCCTGCATGAAGGTCAGCGCCTCGACACCGGGCACCAGCCGCGCGACCGCCTCGACCGCCTTCGGCCCCTGCACCGCCAGCAGCGCGTGGTCCTCCATCATGTTGAGCGTCACGTCGTCGGGCAGATGCTCGATCATGTGCGCGACGTCGTCGTATTTGGTCGCGCCGTTGACGACCATATAGATGCGATCCGCCGCTTGCGGCGTCAGCATCAGGTCGTCGAGCACGCCGCCCTCGTCGTTCAGCAGCAGCGAATAGCGCGCCTTGTTCATCGGCGCGTCGGCAATCGCGGCGGGCATCAACGCCTCCAGCGCGGTCGCGACGTTGTCGCCGGTGATCGACAGCTGGCCCATGTGGCTGACATCGAACAGTCCGGCATTCTCCCGCGTCCAGAGATGCTCGGCCATGATGCCCTCATACTGGACGGGCATGTGATAGCCGGCGAACTCCACCATCCGCCCGCCCTTCGCACGATGCCAGGCGTCGAGCGGCAGCGTCAGGATCTCGAGCGGCTCGAAACCATCGTCTTCATGGGTGGCGGGAACGTCGCTCATCATCGGTCTTCCGTCGCAAGAGGCCGGTCGCAACGGTGCCTCGCGGCCCGGTGGCGATCCGATTGTCCCCCTCTGTCACGGAACCTGAGAGCTTTCCTCGGGCACACCCGAGTTACCCCTTCGGTGGGCGTGGCGCCGGGGCGCATCGCCGCTTTCCAGAGTGTCGATCGGCCGGCGCGGTCCCTGCTGCCTGAGAGATTCCGGGGTGGTTGCTCCTTCGGCGGCGGCTGGTGACCTGGAAGGCCGGCCGCGCTCTCCCGCGCTGGCCCATGCCCCTTGCGCGGCATCGACCTCCGCGCCTCTACGCTTGCCGGTCGTGGAGTCAATCATGAATGGAGCCGTCACGGCTGCGGAACGTTTGCGACATCGGAGAAGGAGAAGAGATATGGACACCGCCACCTCCCCGCTCGTCGAACGGATCGCGCGCGTTCTGGCCGCGCAAAGTCTCAGCGCCAACGGCCATGGCACGGTCGAATCCGCCAGCGCGCAGGTCGATGCGCAGTGGAAGGATCACCGCGACGATGCGATGGCGGTCCTCCACACCATGCGCGCGCCCAGCCCGGCGATGGCGGCGGCGGGCGATGTCGCGGTCTGGGAACGGATGGTGCTGGCGGCGCTGTCCGAATCGAAGCCCGGCATCGTCATGTAGCGCGCGCGTCGGTGCGGCGCTGAAGCCGCCACGACGCCGCCAGCACCGCCAGACCGGCGACGGCCAGAACGGCGCCGACCGGCCCGGTCGACGTCCAGCCGTATCCGCCCGCAATCGCCATTCCGCCCAGCCACGGCCCTAGCGCATTGGCGGTGTTGAACGCCGAATGGTTGAGCGCCGCCGCCAGTGCCTGCGCATCGCCCGCCACGTCCATCAGCCGCGTCTGGAGCACGGTTCCGAGCGACCCGCCGATCCCGATCGCGACCATCGCCACCATCACGGTCGCGAAGTGCTGCGCGGCGAACGGCCACAGCAGCAGCGCGATCAGGCTCCACACCAGCACGCCGGCGGCGGTGGGCATGAGGGCGCGGTCGGCGAACTTCGGCACGATCAGATTGCCGGCCGTCATGCCGACACCGAAGGCGGCGAGCGCGAACGGCACCATGCGCGGCCCGACCTGTGTCACCGCCGCCATCGTGTCCGCCAGATAGGTATAGACCGCGAACAACCCGCCGAAGCCGATCGCACCGACGCCCAGCGTCAGCCAGACCTGCGGCCGCTTGAGCGCGCTGAGTTCCGCCAACGGACTGGCGGAAGGATCGCCGCGATCGCGCGGGGCGAAGGCGAAGACCAGCGTGGCCGTCAGCGCGGCCAGCCCGGCGACCACCACGAAGCATGACCGCCACCCGACCAGCTGCCCCATGAAATTGGCCAGCGGCACGCCGACGATCGTCGCGACCGTCAGCCCCAGCATGACGCGCGCCACCGCCTGCGTCCGCTTGCCCTGATCCACCAGCGAGGCGGCGACCAGCATCGCGATCCCGAAATAGGCGCCATGCGGCAGCCCGGCCATGAAGCGGAACAGCATCATCCAGCCATAGCTGGGCGCGAGCGCCGACAATCCATTGCCGAGCGCGAACAGCGTCATCAGCGCGATCAGCAGATGCCGCCGCGCCATTCGCGCGCCCAGTACCGCCAGAGTCGGCGCGCCCACGACGACGCCCAGCGCATAGGCGCTGATGACGTGCCCCGCCGTTGGTGCATCGACGCCCAGGTCACGCGCCATGTCGGGCAGCAGGCTCATCGTCGCGAATTCGGTCGTCCCGATCGCGAACCCGCCGACCGCGAGCGACAGATGGATCAGGCCGACCGGCGCGCGGCGCACCTCGGCAATGGCGGTGGCCATACGGTTTCCCCGGACGTCTGCTGGTTGTGCGAACCGCCTAGCTGGCGATTGTGCAGTGCAGCGTCAACCCTCCCACCGTCATTACGAGCGAAGCAATGACGGACGGTTATCCCGCCGGCGTCAACCGCCGCAGCCGCCCCGGGGAGCTGCCGCCGTCCTCCAGCACATAGATCGCGCCGTCCGGTCCCTGCTCCACTTCGCGGATGCGTTCGCCCAGCGACCATTGATCGCCCTTGCTGGCGTTGGTGCCGTTCAGGTCGACGCGCACGAGCGACTTGGACGACAGGCCGCCGATGAACGCATCGCCCTTGTATTGCGGGAACAGGTCGCCCGAATAGATCATCAGCCCGCCCGGCGAGATCACCGGGTTCCACCACACCTTGGGCGCCTCATAGCCATCGCCCGGCGCGTGATCGGGGATGTCGCTGCCGTCGTAGTTCGAGCCGTTCGACACGTTCGGCCAGCCGTAATTGCGGCCGGGCAGGATCAGATTGACCTCGTCGCCGCCCTTCGGCCCCATCTCCTGCTCCCAGAGATTGCCCTGCGCGTCGAAGGCGATGCCGAGCAGGTTGCGGTGACCATAGCTCCACACCTCCGGCAGGAAGCCCTGCGCCGCCAACGGATTGTTCGCCGCCGCCTTGCCGTCCGGGGTCAGACGCAGCACCTTGCCGAGCGACCCGCCCTTGTCCTGCGCGGGCGTGAACTTCTGCCGGTCGCCGTTGGTGAAGAACAGATATTGGCCGTCCGGCGAGAAAGCGATCCGGCCCGAATAATGCCCGTCGCCATCGACCAGCGGGCTGGCGCGGTACAGTGTCTCGATCGCCGTCAACTGCTCAGCCCCCGCGTTGCCCGACAAGGTGCCGCGCGCCAGCACGACTCCCTTGCCGCCCTGCCCTGCCGCCGAATAGCTGAAATAGACGCGCTTGCTGGTCGCGAAGTCGGGGGCGAGCACGACATCCATCAACCCGCCCTGTCCGGACGAGTCGACGTCGATCGTCGCCACCGTCCGCCGCGACGAACCATCGGCGGCGACCAGCAGCATCTGCCCGGCCTTCTCCGTCACCAGCATCCGTCGATCGGGCAGGAACGTCATCGCCCAGGGCGCGTCGAAGTCGGCGATCACCGCGCTGGCGAAGGGCGTCCCGGCCACCGGCGTTCCGGTCGGGAAGGTCGGGCCGGGCGTAGGCGTCGGTGTCGGCGCTGGGGCGACCGGCGCATCGGCGACCGGCTGCGTTGCCGCCGCGGTACCCTCCCCACCGCAGGCGGTGGCAGCGGTCAGGGCAACGGCGGCGAACGCGAAACGGGTCAGCATGTGGTCCTCTCCGGGGACGGGAACATTGCGCGATCAAAGCACGCGTCAGCTTCATGGTTCCCTCATGTTCGTTTCATCTGATTGCTGCCGGCCGTCGCCCTGCACGCAACGCGCTTGCGGCCAACCGACGGTGGCGCTATATCGCTCGTGCTTTCTCTTACATCGTGAGGTGCAAGGGGCTGCGGGGCCTGCTCCGCGGCGGCAAGAAACGCATGTGCGGAAGGTGCATTTGAACGACATCACTCCCCTCGTCCGGTTGATCGAGCCAGAGGCGAAGGCCCTCGGCTTCGCGCTGGTGCGCGTGCGCCTGTTCGGCAAGGGCGACGAGCGCACGCTCCAGATCATGGCCGAGCGCCCCGACACGCGGCAGCTGAACATCGACGATTGCGCCGAATTGTCGCGCCGCATCTCGGACAAGCTCGACGCGCTGGAGGAAGCCGGACAGGATCCGATCGAGGGCGCGTACCGGCTGGAAGTGTCGTCGCCCGGCATCGATCGCCCGCTCACCCGCCCGCAGGATTTCACCGACTGGGCGGGCCATGAGGCGCGCATCGTCCTGACCGAGGCGGTCGACGGACAGAAGCAGTTCAAGGGCGATCTGGAAGGGATCGACGCCGATGGCAACATCGCGATCCGCCACCCGCGCACCGGCGTGCTGGAACATGTGCCCTTCGCGCTGATCGCCGATGCCAAGCTGATGCTGACCGATCGCCTGATCGACGCCACCGTCCCGCTCTCGATGGAGGGCGCCGACGAAGAGATTCACGATACGTCCACGGACGCAGAAGAGGAAACCCACTGATGGCCACCGGCGTCACCGCCAATC
Source organism: Sphingomonas endophytica (assembly GCF_001476895.1). Taxonomy (GTDB): domain Bacteria; phylum Pseudomonadota; class Alphaproteobacteria; order Sphingomonadales; family Sphingomonadaceae; genus Sphingomonas; species Sphingomonas endophytica_A. The sequence continues at coordinate 3,480 of NZ_LDTB01000018.1, read as the reverse complement.
GTGCGGAGCTGATCGCGATCGCCAATTCGGTCGCTTCGGAGAAGATGATCGACAAGGCGATCGTCATCGAGGCGATGGAGGACGCGATCCAGCGCGCCGCGCGCACGCGTTACGGCCAGGAAATGGACATTCGCGCGAAGCTGGACCCGAACAACGGCGATCTGCGACTGTGGCGCGTCGTCGAGGTGGTCGAGCTGGTCGACGACATCTACAAGCAGGTCGACGTCAACGGCGCGCAGAAGCTGCAGCCGGGCGCGAGCGTCGGCGACTATCTGGTCGATCCGCTGCCCCCGATCGAATTCGGCCGCATTCAGGCGCAGGCCGCCAAGCAGACCATCTTCCAGAAGGTCCGCGATGCCGAGCGCGAGCGCCAGTATGAAGAGTTCAAGGAGCGCGCGGGTGAGATCATCACCGGCGTCGTCAAGCGCGTCGAGTTCGGCCATATCGTCGTCGACCTGGGCCGCGCCGAGGGCGTCATCCGCCGCGATCAGCAGATCCCGCGCGAAGTGGTGCGCGTCAACGACCGCATCCGCTCGCTGATCCTGAAGGTGGTGCGCGAGAATCGCGGGCCGCAGATCTTCCTCAGCCGCGCGCACCCGGACTTCATGAAGAAGCTGTTCGCGCAGGAAGTGCCCGAGATCTACGACGGCATCATCGAGATCAAGGCCGCGGCCCGCGATCCGGGCAGCCGCGCCAAGATCGGCGTCATCAGCCACGATTCGTCGATCGATCCGGTCGGCGCGTGCGTCGGCATGAAGGGCAGCCGCGTGCAGGCGGTCGTGCAGGAGATGCAGGGCGAGAAGATCGACATCATCCCCTGGTCGCCCGACACCGCCACCTTCGTCGTCAACGCGCTCCAGCCGGCGAACGTCGCGCGCGTCGTGATCGACGAGGAAGAGGACCGCATCGAGGTGGTCGTCCCCGACGATCAGCTCAGCCTCGCGATCGGCCGTCGCGGCCAGAACGTCCGCCTCGCCAGCCAGCTGACCGCCAAGGCGATCGACATCCTGACCGAAACCGACGCCAGCGAGAAGCGTCAGCAGGAGTTCGTCAAGAATTCCGAGACCTTCCAGAACGAACTGGATGTCGACGAGACGCTGGCGCAGCTGCTGGTCGCTGAGGGCTTCGGCGCGCTGGAAGAGGTCGCCTATGTCGAGCTGGACGAGCTGGCGGGCATCGAGGGCTTCGACGAGGATCTCGCGCAGGAATTGCAGAGCCGCGCGCAGGAGGCGCTGGATCGTCGCGAACAGGCCAACCGCGAGGAACGCCAGGCGCTGGGCGTCGAGGATGCGCTGGCCGAGCTGCCGTATCTGACCGAGGCGATGCTGGTCACGCTCGGCAAGGCGGGGATCAAGACCCTCGACGATCTCGCCGATCTGGCGACCGACGAGCTGGTCGAGAAGAAGCGCGCCGAGCCGCGCCGCCGCAACGACGACGCGCCGCGCCGCAACGATCGCCCCGAGAACAAGGGCGGCGTGCTGGGCGAGTACGGGCTGAGCGATGAGCAGGGCAATGAGATCATCATGGCCGCGCGCGCGCACTGGTTCGACGACGAGCCGGCGGCCGAGCAGGCGTCGGAGGATCAGGACGCCTGATGCCGTTCGTATCGATCCGACTGGCGGGCGCGGCGACGCGCGAACAGAAGGCGGGGATCGTGGCCGACGTCACGGCCTCGCTGGTCACGCGGCTGGGCAAGAGCCCGGCCGTCGTGCAGGTCGTGATCGAGGAAGTGTCGACGGAGAATTACGGCGCGGGCGGGCACTTGCTCGCCGACCGCGACGGCGCCACTGGCAGGGGAGACGCTCATGCGGAACCCCGGCGATGAGACGCTGACGCTCCACCGTCATGCCGGACCTGTTCCGGCATCCACCGTCGTCCCGCAGTCGTCGACCGCTTGTTCGCCGCGAGGGCGATCAAACGCGCGTGGCGTCCAGGCCGAGCGCTACGGCGAGATCGTCCCAGTGCGGATTGTCGCGCTCGATCAGGTTGAGCTTCCATTCACGCGGCCACTTCTTGATGCGCTTTTCGGCAGCGATGGCGGCGTCCATCGTGTCGACCACCTCATATCAGACGAGGCGCTTCACGGCATATTGTTCGGTAGAACCACCGAACGTTCCGTCGCGGCGCTGCATGACCCTTCCGATCAGGCTGGATGTGACACCGACGTACAGCGTGCCGTTCCGGCCGCTCGCCAGAATGTAGACGCAGGGTTGTCGTTCTCTCACACCGCCCCTCCTTCGTCATGCCGGGCGCGTCCCGGCATCCACCCATCCGCAAATCCGACAGCGCTGGATCTTGCGGCACCGTGGACCCCGGAACAAATCCGGGGTGACGGCGCCTTTCCGAGAGACGGCGCATGACCGAACCCGAACGCTCCTGCATCCTCACCCGCGAGCGCGCGTCGCCGGCGGCGCTGATCCGGCTCGCGCTCGCTCCCGACGGTCGCGTCCTCCCCGACGTGCGCGCCAAGGCACCGGGTCGCGGCGCCTGGATCGGCGTCGCCCGCGCCGGACTGGAAGCGGCGATCGCCAAGGGCAAGCTGCGCGGCGCGCTGGCACGGGCGTTCAAGACCGGCGAGTTCGTCATCCCCGACGATCTGCCCGCGCTGATCGCCGCCGCGCTGGAGCGCAACGCCCTCGACCGCCTCGGCCTCGAATCGCGCGGCGGTACGGTGCTGACCGGCTCCGAACGGATCGAGACCGCGGCCCGCTCGGGCAAGCTGCGCGCGCTTTATCATGCCGCCGATGCCTCCGACGACGGATGCCGGAAACTGGCGCAGGCGTGGCGCGTCGGGTCCGACCGCGAAGGTTCCGACCTGAGGGGCTTGGCACTGCCGGTGCCGCGCCCCATATTGTCGTTGGCGCTGGGCCGCGAAAATGTGGTACACATCGGCGTCATCGACCGCGCTGCGGCACAACGACTCAGCGAAGCGCTCGATCGTTGGCTGCACTTTATCGGCCCTGATCTGAATTCGGCACCTTGCGCTACGGCCGCGCAAGGCGCATCGGCGCCCGGCATCGCCGGGACGACCATACCGGCCGTGAGACTGCACGAGGAATTTGAGTGAGCGAGACCGACAACGACAAGCCGAAACTCGGAATGCGCCAGCCGCTGGGGCTGAAGCGCACGGTCGAGACCGGCAAGGTGAAGCAGAGCTTCAGCCACGGCCGTAGCAATACGGTGGTGGTCGAGGTGAAGCGTCGCCTCGGGCGCGCCACCCTGCGGACCGAGCACGCGGCGACGCTTCACCTCGACCACCACCGTATTGCTACGGCCGTGGCTGAAGCTCTGCTTCACCTTGCCGGTCTCGACCGTGCGCTTCCGCCCCTGCGGCTGGCCGCATTCCGAGTTTCAGCTTGTCGTTGTCGGCCCACTCCACTCACACTCCTCGTGCAGTCCAACGCCCGTGAAGGTCGTCCCGGCGCTGCCGGACGCCGAACCCCCTTGACAGGCCTTAACACAATGAACCGAATTCAACAA
>NZ_LDTB01000179.1 GCF_001476895.1 Sphingomonas endophytica | reverse complement strand
GCGCAGTGCGGCGTAATGCTGGTCATGCACGTCTTGATTGAACAACGACCACGGCTCGGCGCTGGCCAGCAACGCAGGTACCGCCGCAGCCATCAGGTTGCGATAATTCCTGAACTCGGTCGCGGCGTCGGCGTTGCGGCCCGCTGCAACCGCCATCTCGATACGGCGCAACGTCAGCACGAGCTCCTTGAGCCCGTTGCGCGCGAGCACGCGCTGCTCCTCGCCGCCCGACACGCTGGTATTCTTGCGATCGGGATATTGCTCGGTCAATTCGCGCAGCTCGCGCCCGATCGTATCGACCGCCAGCGCGACGATGTCCTTGTCGCCGGCGGGAATCGCGGTCGCGAGCACGGTCGAGAGCTCCAGCACTTCCTTCATCCGGAGCACGACGCCGTCCTTGTCGAACGGACGTTCGCCGTCGCCGACCGCATTCAGATAGGCCACAAGGTCCTGCACGTCCTGGGTCGACAGTTCGAGGTCGAACACACGGTCGAAATGCTCGACCACCTGCTCATACGTATCGTAGCGGCCGTCGTGGAAGTACGGTGCATTGAAATTGGCGTTCAGCAGGGTCGGGGTCTTCACCAGCCCGCCCGATCCGACGTCGTGACGCACC
>NZ_LDTB01000178.1 GCF_001476895.1 Sphingomonas endophytica | reverse complement strand
AAATCAAATAATGATATCGCCGGCGAGATCGCCGCGATCCGCGGCTTCAACCGCTTTTACACGCGCAAGCTCGGCCTCATCGAGCCCAAGCTCGTGCACAGCCCGTTCACCCTGCAGGAAGCCCGCATCCTCTACGAGATCCGGCATCGCCCCGCCTGCACTGCCACCGACCTCACGCGCGATCTTGGCCTTGATCCCGGCTTCGTGAGCCGCACCCTGCGGGCGCTGCAGCGGCGCCAGATGGTGACGGCGCAAGCCGGCAAAGCACGACGGCCGGATCAACGAACTATCGCTGACCGCCAAAGGCCGCACCGCCCAGGCCGAGCTCGAGCGTCGGTCGAGCGAGGAAGTCGGAAACCTGCTCGTCTCGCTCGACGACAGTCAGCGCGGCGCCGTGGTGCGCGCGATGGCGACGATCGGGCGAACGCTGGAGCAGCCTGCGGAGAAACCCGCCGCTTTTCTGCTGCGCAGCCACAGGCCCGGCGACATCGGCTGGGTGATTTCGAGCCAGGCAAGGGCCTATGCCGAGGAATATGGCTGGGACATCAGCTACGAGGCGCTGGTCGCCGAGATCTGCGCGCAATTCATCAGGAACTTTGATCCCGCACGCGAGCATTGCTGGATCGCGGAAGCCAATGGC
>NZ_LDTB01000177.1 GCF_001476895.1 Sphingomonas endophytica | reverse complement strand
TCGAGAGAGAGACGCTGGGAAAAAGTGGGTTTCGTGCGGCGCTTTTGTGCCGGCGGATTCGGCCAGGTTACTGTTCGGCTCTCCCTTGTTTTCTGTATCTTCACCCCATTCGATACAGTGCGGGGATCCGATGCAAAGGTCGAATACGTTCGCGTCGTAGAATTGGATATTTGAGCGGCCAAACGGACGTTTTGGTCGGCTCGTCGGCGCAGGCCTTCACTTAGATAATGGGTGGCTCGATTGTGCTCTCGACGATTTGTCGACAAGACCAAGTTACATGTTGCGAGAGCCAAGGAGTCGAAAGCACACAAACGGACGACATCCGCTGAATCTGCGGCTATGGGACGTGTCTGCCTACTGGGGAGCGGGCGGAGAGCCCGACATCAATGCCTGGCCGCGTTGGAGGAGTTTTCCATTCCTGGCGGGAACAAGCGATTTTGATATCCCTATTGACGTAAGCAGCAGCAGACTCTTATCAGCCGTTAACCAAGCGCCGCTGCGACAACCTCCGCTTAACTTGAAGTTGAGCCTTCGCGGCCAATTTTGCCGCAATGTCTGATCCGAACGATCAAATTGAAGGTTTCTTCCTGGCGCATGACGCGTTCCAGACGCTATTCAATCGTGCCCCATTGCCGATGTGGGTCTAT
>NZ_LDTB01000176.1 GCF_001476895.1 Sphingomonas endophytica | reverse complement strand
CCACCTATGCGGAAGGCGGGCCCAAGGTCGAGAAGGACCTCGTGGTCGCGGTCCACCAGCCTGCGAAGCCCGACGGCGACGAGGGCGACAAGGTCGCGCAGGAGTACGATCCCGAATCGAAGTTCGATCTGCCCGGCGGCAGCTACGAGGTGAAGGTGACGGTCGGCGAGGCGAGGGGCACCGCGAGCACGGAAGTGAAGTCCGGCGCGCCGACCCGGGTCACGGTCAATCTCAATGCCGGCGTGGTCGGGATCAAGACCGACAGTGCCCAGCAGATCGACATCTACAGCGCCGAGCGCGACCTCAACGACGAGCGCAAGCACGTCGCGGTGAACTATGAGGCGACCTACAACGTCGCGCTCAACGCCGGCGACTATGTCGCGGTCGCGACCTATGCCGACGGCCAGAAGGTCGAAAAGCCGTTCACCATCGCCGCCGGCAAGCGCCAGACGGTGGAGATCAAGCAGCCGTAAGGCGCGGCGCGTCGGCGTCGTGCATGTGAGGTGAGCACCCTCTTCAGGCTCCCTCCCCCCTTGCGGGTAGGGCTATCGCATATGGGCCAGGACGGTGAGAAGGAAGTCGTTGCTCCATCTTGCCTGGAGCATTTTGTGGCTGGTCCGCGCTGGACCTGGCGTGGCTTGCAGGGCGTTGATGGCGAGCTTGCGGATGACGGCAAGGTTCTCCGGGGCGTGGTCCTTGCGGCTGCGGCAAGCGTCCTCGTCGAACAGAACGTCGAGAACCCAGTGCAGGTTGTTCTCGATGCTCCAGTGGGCGCGGACGACGTCGAGCAGCTTCTTGGCCGACAGCCGCCGCGAAGCCAGAAAGTATCGGGCCGTCCGCTTGGCAGGCTTGCCGGCCGTTGCGCGCCAGCTGTCGATGCGGCCGACCGCGACGATAGCGGGTGAAGCCATGTTTCTTGGCCAATTGCGGTGCCGGCACGATGATGGCTTGCCGGCGCTGGATGCGATCGTGGGCGGCGGTTCTTCGCTGGCTTGCTCGCGCAGGCCGTCGGGCGGTGTCGAGCAACGCCTTGGCGGCCTTGAAGAGCCGGCCGCGATTGCTCTTGATGGCTAGAACGTAGTGGCCCTTCCGGTCGCGGATGGCCTGCGCGACATCGGGCCGGCAATGCAAGGCGTCGGCAGTGACAAGAGCGCCGTCCAGATCGAGCGAGGCGAGGACTTCGAGAACGCCGGCAACCT
>NZ_LDTB01000175.1 GCF_001476895.1 Sphingomonas endophytica | reverse complement strand
CACCAGGAGCACGAACTGCTACGCCACCATCACCGCGCTATTGGCCGCTACCTCCGCCCAAGCCAGTCCGTGCGCTCCTTCAATCGCGCGCGTTCAGGCACAGATCGACGCCGCCATCGAAAGACAAGCAGGAACCGATGGATGGAAGTCGGAAAGCCTCGACGCACTGCGCGGTTATCAGCCGACGCCGCGATCGCTGGCGGCCACCGAAGGCAGCCATCGGCGGGGCTTCGAACAGGCGCTCGATGCATTGGCTCAGGCTCGCGCCGCCAGCGACGCCGGGGACTCCGCTGGCTGCCATCGGGCGCTCACCAATGCGCGCGCCGCGCTGCGCCCGTAGTCGAAACGTCGTTGCAGTATCCTGGTCAGGCGTGGAGAAGCGTGATGGCACCGTGACTTGGCGCCGATGATCATCAGCGAATGCCACAACACGCTCCGGAGTTCGTTCATGCAGAAGCTGAAGGCTGATTGGGCACGGGTCAGGACTGACACCAAGATCGCGATGAAGAAGGATTGAAAACAAAATCTGAGCAGCGGCGTCCCGCGGCGACGTTGCACGATCGCTTAGCGGGCGACGGATCCAGCAAGCGTGTAAGACTCTCATGAATGAAAGGAAATAACGATGGATCGGATCATGACGATTTGCGGGGCTATCTTTGTCGTAATCTTGACAACGGCGGCGCCAGCTTACTCTCGCGGCGGTGGCCATGGTGGCGGCGGAGGCTTTCATGGTGGTGGCGCGCATTTCGGCGGCACCGGACGCTTTCGAGCCTCTTCAGCAGGAAATCGTGCCGCTGGCACTCTTCACAGATCA
>NZ_LDTB01000174.1 GCF_001476895.1 Sphingomonas endophytica | reverse complement strand
GATTATATTTTTCAGATAGCGTGCGGAAGCCTAACCTGCGCCAACTACTCAAAACGAGCGCAACGAGCACGGAGAAACCGATGACCGGGAGCGGACTGCCGCTGGAGGGTGTGAGGGTCGTCGAGATGACCCACATGGTGATGGGGCCGACCTGCGGGATGATCCTGGCGCAACTCGGCGCCGAAGTGATCAAGGTCGAACCTCCGGCCGGCGACAAGACCCGCTCGCTCGGCGGCATGGGCGTCTCGTTCTTCCCGCTGTTCAACCGTGGCAAGCGCAGCGTGGTGCTCAATCTCGCCAAACCTGAGGACCGCGACACCATGCACCGGCTGCTCGCCGGCGCCGACGTGTTCCTTGGGAATTTCCGCGACGGTCAACTCGACAAGCAGGGTCTCGGGCCCGAGCAGCTGCGCGCGAAATACCCGCACCTGATCATCGCCGGCCACAAGGGCTTTCTCTCCGGTCCCTATGATCATCGCCCGGCGCTCGATGAGGTCGTGCAGATGATGTCGGGGCTCGCCGCGATGACCGGTACCCGCGACAAGCCGCAACGTGTCGGCTCCTCCGCCAATGACATCATGGGCGGCATGTTCGGGGTGATCTCGATCCTCGCCGCTCTCTATCAG
>NZ_LDTB01000173.1 GCF_001476895.1 Sphingomonas endophytica | reverse complement strand
CCTGTCAGCTGGTTGGAGGTGATGTAGACGGACGCCATCGCCCAGTAGGGGCGTGGCATGTCAAGCAGCAGCGCAATCGAGAGCGCCACCATGGCCGCGGCAAACGTCCGCACCGCGAAGACGGAAGCGGAATGCCGCGACAGAAATGAATGCGACTGGTCCATCGTAAGTCCGACAGGAATGGCGGTGCGCACATTCGCGCGCACCGCCGGTTGCATGACTAGGCGTTGCGCAGCGGGCGGAAGGCGGTGCGCATTTCGGCGACAAACAGCTCGGGCTGCTCCCACGCCGCGAAGTGCCCGCCCTTGTCGAGCTTGTTGTAGTGGATCAGCTTCGGATAGGCCTGCTCCGCCCAGCTCCGGGGTGCCGTGTAGATTTCGTCAGGGAATGCGCTGACGGCGACCGGGATCTTGACGCCGCGCACATCGAAGAAGCCGCCCGTCGATACCTGATGGGTGTCCCAGTAGAGCCGAGCCGAGGAGATCGCGGTGTTGGTCAGCCAATACAGCGTGGCGTTGTCGAGCACGTCGTCGCGCGACAGCCCTTCCGTCTCGCCGTCGAAGACGCGGGCGATCATCTCCTGGCTGCGCGCGTCGTGATCGAGCATCCAAGCCGCGAGGCCGACCGGCGAATCGACGAGCCCGTACAGGGTCTGCGGGCGATTGGCCATCTCGATCGCGTAGCCGAGGCCCTTGTCGTAGAAGAGGCGCAGCTGATCCCAGGCACGGCGCTCGTCGGTCGTGAGAGTGGCCGGCGGCGCCGAATTGAACGCCAGCGCCCTTGAGACGTCGGCCGGCACGGTGGCCGGCATGTTCGTGTGAATGCCGCGCCGGTCTCTTATACAACTCCGAAGCTGCCGAAGAAGGGGGAAGGGGTAATCTAGGGGGACCA
>NZ_LDTB01000172.1 GCF_001476895.1 Sphingomonas endophytica | reverse complement strand
ACCATCAAGGGCTCGAAGGTGGAGCTGGTCGACGTGCGTGGCGACGAGATCGATCAGACCCGCGCCAAGCGTAACGTCGAGGACATTCTCGCAGCCATGCCCGACGTCAGCTGCCTGGTCGGCTTCTATTCCTACAACACGCCGCGCATCTATGAGGTGCTGAAGGAGGCGGGCAAGCTCGGCAAGATCAAGATCATTGGCTTCGACGAGGATCCGATCACGCTCGGCGGCGTGAAGGACGGCGCGATCGAGGGCACGGTCGTGCAGCAGCCGTTCGAGTGGGGCTATCAGGGCATGAAGCTGATGGCGAAGGTCGTTCAAGGGGACAAATCAGGCGTTCCCGCCAACGGCATCATCATCGTTCCCGGCAAGGTCATCGAGAAGTCCAAGTTTGCCGATTTCATGGCGCAGATGAAGCAGGTTTTGAAAAAGTAGTGCGACGGCCGGCGTGGGCGAGCCCTTCCTCGGGCTGATCGACATCGGCAAGACCTATCCTGGCGTGGTCGCGCTCGACCACGTCAGCCTGTCGGTCGCGCCCGGCGAGGTGGTCGCGCTGCTCGGCGAGAACGGCGCCGGCAAGTCGACGCTGATGCGTGTGCTCGGCGGTGTTGTCGCGCCGAGCAGTGGGACGATCCGGATCGATGGCGTCGCACGTACGAGCTACAGCGTGGCGGATGCGAT
>NZ_LDTB01000171.1 GCF_001476895.1 Sphingomonas endophytica | reverse complement strand
CCGTCTATATCGCTGCGCTCGCCAGCTACGACGACGTCATCCTCGAGATTCCTTCTACATTGCCGTATACCTATGACAGCGCCGGAAATATCCAGCTGGTCCCGGATCACGCTTTCGGAGTCGTCGGCTATGACAGTGCGACCGGCAATTTCATCGTTCGCAATCCGTGGGGAAACAGCTATCCCGGTCAAAACTGGGATGTGCAATTCGAAGTGTCGCTTGCCCAGATCGCCAGTGAGGGCGGCGACTTCTTCATCGATAATTCCGGCGCCGTCGACGTCGCGCCAACGGTTGTCGCCTCCAACATAACCGGCCGGGTGCAAACCTCGCTTCCGGCATCGTCCATGTTCTATGTGACGAGCGGTACTTTGCCGGTGATCGAGTATGCGCTTTGGGACTCCACCGGTAACGGCCACTTCACTGTAGGCGGGGTGGCGCAGGCGAACGGGGTTGAGGTCGACGTCGCTGCTTCACAATGGTCCAACATTGCCTACCAGTTCGGTCCCGCGAGCGACCAGCTGTGGGTGCGGGCGTTCAACGGCGTGTCCTGGAGCACATGGGCCCAATTTGCGGCAATCCCGGAAGGGCCCGTGGTGACGGTCGCAGACGTGACGGCATGGCACGGCCAGAGCTTTGCCGTGTCGTCGCTGTTCACCTATTACGACCCGTTCGGCTTCGCGGCCGCCCAATACGACGTCTGGGACGCCGGCACCGGTGGCGGCCACTTCGTTTTGAACGGAGTGGCGCTTGCCGCCAACCAGCACAATTACGTCACGGCCGCGCAGCTGTCGTCATTGACCTATCAATCGGGCTCGGGCTCGGACACGC
>NZ_LDTB01000170.1 GCF_001476895.1 Sphingomonas endophytica | reverse complement strand
CTCCACACGCTGGAGCTTGATGATGAGTGAAGGCGATGCGGAATACTTGTGCATCGCCGATACCGATGGACTGCACGGTATTGCTGCTGCGTCGGGCAACCTGAAGACCGTCCTTCTCAGCCATCTCCAAAGCGGTCTCATTGGGGTGCCGGCGTGTGCTTGGAAGGAGTTTGAGGAGCTTTATCCCTATGAAGCGGAAGCGTTGAAGTCCTTTGTTTCCACTCGGATAATAATGAAACGAGCATACTATGTTGGCGCCGCCCGCATCGCGGACAAATTAAACTCTGGCTTCCCACGAGGAGCTTACGACGACAGCGTCGAGCTTTTCCCGGCTTCCATTGCCTTCGCGAAAAAGTGCCGTATCGTCACTTCGCCTGCGCAGATTGCAGTCTACACCGCGATGGCCTGCCAAGCGTCCGACCTAGATACGTGGGTTGTAGAGCACGCTTTGAGCTAGTCGAGCATTCCCCTTGTGTCTCCAATTTGTCATTGCATCTCGGGGCGCACTTGAACGTTCACTTAGTGCCAGCGTTGGGACACCAACACCAAAATGATGAGGAAACTGCTCATTGCCACGATAGTGCCAAGCCGTCTGATCTCTTGCGCAGTCTGCCGCGCGGCCTTCGCTTGTGTCTCATCGATCATGTCAGCCACGTCGCGGAGTCTGCTGATGACGTGCTCTAGCGCGACGCCCTGCCCGTGCATCATACGCACCACCGCCGTTGTTTGTTCGGTGGACTCGGGTCGCTCCGCCTGGGCGAGGGCTTGATCGTATGTTTCCCCCAAAAAGTCGCTTAGTTTGTCCTGCCTCTCATCAGTGTCTGTCTCTTAAACACAA
>NZ_LDTB01000017.1 GCF_001476895.1 Sphingomonas endophytica | reverse complement strand
TGAGGCACCGATCGATGCCGCACGCCGTCAGTCCCAACACCATCGTCAAGGCGGTGGCGGTTCGCAAGACGACGCGCGGCATCGATCGGTGCCTCAGGCGAGCGCGGCGACGCGCCGACGACGGATCGCCGCACCGACCACGCCGAAGCCGAGGATCATCGTCAGCCACGTCGCCGGCTCCGGTACCGGGCTGGTGAAGTTGACGACACGCGCCACCTGATCGCGGCTCAGTCCCTCGTAACGCGGCGCGGCGAGCAGTGCCTGGCCGGTCGAGGTCGCCAGTGCGACGTCGTCGGCGGTCGGGCCGTTCACGTCGCGTGCCAGGAACGCGAAGTTGACCAGGCTGACGCTCTGCCCGGCCGCGACGTTCAGCAGGTAGCTGGCGTTGTAGCGATCGGGCGTGATCGCGGCCCGCGCCATGCCGTTGTTACCAGAGACGAGCGCGACCACCGCGTCATCGGTGCAGGCCCCCGCGCCGTCGTCCTCGCACGACACGAACAGGCCGTCCTTGGCGTAGCTGACGAGTTCGTCGCCGTCCGAGCCGAGATTGCCGAAGAAGTTGACGGTGACGCTCGCCGCGCTGCTGCCGGTGTTGGTGAAGGTATCGAAGAAGCGGAAGGTGTTGCCGCTCAGCAGGTCGACCTGACGATCGAGCTTCAGCCCGCCGGTGCCCGTATTGTACCAGCCGAAGGCGTCGAACGTCTCCGCGCCGCCGCCCCAGACCGAGCCGAGCGCCCTGTTCGAGGGCGAGACGGTGCCGCCGGGACCGGTGTAGCTGGCGGCATAGCCGCTGCCGGTGAAGATGTCGGCCGAGGCGCGGAACTGTTGCGCGTCCGCTGAGCCGGCCGCGACCAGCGCGGCCGTGGCGATGATGATGTTCTTCATGATCGAATGTCCGTGAAAAGGGGAGAGGATCAGGACGCGCGGCGCGCGGTCAGCCACTGGTCCGGGGTCAGCGGGCGCGGCACGAGCCGGACCTCGCCGATCCAGCCGAAGAAGCCGTCCTTGCGCAGCCCGTTCCACCACGACGCACCAAGGATCCATGGTTTGTCAGCGCCTTGCGAACGCATTCCGATTTCGCCGATCACGTTGCGGAGCACCGGGGCGCCATCGACATACATGATCGTCTCGCGCGTCTTCGGGTCGCACACGATCGCGATATGGTACCAGGTGTCGCGCATGATCTCGCCGGACCAGTTGGTCTGCGGGTAGCTGGCGTTGCTGGCGGGAACGACCTCCCACTGCACTTCGCGCAGCGAGGAGATCGCGAACAACACCGACGACGCTTCACGATCGCCGCCCCTGAAACCGGGCAAATTGCCGCGATTGCCGACGCGGCCCAGGATATTGCCCCAGCGGTGGTTCTCACGCGTCCAGGCGGGGTCGACCTTGATGAAGGCCTCCATCGTATAGCCGTCCCAGAAGCTGCGGTTGTTGATCGATGCGCCGACCGCGGTCGAGAAGCTGCTGTTGCGGACCGTCACCTTGTCGGTGTTCAGGAAGCGGACGCTGCCCGGGGCGGACGACAGGTAATGCTTGTCGTCGGACCAGACCACATCCTCCACCTGCGCGGGCGCGACCAGCGGTACGCGCGTCATCGGGAACTGGCCCGTCTCGTCGGGCAGTGTGTCACCGACCTGCACGATCGTCCCCGCGACGCCCGCCGGGCGCCAGTGCGCGTAGGTGTCGGCCTGTTTCGGATAGTCGTTGACGTCGCGCGGCCGGACGGGCGGAACGACCACCGGGTCGGTGTAGTTGGCGAGCAGCTTGGCCTGCACCGCGGGCAGGATCGGCGTGCCGCTGTTCGCCATCACCGGCTTCCACTTCATGAAGCCCGCGAAGCGCTTCTTGAAGTTCATCGCGATCGAGAAGCGCTCGTTCGCCTCGGTCAGGACGGCGCGGTCGAACTGGTTCAGCGTGTTGGCGGGCTTGGTGACAACCCAAGGCGAGAAGGACAGGACGTCGATCTTGTTGCCGGTGAAGTCGATCTCGTACAGCCGCATCAGCGCATTGCCGCCCTGATAGGCCATCTGATAATCGACGACCATCTCCTCGACCGCATTGCCGAAGTCGTTGATCTTGGTCAGGTGCGCCGCGCCGTGGTGATGGCCGTTCAGCGTCATGAAGATCTGATCGTTGTCGCGGATCAGCCTTTCCCACAGCATCTTGCCATATTCGGTCTCCAGCGGGCTGACCGCGTCGACATCGATGTTCAGCAACTGGTGGTTCGACAGGATAACCGGCAGCTTCGGGTTGCGGCGGATCACGTCGCGTGCCCAGGCGATCCCGGCATCCGAGATGCGCCACGACAGCGACAGCACCATGAACTCGATGCCGAACTTCGTGAAGGTATGATATTCGTGGAAGCCGCTTCCGTCACGCTCGCGGAACGTGGACTGCTGCGCGGCGCGGCTGGCCGGGAACCACTGCAGATAGGGTTCGGCCCACAGGTTGCGTTGCGCGTCGGTGCCCCATGATTGGTCCCACGGCCCGCGATAGTCGTAACCCGCCAGCACGTCGTGGTTGCCGGCGAGGATCGAATAGGGGATCCGCGCGGCTTCCAGTTTCTTCATCGCGGCGTCCGCGACCCTCCACTGGTCGGGCTTGTCCGCCTGATCGACGACGTCGCCCAGGTGAATGACGAACGGGATGTTGAAGGCGGCGGCATTGTCGACGATCCACTGCGTCTGCGCATTGAACGGCTCACTGCCGTACTTGCGCATGAACTGGTTGCTCTCCGCCGCCGTGGCGTAGCGCGAATAGAATTGCGTGTCGGGCAGCACCGCGATCGCGAAGCTGGTGGTGTTGCCCAACGCCGAGAAGGTCGCCGCGCCGCTGTCGGCGGTCAGCACGCCGGTATTGGCGCTGGCGCTTGCGCCACCGGCCTGATCGGCGCCGCAACCGCTGAGCATTCCCGCACCCATCGGCAGCAGTGAAAGGCCGAGTGCGTTGCGCAATACCGCGCGACGGTCGGCGACGCGACCTTCGACGCGTTCGTCGTCGTGATTCATTGGAACTCCCCGAAGCCGGTTGATCCGGCGTTGCGGGTGCATTGGTCTCGGCGTGTGACGCGACGGTTCCAGATTGGTTATGGAAAAATTAAATTTGGATCAGTGGGGGGCCCGCCCGCCATCGCCACGGTCAGGACGAACGACCGCCGATTTGGCGGCCGCTCATGACGAAATGGCCGGAAAGGCGGGGCTGGTGAGAAATTCTGGTTCGCGACCGGCGGACCGCCCGGCGCGAGCGGTACGGCCACGTGCCCCGGCCAGCATTGCATGCTAGGGACGACGACATGTCGAGATCGCATAGCAACGGCGGCACCGTCATCGTCGATGGTGCCTCATATGATTGGCGGCTGCAGCGCGAGCCGCATCAGTCCGATGACGAAGGCTGGAAGGGGATGACGATCGCCCTGCTCCAGCAGGACGCCAGTCGCGAGGCCTGGGTGGAATTTCCCCCGCCGAAGCGGCTGTTGAAAGGCCTGCCGCGCGGTCGCCTGCAACTGGATGACGCGACCATTTCGCGGTGCGTGCGCGCCGCCACGGCGGCGGGTTGGGAGCCGATGTCCCGGGGAAAGCCGGTCGTGTTCACGGTCGACGCCGATGGCAATTGACGCGGCGGGGGCGGGCATTCGCTGAAGCCCGGGCGCACGCGTTCGAACGTTGCGCGCTGGGGCAGGGTCAAGCATCGGGAAGCCGAGAGGTCCATCGGGGCCTGATCGTCAGGACGTGAAGTCGCTGTGAATTATCGCCATTCCTTCCATGCCGGCAACAGTGCCGACGTCGTCAAGCACAGCCTGCTGATCGAGCTGGTGCGGGCCTTGCAGCAAAAGCCGGGCGCGCTGACCCTGATCGATACGCATGCCGGTTGCGGGCTGTACGACCTGGGCGGCGACGACGCCCAACGCACCGGCGAGGCGGTGCAGGGCGTGGTGCGGGCCTTTGCCGACCGGAACCCGCTGCTCGACGATTATCGTGCCGCCGTGCAGACGGTGAACGTCGCCGGCGAGCCGCATCTCTACCCCGGCTCGCCACGGTTCCTGGCGCGGCTGCTGCGCCCGCAGGACGCGCTGATCCTGAACGAAAAGCATCCCGAGGATGCCTATACGCTGCGCGGGGTGATGCGCGATACGAGCGCCGCCGTGCACGAGCGCGACGCCTATGAATTCTGGCTGGCGATGCTGCCGCCCCGCACCGCGCGGGGCGTGGTGGTGGTGGATCCGCCCTATGAACAGACCGACGAACGCGCGCGCATCACGGCCACGCTGGCCGCCGCGCACCGCAAATGGGCGCATGGCGTGTCGGTGATCTGGTATCCGCTGAAAGACCGCACCGTGCATGGTCGCTGGAAGGAGCAGCTGCGCGCGCTGGGCATCCCGAAATTTCTGAACGTGGAGCACTGGCTGTACGACCACGATCAGCCCGGCATCTATAACGGCGCGGGCCTGTTCATCGTCAATCCGCCCTATGCCTTCACCCAGGCGCTGCCGCCGCTGCTGGAGGCGCTGCGCGCCGTGCTGGCGCCGGAGGGGCATCGGGGGGAGATCACGTGCCAGTGGTTGCGCGCCTGACGTAACGCCGCCGCGCGCCATCTGATCGCGCGAGACGCCGCCCGCCATCTTTCGGCTGCCCTCGACGCGAAAAGGCCGTGGCGCCCGCGCGGGAGCCACGGCCTTTAGACGATCGCTGGCGCGCTTATTCGGCGGCGACGCCCGCGCGCGCGAACATGTCGCCCATGTCGCCCGCTTCCTCATTGGCGGCGGCGGTGGCGACCTTCGCCTTCTGGCGCTTGTCGAAGCTGTCCCACACGTCGTTCCACTGGCCACGGGTCGCGGCCTTGGAATATTCGGTGGCGCGCGTCTCGAAGAAGTTGGCGTGTTCGACACCGTTGAGCAGCGGGGTCAGCCACGGGATCGGATGTTCGTCGATCATGTAGATCGGCTTCAGCCCCAATTGTCCCATCCGCCAGTCGGCGATGTAGCGGATATACTTCTTGATGTCCTTTGCGGTCATGCCATTGACCGGCCCCATCTCGAACGCCAGGTCGATGAAATTGTCCTCGAGCCGGATCGTCGTCTGGCACACGTCGGCGATGTCGTCCTTCACCGCCTTGGTCAGGCAGTTCCGCTCCTTGGTGAAGGCGTGGAACAGCTTGATGATGCCTTCGCAGTGCAGGCTTTCGTCGCGCACCGACCAGCTGACGATCTGCCCCATGCCCTTCATCTTGTTGAAGCGCGGGAAGTTCATCAGCATCGCGAAGCTGGCGAAGAGCTGCACGCCCTCGGTGAAGCCGCCGAACATCGCCAGCGTGCGCGCGATATCCTCATCGCTGTCGACGCCGAAGTTCTGGAGATAGTCGTGCTTGTCCTTCAGCTCGGCATATTCGAGGAACGCGCCATATTCGCTTTCCGGCATCCCGATCGTGTCGAGCAGATGCGAATAGGCGGCGATGTGGACCGTCTCCATGTTGCTGAACGCGGTCAGCATCATCTTGACCTCGGTCGGCTTGAACACGCGGCCGTACTTTTCGTGGTAGCAATCCTGCACCTCGACATCAGCCTGCGTGAAGAAACGGAAGATCTGCGTCAGCAGGTTGCGCTCGTGATCGGTCAGCTTCTGCGCCCAGTCGCGGCAATCCTCGCCCAGCGGCACTTCCTCCGGCAGCCAGTGGAGCTGCTGCTGGCGCTTCCAATATTCGAACGCCCACGGATATTCGAAGGGCTTGTACTGCTTGGACGCCTGAAGAAGCGGCATGGGGTTACTCCGAGAACCAGGAAACAGGGAAACTCTACGAAACGGGGATTACAGCTCGACGCTCCATTGCCACATCGCCGCCGCCGACATCGCCAGCACGATGCCGCCCGACAGCGCCATCACGCCGGTCATGCGATAGGCATATACGCGCGCCTCACCCAAGGGGCGGCGCAACTGCCACAACAGCCACGCCCCCGCCAGCGCGAAGACGGCCGCGACCGCGAACATGATCGCGGATTCGAGCGGTAACGTGTCCGTCATGCGACCAAAGCCGCCGCAGCGCGTTTGCCGCCCGAACCCAACAAAGGAGAAGCACGATGGTCGATGCCACCCAGATCAAGGAACATGCCGAAGTGATCGGCGCGGACGGCGTCCATATCGGCACCGTCGACCATGTCGAGGGCGACCGCATCAAGCTGACCAAGAACGATTCGCCGTCGACCCAGGATGGGCAGGGCGCGAAGCATCATTATCTGCCGGTCGGGCTGGTCGCGGAGATCGAGGGCGAAACGGTGCGCCTGTCGGCGACCGCGCAGAACGCGCAGGACATGTTCGAGGAGGCGTAACGCCGCCGCGCCGGGATCGCCGGTCCCGACGTCACGCATCGCCCCGGCCGCCGCATGGCGCGCCGGGGTTTTTGCTGCCCATCGAGACCCGTCGCCGTCCATCAGCATCCGTCGCTCCGCCATCCCGGCGGTCGCGCGAGTCGCGCCGCCGTCGCGCGAACGACCCGCAGGTTGCGGGGAGCGGACCGTCCGGCACGCTCGATTCACGCTGGCCGAAACACGTACAGCACCGGGCGGCGGGTCGCAACGGATAGTGGTCGATTACAGACGCGGACACCAGATCGGCGATGTCGGCCTTAAGGCGCGACTCGTGGAGCAAAGCCGTGCAAGGGCCGATGCGTCGGCGTCAGAACGGTGTCTCGCCGCGATAATTGCCGGCGTTCTTGTAACGGCATACCAGCACGTCCTCCTGCGCGCCGCGCGACAGCGCGCAGCCGACCTCGATCGTGTCGCGCCACATCAGCTGCGTGTAATGGCCGACATCGGCGACCCGGCCGGTCGTGCTGTTGTTGGGGAAGGCGCCGGGCTTGTAATACCGCTTTTCGCGGACCCAGCCGGCGACCATCGCCTCCGGCCCGTAATAGCCGCGCGTGCCGGCCCACAGATTCTCGCCCTCCGGATCGACGTGGCGTTCCGGGGCGTGTTCGAAGCGGCCGGTGCTGGCGAGATAGGCACCCCAATGCTGCGCCGATTCCACCAGTTCCGGGTTCCAGCGCAGCGGCGGGATACCGCGCGCGGCGCGTTCCGCATTGTGCGCGGCCAGCACGCGCGCGTCGAAGGTGTTCGAGTAGCTGGCGCCGCCGACGATGAACGGCGCGCACAAAAGGGCGGCGAGTGCCACGAGCTTTCGTGGCGCACGATGGCGCGACATGGCCGGGTAACCTCTTCCTGATGACCAGGAAAAGGTACGGGCACGGCCCCTTACGGGCGGTTAGGGAATCTGGTGAATCCGGGTTAAGGGATAAGCCGGTTCACGCACCGACGATCGTCACCAGATCGCCGCGCGCCACCTGATCGAACAGCAGCCGCGCGAATGCCAGCGGTACGCCGACGCAGCCGTGCGTGGCCGATCCGCTGCGCACCCGGCTGGCGTGGATCGCCACGCCGTCGTTGGTCAGTCGCAGCATGTACGGCATCTCCGCATCGTACAGCGACGACATGTGCGAGCGCGCGCGCGCCAGGATCGGGAAGGTGCCGGTGGGGGTGGGCTTGTGATCGGTGCCGTACAGGATCACCGCCGTGCCCACCTCGTGTCCGTTGCGGAACACCGAGATCATCTGGCGCGGCAGATCGACGCGCACGCGGACGGGCCCCTCGTCAGGCACGCCGATGTCGTTCCACACGTAATCGCCGAAGCGCATCGGGCGCCGGATGTTGAGCAGGCTGCGTACCACCAGCCGCTGATGGCCGGCCATCGGCAACGATCCCTCGCGCCCCTGCGGGTAGCGGAAGCGGACGCCGTAGCTGCCGACCGTCGTGGCGGTGGTGTTCGCGGCCTGGGCGACCGGCGTCAGCGTGGCGAGCGCCAGCGCCAGGCCGACCCCGCGCCGGCGGGCGCGCATCGTCATGCGGCCGGCGCGCGCTTCCGGGAGCGGCGGCGTATCGCGAAGCCGGTCAGCGCGAAGCCGAGCGTCATCATCGCCCAGGTCGCCGGTTCCGGCACTGCCGGAGCGGGGGTGGTCGGCGTCGGCGTCGGGGTGGGCGTGACACCGGGCAGCACCGGCACGATGCCGCCGCCGCCGGGCGTGTTCGGGACGATCGGGGGCGGGGTGAACCCGGTCGACTCGCCGGGAGGCAGCGAGCCCAGCACCGCCGGCGGCACGTTCACGTCCGGCACGAACTCGGCCGGGCCGGCGGGCGCGATCGACGGCGCCCAGCCGGCGGGGTCGCGTTCGCGGACGGTGCTCAGCACCCGCTCACGCGGCGTGCGCGGCGGCGCACGATGCGCCAGTTCGCGATGCTTCGGCGGCTTCGTGTTGAACATCGCGCCGGCCGGGCGCTCGCCGGGCGAGCGGGCGGCCATGATCGAGAGCGGATCCGGCAGCACCGCCAGCGCCGCCGGCAGGTTCATCGCCTCCGCGAAGGGCACGGTGCCGCCCAGATAGCTGAGCCCGGCATAACCGCCGATGGCGGTGCCGCCCACGCCCAGCGCCGCGATGGCGCGCGCCATCGACATGCGGGACAGGGAGGACAGCGAATTGCGCCAGCTCTTCATTCGATCGCCAATCTGTTTCGCTCGGGTTCGTCAAGGATCAACGCGACATGCGCATCTGCGCACCACCGCTGGTTCGAGTCCAGAGAAATATACCCGGGTCGCCGGTGAGATTGGTGCATTGCGGGACGACTGTTGCCAGTCCGCAACCCACGTTACGCAGTGGTAACTACATCGGTAAATCTTTCAAGCGGTATCGAGCAGTTGGGGACGAAATCGCGCGACGAGATCGCCCAGCCAGTCGCAGAAGGCGCGGACCCGGCGCAATTGCCGGGTGTCGCGGTGCGTGACCAGCCAGAAGGAGCGCGTGATCGTCACCTCCGGCAGCACGCGGACAAGCGCCGGGTCCGCGGCGCCGATGAAATGCGGCAGGACGCCGACCCCGGCGCCGGACGCGACCAGCCGGGCCTGGGCGTTGATGCTGGAACTGCGCAGGGTCGGGGGCGGCAGCGGACCGATCTCGTCCAGGTAGCGCAGTTCGGGCGCGTACAGCAGGTCCGGGATGTAGCCGATCAGCGGATGTACGGTGCCCAGCGCGTGCCGCGTCGGCATCCCCAGGCGTTCGACCCGCGCGCGGGCGGCATAGAGATGCAGCCGGTAATCCGACAATTTGCCCGCGACGACCGGGCCGTGGCGCGGGCGGGCCAGCAGCACGGCGACATCCGCCTCGCGTCGCGACGGGCTGAGGAAGCCGGAGCTGGCCGCCAGGTCGATGGTCAGCGCGGGATGCGCGGCGGCGAAGTCGTGCAGGTGCTCGGCGATCAGCCAGGTGCCGAATCCTTCCGACACGCTGACCCGCAGCAGCCCGGCGAGCGTTTCGGGGCCATGCCGCGACTCGACGATCCGCTCGGCGGCGTTCTGCATCTGCTCGACCTGCGCCAGCAGCGCCTCGCCCGCCTCGGTCAGCACCTGTCCCTCGCGGGTCTGCTCGAACAGGGTATGGCCGAGTCGCGCCTCCAGCCGGCGCAGGCGGCGGCCGATCGTGGTGGCGTCGACCCCGATCAGCGCGGCGGCGCGCGCGATCTGTCCGGCGCGCGCCACCGCCAGAAAATCCTGCAGGTCGTTCCATGGCAGGGTGTTGTGGCGCCCGGGCTGCATCATCGCAGGTGAACGTTGCAGAATTGCCGCTTGCGGGCAATGGACGCAGGGCTCACACCGGCCGCCAACGATCAGGAGAGAGATGCGATGCGCAGCGTCGACCATCACATCGCGGGCACGTGCGCCACGGCGGCGGGCGCGGCGCGGACGTCGGACATTTTCGACCCCAATACCGGGCAGGTGCAGGCGCGGGTGACGCTGGGCGACGCCGCGACGCTGGAGCGGGCGGTGGCGGCGGCGCAGACGGCGCAACCCGGCTGGGCCGCGACCAATCCGCAGCGCCGCGCGCGCGTGATGTTCCGGTTCAGGGAGCTGGTCGAGGCGCATATGGACGAACTGGCGCATCTGCTGTCGTCCGAACACGGCAAGGTGATCGCCGACGCCAAGGGGGATATCCAGCGCGGGCTCGAAGTGGTCGAGTTCGCCTGCGGCATCCCGCACGTCCTGAAGGGTGAATATACGCAGGGCGCCGGGCCGGGGATCGACGTCTATTCGATGCGCCAGCCGATCGGGATCGGGGCGGGGATCACGCCGTTCAACTTCCCGGCGATGATCCCGATGTGGATGTTCGGCGTCGCGATCGCCTGCGGCAACGCCTTCATCCTGAAGCCCAGCGAGCGCGACCCCAGCGTGCCGGTGCGGCTGGCCGAGCTGATGCGCGAGGCCGGGCTGCCCGAGGGCGTGCTGCAGGTCGTGCACGGCGACAAGGAGATGGTCGACGCGATCCTCGACCATCCCGCGATCGGCGCGGTCAGCTTCGTCGGGTCGAGCGACATCGCGCATTACGTCTACCGGCGCGGCGTCGCGGCGGGCAAGCGCGTGCAGGCGATGGGCGGCGCGAAGAACCACGGCATCGTCATGCCCGACGCCGATCTGGACCAGGTGGTCGCCGACCTTTCGGGGGCGGCGTTCGGTTCGGCGGGCGAACGGTGCATGGCCTTGCCGGTGGTGGTGCCGGTCGGCGAGAAGACGGCGGACGCGCTGCGTGAACGGCTTTTGCCGGCGATCGCGGCGTTGCGGGTCGGCGTCTCGACCGATGCGGAGGCGCATTACGGCCCGGTCGTGAACGCCGCGCATCGCGCGCGGGTCGCGAACTGGATCCATACCGGCGTCGACGAAGGCGCGGAGCTGGTCGTCGACGGCCGCGACTTCCGGTTGCAGGGGCATGAGCAGGGCTTCTTCATCGGGCCGTCGCTGTTCGACCGCGTCACCCCGGACATGCAGGCCTATAAGGAGGAGATCTTCGGCCCCGTCCTCCAGATCGTCCGCGCGCCCGATTTCGAGACGGCGGTGCGGCTGCCGAGCGAGCATCAATATGGCAATGGCGTCGCGATCTTCACCCGCAACGGCCACGCCGCGCGCGAATTCGCCGCGCGGGTGAACGTCGGGATGGTCGGCATCAACGTGCCGATTCCGGTGCCGGTCGCGTACCACACCTTCGGCGGGTGGAAACGCTCGGCGTTCGGCGACACCAACCAGCACGGCATGGAGGGCGTAAAGTTCTGGACGAAGGTGAAGACCATCACCCAGCGCTGGCCGGACGGCGCCGGCGGCGGACCCGGCGGGGTGCAGGATGCGTTCGTGATCCCGACCATGGGGTGATCGGGAGCGCGTGATGCGGTGGCTGGCGACGGGGATGATGGCGATGACGCTGGCGGCGTGCGGTGGCGGCACCCCGGACTATAACCGCGTCGACGTTCCCGAACGCGAGGCGGAAGCGCAGGCGGCGATCGAGCGATCGGTGGCGCAGAACGGCGCGGCCAGCACCGCGCGGAGCGGCGTGCCGGTCACCGTTCCGTCACGCACCGCCGCCCGGGCGCGCGCCTTTCCGACGGAGTTCCGTGGATATTGGGGCGTGACCGACGACGATTGCGAGCTGGCGAACACCAGCGCCACCGGGCGGATCAACATCGATGCCGATACGATCCGCTTCTACGACACCCGCGCCCGCGTGCAGCGGCTGGTGCCGCTGTCGCCGCAGGAGGTCGTCGCCGACGTGCGCATCGCCGGCGAGGGGCCGGCGTTCGAGCGCCGCGAGACCTATCGTCTGGAGGCGGGCGGCACCATGCTGGTCCGCATCGCCCCGCCGACCACGCAGCGCTATCGCCGCTGCTGAGGATATGAGCATGACCGACCAGTTTGACCTGCCCCCCCAATTCGATCTTACTAGCGACCAGCGCGAGATCCAGGAGCTCGCGCGCCGCTTCACCGCCGACCGGATCACACCCTTCGCGGCGGAATGGGACGAGAAGCACATCTTTCCGCGCGACACGATCAAGGCCGCCGCCGACCTGGGCTTCGCGGCGATCTACGTCAGCGAGGAGAGCGGCGGGATCAATCTGGGGCGGCTGGAGGCGGCGCTGATCATGGAGGCGATGGCCTATGGCTGTCCCGCGACCAGCGCGTTCATCTCGATCCACAATATGGCCAGCTGGATGATCGACCGCTTCGGTTCGGCGGAGCTGAAGGCACGCTACCTGCCCGATCTGGTCACGATGGAGCGGATCGCCAGCTATTGCCTGACCGAGCCGTCGTCGGGTTCCGACGCGGCTGCGCTGCGCACCACGGCGCGGCGCGAGGGCGATCATTACATCGTCAACGGGACGAAGCAGTTCATTTCCGGCGCGGGCGAGAACGAGATCTACGTCACGATGGTCCGGACCGGCGAGGACGGCGCGAAGGGCATCTCCTGCCTCGTCATCGAGAAGGACATGCCCGGCGTGTCGTTCGGCGCGAACGAGCGCAAGCTGGGCTGGCACGCGCAGCCGACCCGCGCGGTGACGTTCGACAATGTCCGCGTGCCGGTCGAAAACCGCGTCGGCGAGGAGGGTGAGGGGTTCCGCTTCGCGATGGCCGGGCTGGACGGCGGGCGGCTGAACATCGGGGCCTGTTCGCTGGGCGGGGCGCAGCGCTGTCTGGACGAGGCGATCGGCTATACCCGCGACCGCAAGCAGTTCGGCAAGGCGATCGGCGATTTCCAGAACACGCAGTTCACGCTGGCCGACATGGAGACCGAGCTGCAGGCGGCGCGCTATCTGTTGTATGTCGCCGCCGCCAAGGTGACGGCGAACGCCCCCGACAAGACGCGCTTCGCGGCGATGGCGAAGCGGCTGGCGACCGACACGGGTTCGAGCGTGGTCGATCGCGCGCTGCAACTCCACGGCGGCTATGGTTATCTGATGGATTATCCGGTCGAGCGCTTCTGGCGCGACCTGCGCGTCCATTCGATTCTGGAGGGCACCAATCAGGTGATGCGGATGATCATCGGCCGCGAACTGGTGAAGGCGTGAGGCCCCGTCATTGCGAGCGGAGCGAAGCAATCCCGGGCGTCACGCGCTTGGCGCTGGATTGCTTCGCTTCGCTCGCAATGACGATCAAGGGAATGACCGTATGAGCGACCTGATTGTTTCCACCGATGGCCCGGTCGGCCGGCTTCGCCTGAACCGGCCGAAGGCGCTGCACGCGCTGAACACCTCGATGTGTCAGGCCATCCTCGACGCGCTGGAGCAATGGCGCGGTGACGAAACCGTCCGCTGCGTCGTGATCGACCATGCGGAGGGGCGCGGCTTTTGCGCGGGCGGCGACATCCGGATGCTCGCGGGCAGCGGAGCGACCGACGGGGCCGAGGCGCGCGCCTTCTTCCGCACCGAATATCGCATGAACCACCGGCTGTTCACCTACGTGAAGGACACGGTCGCGTTCATGGACGGGATCACGATGGGCGGCGGGGTCGGCGTGTCGCAGCCGTGCCACTATCGCATCGCGACCGAAAACACGCGGCTGGCGATGCCGGAGACAGGGATCGGGCTGTTCCCCGATGTCGGCGGCGGCTGGTATCTGTCGCGGTTGCCGGGGCGGATCGGGCAGTATCTGGCGCTGACGGGGGCGCGGCTCGATGGCGCGGAGACGCTCGCGCTGGGGCTGGCCACGCATTACCTGCCCGCCGCGCGGGTCGAGGAGGCCAAGGCGCGGATCGGTGCGGAGCCGGACGCGATCGACGCGGTGCTGTCGTCGCTGGCCGAGCCTGCGCCCGAGGCGACGATCCTGTCGCACCGTGCGGAGATCGACCGGCTGTTCGCCAGCGACGATCTGGAGGAGGTGCTCGACACGCTGGCGGCGGATGGCGGCGAGTTCGCCCGCGCGACGCGCGAGACGCTGGCGGGCAAGTCGCCGCAGGCGATGAAAGTGTCGCTGAAGCTGCTGAAGGATGCGGCGGGCATGGCGACGTTCGCCGACGAGATGCGGCAGGAATATGCGGTCGCATGCCGCGTCGTGCAGCGCCCCGATTTCACCGAGGGCGTCCGCGCGCTGATCGTCGACAAGGACAATGCCCCGCGCTGGGACCCGGCGACGGTCGAGGCGGTGAGCGATCACATGATCGACCGCATCTTCGCGCCGCTGCCCGAGGATGAGGCGTGGACGCCGGACTAACGCCGTCCCCCCTGCGCAGGGCACCAATCAAAGTAGTACTTTGATGGGACCCAAGGCAGGGGCTTATGTCGTCGGCGTAGTGGGTAACGTTTGACACACGGCCGGGGTGTCGTGTGTCAGACCGATGAAGAAGACGATGCAGAGATAGGCCCCTGCCTGCGCAGGGGCGACGGGAGAAGCGGCAGATGCCCGAATACGAGACGATCCTGGTCGAGCAGCGCGGCGGCGTGACGCTCATCACGCTCAACCGCCCCAAGGCGCTGAACGCGCTCAATTCGCAGGTGCTGGCGGACCTGCTCGCCGCGCTGGCGGCCTTCGACGCCGATGCGACGCAGGGGTGTGCGGTGCTGACCGGCAGCGAGAAGGCGTTTGCGGCAGGGGCGGATATCAAGGAGATGTCGGCCCAGGGCTTCGCCGAGATGTACGGCGGCAATTTCTTCGCCGGCTACGAACGGCTGACGCAGACGCGCAAACCGATCATCGCCGCCGTCGCGGGCTTTGCGCTGGGCGGCGGGTGCGAGCTGGCGATGATGTGCGACTTCATCCTCGCCGCCGATACCGCCAGGTTCGGCCAGCCCGAAGTGAAGCTGGCGGTGACGCCGGGCATGGGCGGGTCGCAGCGGCTGGCGCGCGCGGTCGGCAAGGCCAAGGCGATGGAGATGTGCCTGACCGGGCGGATGATGGATGCCGAAGAGGCGGAGCGCGCCGGGCTGGTCAGCCGCATCGTCCCCGCCGCCGAACTGGTCGATGAGGCGGTGAAGACCGCGCAGACGATCGCCGACATGGCGCCGCTCGCCGTGCTGGCGAACAAGGAAATGGTCAACGCCGCGTTCGAGACGACGCTGGCGCAGGGCGTGCAGTTCGAGCGGCGGTTGTTCCACGGCCTGTTCGGCACCGTCGACCAGAAGGAAGGCATGGTGGCGTTCGTCGAGAAGCGCCCCGGCCAGTGGACGGGCAAATAGGAGAGACGATCATGGCGCGCGTCGGGTTCATCGGGCTGGGCAATATGGGCGGCGGCATGGCCGCCAATCTGGCGAAGAAGGGGCATGACGTTCGCGCCTTCGACCTGTCGGCGGCGGCGCTCGATGCGGCGAAGGCGGCGGGGTGCCTGCCGGTCGGCTCGGCGCGGGACGCCGCCAACGGTGCCGAGGCGGTCGTCACGATGCTGCCCGCCGGTGCGCATGTCGCGCAGGTCTATGCCGAGAGCCTGTCTGACGTCGCGGTGGATACCGTGCTGATCGACTGCTCGACGATCGACCTCGCCACCGCGCGGCGGCTGGCCAGCGAGGCGGCGGCGCGCGGGATCGCGGCGGTCGATGCGCCGGTGTCGGGCGGGATCGCGGCGGCGCAGGCGGGGACGCTGACCTTCATGGTCGGTGGTCCGGCGGCGGCGTTCGAACGCGCCCGCCCGTTCCTGGAGGATATGGGCAAGGCGGTGATCCACGCCGGCGACAGTGGCGCGGGGCAGGTCGCCAAGATGTGCAACAACCTGATCCTCGGCGCGACGATGGCGGCGACGTGCGAGGCGTTCGTGCTGGCGCGGAAACTGGGGCTGGACGCGCAGACCTTCTACGACATTTCCAGCAAGGCGACCGGGCAGAGCTGGTCGATGACGTCCTATTGTCCGGTACCCGGGGTCGGGCCGGAATCGCCCGCCGATCGTGACTATCGGGGCGGATTCGCGGGCGCGCTGATGCTCAAGGACCTGGAGCTGGCGATGGCGGCGGCGGATGGTGCCGAGGCGCAGGTGCCGATGGGGACGCGGGCGCGTGACCTGTATCGGCAGTTCGTCGACGGCGGGCAGGGCGGGCTGGATTTCTCCGGGATCATCCGGATGCTGGAGGGCGCGCGGGGGTAAACCCGCTCACCCCACCCGTCACCCCGGCGCAGCCCCGGGGTGACGGGTTCGTGCCGGCGGACGCCGTTACCGCCCCAGCACCGCCTCGATCTCCGCGCCCTTCGCCGCCTTCAGCGCGACGCACTGCCGGATCGCATCCAGCGTCTGGCCCAGTTCCAGCGCGCCGCCGCCCATCGCCGCCAGCTTCGGGCGGAACAGCGCCTCGACCGCCGCCGCCTTGTCGGCGCCGCAATAGCCCGCGAAGGCGAGCGGCAGGCGCGGGCGGCCGAACGCGGGCACGCCCTTCAGCACCGCGTCGAAGTCGCGCGTCATCAGGTCGAACACGGCGTCGCGCCCCAGCGGTTCGGCGGGAAGACCGCGCAGGATGTCGAGCCGCTCGCTGGATTGCAGCGCGTCGTCGCGCCACAGCGCCAGCGCGCGCGTCACCTCCGCCGGGGTGGCGGCGCGGGCGAGCGCGCCGACCGCCTGTTCGCGGAACAGCGGATCGTCGCTCTTCACCACCGCGTCGCGCAGCCGGTCCATGAACGGCACGCCCAGATCCTGCACCGCGACGATCAGCGCCAGCGCGCGATAGCCGGGGTCGAGCGCGTTCGCGTCGCCGCCGAGCGATGCCTGCGCCGCCGCCGCCAGTTGGCGGCGCAGCGCGGCGTCCTTCGCGACGGTCGCCGCGTAATTGACGAGCGATTGCCGCAGCAGCGTCTGTCCGAGTTCCTCGTTGCCATAGGCCGCGCGGGTCAGCCTGACCGGCCCCAGCGCCTGCAGGCGCGGCAGCGACAAGTCGGTGGCCAGCCGCCGCAGCCCCGTCTCCGCCGCCGGGCTCAACCCGAAGCGCTCGACGCTCGCGATCGCGGCGGGAAGCAGCAGGGTCGCCGAACGCTCGCGATGCGCCGCCAGCGTCCTTGCGCCCGCGACCACGCGCGGGAAGCTGGCGTGCCCCGCCGCGAAGTCCGCCCACAGGCTGTCGGCCACCGCCATCGCCTCGCGCGCGGGCAGCGTCGCCGCGCCATCGAGCAACGTCTGCCATCCGGCATCGTCGAGGCTGTAGCGCCAGTACCCCGCACCATCGGCATTGGGCACCGCCAGCCCGGCGCCCTTCAGCGTCAGCGTGCCGCTCGCCCCCGTCAGCAACGTGCAACTCCGCACCTCACCCTGTCGCGCGCAGACCGGCACGTTCCACGTCTGCGCCGCGCGCGCCGCGACCCCGATCGGGCGATAGCGTTGCTGCGCGATCCGCCAGCCCGCGCCATCGGGGCGGATCGAGATGACCGGCACCCCGGTCTGTTCGACGAAGCTGCGGAACACCGGCACGATACCCGGATCGCCCGATCCCTTGGCGATCGATTCGAAGAAGCCGTTGGCGTCCGCGCTGCCGTATCGGAAGCGGTTGAGGTGATATCGCACCCCGCGCCGGAACCGCTCCGCGCCCAGATAATGCTCGACCATCACCAGCATCTGACCACCCTTCTGGTAGGTCATCGAGTCGAAGGCGCTGGCGATCTGGTCGTTGCGGGTGATCTCTTCGCGGATCGGGCGGCCGACCGACTGGCTGTCGGTATCCATCGCCGACAGCGCCTCCGCGAATTGCGCGACATCGGTGCCCAGCCCCGGCTGCCACAACTCGCCGACGCGGTTGCCCGCCCATTCGGCGAAGCTCTCGTTCAGCCAGATGTCGGTCCACCATTTCGGCGTGACGAGGTCGCCGAACCACTGGTGCGCCAGCTCGTGCGCGACGACCATGCCGAAGCCGCGCCGCTGCGACGCGGGCGCATCCTTGTCGAGCAGCAGCAATGTGTCGTTGTACGTAACCAGCCCGGCATTCTCCATCGCACCGCCCATGACCGGCGAGGCGATCTGGTCGAGCTTCTCGAACGGATAGGGGCTGCCGAAATAGTCCTCGTGCAGCGCCAGGATGCGCGGGCCCTGTTCGGCGGCGAAGCGCAACCGATCGGCCTGCCCCTTGGTCGCGATCACGCTGTAGGGGAGGGCGGTCTTGCGGACCGCATTGGCGGGGGCGCTGCCGGGCACGACGTCGAACGGGCCGATCGCGAAGGCGACCAGATAGGTCGGCAGCGGTTTGGACGGTGCAAATTTGTGCACGGTCATCCCGCCGCCCGCGGTGCCGTGCGCCAGCTCGGGGGTGTTGGCGACGACCTTCTGCGCGGTCGGCGCGTTGATCGACACGGTGAAGGGCGTCTTGAAGCCGGGTTCGTCGAACGAGGGGAAGACGCGACGCGCATCGATCGGCTCGAACTGCGTCCAGGCGTACCATTCGTCGCCGACCCTGGCGCGGTACAGACCCTCGCTGCCGGTCATGAACGGCGCGTCATAGTCGAAGGACAGCATCACCGCCCCGGCGGGCAGCTCGCCATCGAAGTCGAGCCGCGCGACGCCGGAGGGATCGACCTGCGTATAGCGCGCCGCGATCGTGCGCGTGCCGATCCGCGCGGTGGCGCGGGTGACGTTCAGGCCGTTGCCGTGGAGGAACAGCGAGCGCGTCGGGCGGGTGATCGTCGTATCGATCTCGGTATGCCCGCCGAACCGCTCCTGCGCCGGATCGACGTTCAGGTGCAGGCGATAGGCGGTCGGGCGCGCCGCGTCGGGCAGTTGGCCGAGCGGGATCGCGGCGGGCGCCTGCGCCACGGCGGGCGCGGCCAGCATCAGCGCCGCGGAGGCGAGCAGCAGAGTCTTCATCGCAACATTTTCCTTCGACACGAACGCTACCATCACTCACCCGTCATGCCGGACATGTTCCGGCACCCACGGTGCCGCGCATCTCCGGCCCGCGGCCTTGCGGCGCGGTGGACCCCGGAACAGGTCAGGGGTGACGGCGGACCCGTCACAATCGCGTCCGCACCGCCCATAGTTCGGGGAACAGCTCCACCTCCAGCATACGCCGCAGATAGGAGACGCCCGCCGTCCCGCCCGTGCCGCGCTTCAGCCCGATGACACGCTCGACGGTGGTGACGTGGTTGAAACGCCAGCGGCGGAAATAATCCTCGAGATCGACCAGTTTCTCGGCCAGTTCGTACAGCGGCCAGTGCGCGGCGGGATCGCGATAGACGGCCGCCCAGGCCGCCACCACCGCCTCGTCCGACACATGCGCGGCACGCCAGTCGCGTGCCGGATCGCCGAGCAATCCGGCGGCGTGGAGCCGAACCAGCGCGGCGTCATAGATGCTGGGCGCGGCGAGGATCGTCTCCAGCCGCGCCAGAGTCTCGGCACGATGGCGGTGCGGCCCGAGCGTCGCGGCGGTGCGGTTGCCGCAGAGATATTCGATCGCGCGATACTGCCACGACTGGAAGCCCGACGACTGGCCCAGCGCGTCGCGGAAGGTCGTGTAGTCGCTGGGCGTCATCGTGCGCAGCACGTCCCACGCGCCGTTCAGCTGTTCGAGGATGCGCGCGACGCGCGACAGCAGCTTGAACGCCTCCGGCAGCGCGCCCGACAGGATCGCGTCGCGCGCGCTTTCCAGTTCATGCACCGCCAGCTTCATCCACAATTCGCTGGTCTGGTGCTGGATGATGAACAGCAGTTCGTCGTGCGCGTCGCTGAGCGGATGCTGCGCGGTCAGGACTCGGTCGAGCCCGAGATAGTCGACATAGCCCATCTTGCCGGCGAAGTTCAGCTCCGCATCATGATGCGTCTCGCTCATGTCACGTTCGCCCGCGCGTGGAACTGCGGCTGGTCCCATTCGCCGGTGGCGAGGATATCGGCGAGGATGTCGGCCGCGCGTACCACCTCATCCTCGCTGAGGTACAAGGGCGTGAAGCCGAAGCGCAGCACGTCGGGCTGTCGCACGTCGCCGATCACCCCGCGCGCGATCAGCGCCTGCATGACCGGATAGGCGTGCGGGTGCGTGACGCTGACCTGACTGCCGCGCGCATACGGATCGCGCGGGGAGGCGAGCGTGACCTGCGGGCAACGCGCCTCGACCTCGCGGATGAAGGTTTCGGACAGCCGGATCGACGCGGCGCGCACGGCGGTCATATCGACCCCCTCCCACGCGTCCAGCGCGGCATCAAGGATCGATAGCGCGACGATCGGCGGGGTGCCGACGCGCATCCGCTCGACACCGGGGGCGGGGCGATAGCCGCGCTCGAAGGCGAACGGCGCGTCATGGCCGAACCAGCCGGCCAGGATCGGCTGCGCGACGTTCGCATGGGCGTCCGCGACATGGATGAAGGCGGGCGCGCCGGGGCCGCCGTTCAGGTATTTGTAGGTGCAGCCGATCGCGAAATCGGCCCCGGCGGCGGTCACGTCGACCGGCAGCGCCCCGGCCGAATGCGCGAGATCCCAGACCGTGACCGCGCCCGCCGCATGCGCGCGTTCGGTGAGCGCCGCCATGTCGTGCAGCCGTCCGGTACGGTAATCCACCTGCGTCAGCATCACGACCGCGACGCTCTCATCGATCGCGTCGGCAACCTCCTCGGGGGCGACGACCTTCACCTCCAGCCCGCGCCCGAGCGCGGCGCACAGTGCGTCGGCGATATAGAGGTCGGTGGGGAAATTGCCGCTGTCCGACAGGACGACGCGCCGTTCGGGGCGCAGCGCCAGCGCGGCGGCGAGCGCCTGAAACACCTTGATCGACAGCGTGTCGCCGGTTGTCACGCTGCCCGGCGGCGCGCCGATCAGCCGCGCGATCCGGTCGCCGACGCGGGCTGGCATCGTCGACCATTCCGCCTCGTTCCACGCGCGGATCAGGCGGTCGCCCCATTCGGCGCGCAGCACCCGCGCCGCGCGCGCCTCTGCGGCGAGGGGCAGGGGCCCGAGCGAATTGCCGTCGAGGTAGATGACACCTGGCGGGATGTGGAACAGCGCGCGGGTGGCGGTGAAATCGGTCATGGCGGCAGCGTAAGGTCGTTACCGGCGATACGGAAGCCCTGCCGTCATGGCGAGCGAAACGCCTTTGGCTTCAGTTCGCCTCGAACCGTCACCCCGGACCTGTTCCGGGGTCCACCGTTCCGCGACATCGGCGGCGTGCGTGCTTGGGGGGTGGTGGATGCCGGAACAGGTCCGGCATGACGAAGGTCTTCGCTCGCCCGCCCCGACGGCTCAATCCGCCGCGACCGGCCCGTGCTGCGGCGTCGGGCGGCGACACAGCCAGATCGGCACGATCAGCACCGCCGCCAGCCATGCCGACAGCCGGAACAGGTCGGTCGAGGCGAGCAGATACGCCTGCCCGACCATCTGCCGCGTCACCGCCGCCGCCGCCTGTTGCGTGGTCATGCCCAGCCGCTCCAGCTGCGCCGAGGCTATTTGCCACGGCACCCCGCTGCCGATCGCCTCGGCGAGGCGCGACTGGTGGAGCGCCTCACGCCAGTCCCAGCCGGTCGAGATCAGCGAGGCGGCGAACCCACCCGCGACGATCCGCCCGAAGTTGGAGATGCCAGTCGCCGAGGGCAATTTCTCGGGCGGAATGCGGTCGAGCGAGATCGTCAGCATCGCCAGGAAGAAGGTCGCCATCGACACGCCTTGCACCAGCAGCGGCAGCATCAGGTCGACGAACGTCGCCTGCGTCGTGAACAGGGAACGCATCCAGTAACTGATCGCGAACCCGCCGAAGGCGACGGTGGCGAGGATGCGCGCGTCGATCTTCCCCGACAGCCGCGCGATCAACGGCGTCAGGATCACCGCCACCAGCCCGCTGGGCGCGGCGACCAGCCCCGCCCAGGTCGCGGTGTACCCCATCTGCGTCTGGAGCCAGAGCGGCAGGATCAGGATGTTGGCGAAGAACACCGCATAGCCGAGCGCGAAGGCGAGGTTGCCGATCCAGAAATTGCGCCGCGCGAACAATGTCAGGTCGACCGTCGGATTGGCGTCGGTCAGTTCCCAGATCACCCAGGCGGCGAAGCCGACGATCGCCGTGATCGTCAACACGACGATCAGCGGATCGTTGAACCAGTCGGCGTTCTTGCCGAGGTCGAGCATCACCTGCAACGATCCGACCCAGAGCACCAAGAGGCCCAGCCCGACGGTGTCGATCGGCAGCCGCATCGTCGGCGTCTCGCGATCCTTCAGCCGCGTCCAGCATACGAAGGCCGTCAGGATGCCGAAGGGGACGTTGATGAGGAAGATCCACGACCAATGGTAGTTGTCGGAGATATAGCCGCCGAGGATCGGCCCCATGATCGGCGCCACCAGCGTCGTCATCGACCAGATGCCGAGCGCGGTGGAACGCTTCTGCGGCGGGAAGATCGAGATCAGCAGCGCCTGGCTGCCCGGCATCATCGGCCCCGACACCGCGCCCTGCATGACGCGGAACACGATCAGCGACGGCAGGTCCCAGGCGATGCCGCACAGGAACGAGGCGAGCGTGAACAGCGCGACGGCGGTGCAGAACACCTTGACCACGCCGAAGCGTCGCATCAGCCACCCGGTCAGCGGCACCGCGACGCCATTGGCGACCGCGAAGGCGGTGACGATCCAGGTCGAATTGTCGCTGGAGACGCCGAGATTGCCCGCGATCGTCGGCAGCGAGACGTTGGCGATGGTGGAATCGAGCACCATCATGAACGTGCCGAGCGCAAGCGCGAAGGCGGTGATGCCCAGCTTCGCGCCGGTCAGCGGGGCGGGGCCGGAGCCGGGGGGAGGGCTAGCCATTCACGCACCCCTTTCGATCATTCCCGCCCACCATCGTCATTCCCGCGAAAGCGGGAATCCAGACACGCTGAGCCCAGAGCGAGAAGCGCCACGTCAGAGGTTCTGGATCCCCGCCTTCGCGGGGATGACGGGGATTACGAGGGGCGCCACTCACCGGTTGGCCGCCACGATGCGGCGGATCGCGGCTTCCACCTGCGGGTCGGTACCGGTGGTCGTATCGCCCTGATATGGCGTGGTGGCACCTTGCGCGAGCAGCGCGCCGCGCGTGTCGGCGGTGTCGATCGTTGTCTTCATCGACAGGCCGATGCGGAGCGGATGTTGCCGGAGCTCGCGCGGATCGAGGCTGATGCGGACGGGCACGCGCTGTACGATCTTGATCCAGTTGCCGCTGGCGTTCTGCGGCGGGAGCAGCGCGAAGGCGTTGCCGCTGCCCGCCGAGAGCCCGGCGACGCGGCCGTGGTACGTCACGTCGTCGCCGTACATGTCGGAGGTCAGCACCACCGGCTGCCCGATGCGTACATCCTTCAACTGCGTCTCGCGGAAGTTGGCGTCGACCCACAAGCGGTCGAGCGGCACGATCGCCATCAGCGGCGTGCCCGCGCTCACCTGCTGCCCGACCTGCACCGTGCGCTGTGCGACGACGCCCGTGACCGGCGCGGTGACGTGCATGTGGCTGCGCGCGATGGCCGCCTTGCGATAGGCGGCGATCGCGGCGAGCACCGCCGGGTTGGTATTGACGTCGGTGCCCTGCACGGTCGCCTGCGCCTGCCGCCGCTGTTCGCGCGCGAGGCGGAGGTTGGCGACGGCGACCTTTACCGCGTCGGCGGCGTGCGACAGCTCCTCGCCCGACACGGCGCCCTGCGCGGCGGCGGTGCGGCGGCGGGCATAGTCGGCCTGCGCGCGCGCCAGTTCGGCCTGCGCCTGGACGATCCCGGCATCGGACTGGCCGACGCGGGTGAAGTCGGCGCGGGTGGCACGCACCGCGCGCGCCAGTTCGGCGGCGGCGGCGGCGACGTTGACGTCGGCGGTGGTGGGGTCGAGCTCGATCAGCGGCTGCCCGGCGGTGACGCTCTGCGTGTTGTCGGCGCGCAGGCTGGTGACGGTGCCCGGATCGCGCGCGGTCACGGCGACCACGTCACCCGCGACATAGGCGTCGTCGGTTTCCTCCTCGGGCGGGCTGAAGAAGAAGTGCATGACCGCCCAGACGATCGCGGCGATCAGCACGACGATGCCGAGGATCGACAGCGCGCGCCGACGCGCGGCGGGCTTGCCGGTGG
>NZ_LDTB01000169.1 GCF_001476895.1 Sphingomonas endophytica | reverse complement strand
CTCCAGATACTGTTCCATCATCGGCGTGACGCGCGACGGCGCCTCGGCGGGAGTAGCTTCGGGCGGAACGGGGATAGGCTGCTGAATGGTCATTAGGGGGCGGAAACTACAAAATTTCGCCGGGCGGTCCTATCCGCGAGAGGAGGGTTTTCCACCCTGTTCACGGTGCCTTTATGACGGCCCTCACGGTAATGCGTGCGGGGCGCGCAGCCGCGTCAATTGACCTGCCGCGGGCGCGGTCCTAAAACCCATCTCAAGTTCCAGCCGACCCAGCGCCTAAGTCGCGGCATTCAGGGAGAGATTCAATGCGTGATGTGTTCATTTGCGATGCCGTCCGGACTCCGATCGGCCGTTTCGGCGGTTCGCTCGCCAAGGTGCGCGCCGACGATCTCGCCGCGGCCCCGATCAAGGCGCTGATGGCCAAGCACCCGACGCTCAACTGGAACGAGGTCGACGAGGTCTATTTCGGCTGCGCCAACCAGGCCGGCGAGGACAACCGCAACGT
>NZ_LDTB01000168.1 GCF_001476895.1 Sphingomonas endophytica | reverse complement strand
TCGCTGGCGGGGTTGGTGAACTTTTAGGTGTCGGCCTTTTCGCCGGCGTCTGGACCATCCTGGTTTCGATCGCCCTGCTGAGGCTAGGCGGCGGCGCCGCATCATCGGCTGTGCCGGTTTTATTGCGGCGGCAGGTCTGCTCTCCACGCTACCCTCGGTGATCGGGGTGGAATCATCGATCCTGCTGACGCTTTCGGGGATCTTCTGGCAGCTCTGGACGGCGGCGCTTGCGATTTGGCACCTGCGCGCACGCTCAGTGGAAAACATTGGGATCTCATCCGACGCGAGCGCGGCCGTCCGATCAAGCCGAGCCTGATCACGGCACAGGTGAACCCCCATCGCGCGGACCGGGAGCTACTTTGATGAACAGCCATGATCTGCATGTCGTGATCGGCCAGGGTCCGGTCGGCAAGGCCGTCGTCAGCTCGCTGTTGCTGCAGGGCGCGCGGGTTCGGACCGTCACCCGCTCCTCTCGTTCTGCCCGCCATGCAGGCGTCGAGGTTCACGTCGGCGACGTCTCGCGGCGTGAGGACGCCATATCGGCCTGCGCAGGGGCCACCGTGGTCTATCAA
>NZ_LDTB01000167.1 GCF_001476895.1 Sphingomonas endophytica | reverse complement strand
CTCATAGACCTTGGCCACCTCGGCATCGTCGTCCTGCGCGCCCTTGCGGCCGAAAGCCTCGAGTTCGGCGCCGACGGCGAGGATGATGTCCTGCTGGTTCTTCGGCAGCTTGTCGAAGATCGCCTTCGACATCATCAGCGGCTCCAGCATGAACCAGTAGGAGGCGCCCGCGCCCGAGGTCAGCGACTTCGCGACCTCCTCGAGGCGGAACGAGATCAGGCTGGTGGAGGAGGTGATGCCGGCATCGCAGGCGCCGGTCTGCATCGCGGCGTAGATCTCGTTCGAGGGCACCGACAGCACCGCGGCACCGGCGGTCTGCAGCACCATGTCCATCTCGCGCGAGCCGCCGCGCACCTTCATGCCCTTGGCGTCGTCGGGCGCCACGATCGGCTTGGTGCCGGCTGGCGACGCCGCCGG
Source organism: Sphingomonas endophytica (assembly GCF_001476895.1). Lineage (GTDB taxonomy): Bacteria > Pseudomonadota > Alphaproteobacteria > Sphingomonadales > Sphingomonadaceae > Sphingomonas > Sphingomonas endophytica_A. The sequence continues at coordinate 316 of NZ_LDTB01000167.1, read as the reverse complement.
CCTGCCAGACCCAGGAGATCAGGATGATGCCCTTGTCGGCGAGGAAGTCGGAGAGCGCCTTGCCGACCGGCTCCTTCTTCCAGCGCAGGCCCTGGTCGTAGGTGGTGACGAGGCCCGGCATCAGGCCGATATTGGTCTCCGGCAATTCGCCGCCGGCATAAGGCATCGGATACAGGCTGAGATCGAGCGCGCCCTTGCGCATCGCCGAGAACTGCGCGTTGGTCTTGATCAGCGAGGAGTTCGGATAGACCTCGGCGGTGAGGTCGCCGCCCGAGCGCTTGGCAACCTCGGCCGCGAACATCCGGCACAGCCGGTC
>NZ_LDTB01000166.1 GCF_001476895.1 Sphingomonas endophytica | reverse complement strand
CCATCGCATAGGTCGCGATGTCCTGCAGCATCAGGCCGGAGACGAGCTTGCCGATGGAGTTTTCCGGACCTGGCCGCTCGCCCTTCGACAGCGCCGAGATCGCGCGGTAGCTGGTGTATTTCAGCCCGCTCGCCTTCACCGCCCAGCTCGCCAGCTTCGAGCGCACCGCCGGATCGTCGATCGCAAGGCCATCTTCCAGCATCAGATTGGAGCAGAACTCGAACATCTCGGGCACGCCGGTCGCAAGCCGCGCGCCGATCGACATGCGCTCATTCATCAGCGTGGTCAGCGACACGCTCCAGCCCTCGCCGACCGCACCAAGCCGCTGGCTGTCCGGGATTACGACGTCGGTGAAATAGACCTCGTTGAATTCCTGCATGCCGTTGGCCTGCTTGATCGGCCGCACTTCGACGCCCGGGCTCTTCATGTCGAGGAAGAACATCGTGAGGCCCTTGTGCTTGGGCACATTCGGATCGGTGCGCGCGATCAACAGGCCGTAGTCGGAGTAATGCGCACCCGAGGTCCAGATCTTCTGGCCGTTGATCACCCATTCGTCGCCGTGCTTCTCGGCGCGGGTCCGAAGGCCCGCAACGTCGGAGCCGCCGGCGGGCTCCGAGAACAGCTGGCACCAGATCTTCTCGCCGGAGGCGAGCGGCGGCAGGTATTTGCGTTTCTGCTC
>NZ_LDTB01000165.1 GCF_001476895.1 Sphingomonas endophytica | reverse complement strand
CCAGCAGGCGCAGGCGGTGCAGAACAGCGTGCTGGCGGCGAACAGCCAGCGCAATCGCAAAAGCTGCGCCGCCGTGCGGCCATCAGCATGGCCGCGGGGGTCGAGCGCGCGGGCCAGGCTGAGCGGTACGCCCATGAGAACGACGATCAGGAAGCCGTTCGCGGTCTGATCGCGTGCCGCGTCGCCGGCACCAAGCCAGAATTTGATCGGATCGCTGTACAGCAGCAGGATCAGTGCCGCGACGGTTGCCGTCGCCGCGCTGCTACGGGCCACCATGTCGGCGCGGCGGGCATCGATCGCGATCGCCGCGGCTGATATCATCACCGATAACAGCGACAGCCAGACCAGCAGCGCGCCAAGGCTGGCGCCGGTATCGATCGTGATGCTGCCGCTGAGCGGTGCTCCCAGCGTTTCGCCGGCGAACTTCCACACCGGATGCGCGAGGAACGGCAGCGGCAGCATCTGCAGGATGATCCAGAGCGCCGGCACCAGCGCTGTCGTGACGGCGGGCCCGGCGACCGATTTCAGGAATGACAGTTCACCTGGACGGATCACCATCAGGCTCGCCAGCAACCCAAGCGACGTCGCGGCGCCAACGAGGCCGGTGACGAACGAGGCGTCGAACAGACCCAGCGGAATCGACGCACCGATCAAGATGCAGATGAAAGCCGTGACGTTCCACACGAGCGGGGCAAGTCCTGAGGAGGGCATTCCTGCGGAGGATGACGACGCAAGGCAGCGGGATGCCCCGGGCTCGCGGCGAGGTCAATGGAAAATGCAGCGCGCCGAATGCGGCGGCCTCGTGCCGCGTCAATGCGGGCGGCGCAGGGCGAGCAACGGCGTCGAGGTGCGGGACCAGAACAGCGGCGCGAAGGCGCTTGCGAGATATCCGCCTTGCAACGATACGACCGCGATGATCATGAGCAGGAT
>NZ_LDTB01000164.1 GCF_001476895.1 Sphingomonas endophytica | reverse complement strand
GTTCCTGGCGGATAAAGTCAGCGGTGCTGTCCGGCCGGAGTTTCCGAGCGATGCCGCATTGCGATGTGCGGTTCAAACGGATGCCGAATCAAGGCGTTGAAGCGGCACCAAATATTTTCCAGGGCGTTGCGCAGAACGTATGCGCCAGCAGTACCGGATACCGCCTGTCAGTTCCCGATCCGGGTTGTTGTTGCAGGAACTGCTACCTATAGATGAATTTCCTGCGCCGGACACGGATGCTGAATGCCAAGGCATTCTCCATCGCGACACGAGCGGCGATCTCCTTGCGCTTCTACGTCGTGATGCAGAGCGCGTGTCAGTGGTTGACGCAACAAGCATTACGCCGCAAGCCGCGCATGGTTAAAAGCAGCTGAAATCATTCAGTCGAAATGCGTTGAAGAGTCTTTAATCAAATTCGCAGAACCTCCGCGCCATGATGCGTGGAGTTCTTTTGTTTCTCGTCGGCTCCCTTGTCCTTGTGTCGCTTGCTGGTTGCGGCCGTGGTCTGTTCCAGACCGCCGAGCGCGAACCGTGGCGGGCCGAGGCCGAGGCCGCTTGCCTGAAATCAGGTGCGGTCAAGGAAGGGCCCGACCTCGTCCGCATCGATCCGATTTCCGGCCCCGGCGTCTGCGGCGCCGAATTCCCGCTCAAGGTCGCAGCCCTCGGCGAAACCAGTTCAGCCTATGGATTTGCCGATGACAGTCTGCGTCCGCCGGCAT
>NZ_LDTB01000163.1 GCF_001476895.1 Sphingomonas endophytica | reverse complement strand
TTTTTTAATAGACCGTCCTTTTGGGCACGGCCTAATCCGCACACGCGCAGGATAGATGGACGTTTGCGCAGCCCGCCAAAGGCTGGGCGCGCCGCCGATGGAGATTTCGATGAACCTTATTCAGCAGCTCGAAAAAGAGCAGTTCGACAAGCTCGCCGCCACCAAGACCATTCCGGAATTCGGGCCCGGCGACACCGTCATCGTCAACGTGAAGGTGGTCGAAGGCGAGCGCACCCGCGTGCAGGCCTATGAAGGCGTTTGCATCGGCCGTTCCGGCCAGGGACTCAACGAGAGCTTCACCGTCCGCAAGATTTCGTACGGCGAGGGCGTCGAGCGCGTCTTCCCGGTGCTGTCGCCGATGATCGACTCGATCAAGGTCGTGCGTCGCGGCAAGGTGCGTCGCGCCAAGCTCTATTACCTGCGCAACCTGCGCGGCAAGTCGGCCCGCATCGTCGAGAAGCAGGACCGCCAGACCGCCGTCGGCGAGTAAACGTTTCCCTTAAAAGGGGATGTGACCAAAAGCGCGGGGCCTGCCCCGCGCTTTTTCGTTGCGGCATACCTATCTGACGTAGCACCCCGCGCATCGATCGATTGTCGCGGGCGCGAGCCCTGTGTTAGAAATTTAGAATGGTTCCGGATCAAGCAAACCAGTGCTGCCCAAGTCAGACCTGCAAGCGCGTCGTGATCGACGATCGCTCGCGGCTGCCCGGCCGCTTCTTCGGGCGGTTTGCGAC
>NZ_LDTB01000162.1 GCF_001476895.1 Sphingomonas endophytica | reverse complement strand
GGCCGAGCTCGGCTGGGTGGCCGCTGGTATCGCAGCCGGCACAGCATGATGAGGTGGGACCGCGGCAGCCGGACCGGGCGCGCCGGCGGTTTGGGCGAATGCCGGCAGCGCCGCAAGCATCGTGGCGACGACGACGAGTGTCTGTCTCTGCATATCGCGTTTCTCCGGACTGCGCCGCTTGCGCGAAAGATCGGAAAACTCGGCCCCGCCGCACGAATCAAAGGGGGCGGTGCGCTTATTCGGAGGTGATGATCTACGCCGAGACCGTTGCGTCTTGATTAAGTTTTGGTTGCCGCCGCTGCATGACCGCGGCCGTCTTGCCGGTATCGCAACGGCCTTACCGTACACATCAGCGCGGAACTCGCTCTCGCGTGGTGCCGAAGAGACAAAAAAGAAAAAGCGCTGCCATCGCGGATGGCAGCGCTTCGACATCTTCCTGGCCCGACCGTGGTGGTCCGATGACCGGCCGCCGGCCAATCCGCTCGCCCTGGTCGATCGCGTTCGCGGCGTCGCGACCGTACCTGCGCAGCCGCTCAGTCTTCGTTGGCGGCGATCGATTCCATCAGCGACACCAGCTGGCGCTGCACGGTCTGATCCTTGATCTTGCTATAGGCGCGCAGCAACCGGAGGCTGAACGCACTGTCGAGGAACAGCAGGCTCTCGACTTCGCGGGCCTTGTTGTCGCCGTCGTAGAAGAAGGTGACCGGCACGTCCAGCGCGCTCGCGATCTGCTGAAGGCGAGCGGCGCCGACGCGGTTCACACCCTTCTCGTACTTCTGAAC
>NZ_LDTB01000161.1 GCF_001476895.1 Sphingomonas endophytica | reverse complement strand
AGGCCGGCCAGGACCTCGATGCCGACGCCGTCATCAAGCACTGCGCGGCGTCGATGGCCCATTTCAAGGTGCCGAAGCGGGTCATCTTCGTGGATGCCCTGCCGAAGAACCCGAGCGGCAAGCTGCTGAAGCGCGAGTTGCGGCAGCGCTATGTCGGCGGCGCCACGCTGGATCAGGCTGTTCAGAAGAGCTTTGCCGGGTAATCGACCCGGCCGCCGCCGCCGACGGCGGGGAGGCGAACCGCCGGTCGCCCCGCTAAGTGCTTGAATTGAGGGGCTCAGTCCCGGTTTCCCCGAGCTGCGGCCGGGGCGGGCCGCGACGGTGCCGACCTTGACGTTTGGCTCCTCTCGCAGTAGATACCCCGGCACTCGCAGTCGGCCCGCTTTGATGGCGGATATCCGGCGCGGCCTAATTCCCCGAACATTCGAGCTCGTTTATCGGCTCAACCTTCCAAACGAGGGCTGGGTCCGCAAGGTCGGCTGTTCGGATTCCTTGAAACGTTGCAATCGTCCGGAGACGGACGCGGATCTCACGATGGCTTTCAGCCCGTTCAAATTCCTGCAGGAAGTGCGCTCGGAGACCGCCAAGGTCACCTGGCCGACGCGCCGCGAGACGACCATCACCACCATCATGGTGTTCGTGATGGTGGCGCTGGCCTCGATCTTCTTCTTCGCCGCGGACCAAATCATCCGCTATCTGATTACCCTGATACTGGGCATCCACTGATGAGCACCCAATTGATGGACAAGCGCTGGTACAT
>NZ_LDTB01000160.1 GCF_001476895.1 Sphingomonas endophytica | reverse complement strand
TTTCTAAGCTCGGGGAAGCATGGCCGAAAACGCCCGCTCTGTAGCGGAGTTCCGGGGACCGATCTAATGTTGTTTTGGTTATCTTCCTCGACGGGACGGCGAGAAGGTTCCAAACCACAGGAACGGCCACGAGTGGCCGGTATAGACCGCATGAGTGGGCGATAAAGTGACGAACAAGTGAGGGGGACCGACGGTCGCAGGGGCCTCATCCAATACTATATTACCTCAAATACCCTCCCGCATCGTCATCGCAGTCCTTCGCGGCGCTACCTTTTTGCCACAAAACCCTGTATTTCCATGCTCTTGAGGGCGCGGATCACGTGCAGGACCTGAGATGATGCGGACATTGCAACCGACGTTGCAGGGTTCGACCGGGCGGAGTGCGTTGTCGGAAAGACCGCAGGGCATGAAATGAGATTGGTGCAATTTGCGTAGCGGACGTCCCATGGAAGTGTTTCTTGCCCAGCCGCGCGGCTTTTGCGCGGGCGTGGTGCGCGCGATCGAGATCGTCGAACGCGCGCTCGCGAAGTATGGCCCGCCGGTCTATGTCCGGCACGAGATCGTGCACAACAAGCATGTGGTCGAGAGCCTGAAGAAGAAGGGCGCGATCTTCGTCGAGGAC
>NZ_LDTB01000016.1 GCF_001476895.1 Sphingomonas endophytica | reverse complement strand
GGAACAAGTCCGGGGTGACGGTCGCGTGCGGCTTCCGATGCGACGTAGGCGAAGGTGCCGCGCAGGTCAGTTTAGCGCCAGCCGAGCGCCGGGGCGACGTGGCGGAGGATGTTATCCAGCACATGCGCGTTATAGTCGACGCCGAGCTGGTTCGGGACGGTCAATAGCAGCGTGTCGGCCTCCGCTATGCCTTCGTCGGCGCGGAGCTGCTCGATCAGCCGGTCGGGCTCGGCGGCGTAGGAGCGGCCGAACACCGCGCGCATATTGTCGATGACGCCGATCTGGTCGCCGCCGCCGTCGCGCCCGAAATAGGCGCGGTCGCGGTCGTCGGTCAGCGCGAAGATCGACCGCGAGACCGACACGCGCGGGGTGCGCGTGTGGCCCGCCGCCGCCCATGCGTCGCGATAGGCGCGAATCTGGCGCGCCTGCTGGACGTGGAACGGCTCGCCGGTTTCATCAGCCTTCAGCGTCGAGCTTTGCAGGTTCATGCCCTGCTGGGCCGCCCAGACGGCGGTGGCGTTCGAGGCCGAGCCCCACCAGATCCGGTCGCGCAGGCCGGGGGCGTGCGGCTCCAGCCGGAGCAGGCCGGGCGGGTTGGGGAACATCGGCTGCGGATGGGGCTTGGCGAACCCCTCCCCGTTCAACAGCCGCAGGAAGAGTTCGGTGTGGCGACGCCCCATGTCGGCGTCGCTTTCGCCGGGTTTGGGAGCGTAGCCGAAGTAGCGCCAGCCCTCGATCACCTGTTCGGGCGAGCCGCGGCTGATGCCGAGTTGCAGCCGACCGCGCGCGATCAGGTCCGCCGCGCCGGCATTCTCGGTCATGTAGAAGGGATTTTCGTAGCGCATGTCGACGACGCCGGTGCCGATCTCGATCGTGCGCGTCTTCGCGCCGACGGCCGCGAGCAAGGGGAAGGGCGAGCCGAGCTGCTGCGCGAAATGGTGGACGCGGAAATAGGCGCCGTCCGCGCCGAGTTCTTCGGCCGCGACCGCGAGGTCGATCGACTGGAGCAGCACGTCGCTGGCCGAGCGGGTGGCGGAGCCATGCGCGTCGGACCAGTGGCCGAAGGAGAGGAAGCCGATCTTTTTCATGGGATTGTTCCGTCAGAATGCTCGTCATTGCGAGCGGAGCGAAGCAATCCAGGGCCACACCCGGACGCTCTGGATTGCTTCGCTCCGCTCGCAATGACGAAAGGATTACGCCGCCGCGCGCTCGTCGAAGCTGCGTCGCGCTTCCTCGACATGCGGCATGTTGTCGATCGTCCAGCGGTACAGCGCCTTGAACGGCTGGTGCAGCGAGCGACCGAGCGGGGTGATCGCATATTCGACCGCGACCGGCGACGCCGGGATCACGCGCCTGGACACCATGCCGTTGCGCTCCAGCCGGCGCAGACATTGCGTCAGCGCCTTTTGCGTCACACCCTCCAGATGGCGGCGGATCGCGTTGAAGCGCATCGGCCCGGCGTCGAGCACGGTCAGCACCATCATCGACCATTTGTCGGCGATCTGATCCAGCAACGTGCGGCTGGGACAGGACACGGAGAAATGCTGACAGGTGACGGCGGTTTCCATGAATATACCTAGTCGATCGCAGGTGCGTTATTGACGTCAGGTTTCCAATATATACCTGAAGGGCCGACACCACAAGAAGAAGGCCCGTTCATGTCCTCCGCCTCGGTCGATACCCTGTTCCGTCCGTTCTCACTCGGCTCGCTGGAGCTGCCCAACCGCATCGTGATGGCGCCGATGACGCGCACCATGGCCCCGGACGGCGTACCCGGCGAGGCCAATGCGGCTTATTACCGCCGCCGCGCCGAGGGTGGCGTCGGGCTGATCCTGTCGGAGGGCACGGTGATCGACCGACCGTCGTCGCGCAACCATCCGGGCATCCCGTTCTTCCACGGCGACGCGGCGCTGAACGGCTGGAAGGGCGTGATCGACGCCGTGCATGACGCGGGCGGCAAGATGGGGCCGCAGATCTGGCACACCGGCGCGACCAACGGCCCGCCCGCCGGCGACTGGGCCCCGCCGCAGCCGGTCGAGAGCCCGTCGGGCTATAACGCGCCCGAGGAAGCGCGCGGGCAGGCGATGAGCGACGCGGATGTCGCCGACACGATCGCCGCCTTCGCGCGCGCCGCCGGGGAGGCGAAGGCGCTCGGCTTCGACACGGTCGAAATCCATGGCGCGCACGGCTATCTGATCGACCAGTTCTTCTGGGGCGGCACCAACCAGCGCGACGACCTTTACGGCGGCGCGACGATCCGCGAACGGTCGCGCTTCGCGGGCGAGGTGGTGAAAGCGGTGCGCGAGGCGGTGGGGCCGGACTTCCCCGTGATCCTGCGCATCAGCCAGTGGAAGCAGCAGGATTATCGCGCGCGGCTGGCCGAGACGCCGGAGGCGATGACCGACTGGCTGCTGCCGCTGGTCGAGGCGGGCGCGAACGTGCTGCATTGTTCGCAGCGGCGGTTCTGGGAGCCGGAGTTCCCGGAGATCGACGGCGCGGAGGGGCTGAACTTCGCGGGCTGGGCCAAGAAGCTGACCGGCGCGGCGACGATCAGCGTCGGATCGGTCGGGCTGTCGGGCGAATTCCTGGCGGCGTTCGGCGGCGAGGCGTCGACCAGCACCGATCTCGACCGGCTGGTGACGCGGATGGAGCGCGACGAATTCGACCTGATCGCGGTCGGCCGCGCGCTGATCAGCGATCCGGAATGGGTGGCCAAGGTGCGCGCGGGCGACGCCGCCGGGCTGCGCGGGTTCGAGGCGAGCGCGCTGAAGGAACTGGTGTGATCCTGACCATGGGTTACTGATCGCCATTGCCTCCCCCGACACGGTCGATACAGTGGCCGCGTTGGGGGAGTATGACGATGCGTTGGTTGACGATGGGGGCGGTGTGCGCGCTGGCGACGGGCGCGGCGCAGGCGAAGGACGTGCCGCTGTATCAACCCGCGCCTGACTGGGTGAAGCCGGCACCGCCGATCACCCCGGCGCAACTGACCGCCTCCGCGCCGATCTACGTCCTGCTCGACACGCAGGAGCGGCTGAAGGACGGGCAGGTCTGGCGCTATGTCGATTCCGCCACCCGCGTCGCCTCGCAAGAGATCATGACGCAGGCCGGGATGCTCAACATCCCGTGGCAGCCCGACCAGGGGGACGTGATCGTCCATAAGGTCGAGATCATCCGCGGCAACGAGCATATCGACCTGCTGGCGGGCGGCAAGCGCTTTACGGTGCTGCGCCGCGAACAGAAGCTGGAACAGCGCGAGATCGACGGCACGCTGACCGCCAACATGCCGATCGAGGGGCTGCGGATCGGCGATGTCGTGCACACCACCATCTCGGTCACGAACCATGACAAGGCGCTGGCGGGGAACGTCCAGGCGTCGGCCGGGCTGCCCGCCGCGCCGTTCCGCGCCGGTTTTACCCGCACCCGCTTCCTCTGGCCCGCCGATGCCGCGATCCGGTGGAAGAGCTATGCCGAGGGCGGCAAACCGCCGGTGCTGTCGACCGTGGGCGGTGAGCGCGAGCTGCTGATCGAGGGCACCTTGCCCAAGCAGCCCGAGCAGCCGGACGACGCCCCGCCCCGCTTCCGCAAGGCGCCGTTCGTGGAGGTGACGAGCTTCGCGGACTGGGCGGCGGTGTCGCGGACGATGGCGCCGCTCTATGCCACCGACGGGCTGATCGCGCCCGGCAGCCCGCTGGCGGCCGAGGTGGCGCGGATCAAGGCGGCCGAGAGCGATCCGCTGAAGCGGGTCGCGCTGGCGCTGGACCTGGTGCAGGAGAAGGTCCGCTATCTCTACAACGGAATGGCCGGCGGCAATTACACGCCGCAGACGCCCGCCGACACCTGGGCGCTGCGCTATGGCGACTGCAAGGCCAAGACGCTGCTGCTGCTGTCGCTGCTCCATGCGCTGGATATAGGGGCGGAGGCGGTGCTGGCGCCCGCGCAGGCCGGCGACCTGCTCGACGGGCGGCTCGCCTCGCCGGGGGCGTTCGACCATGTGCTGGTGACGGCGAAGGTCGGGGACGAGACGCTGTGGCTGGACGGGACGATGACGGGCACGAAGCTGGCCGATATCCGCGACGTGCCAGCGTTTCGTACCGTGCTGCCGCTGCGCAAGACGGGCGCACAGCCGCTGGCGGTGCCGTTCCGCGCGCCCGCGCGCCCGAGCGGGGAGGCGTTCGTCGAGCTGGACCAGCGCGCCGGCATCACGATGCCGATCCTCGCCACCGTCAGGATGACGATGCGCGGGCAGACCGGTGCGATGATCGGGCTGATCGCCAGCCAGGCGACCCCCGAGCAGACGCGCGAGATGGCGCAAGGCGCGGTCAACTCGCTGCTGAGCGACGTGCGGCTGACCGACCAGTCGCTGGCGTTCGATCCGGCGACCGGGATCGGGACGCTGACCGCCAGCGGGATCGTCGCCAGCAAATGGGAGCGCGCGCGCGGCCGCAAGCGGATGACGCTGGACCGGACGGTCGCCGACCTGTCGTTCGCGCCGGATCGCACCCGCCCGGCGTGGCGCGCGATCCCGGTGGCGATCGGCGCGCCGGACCGCACCCTCTATCACATGCGCCTGCACCTGCCGGGCGACGGCAAGGGATACGAATTGTCGGGCGACCGCGCGCTGGAGGGCGCGATCGCCGGGCGGACGGTGGCGCGGCGGGTCGCGTTCGATGGCGCGACGATCAGCGTCGACGACGAACTGACCGTGGTGCAGCCGGAGATCGCCGCCGACGCGATCCCGGCCACCCGCGCGCGCGTGGCGCTGGCGCAGTCGCGCAGCCTGGAGGCGGTCGCGCCCGCCGTCGCGCCGTCGCATGTCGCCGAGGTGGCCGCCGCGAAGCGCAGCGGCGCGCTCAAGCCCTATGAACTGGCCTATGCCAAGTCGATCGCCAATAATCCCGAGGACAAGGGCGTCTATACCAACCGCGCCTATTACCGGGTCGGCATCTACGACTATGCGGCCGCGATCCCCGACGTCAGCAAGGCGATCGAGATCGAGCCGGATGCCGACCTCCATCTGTGGCGCGCCAGCCTCTACGAGATCGCCGGCGACGCCAAGAAACAGCGCGCCGACCTGGAGGAAGCGATGCAACTCGCGCCCGACCGGAGCGGGCCGGTGACGCAGCTGGCGCAGTTCATGGTCGACCATGGCGAAAAGGACGCCGCGCTGGCGATGATCGACGAACGGATCGCAGCGGGGGGCACCGAGGCGGCCACCTATATGTCGATCAAGGGCGACCTGCTGGCGCGCACCGGCGCCAGCGATGCGGCGGTCAAGACGCTGGACGAGGCGATCGCCGCCAACCCCGGGAACGCCGGCCTGCTCAACAGCCGCTGCTGGATCAAGGGCACGATGCGCGTCCAGCTGGACAGCGCGATCAAGGATTGCACGCAGTCGATCGAGCTGAGCAAGAACCGCGTCGCCGCGCTGGACAGCCGCGCGATGGTGTACTTCCGCCTCGACCGGCTTGAGGAGGCGCTGACCGATCTGGCGGCGGTGCTGGAGGAAGCGCCGACGCAGGCCGCCAGCCTCTATATGCGCGGCGTGATCGAGACGCGGCAGGGCAGGAAGGCGGAGGGCAGCGCCGACCTGCTGGCCGCGCGGACGATCGCGCCGCTGATCGACAGGGATTATACGCGCTGGGGCATCCGCCCGTGACCGGGCCGTCGTAACGGGCGGCGCCCCGCCCGCCCGGACCCGCGCTGGGTCGGGGCGGGCCGGACGTCGGCTCATGCGGCACCATGCCCCTCCTGGCGGGACACCCGCGCGGATAGCGCCGTGCTTGTCGCTTCGGTCCCTCACCCCGGCGAAGGCCGGCGTTCATGTTTCCGCCACCGCGACGCGTCGTGCATGCGCGGGACGGTGGATGGCGGCACAATCCGACATGAGGACAGGCGCTTCACAGCGCTTTCTATCTGGTCCGAAGTTCAGGCTTCCGTCGGGCCAATGACGGTGCGGGTGCGGCACCATGGATCCCGGCCTTCGCCGGGATGACGGGAAAGGGATATTCGACGACAAGTAACCGGACGCCCCCTGATCCATCTTAGCCCATCACATTGTTATCTTGAGAGTTTTCTGGAACATCCGGCACGCGCGCCGGGTTCATCCCGTCATTCGATGATGATGGGAGACGAGTCCGATGCCGACCGACCAGGACAGCTTGCGCGAACTGTTCATCACCGGACTGCGCAACGCCCATGCGGTGGAAAAGCAGGCGCTGTCGATCATGACGCCGCAGATCGCGCGGATCGAACATTACCCGGAAGTGGCCGAGCGGCTGCGCGAGCATGTCGATGAAACCAACGGCCAGATCGAGCGGCTGGACGAACTGCTCGCCGCGTTCGACACCAGCGGATCGGCGCTGAAGGACGCGGCGCTGAGCATGACCGGCGGCATGGCGGCGATGACGCACAGCCTGGCGGGCGACGAGATCATCAAGAACAGCTTCGCCAATTTCGCCTTCGAGCATTTCGAGATCGCGAGCTACAAATCACTGCTGGTGCTGGCCGAGGACGGCGGGTTCGGGCAGGCGATGACCCCGCTGCGCCAGACGCTGGACGAGGAAGTCGCGATGGCGCGCTGGATCGACGAAGCGCTGCCGACCGTCACCCGCCGCTATGCCACGCTCTACGCCGAGGGCGGCAGCGGCCACGCCAAAGCGTGATCGCGATGGCGACCACCCGGCGCTGCCCCGCCGGCCATCCGTCACGATCGGCGGAAGCCCCGGTGGACGGTCGCGCATCCCTTTGCCCCGCCCGCGCGTAGGATACGATAGCGACGGAGAATGACATGACCGACAAGCAACCGATGCAGGCCGATGGCGAGGGCACGACGCCGCACCTGCCCGACGCGAATGGCGAGGTCGCCAGCCGCCGCGACAGCGCGGGCGAGAGCCAGGGCGGCGCCTATCCCAACCCGCACAAGGGCAAGGAGGGCGGCCATTTCCACGGCGGGCAGACCGAACGCGCCTATCACGGCACCGGGCAACTTGGCGACCAGAAGACCGGGGACCAGCCCAACGCCGGATCGACCGAATAACCGCGACGCCTCCACCATTGCAGAATGTTGCTGATCCCGGCTAATCGGAACGCCGGTTTCAGCGAGCCACCATGACCTCCCTCTCCCTGCTCATTGTCGAAGACGACGCGGTCCTGCGCGATCAATTGCAGCAACAGCTGACGGCGTTCGGCCACACCGCCGTCGCCGCCGGGGACGCGCAGCGCGCGATGGAGGCGATCGCCAACCACCGGTTCGATGCGGTGGTGCTGGACCGGATGCTGCCGGGGCTGGACGGCGTGACCCTGCTGGAGCGGATGCGCGCCGCCGACCTGCACGTCCCCGTCCTGATGCTGACCGCGCTCGGCCAGTCCAGCGAGAAGGTCGAGGGGCTGAACGCCGGGGCGGACGATTATGCGGTGAAGCCGATCGATCCCGAGGAGCTGAACGCGCGGCTGCAGGCGCTGGCGCGCGCGCGCGGCTGGGCACCGACCGCCAGCGACACGCTGACGGTCGGCGAGTTCACGATCAGCCCGACGCGGCATCGCGTGTGGCGGAATGGCGTGTCGCTGGACCTGCCGCGCACCGAGTTCAAGCTGATTACCGAATTGGCGCGTCATGCCGGGACGGTGATGACGCGGTCGATGCTGATCGAGCGCGTGTGGCACTATGATGTCGAGCCGACGACCAACATCGTCGACGCCTATATCCGGCGGTTGCGCGTCCATCTGACCGCCGATGGCGCGATCGATCCGATCGTCACGGTACGCGGCGTCGGCTATATGATGCGTGATGATTGACGCCGTTCCGTATCGTCGTCGCGGACGGGTTCAGCGGAGCACGCGTTCGCCAGCGTTGGCGATAGACGGTTGTGCCGTATCGTCCGCCCGGGCCTGCGCGGAGGTGACAGCGCGTTGGATCCGATCTCTCGTCGGTCGCAACGGTCGCGAACACGGGCCGGGCGACGACGGTGATGGTCCGATCGGGCCGGGACGACGTCGGGACGCGATGGCGCGATGATGAGGCTGCGCTCGCTTCGGGCGCTGACCGGGGCGTTCGTCGCCGTCTTCCTGCTGGTGACGATCGGCGCGGCGCTGGCGGTGCACCAGCGCACGCAGGCGACGATCCGTGCGCTGGTCGATGCGCGGCTGGCGGCGGAGAGCCGCGCGCTGGCCCCCGATGGCGTCATGTTGCCGATCGCGGTGCTGGCCGCGCGGATCGAGATGCTGGCGCGCGCACGCGAGACCGGCGACCTGGGTTTCGAGCTGATCGACCGCGACGGCACGCGCCGCGCCGGCAATGTGCGGGTCCGCCGCACGCTGCCGACCGGCTTCTCGACGCTGGGGCGCGGCGATGCGATTGCGGGGCTGACGCACGGTCGGGTGCTGGTCCGGCGGTTGGCGGATGGCGCGACGCTGGTGACGGTCGGCGAGACGGAGCCGATCGACGATTACGACCGTGCGCGCGTGCGGATCTATGCGATCGGTTTCGGCGCGATCGCCTTGCTGGTCGCGGCGGCGGCGATCGTGCTGATGCGCGCGATCCGGCGGCGGATGATTGATATCGACGATGCCGCGCGTGCGATCATGGCCGGCGACCTGTCGCGGCGCGTGCCGGTCGACGGGTCGGGCAGCGAGTTCGAGCGGACCGCGGTGACGATCAACCGGATGCTGGACCGGATCGGCGAGCTGATGGCCGCCACCGCCGAGACGTCCAGCGCGATCGCGCACGAGTTGCGCACCCCGCTGACACGGTTGCGCAACCGGCTGGCGATGCTGGCGCGCGACGATCTCGCGCCGCCGGCGGGAGTGGAGGTGGAGGCGGCGCTGGGGGATGTCGACGTGGCGCTGGGGACCTTCGCCGCGCTGTTGCGGATCGCCGAGGTCGAGAATGGCGCACGGCGTGCGGGCTTCTCGCGCGTGCGGCTGGACAGGATCGCGCGGGACGCCGCCGACATGATGCGGCCGCTCGCCGAGGATGCGGGCGGTAGCCTGACGCTGGAGGCGGCGTCGGCCGTCACGGTGACCGGCGACGCGCAATTGCTGATGCAGGCGCTGCTCAACCTGATCGACAATGCGCTGAAATATGGTGACGGCGCGGTGCGGGTGGCGGTGCGCGACGAGGGCGCGCAGGCTTCGCTCGTGGTCGAGGATCGCGGTGCGGGGATCGCGCCCGACCAGCGCGCGGTGGCGCTGCGCCGGTTCGGGCGGCTGGATCAGGAGCGCCCCGGCCATGGGCTGGGGCTGGCGCTGGTCGATGCTGTGGCGCGGCTGCACCACGGCGCGGTGACGCTGGACGACGCGCAACCGGGGCTGCGCGTCGTCCTGTCGGTGCCGATGCGATGACGGCGACGATCAGAAGTTGATGGTGCCCTCCAGCCCCATCGTGCGCGGCGCGTTGAAGTTGGCGTAATCGCCCAGCACCAGCGCGTTCGCCGCCGAGCGGCGATAGATGAAGGCGTTGTTGAACAGGTTGCGGCTCCACGCAGCCAGCGTGAAGCGCTGCCCGTGATCGTTGAGCCGGATGTCCGCCAGCGCGATCCGTCCGTTGACGATGAAGGTCGGGTCGGTCTTCGTGCTCTCGTTCTGGAAGCTGTAGACGCTGCTGCCGTAATTGCCGTCGATGTGGAAGCGCAGCTTCGTGTCGCCGCCGCCGACCGGCACCTCGTAATCGGCATAGGCCGATGCCGCGTTGCGCGGGGTGTAGACGACATAGACCTGATACAAGGCGTTGTTCAGGAACGGGTTCGGCGTCGCCGGCACATGCGTGTAGGTGTAGGAATAGGCGCCGCCCAGCGTCACGCCGTCCACCGGCCGCACCGTCAGATCGGCCTCGATCCCGCGAATGCGCGACATGCCGGGGGCGTTGCGCGTCTCCTCGGTATGCAGGTTGAAGGTCGGGTTGGGCGTGACGCCGTCCGCCAGGAACTGCCGCGTGTCGACATTGTCGAAGTCGGTCTGCGTGCCCTTGCGGTCCATGATATAGCCGGCGAGGTTCAGGCGGACGCGGCGATCGAACAGGTCCATCTTCGCGCCGACTTCATAGGACTTGATCGACTCCGGCCCGAACGACGCGAAGGTCTGCGACCGGTCGTTGGCGCCGCCGGCCCGATAGCCGGTCGCGTATTTGGCATAGACGTGCGCGTTGGGCGTCAGGTCATAGGCGATCGTCGCCATCGGATCGAAGCGGCCGTTGTCGAACCGGAAACCGTAATTGGTCGGCTTGTTCTGGACGGTGAACAGCACGCCTTTGCGCTTGTCCTTGGTATAGCGGCCACCGACCGTCAGGTGCAGCGCGTCCGCCCCCGCCGGCGTCCAGGTCGCCTGCGCGAAGGCGGCGTAGCTGTGCGCCTTCGCCCAGCTATCGCGCTGGACGTAGCGCGAGCCATAGGCCCAGCCCTGATTGCCCGAGGCGATCGTGCCGGTGACGATCGGGCTGAGGATCGTATAGCCGGTGCCGTCGGCGTTCCACTGGTTCGACGACGGCGTGGCCGCCGCCTCCTCCGCGCGTTCGGTATAATAATAGAGGCCGGCGACATAATCGAGCCCGCCGGCATGGCCGACCAGCTGCAGTTCCTGGCTGAACTGGTTCTGGCGCAGGTCGGAAAGGCTGTAGCGGCTGAACTTGCCGTTCGGCACGAAGACCGTGCGGTGCGCGCCGCCCGAATTGTCCCACTGGCTGGTGTCGACCCCGCGCCACGCGGTGATCGAGCGCAGTTCCAGATCCGGCGTGATCTCATATTTGATCGTCGAGGACAGGCCGTGCGTCTTGTCGACGCTCAGCTGCTGCGGCACGCCGATGTCCGCCGCCTTCATGCGCCGGTCGCCGGCGGCCTGGACCAGCGCGGGCAGCGGGGCGATGCAGGTGGCGGCACCCGCCGGGCAGACCAGCTTCGTGCCGGTGTAGCTGCCGACCGGCAGGTTCTTCGGATTGTAGGTGACGAGCTGGCTGTAGAACGGCGTGTTCTCGTCATGCGCCTGATCGTAGGCGACCAGGATCGACAGGCCATCGACCGGCTTCCACAGCGCCGACAGGCGGCCGCCGTAGCGGTTGTAGTAATTCCAGCCGTAATTGCCCGGCAGCGGGTTGGTGGTGGTGGCGTTCTGATGCTGGACCAGCCCGTCGAGCTTGAAGGCGATGTTGGCGATTTCCGGCAGGTCGAGGTGCAGCTCGCCAGTATACTGACCGTAGTTGCCGAAGCCCGCGGTGGCGCGACCATCGAATTCGCCGGTGGGCGCCTTGGTGACGATGCTCAGCGCGCCGCCTTCGGTGTTGCGGCCGAACAGCGTCCCCTGCGGCCCGCGCAGCACCTCGACGCGCTCGACGTCGAACAGCGCGGCGTTCAGCCCCTGCGAGCGGCCGAGGTTCACGCCGTCGATATAGACGCCGACGCCGGTGTCGCGCGCGGTCTGGTTCTGGTCGAAGGGAACGATGCCGCGGATGCCGACGGTCAGCGCGGATTGCCGCGCCTCGAAGGTGGCGACGCGCAGCGACGGGATCGCGCCGTCGGCCAGATCGATCAGGCTCTGGATGTGGCGGTCCTTGATGACCTGCGGATCGACCACCGAGATCGCGATCGGCGTCTTCTGCAGATTGGTCTCGCGACGCGTCGCGGTAACGACGACATCCGGCACGCCGTTCACATCGTCGGCAGCGGCGGGCGTCGTGGCGTCGGCGGGTGCGGCAGCAGGCGTTTCGGCGCGTGCGACGCCGGGCGTCAGTGCCGCGAGCATCGCGGAGCCCGCCATGATTTCCCAGCGACGGCTGGAGAAGATGAACATCAAATAACCCCTAGAGCTTCCCTAAACGAGAGCGCCCCTAGAACCGGCATATGAATTGATGATGACACCATTGTCACAAATGTAGTATCTCTATTTCATCTTCTTTTCATTTTCAAATTCATAACAGATAACACACTATACGGCACATAACTTTTAATACGCATCTACTTTATCAGACCATCATTCAGTCTATGACGTTGCTTTGATCTGAAGCGCACCGGTGCGCCAATTGTGCAGGCATTCGAACGTCGCACAACGACATGATTGCAGGTGCGGCGCGACGGATGCCGGAGCGGCTTCGGACCGTCCCGGGCGACGATGCAGGACGCGAAAGTCGATCCGCGGGCGGGCGTGAATTTGCCCGCCGTCGCGCGCACTGCTACCCGCGCGGCGATTCGCTTTTGATCGAAGGACCGCGCGCATGATCCCCCGCTATTCCCGCCCCGACATGGCCGCGATCTGGGAGCCGGAGGCGCGCTATCGCATCTGGTTCGAGATCGAGGCGCATGCCACCGACGCGCTGGCCGAACTGGGCGTGGTGCCGAAGAGCGCGGCGGAGGCATTGTGGCGCTGGTGGGCGACCAACCCGACGATCGACGTTGCGGCGATCGACGCGATCGAGGCCGTCACCAAGCATGACGTGATCGCGTTCCTGACCTGGGTCGCCGAGCAGGTCGGCGACGAGGCGCGCTTCATGCACCAGGGGATGACGTCGTCGGACGTACTCGACACCACCCTCTCGGTGCAGTTGACGCGCGCATCGGACATCCTGCTGGCCGATCTCGACCGGCTGCTGGAGGTGCTGGAGCGCCGCGCCAAGGAGCACAAGCTGACCCCGACGATCGGGCGCAGCCATGGCATCCATGCCGAGCCGGTGACGTTCGGGCTGAAGCTGGCGCAGGCCCATGCCGAGTTCCGCCGCAACCGCGCGCGGTTGGCGATGGCGCGCGAGGATATCGCGACCTGCGCGATCTCCGGCGCGGTCGGCACGTTCGCGAACGTCGATCCGCGCGTCGAGGCGCATGTCGCCGACAAGCTGGGGCTGGCGATCGAGCCGGTGTCGACGCAGGTCATCCCGCGTGACCGGCACGCGATGTTCTTCGCGACGCTGGGCGTGATCGCCAGCTCGATCGAGCGGCTGGCGACCGAGGTACGGCACTTGCAGCGCACCGAGGTGCTGGAAGCGGAGGAATATTTCTCGCCCGGGCAGAAGGGCTCGTCGGCGATGCCGCACAAGCGTAACCCGGTGCTGACCGAGAATTTGACCGGCCTGGCCCGCATGGTGCGCGGCTATGTCACCCCGGCGCTGGAGAATGTCGCGCTGTGGCACGAGCGCGACATCAGCCACTCTTCGGTCGAGCGCTACATCGGGCCGGATGCGACAATCACGCTCGACTTCGCGCTGGCGCGGCTGACCGGGGTGGTCGACAAGCTGCTGGTCTATCCGGAGCGGATGCAGAAGAATCTCGACCGGATGGGCGGCCTCGTCCATTCGCAGCGCGTGCTGCTGGCGCTGACGCAGGCGGGGGTAAGCCGCGAGGACGCCTATCGGCTGGTGCAGCGCAACGCGATGAAGGTGTGGGAATCGGACGGCGCGCTGTCGTTGCAGGAATTGCTGAAGGGCGACGCGGAGGTGACGGCGGCGCTGTCGACCGCCGAGATCGATGAAAAGTTCGACCTGGGGTATCACTATCGCCATGTCGACACGATCTTCGATCGCGTGTTTGGCGGGTGAGGCGTGGGCGAGTCGCGCGTGCCCGGATCGTCGTTGCTTTCCGTTTCGTTGACACCGCGATTGCAAATGCTGCACGTGCGAATGCGTTGTTCGATTATTGCGGAAAAGGGTAATAAATTGCATTTGCCTCCGTGCCGGTACATCCCGGCATTCGGAGACTATCCCCATGCGTATGTTCGAAACCGCTGCCAGCACCGCGCTGGTTCTGGCGGCTCAGGCGCTGGTGGTCGGCGTGGTGTTCACCACGCTCTGACGCATCGGCAGACCGCCCCTCTGACGAGGGGCGGCCAGGCCGTCTCCCGAGCTTCATGAACATTCTGGGCGCCGTGCTGGCGGGCGGTAGCGCGACCCGCTTCGGCAGCGACAAGGCGCTGGCGTTGCTGGATCGCGAGCCGCTGATCGATCACGCCGCGCGCAGCCTTGCGCCGTATTGCACGACGGTCGTGATCGTGGGCCGTGACCATGGATCGGTGCTGAGCATCCCCGACCTGCCGGTGGCGGGACTGGGGCCGCTGGGCGGGATCGCGGGGGCGCTGGCCTATGCCGCGGATCATGGTTTCGACGCGGTGCTGACCACCGCCTGCGACACACCGTTCCTGCCCGAGGCGATCGTGCCCGCATTGCGACAGGCCGCACCCGCGCATGCCGCCGAAGCCCCGACGGTCGGGCTTTGGCCGACACGGCTTGCGACGCCGCTGCTGACGCATCTGCTGTCCGACGGGCCGCGCGCGATCCGGCGCTGGGCGACGTCGGTGGGCGCGACGCCCGTCCTGCCGGGCATCACGCTGTCGAACGTCAACACGCCCGAGGATCTCGCGCGGCTGGTACGCGGTCAGTAGCCATCATCGCGAGCGTAGCCAGACAATCCAGGGAGCCTGGTCCGGCTCTGGATTGCTTCGCTGCGCTCGCAATGACGGGGAAGGTCGGGCAGGCGCGCAGTCTTACTGATAGCCGCCTTCGTCCTCGCGCTCTTCGGCGGCTTCCTCCTGCGCCTCTTCCATTGCGGCGGCCTGTTCGTCGTCGGTGTCGCGCTTGTCGGGGTCGGTCATCATGATCGGGTCTCCTTGCCCTGACCCAACCCGCACCGACGCCTGACGATCCATCGCTATTCGAGCGCGCGCTGCACCGCCGGGGCGATTCGCCGCACGATGATCGCGACACCGCGCGCGTTCGGATGCAGGCCGTCCGGCTGGATCAGTTCGCGCCGCCCGGCCACGCCGTCGAGGAAGAACGGGTACAGCGGCACGCGATACTTGCGTGCGAGCGCGGGATACATGCCCTCGAACGCGCGCGCGTAATCCGCGCCCATGTTCGGCGCGGCGCGCATCC
This sequence comes from Sphingomonas endophytica, assembly GCF_001476895.1. Classification (GTDB taxonomy): domain Bacteria; phylum Pseudomonadota; class Alphaproteobacteria; order Sphingomonadales; family Sphingomonadaceae; genus Sphingomonas; species Sphingomonas endophytica_A. Next base: position 29,990 of record NZ_LDTB01000016.1, on the reverse strand, counting down.
CGGCGAGCAGCACCGGAATGCGGCGTGCGCGCAGCTCGGTCAGGATGCGGTCGAGGTTCGCCTGCGCCTGTCCGGCGGGCAGCCCGCGCAGCATGTCGTTCGCACCGAGCTCGACGATCACCAGATCGGGCGCCCGCCCCAGCCCGCGCAATCCCCAGCGCAGCCGGGCACGGCCCTGCGCCGCCGTGTCGCCGGCGACCCCGCCGTTGCGGACCGTCGCGGCCACGCCCCGCCTCCGCAACTCCGCCTGCAATTGCGCGGTGAAGCCCTGCGCGGGGGGCACCCCGTAGCCTGCCGTCAAACTGTCGCCGAACGCCCATATCAGCGGCGCACGCGGCGCGGCCGCCGCCGGTGCCGCCAGGACTGGGGCCAGCAACATCAGCAGGATCGGATGGACAAGCCACCACCACCCTCCGTATCGACGCGATCGTGACCGGCTTTCCATCCCCTTCAGATAGCGCGCCGATCCAGGCGCGCAACGTGCGCCTCGCGCTCGGCCGTCCCCCCGCGCGGGTCGAGATCCTGCACGGCATCGACCTGACCGTCGCGACCGGCGAGACGGTGGCGCTGCTCGGCGCGTCGGGATCGGGCAAGTCGTCGCTGATGGCGGTGCTGGCGGGCCTGGAGCGCCCGACCGGTGGCGAGGTGCGCGTCACCGGACTGGATTTCACGACGCTGGACGAGGATGCGCTGGCGGTCGCGCGGCGCGGGCGGATCGGAATCGTGCTACAGGCCTTCCACCTGCTGCCGACGATGACCGCGCTGGAGAATGTCGCGGTACCGCTGGAACTGGCGGGTGCGCCCGACCCGTTCGAGCGCGCGCAGGCGGAGCTGGCGGCGGTCGGGCTGGCGGCGCGCGTCGATCACTATCCCGCGCAACTGTCAGGCGGCGAGCAGCAGCGCGTCGCGATCGCGCGCGCGCTGGTCGGGCGCCCCGCCCTGCTGTTCGCGGACGAACCGACCGGCAATCTCGATACCGCGACGGGCGCGGCGATCATGGACCTGCTGTTCGCGCGCGCGGTCGAGGCGGGGACGACGATGCTGGTCATCACGCACGACCCGGCGCTGGCCGCCCGGTGCACGCGGGTGGTCGAACTGGCCGACGGGCGCATCGTCGCCGATCGCCGCGCGGCGTGAGCGGCGCGCTCCGCCTCGCGCTGCGCGACCTGCGACGGGGCGGGCGCGGGCTGGCGTTGCTGGCGATGTGCCTGTTCCTGGGCACCGCCGCGCTGGCCGGGATCGGCAGCCTGTCGTCGGCGATGCTTGCCGCACTGGATGCACAGGGACGCAGCATCCTGGGCGGGGATCTGGAGATGGTGGTGTCGCAACGCCGCGCCACCGTGGAGGAACGCGCCGCCTTCGCCGCGCAGGGACCGGTCGCGGAGGTGGTGTCGCTGCGCGCGATGGCGCACGCCGGTACGGACAGCGCGTTGGTCGAGTTGCGCGGCGTCGACGATCGCTGGCCGCTGGTCGGGCGCGTCCGCCTCGCCCCCGGCGCACTCGCCGCACGGCCGCATGGGCGGCAGGCGGCGATCGCGCCGGTGCTCGCCGAGCGGCTGGGCGTGCGCGTCGGCGGGACGATCCGGCTGGGCACGACGCCGTTCCGCGTCATCGGGCTGATCGCCGAGGAGCCGGACCGGCTGGGCGCCGGGTTCGCGCTGGGCGCGCCGGTGCTGGTCGACATGAAGGGGCTGGACGCCAGCGGGCTGCTCCAGCCCGGCAGCCTGTATCGCAGCGGCTATCGTATCGCGTTGCCGCGCGCGGACGCCGCCGCCGGCATCGGCAAGCGGTTGACCGCCCGCTTCGATGGCGCGGGCTGGACCGCGCGTACCACCGACAATGCGGCGCGCGGCGTGCGGGGCGGGATCGCGACGCTCGGGCAGTTCCTGCTGCTGGTCGGGCTGGCGGCGCTGGCGATCGCCGGGGTCGGTGTCGGCAGCGGCGTTTCCGCCTATCTGGCCGCGCGCACGAAGATGATCGCGACGCTGAAGGTGCTGGGCGCGCGATCGACGCTGATCGCGCGGCTGTTCCTGATCGAGCTGGGCCTGGTCGGGGCCGCGGGGATGCTGCCCGGCCTCGCGCTGGGCGCGGCGGTGCCGTGGATCGTGATGCGCGTCGGCAGCAGCGCGCTGCCGATCGCGCCGCGCCTCGCGCTGTATCCGCTGCCGCTGCTGACCGCCGCCGCGCTGGGCGTGCTGGTCGCGCTGCTCTTCGCGCTGCCCGCGCTGGCGCAGGCGCGGCGCGTGCCGGCGGCGACGCTGCTGCGCGATGCGCTGGCCGATCGCGGGCGGCCGTCGTGGCGGGTGCTGGCGGCGATGGCGCTGATCCTCGCGCTGCTGATCGCGCTGGCGGTGCTGTCGGCGAGCGACCCGTCGCTTGCGCTCGGGTTCGTCGCGGCGGTGGCGGGGCTGGTCGTGCTGTTGTGGCTGGTGGGGATCGCGCTGCGGCGGCTGCTCGCGCGCCTGCCGCGTCCGCGTAGCGCCTTGCCGCGACTCGCGCTCGCCAACCTGCACCGGCCGGGCGCGGCGACCGACCGGCTGGTGGTGGCGCTGGGACTGGGCTTCTCGCTGTTCGTCGCGCTGGCGGTGATCGACTCCAGCCTGTCGCGCGAACTCGCCGGCAGCGCACCGTCGCGCGCGCCGCGCTTCTTCGCGGCCGACGTGCCGGCCGACGAGGCCGCGACGTTCCGCGCCGCCGTCCGCCGCGCGGCACCGCGCGCGACGATCGAGGCGGTGCCGTCGCTGCGCGGCGCGATCGTCGCGATCAAGGGCGTGCCGGTCACGCAACTCAAGACGCTGCCCGCCGACGCCTGGGTGTTGCGCGGCGACCGCACCCTCACCTGGTCGGCAACGGTCCCGCCGCGCAATCAGGTCGTCGCCGGCCGCTGGTGGCCAGCCGATTATCGCGGCCCGCCGCTCGTCTCGATCGAGGATCGCGCCGCGCAGGCGCTGGGGCTGAGGATCGGTGACCCGATCACCGTGTCGGTGCTGGGGGTCGACGTACCGGCGCGGATCGCGGCGCTGCGCAAGATCGACTGGCAGGGGCTGGGGCTCAACTTCGCGATCGTCTTCTCGCCGGGCTATATCGAGGAAGCACCGCACAGCCTGCTGGCCAGCATCTACGCACCCGCCGCCCGCGATGCGGCGCTCGCGCGCTCGGTCGCGGCGGCGCTGCCCTCGGTCACACTGATCCGTACCGGCGACGTCATCGGGCAGATCGGCGCGCTGCTGGGGCAGATCGCGCTGGCGGTACGCGTCGCCGCCGCCGTGACCGTGCTGGCCGGGCTGGCGGTGCTGATCGGCGCGGTCGCCGCCTCGGGACGCGCGCGCCGCTACGACGCGGTGGTGCTGAAACTGCTGGGGGGCAGCGGGCGGCAGGTGCTGGCGGCGCAGGCGATCGAATATGCGCTGCTCGCGGCGCTGTTGTCGATGGTCGCGCTGGCGGCGGGGAGCGCGGCGGGCTGGTATGCGGTGACGCGCGTGTTCGACATCGCCTTCCTGCCCGACTGGGCGCGGGTCGCCTGGACGCTGGGCATCGCCAGCCTCCTGACGCTGGGCATCGGGGTGGCCGGCAGCGTGCCGGCGTTGCGCGCGCGGCCGGCGCGGATGCTGCGAACGCTTTGAGGGTAGCGGCGACCGTCGTCAGGCCGCGGCCGGCCCCGCCTCGATCACGTCCAGCACGTTGACGATCAGCGCGCGCATCGTGGCATGCGCGGCCGCCGCATCGCCTGCGACGATCGCATCGCGAACCGCGCGATGTTCGGCGATATTGGCGGTGCGGCCGGACATCTTGTTGGTGAAGCGGATCGAGGTGCGCAGCGCGGTGCTCACCATGTCGCGGAACTGGACGAAGAACGGATTGTTCGATGCGCGCAACACCGCGACGTGAAAGGCGATGTCGGCATCCAGCGTATCGTCCGCTCCGCGTTCCGCCGCTTCCATACGCGCCAGCCCGGCGGAGATCGCCGCCTGCTGCGCCGCGCTGGCGCCACGGGCCGCCAGCGCCGCCGCCTCCGGCTCCACCCCGATGCGCAGCTCGTTGAAATGACGCAGCAGGTCGAGCGACGCCTCCCGCTCCAGCAGCCAGCGCAGCACGTCGGGATCGAGCAGGTTCCACGCCTCTTCGGGACGGACGAACGTGCCCTGCTTGGGCCGCGCGCCCAGCAGTCCCTTGACCGCCAGCATCTTCACCGCCTCACGCGTGACCGAGCGGCTGACGCCATGTTCGCGAACGATATCGGCCTCGTTCGGGAACGGGCGGTCGGCATAGTCGCCGACCACGATCGCGCGGCCCAGCACCTCGTGAAGCCCATAGGTCAGATTGCGACCGAACGTCTGCTGCACCGCCGACTGCTCCCCTCATCACCGACGGCACGGCCGGCACCTCGCGGAACGTACCGCCTGCAACCAGTACCGCCCAGCGGAATCGCGCATGATCCGGTTTTGGATAGGTATGTTGCACTGCCGCACTTGCGGGCGCGCCCTAACCGGACGATATGTCCGCTTTCATCCGACTCGCGGCGCACCCGCGGGCGCTTCACCGTTGCTGGACCGGATACATGGCGCAAGAGGCTGCACATTCGAACGACGATCGCGCCGCGGAAGAGGCCGCCGCGACCGAAGGCGACGCGCCCGCCGCGCCGCGCCGCGCGCTGAGCGGGCGCGCCAAGGCGATCCTGCTGGTCGTGGCGGCGGCGGTGATCGCGGCGCTGGTCATCTGGTATGTCGGCTACAAGACGCATGGCCAGTACCGGCAGGACACCAACGACGCGACCGTCCGCGCCGACATGGTCACGGTCGCCCCGCGCGTCGCCGGCTATGTCGATCAGGTCTATGTGACCGACAATCAGGACGTGCGCGCCGGGCAACCGCTGGTCCGCATCGATCCGCGCACCTCCAATGCGCAGGCCGCGCAGGCCAATGCGCAGATCGCGGTCGCCGAGGCACAGGCCGACGCCGGGCGCGCGCAGGTGAGCGAGCAATATGCCGCGATCGAACAGGCGCGCGCGCAGCTGGCCGCCGCGCGCGACAAGGCCGCGCACGACGCCGCCGAGGTCCGCCGTTATCGCCCGCTGGCCGCGTCGGGCGCGGAGAGCCGCCAGCAGCTCGCGCAGCTGGAGGTGACCGCGCAGCAATCCGCGCAGAACGTCCGCGCGCAGGAAGCGGCGGTGGCGATGCAGCAGCGTCGCGTCGCCGCGCTGGAGATGCAGGTGAAGCAGGGTCTGGCGCAGGCGCAGGCGGCGCGCGCGCAGCAGAGCGCGGCGCAGGTCGATGTCGGCGCGACGCTGATCCGTGCCGCGATCGACGGACGTGTCGGCGACAAGACGGTGCAGGTCGGCCAATATGCCGCCACCGGCACGCGGCTGATGTCGCTCGTCCCGATGGACAAGCTCTATATCGTCGCGAACTTCAAGGAGACGCAGCTGGCGTTGATGCGCATCGGGCAACCCGCCGAGATCAAGGTCGACGCGCTGGAGGGGCTGACGCTGAAGGGCCGGGTCGAGAGCTTCTCGCCGGGCACCGGCGCGCAATTCTCGCTGCTGCCGCCGCAGAACGCGACGGGCAATTTCACCAAGATCACGCAGCGCGTACCGGTGCGGATCGCGCTGGAGGCGACACCGGAGACGCGCCGCCTGCTGGTGCCGGGCCTGTCGGTCGAGGTCACCGTCGATACCATTTCCGCCAAGGACGACCTGGAACGACTGCGCGACCGGCAGCATCAGGCGAACAAGCGGGAACGCTGAACGTGGCCAGCGCCGCCGCCCCTTCGCCTGTCGCTCCCCGCGCCGACCTGCCGGCGGGCGGGGCGGAACGCGCCGATTTTGCCGCGTGGATGGCGGTCGCGGCGGGGACGCTGGGCGCGTTCATGGCGACGCTCGACATCTCGATCGTCAATTCCTCGCTGCCGACGATCCAGGGCGAAATCGGTGCGAGCGGGACGGAGGGAACGTGGATCGCCACCGCGTATCTGGTCGCGGAGATCGTCGTCATCCCGATGGCCGCGTGGTTGCAGCGATTGCTGGGCCTGCGCACCTTCCTGCTGATCGCGGCGGTGCTGTTCACGATCTTCTCGGTGATCTGCGGCGCCTCGACCTCGCTGATGCAGATGATCGTCGGGCGCGTCGGTCAGGGCTTTACCGGCGGAGCGATGATCCCGACCGCGCAGACGATCATCGCACAGCGCCTGCCGCGGTCGCAGCAACCGATCGGCATCGCCGCATTCGGCATGACCGCGATCCTGGGGCCGGTGCTGGGGCCGCTGATCGGCGGCTGGCTGACCGAAAACGTGAGCTGGCACTACGCCTTCTTCCTGAACGTGCCGATCTGCGGCATCCTGATGCTCCTGCTGCTGGTCGGGTTGAAGCACGAACCGTCGCGACTGCACCTGTTCCGCGAGGCGGACTGGCTGGGGATCCTGGGACTGGCGCTGGGGCTGGGCGGGCTGACGGTGTTTCTGGAGGAAGGCCAGCGCGAGCAATGGTTCTCCTCCGAACTGATCCGCTGGATGTTCGCCGTCACCGCGCTGGGCTTCGCGCTGCTGTTCGCCGGGCAGGTGCTGGCGCGCCAGCCGGTCATCAAGCTCAAGCTGCTGCTCGACCGGCAGTTCGGATCGGTGGCGGTGATGGGGCTGGTGCTGGGGATCGTCCTGTACGGCACCTCTTATGCCATCCCGCAGTTCCTGGCCGCGATCGCCAATTACAACGCGCTGCAATCGGGCAAGGTGGTGTTGCTGGCCGGCATTCCCAGCTTCGTGATGATGGCGATCGTCCCGATCCTGCTGGTACGCGTCGACATCCGCGTCGCCGTGGGCGCCGGGTTGCTGATCATGGGCGGGTCGGCGCTGCTGGACTCGCATCTCACGATCGACTCGGTCGGGCACGACTTCACGGCTTCGCAACTGCTGCGCGGGGTGGGGCAGATCCTGGCGATGCTGTTCCTGAGCCAGGCGGCGATCCGCTCGGTCCCGCCGTCCGAGGCGGGCGACGCCTCCGGGCTGTTCAGCGCGATGCGCAACCTCGGCGGCAGCTTCGCGCTGGCCGGGATCGCGATCCTCCAGGATCAGCGATCGTGGTTCCATGCGCGGCGGATCGAGGAGTCGCTGAACGCCAATTCGGTCGGCGTGCAGGATTACATGGCCGCCACCGCCCGCTCGCTGGGCGGCGCGCCGACCGCGCTGCGCGCGCTGGGTCAGCAGATCCAGGGGCAGGCGCTGGTGATGACCTATAACGATATCTTCTGGATCATGGGCATGGGAACGCTGGCGGTATTGCCGCTGGTGCTGTTCCTCCGCCCCCTACCCAAGGGCGCCGCTCCGGCGGCGATGCACTGATGCGCCACGCACTTCCGCTGATCGCCCTCACGCTGCTGGGCGCCTGCACCGTCGGCCCCGATTACAAGGGGCCGCCCGCCGTCGCCTCCGACGCGGCGACGCGCGGCAGCTTCGTCCGCGCGAAGGACGTCGCCTTCACCCCCGCCCCCGGCCTTGCACGCTGGTGGGAAGCGCTGGGCGATGCGACGCTGACCGCGCTGGTCGACGATGCGCTGGCACACAGCCCATCGATCGACGCGGCGGAGGCCAATCTGCGCGCGGCGCAGGCGCAATATCAGCAACAGCGCGCGGCGCGGCTGCCGAGCGTCAGCGCGAGCGCGGTCTATCTCAACGCGCGACTGCCCGGCACCGATCTGGGCGGCGCGCAGCAGGGCGGCGGAGCTGGGGGCGACACGTCGCTCGACTTCTACAATCTGGGCGGCATGGCGTCGTGGGAGCCGGACCTGTTCGGCGGCGGTCGCCGCTCGCTGGAACAGCGCCGCGCCACCACGGAGCAGCGGTTCGCGCAGCTTGCCGACGCGCAGGTCACGCTGTCGGCGCAGGTCGCGCAGGCCTATGTGGCACTGCGCGACGTACAGGCGCGCGCGCGGCTGAACGCGCAGTCCAGCGCGCTGCAACGCCGCCAGCTCGCGCTGATGCAACAGCGTTACGGCGCGGGGACGGTGTCGAAGCTCCAGGTCGAGCGGTTGCAGAACCAGCTCGACACCACCGATGCGCAGACCATCCCGCTTGCCGCGCAGATCGAGGAATATGAGGGCCAGCTCGCGATCCTGACCGGACGGTCGCCCGGCGCGCTCGACGCGACGCTGGCACCTGTGCGGGCGGTGCCGCTACCGCCCGCACAGGTGCCGATCGGCGATCCGGCCGCGCTGATCGCGCACCGGCCCGACATCCGCGCGGCCGAGCGCGCGCTGGCGGCCGGCAATGCGCAGATCGGCGTCGCCACCGCGCGCATGTTCCCTTCGCTCAAGCTGTTCGGCGTCATCGGCCTGGGCGGCTCCGGCATCGGCGACGTGCTCGATCCGTCGAAGCTGGCGACATTGGCCGCGCCGATGCTCAACTGGTCGTTCCTGGATTTCGGGCGCAACCGCGCCGCCGTCCGCCAGTCGGAGGCGCAGCGCGATGCCGCCGCCGCGCAATACCGCCAGACCGTGCTGGAGGCGCTGCAGGATGCCGAGACCAGCCTGTCGCGCTTCGGCAACACGCGCGCGCAGCTGGCGCAATTGCTGCTCGCCCAGCAATCGGCGGCGCGCGCGGCGAACCTCAACGCGCAGCGTGTGGCGGCGGGCACCAGCACGACCTTCGATCAGCTCGATATCGAGCGGCAGCAGCTGTCCGCCGCGATCGGCGTGGCGCAGGCGCGGGCGCAGCTCGCCAACGGCTATATCGCGATCCAGAAAAGCCTCGGCCTGGGCTGGACCGATCCGTCAGCGGGGCGCTAACCCGACCATCAGCAGCGCCAGCGCCTCGCCGAGCAGCGTATCGCGATGCTCGCGATCGACGGTCTTGATCAGGATCGCACCCAGCATCCGCATCGCCAGCAGCAGTTCGTGCGCGCCCAGGCCGGGCGCGAGCGTGCCGTCGCGATGCCCGCGCTCGACCAGCGGCTCCATCATCCGCTCCAGCCGGGCACGCAGGCTGTCGAACGCCGCGCGATTCTCGCCGTCGAGCGGCATGTCGATCGCCAGCCGCGTGAACAACCGCGTGCCCTCCGCCCCCTCGACGACGAGTCGGGTCAGCGCACGATCGAGCGGCAGGGACGGATCGACCAGCCGCCCGAACCGGTCGATCTCGCGCTCGAACACCGCCAGCGCCAGCGCCATGCGATCCTTGAAGTTGCGATAGAAGGTGCCGCGCCCGACGCCGGCGCAGTCCGCCACCTCCTCCAGCGGCACGAAATAGCCCGAGCGCGCGAAACAGATCCGCGCCGCCTCGATCAGCGCGGCGCGACGCGCCAGCGCGTCGCGCCGCATGACGCGGCCGCCCGGGTCAGATTCGCTCATGCCAGGTAAGAGCGCGCGTCAGCGTTCCGAGACGCGGACCGCCACATGGCCGATCTTGCGCGCGAGGCCCGCCGGATCGGTCAGCCGCACATGCCCGACCCGCCATTGCAGATCGCCCTCGCGCCGGGCCTGCTGCAACATGCGGTTGACGTGAACGGAGGTCAGCCCCAGCGCGTCGGCCAGCGTCTCCTGCGTGAGCGGCAGGTCGAATCCGTTGCCATGGACGGTGCCGTTCAGCGTCAGGCGCTCGTACAGTTCCAGCAGCAGGTCGCTGATCCGCTCCTGCGCGTTCAACCGCCCCAGCCGCGTGATCTGCGCCAGCAGGTGCCCCTCGTCCATCGCACGGCTGATGGCATAGGCGACGTGCAGCGGGGTTCCCGGTTCGGCATGCGGCAACGGACAGACCTGTACGTCCGACATCGCCACCACCGTCGACACCGCCAGCGCGTGCGGATGATCGCACGCACCGATCAGATCGCCGGGGAGCAGAAAGCTCAGAAATTGCCGCCGCCCGTCGGGCAACAGGCGCACGCGCGCCGCCCAGCCCGACAGCAGCAGCAGCGGCTGGAGAATCTCCCGCCCCTCGGTCATCAGGTCGCGGCGGACGCGGACGCTGCGCGTTTCCTCCATCGCGGCGACCAGCGCCTCGTGCGCCGCCTGATCGAGCGACGCGAGCGCGCCCAGCCGCGTCAGCGCCGGACTGCGGACCTCGCCGCGTACCTGTCCCCGGATCATTGCACCGTCTCCGAATCACTCAGCCTGCGTACCGCCGCCAGCACATCACCGACCACGAACGGCTTGGGCAGCAAGGGCACATCCCGGAATACATCCGGCAGCGCCCAGTCGTCATAGCCGGTCAGGAACATGAACGGTACGCCCAATTCCCGCAGCCGCTCCGCGACCGGAAAGCACATCGCTGTCCCCAGATTGACGTCCAGCATCGCGATGTCCACTCCATCATGGTCGATCAGGCGCAGCGCATCGGCCACGCTGCCCACCGGGCCCACCACGGTCACCTGTTCCGCCTCCAACGCGCGCTTCAAATCGGAAGCGATGAAATACTCGTCCTCCACGATCAGCAGGCGTTTTCCCGCAAGGCTGATTGGTACGGTCAGTGTGTTTTCCCTTCTTCGTGCAAAGGCAGCGAGATCGAACAGCGCACACCACCGCCCATGAACGTCAGATGGGTGTCGGCTCCGTATTGATAAGGCAACGCCTCTCGGATCAATTCGGTGCCAAATCCCTGACGCTCGGGCGAAATTGCTACTGCCGGCACTCCCCTTTCCACCCAGATAAGGTGAACGCGCGGACCGTCACCACAATCCATATCAGTCGTCCAGCGGATGTCGAGCGACGCCTTGGCCATTTTCAGCGCGCCGTATTTCACCGCGTTGATCGCCAGTTCGTGCACGGCCAGCCCGATCGCCTCCGCCGTCCTGGGCGGAAGCTGCACGTCCGGGCCGTCGATCGTCAGCGCGGCCCCATCCGCCACGCCGACGCTGAGCAGTTCGTCGCGGATCAGATTTTCCAGATCGACCATCCCGCTCGCCGTCTGCGTGACGATCGCCTGCGTGCGTGCCAGCGCGTCGAGCCGGCCGCGGAAATGATCCGCGGCATCCTCCAGCGCGCCCCCCGCCTCCACGGTGCGCGCGAACACCGACCGCACGACCGTCAGGATGTTGCGGACGCGGTGCTGCAACTCGGCGACCAGCCGCCGCTGCCGCTCCTCCAGCAGATGCATGTCGTGCACGTCGGTCGCCGCGCCGAACCATTGTTCGCCGGAGCCGGCGATGTCGCCCACCCGCACCTTACGGCAGAGGTACCAGCGATACTGGCCTTCACGGCCGCGCACACGAAACTGCAGCTCCATCGCTTCGCCGGTCGCATAGGATCGGCGCAGCGCGGTGGTGGTCCGCTCGCGATCGTCGGGATGGACGGCCTTCAACCAGTCAGATGTCTGGCCGTCGTCGGTCATCCCCGTGACCAGTTCCCACTGGCCGTTCGACACCCGGTTCCTGCCATGCGCATCGGTGCGCCAGAGCATGGCCGGGACCAGCGACATGCTCACACGGCGGATCTGCTCGCTTTCGCGCAGCGCCAGTTCGTCGCGCTTGCTGCACAGCGCCTGCACGATCGCGGGGGCCAGTTCCTCCACCGCCAGCTGGTCGATCTCGCGAAATCCGCCGGCGCGATTGCCCAGCCCCAGCACCCCGATCACCTTGCCCTTCCGGTGGAGCGGAACGCCCAGAAACGACTCGAGTTGGGGATGACCGTGCGGCGTGCCGATGCTGTCCGGATGGTCGGCGGGATGGTTGGCGATCACGCTGGCTTCATCGAAGATGACGCGCGCATACAGGCCGTGAAGCTCCAGATGGCTCGGCACCGCCAGCGGCGCCTCTCCCGCCCAGTCGCGGTTGAAGGTCGCCCAGGCCCGGTCGCTGATTGCCAGATCGTGCAACTTGTCGCGCGCCGGGTTGAGCTCCGCCATGAAGCTGAACGACGCGCCGGTCACATCCTCCGCGACCGCCAGACACAATCGGCCCAGCGCTTCTTCGGTCGTCGCCCCCAACGCCTCGTGAAAGATGCGATTGATCGCCTGCAACACCGCGTTCTTGCGCGCCAGTGTTGCCAGCAGATCGGTTTCGTCGTGCGCCTCCGCCCTCACCCGGCCTCCTTGTCCATCCGACGGCTGTGCCGGGACGGGCTGCTATAGGGCAAGGAGAATGACGGCGCGGTTCTCAGATGCAAGCGCGCGTTGGCCGGCGCTTGCTTTGGATCAACGTGTCTCCCCCGCCAGGTAGCGGGCCAGCGGGTCGATCATCTCTTCGGGGATGCGGCGCGCGATCACCGGCATGACGTTCTGCGGCAGACGCGCATCGATCTCCTTGCCGTCGCCCTTCCAGTAACGCAGCCGCGCGGCGATATACCCTGCGCGCTGACCGGTGAGCACCGGCTGCGGCTTCCCGGCGCCGTGGCAGCTCGCGCAGGCCGGGAGCTGCCATTGCGGGAGGCCGCGCTCGACGATGGTGCGCGCGCGGCTATCCATGCCGGCTGTGCCGGGCAGGCCGGGAAGCGCCGCGAAATGGGCCGCCAGCGCGCGCCGTTCCCCGGGCGTCAGCGTCGCGGCGGCATTCGCCATCACCGCACTCGCCCGGCGTCCGTCGGCATAGGCGGCCAGCGCGGCCTCCAGATAGCCCGCGCGCTGCCCGCCCAGGATCGGGATGTCGCGCTGTCCCCGCCCGCGCCCGTCCGCGCCATGACACGCGACGCAGCCCGCCAGCACGTTACTGCCGAGCGCCCGGGCATCGGTGGTGCCCGCTCCTTGCGCCCCCGCGCCGTCGGTCTGCCCGCTGAGCGACCGGTATTGCGCGGGGGTCATGCCCGGCAGGCGACGGACGAAGGCGACCATCCGCCGGATCTCGTCGTCGCGACCCTCCGCCGCCCAGGCGGGCATGCCGGTATATTTCACGCCGTGGCGCAGGATGTAGAAGAGCTGCGCGTCGCTCCACTTCCTGGCATTGACCGACAGATCGGGCGCGGGCGGGGTCGCCTTCTGCATCACGGTTGACGGCCGCTGCCCCGGCGCGCCGTGACAGCTGGCACAAGCGGCGGCGAAATGGCCGGCGGCGCTGACCAATTGCCCCTCGGTGGCGATCGGATCGCTGGGCGAATCGAAGAAGGCGTGCGTCTTCACCGAGTTGCGCATCGTCCAGTGCAGGAACCAGTCGGTGATCGCCCAGTGCCCGGACGAGGCGGCGATGTTGAAGATCCCCGACCAGGCGAACAGCAACCCCGCCGCCGCCAGTCCGGCGAGCGTCGCCAGCACGCGCTTCCATGTCAGCCGGATCGTCATGCCGCCGCGCGCTCCCGCAACAAGGTGCCGAGCAGCGCCAGCCCGCCCAGACAATAGACCGCGCCGCCGACCGTCAGCATGACGACGCCGCCCAACTGCTGATCGGCAACGGCGTCCAGCCCCGGCGCGGGATGCATCGCCATCATCACATAGAGCGGCCGCGACGCCAGCCCGATCAGCGCGCCGAGCAGGGTCATGTGCATCGAGGTGAGCAGCAGCGCCGCCACGCCGCCGGCCGGATGCGCGAGCGCGGCGCGCCACAGCCCGACGCCGACACCGAGGAACATCGCCTGCTCGACCAGCGCGAGCGCGACATGCGTATCGGCCAGTTCGCGCAACGCGGGCGCGTGCCACGCCCAGACGACGACGAACTCGATGGTCGCCCAAGTGAGCGGGCTGCCCGCACCTTGCCCACCGTGGTCGCGAAGGCGGGAGGTGGAGAGCGCCAACACCGGCGCGGCGACCGCCACCGCGCCCATATGCGCCGCCATATGCCCGGTCATCCCCAGCCCGACCAACCCCAGCAGCGTCGAGGCGACCGCCAGCACGATCCCGACCGTCAGCATCACCGGCAGTCCGTCAACATCAGCGCCGGCACCGCGGTGAAGATCACCGCGATGAAGCTCAGCCCCGCCAGCAGAAGCGTCGACATCGCGAGGAAGCGCAGTCGGTCGACATCGGTCCCCTGATCGTGGGGCGCGGGATCGCCCGGCGTGTGCGTCTGCAACCACGCGATCCATCCCGAGGCCAGGATGATCGCCTCCGCCACCACCGTTCCGATCACGAAGGCGACGGTGAAGCGCGGCAGTTCACCCAGCTTGGCGCAACTCACCGCCGCCCAGAGATAGCAGAACAGGAAATGCACCGCCCATACGCTCGGCGGGACGATCAGCGTCCAGAGCGTGACGCGCAATTCGCGGATGCGATGACGAAAGCCCCGCCGCTCGGGGCCGTGCGGCGCCTCGTTCTTCATGCCGCCCCCGGGAACAGGCCGATCGTGGCGTAGGTGACGACCGCCGTCAGCGCCATGAAATGCTGGTAGACGGTGATGTTGCGCACGTCGGCGTCGTATTTCGGCGTCATCTTGCCCGCCATGCTCCGCGCCAGCGTGTAGAGCTGCATGATGGCGCCGACTCCCGAATGCGCGGTGGTCCAGATCACCAATGTCCAGACGATCGCCGGATAGACGTGCAGCTTGGGCGCGAGGCCCGACAGCCACGGCCCGGCCAGCCCCGCCCCGATCGCCGCCAGCGACGCGACCGCGCCCAGCGCCAGCAGCGCGCGCGCCGCGCCAATGGCACCGCGCCGGTTCGTCTCACGCGCACCGATCGTCATCAGCCACCCGGCCAGCGACACCGCCAGCGCCACCATCGGCCAGAACGCCCCCGGCCCGTCCAGCCCCGCGCCGCTCGGCGGGAAATCCTCGTGCCGGGTCCAGAAGAAGTAATAGCCGAACACCAGCCCCGAAAAGGCGGTCGCATCGGCCATCATCGTGATGAACATCGCCCACCAGCCGGGGGCGGAGGAACCGGAGATATAGAGCGGGATCTCAAGCCCGTGGCCGATCGGCTTGCAGTCCTTCTCTGGGATTTCCGCGGTGCCGGTCCACAGCCACCACAGCACCATCGCCAGCGTCACCACCGCGCCGACCAGCGCCGCCCAATAGAGGTGGTAGGTGGTCAGGATGAACACGCTGCCCAGCGCGATCGCGGTCAGCATCGGCTTGATGCTCGGCCCGCCCAGCCGGATCACCTGCACCGGGCGCGCGTCCAGCACGCTGGTGATGATGGTCTCGCGGCGGCCCTCCTCGGCATCGGGCAGGAAGAAGCGGCCCTCGTCGACCTTCTTCACGAAATCCTGCTGGTCCCAGATCGGATAGCGGCTCTCGATCAACGGGACCGAGCGGATGCCCCAATCCTCGTCATCCGGGTGCGCCAGCCATTCGAGGGTGCCGGCATTCCACGGATTGCGGGGCGACTTCTCGCGGCGCGGGCTGAGCGCCAGATCGACGCACACGATCGCCACGCCGGTCGCGAACACCCACGACCCGATCGTCGAGGCCATGTTGAGCCCGCCGATCCCCAGTTCCTCGGGATAGGTGAAGACGCGGCGCGGCATCCCCAGCAGGCCGGAGAAATGCATCGGGAAGAAGGTCAGGTTCGCACCCGCGAACAGGAACCAGAAAGCGGTGCGGCCAAGCCGGTCGGACAGTTTCTTGCCGGTGATCAACGGCCAGTAATAATACAGCCCGCCGAACAACGGGATCAGCGTCCCGCCGATCAGGACGTAATGCAGGTGCGCGACGATGAAATAGGTGTCGTGCGCCTGCCAGTCGAACGGCGCGATCGCCACCATCACGCCGGTCAGCCCGCCGATGACGAAGATCGCGATCGATCCGGTCGCGTAGAGCAGCGGCGTCGACCATATGACGCGCCCCGCCCACAAAGTCGCAATGAACGCGAAGATCTGGATCCCGGTCGGGATCGCCACCGCTTCGGAGGCGGCCGAGAAGAACGCCAGGCTGATTTTCGGCAGCCCGGTCGTGAACATGTGGTGGACCCACAGCCCGAACGACAGGAACGCCGTCCCCACCGCCGCCAGCACGATCCACGGATAGCCGAGCAGATGCCGCTGCGCGAAGGTCGGCACGATCATCGCGAACAGCGCTATCGACGGCAGGAAGACGATATAGACCTCCGGGTGGCCGAAGATCCAGAACAGGTGCTGCCACAGGATCGCGTCGCCGCCCTTGGCCGCGTCGAAGAACGGCCAGCCGAGCAGCCGCTCCATCTCGAACAATATGTCCCCGGCGATCAGCGGCGGGAAGGCGAACAGGATCATGACCGCCACGACCAGGATGTACCAAGCGTAGAGCGGCATCAGGTTCAGCCGCATTCCCGGCGGACGGCATTTGAGGACGCCGACGATCAGCTCGACGGCGGCGGCCACCGACGACACCTCGATGAAGCTGAGCCCCAGCATCCAGATGTCCGCCCCCAGCCCCGACAGGTCGGTGCGGGTCGTGAACGGCGGATACATGAACCAGCCGCCATCGGGCGCGACGTTGAAGAAGATCGAGCCGGAGACGAACACGCCGCCGATCAGGAAGCTCCAGTAACCGAACGCGGACAGGCGCGGGAACGGCAGGTCGCGCGCACCCAGCAATTGCGGCAGCAGGATGATCGAGACCGCCTCGAACATCGGCACCGCGAACAGGAACATCATCATCGACCCGTGCAGCGTGAACAGCTGGTTGAAGGTCGCAGGGCTGACGATGTCGTTGTTCGGAACGGCGAGCTGCGCGCGAATGATCATCGCCAGCACGCCCGCGAACAGCATGAAGCCGAACGCGGTCAGCGTGTACCACACGCCGACACGGTTGTTGTTGGTATCCGTCCAGCGGAAGAAGAAGCCCTGCGGCGGCTTCCACACCGCGCGCAGCCGTTCTTCCTGCGCGGCGCGAAGCGCGGGGTCGTCCTGCGCGTGGAGGCTCATCGACGTTGCTCCAGCCAGCGCGCGATCGTCGCGGCATCCGTTTCGGTCATTTGCGGGTATGCGGGCATCCGCGCGCCGGGTTTCACCTGCGGTGCGTTGCGGATGAAGCGCACGAGATGGGCGTGCGTCAGCTTCTGCATCCCCGCGCCCAGCGACGGCCGGCTGCCGAGATGCGTCAGGTCCGGCCCGATCGTGCCATTCGCCACCCCCGCCACCCCGTGGCAGCCGCCGCAGCCGTTGGCGGTGAACAGCCGGGCGCCCTCACCGCCGCGAAACGCGGGCGTGCGCCGCGACGCCAGCCAGGCGTCGAACGCGGCCGGCTCCATGGCGACGACCTCGAACGCCATCAGCGCGTGGCTCAACCCGCAGAATTCCGCGCACTGCCCGCGAAAGCGTCCGGCGCGCGTGGCATGGACGACCAGCCGGTTGGTGCGCCCCGGCACCATGTCGACCTTGCCGGCCAGCCCCGGCACCCAGAAGCTGTGGAGGACGTCGCCCGCCTCCAGCAGCAGTTCGACGTCGCGCCCGACCGGTATGCGGAGTTCGTTGGAATCGTCGATCGCGGGCTGGCCGGGCGGCTGATAGCGGACGCGCCACCAGAATTGCTCCCCGGTGACGGTGACGCGCAGGTCGCCCGGCTGCACCTTGATCGGGCGCATCGCGGGCAAGGTGGCGATCAGCAGCGTCAGCAGCACGACGGTCGGCACCACGCCGCCCGCCCACAACACCAGGCGCATTCCCTGCCGGTGCGTCAGCGCATCCTCGCGGCTGCGCTGCGCCATGAACATGAGCGTGCCGACGCCCGCCGCGATCACCACGGCGCCCAGCACCATCCATCCGGTCAACCCGGCCAGCCATGCGGCCTCCGTCCCGAATGTATTGAACGCCGATTGCCGCCCCGACCCGAAAATAACCGCCCCCTGCCCTAACCTGCAGCAAAGGTCCGGCGCGGTCGCTTTGTTCCTTCGTAACGGTTACGTTATGTTGCTACGCCTGCCGGCATCCAGACGCGCGGTTCTTCGCAAGAAGGACGAAGGGGAGGGCCAGAAGGGATCGCATCGCCCCCGCCACCGTTACCGTGCCGATGAGCAACCGAAACGATCATCCGTGGTGGGAAAGCGGCACCGTCTATCAGATCTATCCACGCTCGTTTCAGGACAGCGACGGCGACGGGGTGGGCGATCTCGCCGGAATCGAACGGCGGCTCGATCATGTCGCCGCGCTGGGCGTCGACGCGATCTGGCTCTCACCGATCTTCCCGTCGCCGATGGCCGACTTCGGCTATGACGTCGCCGATTATTGCGGGGTGGAGCCGGTGTTCGGCGACCTTGACGCGTTCGACCGGCTGCTGGCCGCGGTCCATGCGCGCGGGCTGAAGCTGCTGCTCGATTTCGTCCCGAACCACTCCTCCGACCAGCATCCGTGGTTCGTGGACAGCCGGTCGGGTCGCGACAGTCCGAAGCGCGACTGGTACATCTGGCGCGATCCCGGCCCCGATGGCGGGCCGCCCAACAACTGGATCAGCGACTTCGGCGGATCGGCGTGGGAGTATGACGCCGCCAGCGGCCAATATTATCTCCACGCCTTCCTGAAGCAGCAGCCCGACCTCAACTGGCGCAATCCGGACCTGAAGGCCGCGATGCTCGACGTCATGCGCTTCTGGTTCGATCGCGGCGTCGACGGCTTCCGCATCGACGTGCTGTGGCATATCGTGAAAGCGGAGGGTCTGCCGGACAACCCGCCCAACCCCTATTGGCGACCGGGCATCACCGAGCGCGACCGGCTGATCCAGCGTCATTCGACCGACCAGCCCGAGGCGCACGCCATCGCCGCCGGGATGCGCGCATTGGCGGACAGCTATGGAGGGCGCGTGCTGATCGGCGAGATCTTCCTGCCCAACGATCGCCACGCCCGCTGGTACGGCACCCCCGAACGCCCACAGGTGCATCTGCCCTTCAACTTCCAGTTGATCGAGAATGCGTGGGATGCCGCCACGCTGCGCGCCATGATCGCGGCCTATGAGGCGAGCCTGCCGCCATACGGCTGGCCGAACTGGGTGATCGGCAGCCACGATGCCCCGCGCATCGCTGCGCGGATCGGCGAGGCGCAGGCGCGGGTCGCGGCGATGCTGCTGCTGACGCTGCGCGGCACGCCGACACTGTATCAGGGCGACGAGCTCGGCATCGGACAGGTTGACATCCCGCCCGATCGGGTCCGTGATCCGCAGGAACTGCGCCAGCCGGGGATCGGGATCGGCCGCGACCGGTCGCGGACACCGATGCCATGGGATGCGTCGCCGCACGCGGGCTTCTCGACCGTCGAGCCGTGGCTGCCGCTCAACCCCGACTGGCCGACGCGCAACGTCGCGGCGCAGGAGAACGACCCGGGCTCGATGCTGGCGCTGTATCGCCGGCTGCTGGCGCTGCGCCGCGCGCATCCAGCGCTGGCGGTCGGCGACTTCCGGCTGCTGGAGGCGGCGGACGGGGTGCTCGCCTATGAGCGGCGGGATGGCGACGCGGTGGTGCGGGTGGCGCTGAACCTGACAGATTGGGAGCGACCGATGCCGTTTGTGGGGGAGGCGTTGCTGTCGACGCTTGACGCGGCAACGAGCGACGTACTGCGTGCCAACGAAGGCATCATCACCCATTAGCCGTCACCCCGGCGGAGGCCGGGGTCCAGTGGCGAGCGGCGTGTTCGATGCGGAAACGTCCCCCAACTGGACCCCGGCCTTCGCCGGGGTGACAAGCACGGTAAAGTAACGAGGACCACCCGTCATGAAGATCGCCATGCTCGCGCCGATCGCCTGGCGCACGCCGCCGCGCCATTACGGGCCTTGGGAGCTGGTCACGCACCTCATCACCGAGGCGCTGGTCGAGCGCGGCGTCGACGTGACGCTGTTCGCCACCCTCGACAGCCTGACCAGCGCCACGCTCGATGGCGTCGTCCCCGCGCCCTATTCCGAAGACCCATCGATCGACGCGAAGGTTTGGGAGTACCGCCATCTCAGCCATGTCTTCGCGCAAGCCGACCGCTTCGACATCATCCACAATCAGGCGGACTTCCCCGCCCACGCGTTCGCACCGCTGGTCGACACGCCGATGGTGACGACGATCCACGGCTTCTCGTCGGATCGCATCCTGCCGATGTACGCCCCCTATCAGGACCGCGTGCATTATGTCGCGATCAGCGATGCGGACCGGCATCCCGAGCTGCGCTATGCCGCGACGATCCACCACGGCATCCCGCTCGACGACTTCCCGCTGGATGCGAAAGGGAGCGACGACCTGCTGTTCTTCGGGCGGCTCCACCCCGACAAGGGCGCGGCGGAAGCGATCGCCGCCGCGCGGGCCTCCGGCGGGGCGCTCGACCTGTACGGGATCGTGCAGGACCAGGGCTATCACGATCGCGCGGTCGCCCCGGAACTGGACGCCAGCATCCGCTATCACGGAGCGGTGGGCGGCGAGGCACGGGTCAGGGCATTGGGCGGCGCGCGGGCGCTGCTCCACCTCATCAACTTCGACGAGCCGTTCGGGCTGTCGGTGATCGAGGCCATGGCGTGCGGGACGCCGGTGATCGCGACGCGGCGCGGATCGATGCCCGAACTGATCGAGCATGGCGTGACCGGCTTCCTGGTCGACACGCCGGCGGAGGCGGTGAAGGCGATCGAACGCGTCGGCGAGATCGATCGCGCCGCCTGCCGCCGCGCGGTCGCGGAGCGGTTCAGCGTGGCGCGGATGGCGGACGACTATATCGCGCTCTATCGCCGCATCCTGGCGCGCTGAACGGGGTCGTCGGGGCGTCGGGGCGCTCGCAATGACGCACGGATCGCTTATCTTGCCGCGATGACCAGCTCCGCCCCGCAACCCGCCACGCTCTACCGGATGGTGATGCCGTCGCACACCTGCCCCTATGGCCTGAAGGCGAAGGATCTGCTGGAGCGACGCGGCTATACGGTCGACGATCGCTGGTTGCGAACCCGCGAGGACACCGACGCCTTCAAGTCCGAACATGGCGTGAAGACCACGCCGCAGACCTTCATCGCGGGCGAGCGGGTCGGCGGCTACGACGACCTGCGCCGCTTCTTCGGCATCCACGTCCCCGCGCCCGGCGAGACCAGCTACCGCCCGGTGGTCGCGGTGTTCGCGATGACCGCGCTGATGGCGCTGGCCGCCAGCACCGCCGCGTTCGGCACCCCGCTGACGATCCGAGCGGGCGAGTGGTTCGTCGCGTTCAGCATGTGCGTGCTCGCGCTGCTGAAGCTGCAGGATGTCGAGACCTTCTCGACGATGTTTCTCAACTACGATCTGCTGGCGAAACGCTGGGTGCGCTACGGCACGGTCTATCCGTTCGCCGAGGGGCTGGCGGGGGTGCTGATGGTGGCGCATCGCGCGGACTGGCTGTCGGTGCCGATCGCGCTGTTCATCGGCGGGGTCGGCGCGGTGTCGGTGGTGAAGGCGGTGTATATCGACCGGCGCGAGCTGAAATGCGCCTGCGTCGGCGGCGCGACACGCGTGCCGCTGGGGTTCGTGTCGCTGACCGAGAATGTGATGATGGTGGCGATGGCGGTGTGGATGGCGTTCGCATAACCGTCGCCCCTGCGAAGGCAGGGGCCTATGTCTGCATCGTCAAGTTCCTACACCCGACACATGACCGATAGTTCGTATGTCACGCCGACCACACCATTCGACAGCCATGGGCCCCTGCCTGCGCAGGGGCGACGGCGCGTTAGAGATGCCGCTTGCCCAGCTTCCGCGCCAGCGTTCTGCGGTGCATCCCCAGCCGGCGCGCGGCCTCCGACACGTTGAAGCCGCAATCGGCCAGCGTCTGGTGGATATGCTCCCACTCCAGCGTGCGCAGCGAGGTGGGCGAGGCGACCAGCTCGACGCTGGCGTCACCCTCCCCGCTCGCCTGGAACGCGGCCTCGATATCGTCGGAATTGGCGGGCTTCGACAGATAGTTGGTCGCCCCCAGCTTTACCGCCTCCACGGCGGTCGCGATGCTGGCGAAGCCGGTCAGCACGACGATCCGCATCAAGGGATCGAGCGCATGGAGCCGCGCGACGCACGTCAGGCCGGAGGCGTTGCCGAGCCGCAGGTCGACCACCGCATGATCGGGCCGGAGCGTCGCGACGCTTTCGTCGAGATCGTCGGGATCGGTGATCGCGCGGACCTGATAGCCGCGCCGCTCGAACGAGCGCGCCAGCGTGCGCGCGAACACCTCGTCATCCTCGATGATGAGCAGCCGCCGTTCGGTCATGCGCTGTCCTCCGGCATGGAAATCGCCGCGATCGGCAGCGTCAGCGTCACCTCGCCGCCGCCTTCCGAACGATTGCGCGCCGATACGGTGCCGCCGAGCGTGCGCAGGACGTTGACCGCGAGGAACAGCCCCAGCCCGGCGCCGCGCCGCGTCTTCGTGCTGAGATAGGGCTTGCCCAGTCCGTCGAGGATCGCGGGTGCGAAACCGCGGCCATCGTCGCGGACGGACAGGACCAGCCGGTCGCCGTCCCACCACGCGCATAGTGCGATCCGCCGCCCGCCGGCCTCCAGCGCATTGTCGAGCAGGTTGGTGATCGTCTGCGCCAGCGCCTTGTCGGCGACGATGCGCGGGTCGCCGGTCATCAGATGTTCGTAGGCGGCCGCGACCTGCGTCTTGCCGCGCCAGTCGCCGACGATCCCCGACAGGAAGGTGCGCAGCGTGGTGCGGACGGGGGCATTGCCGCGCACCTCGCCCGAGGCGAGCAGGATCTGGCTGAGGATGTCCTTGCAGCGCGTCACCTCGGTCCGCATGTCCTCCAGCTCGGCGAGCAGCGTCGGCGAGGCGGCGATCGCCGGCTCGCGCCGCCAGTCGCCCAGCACCACCGCGATCGAGCTGAGCGGGGTGCCGAGTTCGTGCGCCGCGCCGCTGGCGAGCAGGCCCATGCGGACGATATGCTCCTCCTCCGCCGCGCGTTGGCGCAGCGCCGCGAGCCGGGCGTCATGCTCGGAGACGTTGCGGACGATGCGGGTGACGAACAGCGCCAGCAGCACGGCGGTGAGCGTGAAGTTGAACCAGCTTCCCGCGATATAGGGCGTCGACAGCGACGAGGCCCAGCCGGGCGGGAGCGCGAAGGGCGGCGCGAAATGCGCGAGCCACGCGAACAGCCCGCTGGTCAGCGCGACCATCGCCCAGCTGGCGTGATCGCGCAGCAGCAGCGCGGCGATGACGACCTGTAGCAGGAACAGGGTGACGAACGGATTGCCGACCCCGCCGCTGAGATACAATTGCGTCGTCAGGCAGGCGACGTCGACCAGCAGGGTCGCGAACAGCGCGCCGTTGGTGATCGGCCGTCGCCCGACGATCTGACCGATCGCCAGGTTCAGCGCGACGAGGACACCGATCGCGCCGAGCATCGGGACGAGCGGCAAGCGGACGCCGACGAGGAAGTGGACCAGCGCGATCGCGGCAAGCTGTCCGCCGACCGCCAGCCAGCGCAGGATCGCAAGCAGCCGGACGTTGCGCCGTCCGGCGTCCTCGCGCAGCCCGGTGCCGGCGATGATGTCAGAAGCCGGCATGGGCGGTCACGGGCGCGCGGAAGTTCACAAAGTTCACACCACGTCGCCGCTGGAAAGGGGGGGGCGGCGGCGTCGGCGTGAGGTGGGTCGGAAAACGCGCGATGGAAGCGGGCATGACGGACATTCTACAGGAGCGCGGGCGTGTAGGACAGCGCTCGGCACAACCATTCCCGTCATCTTGGCGAAGGCCGGGATCCAGCGTGCCGCAAGAGCCGACGCCTCGGAGCCTGCGGACAGGTGGACCCCGGCCTTCGCCGGGGTGACGGTCGCAACTGGATCAGTCGCTCCGCCCGGCGGTGCGGTGGGCGATGCGCCACGCGAAATATGCCATCATCGCCGCCAGCGTGAACCACGTCAGCGCATAGACCAGATGGTTGTTGCGGAACTTGACGATCGTGAGGCCGCCGCGCGGCCCGTTGCTGCCCGGTGTCGCGTCCGCGTCGACGAAGAAGGGCGCGACCGGCCCCAGCCTCCGCGCCGCCGCGATCGCCGCGACATCGCGCGAATACCAGCGGTCGGCGGCCGGATCGTTGTGGCGGAGGAACGCGCCGCCGGGTTCGGTCACGCGGATCAATCCCGTCACGCGCGCGGAGCCTTCGGTGACCAATGCCGGATCGCGGCGCGGAACGAAGCCGCGATTGATGAGGATCGTGCCGCGCGCGGTGTCGAGCGGCGATATCACCCAGAAGCCGCCACCCAAGTCCGTTACCGCCTGCACGAACACCGGCGGCACCTTGCGCCACCGTCCGGTCACGACGAGGCGGGTATAAGCGTCGTCGGGGCCGATCGCCGCCCAGCGCGACGGCGGGGGCGGCGCGACCGGCGGGGCGGCGAGCCGCCGTTCGACGCGGTCGATCAGCGCGAGCTTCCACGCGCGCCGCTCGACCTGCCACACGCCGAGCCCCGCCAGCAGCACCGCACCCAGCAGCGCGAAGCCGGCGAGGACCCAGCGCGCGCGCATCACATGCCGCCGCTCGACTGCTCCATCTGCATCCCGGGCATCATGTTCAGGTTCATGTGGTACATGACCCACAGCGAGCCGGCGATGACGATCAGCACGATGATCGCGGTGAAGATCAGCGCGAGCATCGTCCAGCCGTTCTCCGACTTGGTGTTCATGTGCAGGAAGTAGATCATGTGGACGACGATCTGCACCAGCGCGAGCGCGATCACGATCCCGGCGGTGACGCGCGGATCGGGGATGATGCCGGTCATCACCAGCGCGAAGGCCGGTGCGGTCAGCAGGACCGACAGGATGAAGCCGATCCAATATTCGCGCCGCGAACCGTGCGCCGCGCCGCCGTGATGGTCGTGCGCGTCGTGGTGGGCGTGGTCGTGGCCCTGACCATGATTGGGGCCATGGCCGTGCGTCTCGGCGCTCATCAGCGGAGCACTCCCAGCAGATAGACGAAGGTGAAGACGCCGATCCAGACGACGTCGAGGAAGTGCCAGAACAGCGACAGGCACTGTAACCGGCGCAGATTGGCGGGCTCCAGCCCACGGCGCGCGACCTGCACCATCAGCGTCACCAGCCAGATGATACCGAAGGTGACGTGCAGACCGTGCGTGCCGACCAGCGTGAAGAACGACGACAGGAACGCCGAGCGCCACGGCCCCGCGCCTTCGTGGATCAGGTTGCTGAACTCGTACAGCTCGATCGCGAGGAAAGCCGCGCCGAACACGCCGGTTACGCCCAACCAGCGCAGCGTCGCCGCCTTGTTCTTCTCGTCGGCGTTCAGCATCGCGAAGCCGTAGGTGATCGACGACAGCAGCAGCATCGTCGTGTTCACCGCGACCAGCGGCAGCTCGAACAGCTCCTTCGGCCCCGGCCCGCCCGCGAAGCTGCCGCCGTACACGCCGTAGGCGGCGAACAGCATCGCGAAGATCAGGCAGTCGCTCATCAGGTACAGCCAGAAGCCCAGCATGGTGCTGGCGCCCGGCGGATGCTCATGCTCATCCAGGTCGTAATAAGAGGGCGCGGCCGTTCCCGGTGCCGTCTGTGCCGTCGTGCTCATCGTGCTCACACCCCCGCCGACTGGAGCGCGCGGGTGCGCGCATCCTCGCTGTTGACGACATCCTCGGCGGGAATGTGGAAGTCGCGGTCATAGTTGAAGGTGTGCCCGATCGCGGTCGCGATCAGCGCGACGAACGACAGCGCCGCCAGCCACCAGATGTACCAGATCATCGCCACGCCGAAGACGGTCGACAGCCCGGCCAGGATGATCCCGGCGCCGGTGTTCTTGGGCATGTGGATCGCGCGGAAGCCGGTGGTCGGACGCTCGGCCTTCTTCGACTTCATGTCGTGCCAGGCGTCGAGATCGTGGACGACCGGCGTGAAGGCGAAGTTGTACGCCGGCGGCGGCGACGAGGTCGCCCATTCCAGCGTGCGGCCGTTCCACGGATCGCCCGTGACGTCGCGCAGCTTCTCACGGTCGCGGATGCTGACGTAGAATTGCATCAGCATGGCACCGATCCCGGCGGCGATGATCAGCGCGCCGATCGCGGCGATCACGAACCAGATCTGGAGCGACGGATCCTCGAACGCGCGCAGGCGGCGGGTGACGCCCATCAGGCCCAGCACGTAGAGCGGGGTGAACGCGACCCAGAAGCCGACGACCCAGCACCAGAAGCTGATCGTGCCCCAGAACCTGTCGAGCTTGAACCCGAACGCCTTGGGCCACCAGTAATTCACGCCCGCGAACATCCCGAACAGCACGCCGCCGATGATGACGTTGTGGAAGTGCGCGATGAGGAACAGCGAGTTGTGGAACTGGAAGTCGGCCGGCGGGACCGCCAGCATGACGCCGGTCATGCCGCCGACCACGAAGGTCAGCATGAACGCGACCGCCCACATCATCGGCAGCTCGAACCGGATCCGCCCACGATACATCGTGAACAGCCAGTTGAAGATCTTCGCCCCCGTCGGGATCGAGATGATCATCGTCGTGATGCCGAAGAAGCTGTTGACGCTGGCACCCGACCCCATCGTGAAGAAGTGGTGCAGCCATACCAGGTACGACAGGATGCAGATGACGATCAGCGCGTAGACCATCGACGTATAGCCGAACAGCCGCTTGCCCGAGAAGGTCGAGACGACCTCCGAGAACACGCCGAACGCGGGCAGGATCAGGATGTACACCTCCGGGTGGCCCCAGATCCAGATCATGTTCACGTACATCATCGGGTTGCCCCCGCCGGTGTTCGTGAAGAAGTTGGTGCCGATATAGCGGTCGAGGCTGAGCATCGCGAGCACGGCGGTCAGCACCGGGAAGGCCGCGACGATCAGGACGTTGGTGACGAGCGCCGACCAGGTGAAGATCGGCATCTGCATCAGGCTCATGCCCGGCGCGCGCATCTTGATGATCGTGGCCAGCAGGTTGACGCCCGACAGCAAGGTGCCGACGCCCGCGATCTGGAGCGCCCAGATATAATAATCGACACCGACATCGGGCGAGTAGTCGAGCCCCGACAAGGGCGCCATCGCCAGCCAGCCGGTGCGTGCGAACTCACCGACGAACAGGCTCATCATCACCGTGACCGCGCCGCTGACCGTCATCCAGAAGCTGAAATTGTTCAGGAACGGGAAGCTGACGTCGCGCGCGCCGATCTGGAGCGGGACGACATAGTTCATCAGCCCCGTGACGAACGGCATCGCCACGAAGAAGATCATGATGACGCCGTGCGCGGTGAAGACCTGGTCATAATGGTGCGCGGGCAGGAAGCCCTCGCTGCCGCCAAAGGCCATCGCCTGCTGCGCGCGCATCATCAGCGCGTCGGCGAACCCGCGCAGGAACATGATGAGCGCGAGCACGATGTACATGATGCCGATCTTCTTGTGATCGACGCTCGTGAACCACTCCTTCCAGAGATAGCCCCACAGCTTGAAGTAGGTGAGCGCGCCCAGCACCGCCGCCCCGCCGATCGCCACCATGATGAAGGTGCCGACGAGGATCGGTTCGTGGATCGGAAAGCTCTCGAGCGTCAGCCGCCCGAAGATCGTCTTGATGAGGTCGTCCGACATAAGTCCTCAAGCCTCCTTCGAGGCGGTCGCGCGCAAGGGCGCGGGAAGATCGAGCTGCGTCATGTTGCGGTTGTCCTCCGCACCCGGCTGCGCGGCACCCGGCGCGTTGCCCTTCGGCGCGCTGATGTGCGGGCTCTCGCCCTTCTGCGACGGATCGCGGGTCAGCGCGCCTTCGGCCTCGCCGGGCGCCTGCGGACGGTCGTTCACCGCCGGCCCGGCGTGCGACATGCCCTGCATGCAGGTGGTGCCGGGGTTGACGCACATGCCGACGATGCGCGGGAACAGCGAACGGTCGATCGCGCCGAAGCCGATCGGGCGGACCTTCTCGCTCGGCTTCTCCAGCTTGCGATAGGTGCCCAGATCAAGCTGCCAGCGGTTGCGCTTCACGCCCGCGACCCATTGGTCGAAGCGCGCCGGGGTCACCGAATGCGTCCAGAAGGTCATGTGCGAGAAGCCCGCGCCTGAATAATTGCCCGAGCGGCCCTCGAACCTGCCGGTGCGGTTCAGCACGCCGTGCAGCACCGTCTCCATGCCCGGCATGGTGTAGATCATCCCCGCCATCGACGGGATCCACAGCGCGTTCATGACGCTGGACGAGGTCATGGTGAACTTCACCGGGCGGTCGACCGGCACGACCAGCTCGTTGACCGTCGCCACGCCCTGTTCGGGGTAGATGAACAGCCACTTCCAGTCGAGCGAGACGACCTGCACCTCCAGCGGCTTCTGGGTCGCCGCCACCGGCTTGCCCGGCGCGGTGCGCGCCAGCGGGCGATACGGGTCGAGCGTGTGCGTGCCGACCCAGGTCAGCGCGCCCAGCGCGATGATGATGAGCAGCGGCGCGGCCCAGATCACCAGCTCCAGGCCGGTCGAGTGATCCCAGTCGGGCTCGTAGCTCGCCTCGGTGTTCTGCTCGCGATAGCGCCACGCGAACACGACCGTCAGCGCCATGACGGGGATGATGATGAGCAGCATCAGCACCACCGACCAGACGATCAGGTGCGACTGCTGCACCGCCACATCGCCGGCGGGATTCATCACCACGGTGTCGCAGCCGCCCAAGGCGAGCAGCGCGGCCGCGGCGGCCAAGTGTCGGACGAAAGGCGTGCGGCCGGGCGCACGTCGGGCGGGACGACGGTTCATGGTCGCGCCGCTACGCTTTGCTGCGTCGCAGCGGAATAGGACATTTTGTCCCATCCACGCGCCCGCGCGTTTACGCTAGAGCGCGCAGAAATACGTCCGATCGGGAACATCTATGGCCACCGCAACGTCCACACCGCTCGAGCAGGATGCTCGCGCCCTCCACGACCGGGGGGATCACGAGGTTCGCCCCGGCGAGATCGCGATCGGCGTCATCATCGGGCGCACGTCCGAGTTCTTCGACTTCTTCGTCTATGCGATCGCGTCGGTGATCGTGTTCCCGGCGGTGATCTTCCCGTACCTGCAGCCGATCGTCGCGACGATGTGGTCGTTCGCGCTGTTCCCGCTGGCGTTCATCGCGCGCCCGATCGGCACGCAGATCTTCATGAAGCTCGACCGCCGCTACGGACGGGGCACGAAGCTGACGATCGCGCTGTTCCTGCTCGGCACCTCGACCGTGCTGGTCGCGTTCCTGCCGGGGTTCGAGACGCTCGGCCACTGGTCGGCGATCCTGCTGGCGCTGTTCCGGGTCGGCCAGGGCATCGCACTGGGCGGCGCGTGGGACGGCCTGCCGTCGCTGCTGGCGCTCAACGCGCCGGAAAAGAAGCGCGGCTGGTGGGCGATGGTGCCGCAGCTGGGCGCGCCGCTGGGCCTGATCGTGGCGAGCGCCTTGTTCGCCTTCTTCCTGTCGACGCTGGAGCCGGCGGACTTCATTTCGTGGGGCTGGCGCTATCCGTTCTTCGTGGCGTTCGCGCTGAACGTCGTCGCGCTGTTCGCGCGGCTGCGCATCGTCGTGACGCCGGAATATGCCGAACTGTTCCACAGCCGCGAGCTGACGCCGTCGCGCGTGACCGCGACCGTCAAGGCGCAGTGGCGCAACATCATCATCGGGGCGTTCGCGCCGCTGGCCAGCTTCGCGCTGTTCCACATGGTCACCGTCTTCCCGCTGTCGTGGGTCGCGCTCTACACGCGTGAGGACATCTCGACCTTCCTGATGATCGAGGTGCTGGGCGGATTCGTCGGGCTGGGCGCGATCGTGCTGTCGGGGCTGCTCGCCGACCGGATCGGGCGCCGCAGCGTGCTGGGCTATACCGCGGCGGGCATCGCGGCGTTCAGCGGCTTCGCACCGAACCTGCTGAGCGGCGGGCGCGGCGGCGAGATCCTGTTCATGGTGATGGGCTTCCTGCTGCTGGGCATTTCGTTCGGCCAGTCGTCGGGCGCGGTGACCAGCAACTTCCCGAAGCGGGCGCGCTACACCGGCGCGGCGCTGACGTCGGATCTGGCGTGGCTGTTCGGCGCGGGCTTCGCGCCGCTGGCGGCGCTGGCGCTGACGCAGGCGTTCGGGCTGGTCGCGGCGGGCGGCTATCTGCTGTCGGGTGCGCTGGGCACGCTGATCGCGCTGGGGCTGAACGTGGAGCTGGCGCGGCGTCTCGACTGACGCGGCGCGGCGTCGGCCACGAGAAAGGGCGGGCGCGGTGGAGACCGCGACCCGCCCTTTTTGTTGGCCCGCCCGCCCCGAGGCCGTCATCCCCGCGGAGGCGGGGCTGTCACTTGTACACATCTCCGAGCCCACGCGACAGGCAGCAAACTCGTCTGCCGTG
>NZ_LDTB01000159.1 GCF_001476895.1 Sphingomonas endophytica | reverse complement strand
CCTATGGACGGCTGCTTGACGCCGAGGCGGAGCATCTCGGCTCGGCATCTGTCCAGGCGTTCGAAATCGAAGGGCTGGTCGGGACCGGCGCCGCGCCCGCCGTTCTGTCCTATCTGTTTCACCGGATCGGTGATCGCCTGAACGGCTCCCCAACTTTGCTGATCATCGACGAGGGCTGGCTCGCGCTCGACGATGACGCCTTCGCCGGCCAGCTCCGCGAATGGCTGAAGACGCTACGCAAAAAGAACGCCAGCGTCATCTTCGCCACGCAAAGCCTCTCCGACATCGACAATTCGGCAATTGCACCGGCCATCATCGAAAGCTGTCCGACACGGCTGCTCTTGCCGAACGATCGTGCGATCGAGCCGCAGATTACGGCGACCTATCGTCGCTTCGGCCTGAATGATCGCCAGATCGAGATCCTCGCGCGGGCGACACCCAAGCGGGATTATTACTGCCAGTCGCGGCGCGGCAATCGGCTGTTCGAGCTGGGCCTTTCCGAAGTCGGCCTGGCGCTCTCCGCCGCATCCTCCAAATCGGACCAATCCGAAATCGCCCGCACCTTCGCCGAGCATGGCCGCGAGGGATTCCTCGCCGCGTGGCTGCGGTTGCGCGGCGCTGAATGGGCCGCGGATCTCATCCCCGATCTCACCAACCTCATCCCCCAGCAGCCTGACAAGGAGGCATAGTCATGAATACGCATCGTTCCCGTCCACGCGCGCTCTCGCTCGCGGCATTCATCTTGGCGATGCCGTTGGCCGCATCGCCCATGCTAACGACGCCGGCACAAGCGCAATGGA
>NZ_LDTB01000158.1 GCF_001476895.1 Sphingomonas endophytica | reverse complement strand
CGCCAGCGCGACGGCGGCGGGCGGCGTGGCTGACGCGTCATCAACAGCGCGAGCGCAAAGCCGATGCCGCCGGCGATCAGGAGCGCGCCGAGCGGATTGTCCTGCACCGTCTGCGCCACCGCCTTCTGCCCGCTGCGAACGGTCTCGCCGCGATGCTCATAGGCATCCTTGGCATAGTTGACCGCGGTATCAGCCGCGTCGCGCGCGGCATCCTTGGCCTGGCCGTAGAGATCCTGCACGGTGCCGGCAGCCTCGCGTGCGCGGCCCGAGGCCTGTGTTTGCGCATCACCGGTCGCATCGCCGATTACGCCTTCGGCCTTGCCCGCGCATTCCTTTGCCGTTCCGAAAATCCGTTCCTTGTCCATCACATCTGCTCCCTGAAATTGTCAGGGAGCTAACCGCGGAACCGCGCGCAGTTTCCTTTAGCTCTTCTGGAGCTAGAGGATCAGCCCGCCGTCGACGACGATGGTCTGGCCGACGATGTAGGAGGCGAGCGGCGACGCCAGGAACAAAGCGGCGCCGGCCATGTCGGCGGGCGTGCCGAGGCGCTTCAGCGGAATGCGCCCGAGCGCGCCTTCGAGCCGCTTGGGATTGGCGGTCGTGGCCTTGGTCATCTTGGTGTCGACTAGGCCCGGCGCGATGCCGTTGACGCGGATGCCGTTCTCCGCCCACGCTTCGCCAAGCGTGCGCGTCAGCCCGACCGCGCCGGTCTTCGAGGCGTTGTAGGCCGGATTGCCCATGGTGGAATGATACGCCGCGGTCGAACTCACGATGATCAGCGAACCTTGGCTCGCGCTCAGCATCGCATGGAAT
>NZ_LDTB01000157.1 GCF_001476895.1 Sphingomonas endophytica | reverse complement strand
GTCCAGACCTGCGCGCCGTTCTGCATCACCTTCAGCGTATAGTCCGGGATGTTGAGGATCACATAGGCATTGCCGACATTGGCGGCGCCGAGCTGGCGCGGCAGCCAGCGCCAGCGTTCCATGTTGACGAGCACGGTGTCGATCTGACGGTCGCGCTTCGGATTGTTCAGCGCCTTCACCGTGCGCTCGTCGAGCACGCGGGTCGCCTTGAGATCAACGCTGCTCTGGAACTTCTCGACCGCTTTCGCGACCTGCGCGTCATACTTCGTGCTGTCGGCATTCTCGGTGATGCCGACAGCACGAAGTATGACGCGCAGGTCGCGAAAGCGGTCGAGAAGTTCCAGAGCAGCGTTGATCTCAAGGCGACCGGCGTGCTCGACGAGCGCACGGTGAAGGCGCTGAACAATCCGAAGCGCGACCGTCAGATCGACACCGTGCTCGTCAACATGGAACGCTGGCGCTGGCTGCCGCGCCAGCTCGGCGCCGCCAATGTCGGCAATGCCTATGTGATCCTCAACATCCCGGACTATACGCTGAAGGTGATGCAGCGCGGCGCGCAGGTCTGGACCACGCGCGTGGTGACCGGCAAGCCGGGCCAGCATGCGACGCCGCTGCTGAGCGAGACGATGAAGTACATCACGGTCAACCCGACCTGGAATGTGCCGCCGTCGATCATCTACAACGAATATCTGCCGGCCCTGCAGCAGGACCCGACGGTGCTGCAGCGCATGGGCCTGAAGCTCGAGCGCAACCGCGACGGCTCGATCCATATCTCGCAGCCGCCCGGTGAAGCCAATGCGCTCGGCCGCATCCGCTTCAACTTCCCGAACAAGTTCCTGGTCTATCAGCACGACACGCCGGACAAGTACCTGTTCGCGAAGGACGAGCGCGCCTTCAGCCATGGCTGCATGCGCGTGCAGAACCCGGATCAGTACGCATCCTGTCTCTTAAACCAATCTGACGCTGCCGACGAAGAGGAAAGCTTATAATCCGATGGATATAAGAACCATAA
>NZ_LDTB01000156.1 GCF_001476895.1 Sphingomonas endophytica | reverse complement strand
GATCGAGGAAGAACAGCGCCGAGGCGGCCACCGCGATCGCGGCGGAGATCAGCCCGGAAGTGATGCCGCTGATCGAGCTCGCGAGCGCCACGATGCAGACGAACAGCGGCGCAGGGTTGGGAACGGCGATCATGAGGCGATCGATCAGGAAGGCGGCGAGCCCCGTGATCGCCGCCAGGGCCGGACCTGAAATTGCACGCCAATCAAGCCGCATGCGCGTTCTCGCTATCCATCGGCCAAACGATAAAGCCGCAGTTTGACGACAGGGCCGCAACGGCGCCGGGATTTCCGTGCCGACCGTTAAGCGACCCTTGCGCGGGCCGAGCGAGCTTTCGTTGCTTTCAAATCAAATGATATGCAGGTCGGATGGAACCCGGTTCCGGGCCCGCGGGTTACCGCGTGCTTTGCTCGAAGAGGATATCGATGCCCGCCATTTCTCCGTCGCTGCTGCCGATCCTGATGCTGTTCGCCTCGAACGTCTTCATGACCTTCGCCTGGTACGGGCATCTCGAGTTCAAGGATCACTCGCTCCCCATCGTCATTCTGGTGAGCTGGGGCATCGCCTTCTTCGAATACTGGCTGGCGGTGCCGGCCAATCGCTGGGGCAGCGAGGTCTATAGCGCGGCACAGCTCAAGAC
>NZ_LDTB01000155.1 GCF_001476895.1 Sphingomonas endophytica | reverse complement strand
TTCGGCAGCGTTCGATGTGTTTAAGGGGCAGGCAATCGATCCAGCGGCCCTCGACAAGCTTGGCGAACAGCGGGCGGTCGAGGCCGCGCGGGGTGCGGTAGTCGATGTCCTCGACGCACGCTTGCTGACGCAGCTTCGCATAGCGCAGGCGGGTGGCGAGCCGCTTATCGTGGCGCAGTGATGCTTCACGTTCGAGCAGCAGCGCGAGCCATTCGGCGTGACCGAGGCTTGCGGCCTCGCCGGTTGCTTCGATATCGACGAAGGCATTGGCCATGCCGTGGAGGCCGAGGGCGTTGAGGCGGTCGAGGGTCGGATGGGTGAGCAAGGGATGGTCTCCTAGTTGTAGTAGCGCGGTCCGCGGATGTTGGCATGCAGGATCGGCGCATCGTCCGCGGAGCGCTGATGAGCGGGACGCCGATCGAGATTGTTGGCGAGGATCGATTTGACCGAGCCGTAGGTGCGCGCGCCGATGTCGATCGCCCGCGCAGCCGCGGCGTCCAGCCGTCCGCGCCCATAGGAGCCGGCGAGCCTGAGGATGCCGAGGCAGGCGCGGAAGCCTTGCTCGGGGTGCGAGCGCTCGTCGGGAATGAGGTCGCACAAAGCGCTGGTCGCCGGCCCGATCGCGGCAGCGTCCTGTCGGATGCGCGCGATGGTCCAGCCGGCGTAGCGCCGATGGCTGGAGGCCATGTGCTCCGGCACGGTGGTGTGTTTGTGATTACCGCTCATGCGCTGATGCGCGGCGATCCGCTCGCCCTTGTGGAAGATCTCTACGGTGCGGGCAGTGAACCGCACCTCGACCTCGGCGCGCACAAAGCGATGCGGGACGCTGTAGTAATGCTTCTCCACCTCGACGTGGTAATCG
>NZ_LDTB01000154.1 GCF_001476895.1 Sphingomonas endophytica | reverse complement strand
CCGCCACTCCTGCGCCCCTGTCGATCACATTCGCTAGCCGCGGAAATCCTCGTGCAGCAGGCTGTAGAGATAATGGTCCTGCCAGATCCCGTTGATGCAGAGATAGCGGCGCGCCAGTCCCTCGCGGGTGAAGCCGCACTTCTCCAGCACGCGGATCGACGACGCGTTGGAAGGAATGCAGGCCGCCTCGATGCGATGCAGGTTGAGCTCGCCGAACAGCGAAGGCAGCAGCACCCGCAACGCCGTCGTCATGTAGCCGCGATGGGCATGCGGCAGGCCGACCCAATAGCCGATCGTGCCGGCCTGCACGATGCCGCGGCGGACATTGGCGAGCGTGATCCCGCCGATCATCACCCCATCCGATTCGCGGAAGATGATGAACGGATAGGAGCGATCCGCGGCGATATCCTCGGAGTAGCGGCGCAGCCTGCGGCGGAAGCCGGCGCGGGTCCGGTCGTCGGAGGGCCAGATCGGCTCCCACGGCGTCAGGTAGGCGCGGCTGAACTCGCGCAACTGCGCCCATTGCGGGAAATCCGACATTTGCGGCGCACGCAGCAAAAGCCCGTGACCGCGCGGCATCAGTGCAGCGGGTCCACCGGACGGCAAACGAAACAGGGCCATGGCCCAACAC
>NZ_LDTB01000153.1 GCF_001476895.1 Sphingomonas endophytica | reverse complement strand
TGGCTTCGGAGATCTTAATAAGGGACACCCGACGAGCAGTTCGCGTTCGCGACGCTCCACGCGGAGGGCCTGCGGAAGCAGACGGCCGGACAAGCCGTGGCGGCCACGCCGGAGGTGGTTCAGGTCATGCCAAACAACCGCGGGGCGCTCCGGCATCGCGTGCTCAAGCGCGGCTCAATTGACTTCAATGGTGGTGCCATCGACTGTGTGATCCGCAACATCTCGGAGACAGGAGCCGCGCTCGAAGTCACCAGTCCGGTCGGCATCCCAGAGACCTTCAACCTGGTGATCCCCAGCGATCACACCAACCGTCCATGCCGGGTCGCCTGGCGCCGGGAGCGCCGCATCGGGGTCAGGTTCACGTAATCCTCTGGCCCGTCACGCAATTCCTTCGAGCCGCGCCCTCGCTCGTAGCAAGCGCGAGCGAAGCGATACCCCGGGACAGTGTTCCCGCAGGTCACTTTGCTCACGTACGCTACTAGTCGGCTTGCAGGGTTCATCGATGTTCGTCGCCGTGTTCTCGGTCTTTGCCGCCAGTCGCAAGGACCCGCTTGTCGACATGATCGAGCGCGTGCACGCCGGCTTCCTTGCCGCCGGTCTGGGCGAGCCGACGGTACGCTTCAGGTTGTCCGATCCCCCGCCTAGCGCCGAGATCGCGGCCGTACAGGCGATAGCGGGGACGAAGCGCGTTTCCAGCATCGCTGGGGTGCTCAAGCGCTGGCCCGAACTGGAGCGCTTCGCGAGCACGGCCGGCTCGGTTGGCCCCGGCAGGGCCGAAATCCGCGTGATGTCGAACACGACCGCGACCGGCGCCGTCGAAGCGAGGCGATCTCCGGCCCTTCACCGGAGTGGTTCCGGCC
>NZ_LDTB01000152.1 GCF_001476895.1 Sphingomonas endophytica | reverse complement strand
GTTCGTGCTGCCGGCCGGCGGGCTGCGGATCGAAGGCCGGGTCGGCTCGAGCAAGATCCCGGCCAACCAGATTTCGTTCGCGATCTACAAGGGCAGTCAGTTCGACGGCTCGGACCGCGGACCCCTGGTTTCCGAACGTATCGTCCGTGGACGTCGTCGCTGCTGCCTGAGGGCACCTATTACATCGTCTCCAACTATGGCGACGCCAACTCGGTGTTGCGCTCCGACATTCGCGTCGCGGCGGGCAAGGTGACCGACGTCACCGTCACCCATCGCGCAGCCGTCATCACGCTCAAGCTGGTCAGCGAGAAGGGCGGCGAGGCGCTCGCCAACACCGCGTGGTCGGTGATCACGCCGGGCGGCGACGTGATCAAGGAATCGATCGGCGCGTTCCCGCGCGTCGTGCTCTCCGAAGGCGAGTATCGTGCGATCGCCAAGAACGGGGGTAAGGTTTTCTGGCTCCCGTGTCAACGTCGTCAACGGCGTGGACGGCGAAGTCTAGGTCGTGGCGCGCTGACTCCTGACCGAATTGCATTTCACGCAACTGTCATAGTCTCTAACACGAACTAACCATCGCGCGAATTTGTGCTGTCATAATCGCTGGCGGCGACGCACCGCATCGCCATTTTTACATGACGTTAAGCTGCGGCATGACTTGGATGCCACGGGGATTTTTGTTTGAGCATGATCTTTTCGGAAAGCCGCTTCGCACTTTTCCGGGTCATGCTTTAGGCGTGCCCTCGACGCGCCGGCCGTGCAAATGACGACGGTTTGGTACAAGCGATCGTTGCAGAAAATCGTTACACAGTCTTGCCGATCATGTTCTAGTGTGACACGGCGACGCCCCGCGGCCGGACGCGCGGGCACCGGGGATGGGAGCGAACCGATGGACGTCAAGGCTGTTCTGCCGCCGCGAGGCCGCGACTATCGGCTCGATGTTCTGCGCGGCTTCGCGAATTGGGCGATCTATCTCGATCACATCCCGAAC
>NZ_LDTB01000151.1 GCF_001476895.1 Sphingomonas endophytica | reverse complement strand
GTGCAGTTCCTCGATGACGACCGGCGGGGGCGGCGTGGTGTACTCGGGCACCGGGCGGGATTCCGGGCGCTCCGGCGCGAGCTTCTGCAGGGTCTCGGGACCGTCGAAATCGCCGAGTTCGGAACGGCCCTCGTCGGCCGGTGCCGGGGTGTTGATACCCGGCTGCACAGGCTGGGTGACACCGGGCTGCGGTACCGCCACCGCGACACCGGCGCAGGCGACGGCCAACGCCATCGGCAGCACGCCCACCAGCGGACGGGCCACGCGCCGCACCGTCGAAATGTTCACATCATCGGACCGACGGTTCACGCCGCACACCCACTCACACTCAGAAAAGCGCGGCACGTCCCCGCGCGCCGCGCAGCGAAGATAGCGGTTGCCGAGTGGATGCTGTCAAATCGATAGCGAGTCGACATCACTCGCGCGTGTCGGGGAGTGAACTGCGAAAACAGCCCCTCCCCGAGACCGGGAAGGGGCTGTTCGCGAGGGAAACTCAGCCGAGCACGTCGTGCCGGACGATGGTCTGGTCGCGGCCGGGGCCGACGCCGATGCACGAGATGCGCGCGCCCGAAAGCTCTTCCAGCC
>NZ_LDTB01000150.1 GCF_001476895.1 Sphingomonas endophytica | reverse complement strand
GCGTGGAATCTGGTGTTGTGGCGGATCGGGCGGAGGAAGCAGGCGCAGAAGGCGTAGGATGGTTAGAGCGAAGCGAAACCCATCATGCCTCCGCGCGTAGGAAAGTTGATGGGTTTCGCTTCGCTCTACCCATCCTACGCGGCTACCCCTTCGGCAGCTTCGCCCGCAACGCATACAGCGCATCCAGCGCCTCGCGCGGCGACATTTCGTCGGGGTGCAGCGCCTTCACGGCTTCCACCAGCAGATCGGCATCACTCGGCGGCTTGTCTTCGGCGGCGGCCCGGGAGGGGACGGCGAACAACGGCAGGTCGTCGGCCAGCGCACGTGCGGTCTGGCCGCGGTCCTGGGCCTCGAGCTTGGCCAGCACAGATTCGGCGCGGGTGATCACGGCGGGCGGCAGACCGGCGAGTTTCGCGACCTGGATGCCGTAGGAGCGGTCGGCGGAGCCCGGCAACACCTCGTGCAGGAACACGACGTCGCCCTGCCATTCCTTGACGCGCACCGTGGCGTTGAACATCCGCGGCAGCCTGGCCGAGAGCGCGGTGAGCTCATGATAGTGGGTGGCAAACAGCGTGCGGCAGCGGTTGCTCTCATGCAGATGCTCGATCGCGGCCCAGGCGATCGACAGGCCGTCGAAGGTCGCGGTACCGCGGCCGATCTCGTCGAGGATGACAAGCGACCGCTCGCCGGCCTGGTTGAGGAT
>NZ_LDTB01000015.1 GCF_001476895.1 Sphingomonas endophytica | reverse complement strand
AAGAAACGGGGGTCACGTCACTGCTTTCCACCCGGTTGTTCGCCCAGCGACCCACCTCCTGCTTATCGCGGTTGCCCAGCTCACTCATCGCTGCGCCGTAGCTGCGCAGACCATCTGTAGTTATCGCGTCCGGTGAACCGTGGCGCTTAAGCGCCTTCTTCATGAACGCGAGTGCGGCTGCCTTGTCGCGGGTTCTGGTGACATAGCTTTACAGCACCTCACCTTCATGGTCGACCGCTCGCCAGAGATAGACCATCTCGCCGTTCAGCTTTACGTACATCTCGTCCAGGTGCCAGCGCCAGTGACGGAACCCGCGCATCCGGCTCACCCGCTGGCGGCGGATGTCACCGGCGAACAGCGGACCGAACCTGTTCCACCACAACCGCACCGTCTCGTGGCAGATGTCGATCCCGCGCTCGAACAGCAGGTCCTCGACGTTCCGCAGGCTGAGCGGGAACCGCACGTACATGAGCACCACCAGACGGATCACCTCGGGCGAGGAGTTGAAGTAGCGGAACGGCGAGGCTGGCTTGCGCGGGCGGGGCATGCCCCTGCCCTACTCCGCCCTCGCCCGATTACCAGCAGGTGCATTTGGTTTGACGGACCCGCTCAACTTCCCAAGTCGAACGACCAGCGCATCAAACGGCATTGGCCGGTCGATAAAGTATCCTTGCGCGTAATCGCAGTTTGCGGCTCGCAAAAAGGCGAGGTTTTCGGCGTCTTCAATACCCTCGGCAACCACCTTCAGTCCTAGCGCGTGAGCGAGGTCGATCGTGGAGCGGACCAGCTTCGCATCGCTCTGCCGCTCATGAGCGAATTGCACGAAGCTGCGATCGATCTTGAGTTCGCTCAGTGGCAACTCACGAAGGTAACTGAGCGTAGACTGACCCGTGC
This sequence comes from Sphingomonas endophytica, assembly GCF_001476895.1. GTDB lineage: Bacteria > Pseudomonadota > Alphaproteobacteria > Sphingomonadales > Sphingomonadaceae > Sphingomonas > Sphingomonas endophytica_A. The sequence goes on along the minus strand of NZ_LDTB01000015.1, from coordinate 10,916 downwards.
CATAATCGTCCATCGAAATAGCGACTCCTCGATCACGAAAGTGATGGAGCGTTGCCCTGGCGATGGTTGGATCGGACATGGCCGCCGACTCCGTCACTTCGAAGATGAGGGCCTCGGGCGCGACCGGCGCGGTATCGAGCAGTTGGTCGACGGCCGCGATGAAGGCCGGCGCGTCAAGGAGCTTGGCCGAGATATTGATCGCCGCCGTTACCTCGTGACCCGCGGCGCGCCACCGCGCGGCGTCGCCTATGACCCGCTCCAGCACATGCAGCGTCAGCGGTTCGATCCGGTCGCTCTGTTCAGCCAGCGGAACGAAGGCGCCTGGCGACACGAACCCACGTGCAGGATGGCGCCATCGCACCAGTGCTTCGACGCTGGCGATCCGATCGGTCGCAAGCGACAGCTTGGGCTGGTAGTGAACCTCGATCTGCCCGGCCGCAATCGCAACGTCGAGTTCGCCCATCAGCGAAACGGCATTCTCGAGCCGATCACGATTGAGCGCCGCGCGCCGCCAGAAGAGGCCCGCCGCCGCGGCATCTCCCGCAGCCAACGCCGCCGCCGCCATGTCCCCGTCTTCGGCCACGCCCAGCGCGACTGCAATATCGACCTTGCGCCCGGCTATTTCGACCGGCTGCAGCAGCAGCGTCCGCAACGTCGCGAGCTGATCCTCGACGATCTCGTGCGTCGGCATCAGCAACGCAAGTTGGTGGCTACGGACGCGATAAACGACGTCATACGCGCTGCAAAGCCGAAGCCGCTCGGCCGTACGCACGATGCCTTGCGCCACCTGCATGGTGTCGAACACCGCCGACAGTTCCTCAAGATTGGTGAGCTGTACGACGCAAGCCACGCCCGCGCGGTTACCGCTTTGACTGACGAGAGCGCGCTGGTTGGGCAGGCCGGTCGCCTCGTCGTAGAGTCGCCCGGTGCGAAACCGGCGGAAGATGTCGCGAGCAACGAACAGGCATCCGCCGGTGGACAACATCAGCCAGCCGAGGCCGAGCGGGAAATAGATCGCCAGCCAACGCTGCGCCGCCAGCACCACCACTGTCAGGGATACGAGCCCGACCGCGAAGACGCCTGCTGCCACGTCGCGGCGCCGGGCTCGAAGGCCGGGTACGCATAATAGCAGCGCCAACGCGAATGTAGCCAAAGGCGTGCCGCGCACCGGCACGCCGCGTAGTAACGTTTCGGCACCCAGCGCCTGGATCGTCACTCCGGGGAGCACGCCGCGTAAGGGCGCCGGGTAGCGGTCGCCCATTTCGATCGCGGTCGCGCCGATCAGAATGTTGCGCCCCCGCACAATCGCCGGATCGAATGCGCCGCGTTCGACAGCGACGAAGCTGAGCCGCGGGATTGTGTCGGGATCGATCGAAAAATCGACGGGGTAATCGACGTCGGCGACGCCTGCACGCGCCGCAATATAGGCAGAAAGTGACGGGCGCGGCGTGCCGGCGGTAATGGTCGCGAAGGGCAGCGAGCGAACAAGCCCGTCCACGTCCGGCGAGAAGCTGACCGAGGCAAGCGCGGCATGCGCGCGAAACAGATCGAGGGGCAAAGCATCGAGCGTTCGGAGATCGCGCGCGCCGGCTTGCTGCCCGAACGTCGGTAAAGTCACCTTCCCCTCGGCGCGCTGCAACGCTGCTGCAAAGGCGCGATCGTCGATGGGATTGGAGGCGCTGGAAAAGTCGACATCGAACACGATCGTCGCCGCGCCGGCTTCGCGCAGCTCATCTACGACCTTGGCGTAATGGCGGCGCGGCCAGGGCCACTGCCGGATCTCCGCGACGCTTCGCGCATCCATCTCGACGATCGCCACCTGGCGACTGGCGGCATGGGACTGAGCCGCAAACCGGAACGGTTGTAGCGCGCGCATGATCGGGCCGCCAACTGCGGGCAGCATACCCGCCAAGCCGACCAGCGCGGTGGCAGCGAGGATCAGCGCGTTGCTGGACGCGCGCATCAGAAAGCGCGCGACACGCGCAGCGAAACGCGCGGGCGGCGGTCGCCGGTGTCGAAACGCACTGGGCCTAGCGGCAGCGCGGTCTCTGCCATCCAGTCAAACCGTCCAGTGCCGATGCGCATCCCGATCCCGGTTGATGCAAGACTGCCCCCGCCGATCCCGCTCCCACGATTGCCGACGGTCCCGCCGTCGACAAAGGCATAGAGCTGGCTACGATCGACGACACTTTCTGGTATTCGCCCGATGTCGGCGCGCAGTTCCAGCGAACCCATCACGCCGTGATCGCCGGTCCGCTCGGCATAGTCATAGCCGCGACCGAACGCCGGGCCGCCCAGCCCGATCTCCATCGCCGCAAGCAGCGGCCGGGAGGCGAGCTGACCAGCGCTGGCGATGACGATGCTGAACGGCTTGCCCAGCCTGACCGTCCAGTCGATCAGATACGTGCCAGCAATGAAGCGCGCGTCACCGTCGAAACGCGATCCGAGCACGGAACCGGCGTGGGTGACGGCAGCCACCGGCAGGCCGGCAAGTGCCGCCACTTCCCCACGCAGCGTCCCGCCGCCGACCGCCATATTGCCCCCCAGCGTGCCGGTGAGCGTCGTGATGCGATCGTGGCGCAGCCGTCGACCGGCAAGCTCCTGATCGGTGCCCAGCGCGCGCAGTTCGGCCGTCGCAAACAGGCTGCGGCCACGCGTGCGGAGCAGCCGATATTGCAACGTCACAGCGGCATCGGCACTGCGGCCACGCACGTCGAGCGTCCTCAGGAAACCGCCCGGGCGCGTACGGGCGAGCGAGCCCGATGCCGACAGCACCAGACCATCATCGCCGATGATGGTGCCATAGCGGACCCGCGCAAACGCGAACTCGCTCGCCTGGAATGGCGTCTGCGCCACGATCACCGCCAGTTCGTCGCCGTCGTTGACCAGCGAGTGCAGGGTGGCGAGCGCGGTCGAGCGGATCGGCCCCACCTCCTTGCTGCCGCGATTGTCGACCTGGACATATCCCGACGCACGATCGGTCTCGATCGTGACGAGCAGAATGCCGAAGCCGTCCTGCCTGACGAGCCGGCTGTCGGTGACGCGTACGCCGGGCACGTCGCCGACCAACAACAGCGCCCGTTCGAGCTGACTCTGCCGTACCGGCTGGCCGGTCGCGAGCGCGTGCCCGAGCAACCGATCCGCCGTCGCGCTGCGAGCGCCGATGACCCGCACGGCATCGATCTTGCCGAGGTCGAGCGTCACGCGCAGCACGCCATCCTTTAGGGTCTGCGCCGGCACGTGCGCCGTGGTGAATGGGTACCCCCGCGCCCGCGCTACCTCCGCAATCGCCCCGGCCAGCCCGGCCACCTGTTCCCGGTCAAGCCGCTGGCCGATCACCGTTGCGATAGGATCGGCAAATACCGCAGGCGAAAGGCGATCCTGTCCTTCGATGATGACAGCGCGTACCGCCTCCGTCAGCGCTTTCGACGTGGTCACCACCGACGAGACCGGCCCCGGATGGGCTGGCGCTACCGAACGCTGTGGTACTTCCGCCGGTGGCAAGGTTTTTTCGATTACGCGCGGATCAGCGCGGTCGAGCGCCGTCTGCGCCTGCGCGCCCTGCGAGGCGAGCGCCCCCAGCAACGACCATCCAATTGCACGCGTCATCAAGCCCGGTCCCGATCAAGAACCGGAGCAGTAGCGGGCGAATGATTGTGATTTAGTTGAGGCGCTTAGTGACAGCGTTACCAACGTCTCAACCAGCCCCGGTGAGGATCCCTAAACGATATCGCGGCATGCGGGGTAAAGCTCGGGCACGTTTGGTGACCGATCCGGAGAGTGCATCATGCGTCGCGCCCTGTTCGCCGTTCTGGCGGCCACCTGTTCCGCCCCGGCGCTCGCCGGGCCTGCGGGCTGGACGATCAGCGAGGCGAGCGGCACCGTCACCATCACGCGCGCGGGGCTCAGCACCATCGCCGCCCGTGGGACATCGATTACCGCGGGCGACACCGTCAGCACCGGTCCCGGCGGTCGTGCGGTGCTGGTGCGTGGGGCAGAGTTCATGATGGTGGCACCCTCGTCGCGCCTGCGCCTTCCCGTGGAGGCTCAGGCAGCCGGCGTCACCCGCGTCGTCGAGGAGTTCGGGAACATCGTCTTCATGATCAAGAAGAAGATGACCCCCCATTTCGAGGTGAAGACGCCGTATCTCGCCGCCGTCGTGAAGGGCACGACGTTTTCGGTCGGCGTGTCCGATCAGGGGACAGCGGTGCAGGTCCTTGAAGGCGCGGTGGACGTGTCGACGCTCGACGGCGGCGCGCACGATCTGGTCACACCCGGCGCCGTGGCGATGATCTCGGCGTCCAACCGGATGCGGATGACGATCGAGGACAACGGCCGATCACGCGTCGTCGAGTCACCCGCTGCTGCCGCGCCCCATGAGTCGTCACCTGCCGCATCGGCCCCCCCACCGGCCGAAGCCACGAGCGGCACCTCGACGACGCAGGCAGTTGTGGAGCCGGCGGACGCCAGCGCCACGCCGAACAGCGGGTCGATGCCAGCAGCGCCGGTCACGGCAGTGACGGAGAGCGTGCAAGTGACCAGCGTGGCCCCCGCGCTGACGCAGGCGGTATATGCCCCCGCGGCATCCCTCTCCACCACGACCGGCGGGCTGGTCTCCGGCTCGATCGGCGGTGATATCGCCGGGGTAGCGGCGGCGACCCGGCTCGCCAACGAGGCGACCACCACGACGACACGGGTCGTGGAGGCCGCCGCGGCGATCGTAGAAAAGCAGTCTGTTTCACTTGCTGCCGCAGAGGCTGCCGAGAAGATGAGCACTGACGCGGCCACCGCCGCGCAGGCCAAGGCTGATGCGGAACGCGCTGCGATCGTGGCTGCCGCCGCCAGCGCGAAAGCGGCCGACGAGGCTGCCCGCGCGAAAGCCGAACAGGAACAGAGTGCGACGGCCAGGCTTGCCGCCGCCGCAGCCGCGGATCAGGCGGCGCGCGCAGCAGCAGCAGCAGCCGATCAGGCCGCGCAAGCCGAGGCGGAGCGTCTCGCCAAGGCGAGCGTCCAGGCACAAGCAGAGGCCGAGGCTGCAGCCAGTGCAAAGCTCGTCCAAGAGCAGATAGAGGCGAATGCACGCGCGATCGCTCAAGCTGCGGCGCAGGCTCAGGCGCAGGCTCAGGCTGCTGCCATACAGGAAGCCGAGGCGTCGCGTGCGATCCAGGCCGCCCAAGCGGCCGCGAATGTGCTAGCCGCCCAGCAGTCACAGCACGCGGCAGCGCAAGAAGCGGCACGACTTGCCAACGAGGCAGCGGCGCGTCTTGAGGCCGAAGCGGCGCGTGCAAACGATCCTGCCACAAGGGCGGCTGCGGACAAGGCGGCTCGAGATGCCGCGAAGGCGATCGCCGATGCTGCGCGCGCCGCGGACGATATGGAAAAGGCCAAGCTCGACAAGGTAGCCCGCGACGCAGCCAGGGATGCGGCGGATCAAGTCGCCAAGGCGGCAAGAGATGCCGAGCGTGCCACTAAGGAAGCGGCCGACAAGGCTTCGGCGGAGGCTGCGCGCCAGGCAGACCGTATCGCCAAGGCAGCCGCGGACGCAGCCGAGCGCGCCGCGAGGGCATCGGATGAGGCCACGAAGGCAAATGCCGACAAGGCTGCAAAGGAGGCCGACAAGCTCGCGCGCGACAAGGCCGCAGAACAAGCTGCGAAGGATGCCGAAAAGGCCGCCGCCGATGCAGACAAGGCCGCCCGCGAGAAGACTGCGAAGGACGCTGAAAAGGCCGCAAAGGACGCTGAAAGGGCCGCCGCGAAAGCAGTCGAAGATGCAGCTAGGGAACAGGAGAAAGCCGCAAGGGACGCACAGCAGGCTGCAGAGAATGCGGCCAAACAGGCTTCGAAGGAAAAAGATGCAGCGATCAAAGACGCTGGCAAGGACGTCGAGAATGCCGCCGACAAGCTTAAGGAGTTCCTGAAGAGCAAAATCGGAGGCTAATGCCCCCACCCGGCGGCTTCGACAATCATTGAGCACCCGAATCCAACTAATGCGAGAGCAAACGATGCTGGAGGTGCTGAACCGCCATCACGAACGAATGCGCCTGTGTCTCACGTTCCACCGCGAACTATGCAGTGAGAACCTGCCACAGACCGGCCGCATCGCGCTTTCCAGATTGCGCATCACGGCGGCGGCCGCCGAGCGCAGCCGCTTTTTGGCAAGAGAGATCCTCCCCATTTTACAGGGGAGCTCATATCCAGATGTTGAAAGGCTTACCGACCAGCTTGCCGGAGATCTCAAAATTCTGCAGGCGGCAGCGAAGGCACATATCGACCAATGGAACTTGGAAAAGATCGAGCGAAACTGGCCTGGTTACCAAACGACTTCAAGGCGGGTTATGACAAGCATCGAGCAGCGCCTCACGCTGGAGATCAGAATTTTTAAGCCCATCTTAGAACATCTTGACTAAACGTATTTAACCGCCCCGGGTTTGTCAGAGGCTCCAACTCCTGAGAAGGTGGAGCCTGTATGAGCAAGACGAAGAACAAGTTTGCGCCCGAGGTTCGCGAGCGGGCGGTACGGATGGTGCTGGATCACGAGCGCGATCACCCATCGGGATGGGCGGCAATGGTTTCCATTGCGGAAAAGATCGGCTGGGTGCTGTCAAAGCAACTGCACATGGCCGATTGAAGGCGAGCTTCTTGCCCTTTTGCCTGCTACTTAGCGGACAAAAGAAAGCCAACCTCGGAACATACCACGCAAGCTCGCAGCACTGACAGCCCGGCCTCCATAGCTCAGGCGAGCGAAAACACCAAGCTTGCGCTGCTCTCGAGCAAGCCGGTACGTTGGTTTGACAGCGCCCGGCCGACACATATTCCTTTGATGCACTCGCGCTAGCGAACGCTCTTCCACCGGCTGTTTGGGCACCTAGTTGCTGCGTTTTGCCATCCTCCCTGCTTTTTTTTCATCCATGTTGAGTGAGAGTTTCCTGCCCTTCGAAGCCTGCGAGCAAGGAGCTGGGACATGAAGAAGACGAGGCACACCGAGGAGCAGATCGCGTTCGCGCTGAAGCAGGCGAAGACGGGCACGTCGGTGGCGGAGGTGATCCGCCGGGTGGGATCTTGGAGCAGGGTGCTGTCAAAGCAACTGCACATGGCTGATTGAAGGCGAGCTTCTTGCCCTTTTGCCCGCTGTTTAGCGGGCAAAAGGCGGCTTACCTCGGGAAACACCGAGCTAGTTCGCAGCACTGACAGCGGCGCCTGCGTAGCTCAGGCGAGCGAAAACACCACGCCTGCGCTGCTCTCGAGCGAGCCGGTACGTTGGTTTGACAGTACCCTGCGCGGCTCTCAAACAATCCGGTACGTTGGTTTGACAGCGCCCGCCGAGGAGGAACTGATGGAATCACTGCTGACGCTCCACCACGGCCAGCCCGGCGCGCCCGCCGAGAATGAGAACGACCCGCCCGCGCGCCCGAGCCGCAGGGGCGCGCGATGAGGGCCGCGCTGCTCGCCGCCGCGGCGCTGCTCACCGCCGCCCCCGCCGCCGCGCAGGACGATGCGGCTCGCGTGGCGCGCGTGCTCAAGGCGACGCCCCTGATCGACGGCCACAACGACTGGGCCGAGGCGTTGCGCGAGCGCGAGGGCGAGAGACGCTGGACGATGGACCTGCGCGACCTCGGCATGAGTGACCCCGCCTACAACACCGACATCGTGCGGCTGCGGCGCGGGCTCGTCGGCGGGCAGTTCTGGTCGGTGTGGGTGTCGCCCGACCTGCCCGGCAAGGAGCAGGTGGAGCAGACGCTTGAGCAGATCGATCTCGTCCGCTCGCTCGCCGACCGCTATCCCGATACCTTCGCGCTGGCGCGCACCGCCGCCGACGTGCGCCGCGCGCATGCGGCGGGACGGATCGCCTGCCTGATCGGGGTGGAGGGCGGCGGACAGATCGACGGCAGCCTCTCCGTGCTGCGCGCCTATGCCGCGCTGGGTGCTGGCTATCTCACGCTCACCCACTCGCGCACGATCGACTGGGCAGATTCCGCCACCGACGACCCGCACCACGACGGGCTCACCGACTTTGGGCGGAAGGTGGTGCTCGAACTCAACCGGCTCGGCATGCTGGTCGACTTGTCGCATGTCAGCGAGAAGGTAATGCGCGACGCGCTGGCGGTGACGCGCGCGCCGGTGATCTTCTCGCACTCGGGCGCGCGCGCGCTCAACGACCACCCGCGCAACGTCTCGGACGAAGTGCTGCGGCTGGTGGCGCGCAACGGCGGCGTGGTGATGGTCGACTATGCGCCCGGCTATGTCGCCGACGCCTACCGCCGCTGGTCCGCCGACTCGCTCGCCGAGAAGGCCCGGCTCAACTCGCCGCCGTACAACGGGCTCGACATCGGCCAGCCGGAGAAAGCAGCGGCGGATTACGCCGCCTGGCTTCGCGCGCATCCCGCCCCCACGGTGACGCTGGCGCAGGTGGCGGACCATATCGTCCATGTCGCCAAGGTTGCCGGCATCGACCATGTCGGGCTCGGCTCCGACTTTGACGGCGTCGGCGAGACGCTGCCCAAGGGCTTGGGCGACGTCTCGACCTATCCCGCGCTCCTGGCCGAGCTGATGCGCCGTGGCTGGTCCGATGCCGACATCTCCAAGCTGGCGGGCGGTAACGTGTTGCGCGTGATGGAAGCAGCCGAGCGGGTCAAGGCGCGGCTTGCTCCCAAGTCGACATCTGTGTCGAAGAGGGTTGGTCACGAACAAAGTTTATGACCCACTTCTGGTCATCCGCGGCCTCTCTTCGGCTCCCCACCTTCTGCCATTCATTTATGTCGGCGGCCGAGGATATACCAAGCCCCGGCCCTGCCCCTGTCCTGCCAGCTGTCTCGAAAAAGACCGAATATCTGGACTGATAAGCCGTTCCCGAACGTCAAACCCTTCAGAAGATGGCCGTCGAAGCGAACACCCTTGGTCGGCGCTCCAAACCTTGACGTGCAGCGGCCAAGATCCCGTTGACTCTTAATTCTACATATGTTGTCATTCGGTATGGCACGGAGCCGGCAACCCTCGAAACAGATGCGCCTTCTCTTGGCGGTCCTGTCGACCCAGCGCAGCGAATGGCGACACGGCTATGATCTGCTGAAGGACACGGGGTTATCGTCGGGCACGCTGTACCCTCTCCTGATGCGGATGAGCGACAACGGACTGGTCGAGGCTGAATGGCGTGAGCCTGCGCAGCCAGGGCGCCCGCCCCGCCATGTCTATCGACTGACCGCGAGCGGTTTCGCGCTGGCTATGGAACTGACCGGCGAAAACAGCGCGCTTTCCGGCAAGGAGATGCTGGCATGAGGATGTCATTGTCCCGCGCGATCATGGCGATCGCGACCGCCTGCATGGGTGAGGACCGTCAGACTTGGTCCCAGGCGATGAATGCCGAACATCATGCCGCAGCCGCCGACGGGCAGGGACTGTCCTTTGCGGCGGGCTGTCTCGTTGCGGCGTGGCGGGAAATGTTGGGCAGCGCGACGGGACGGTTCGTCCTCACCAGCTATGCCGTGGCGCTGGGCATCATGGTTCCAATGGCCACGATCGAGATCGGCTGCGCGGTCTTGGGCTTCCCCTATCTCTATCCCGACCAGCATGGCCTTCCGGGCGCGCTCCTCGTTGGCGCGTCACATGAGGCGTTGCTGCGTCCCACCTATCTGGGAGGCATTCCGGCCCTTGCCTTCATCCAGCTCGTGGCTGGGGTCGGGCATCTGCGGCTCGCCTGGTCACTGCTGGAGCGCGATTGGTCCGGCGCGCTTCGCTGGTCGCTGTGGACGCTGGCTGGGATAACCACGCTCGTCATCTTCATGGGGGTGTTCTTCCTCGATAGTCGGCAGGCGCTGATGCAAGGCTGCGTGGTCGGGATCGAGCTGGCCGTCCTCCTGGTCATCATGCGTCGGCACGCCGAGCTTCACCGCGCCACTCCGACCGAGCAGCCCGGCTGATCACTCCGCCGACGGACGACTGACGATCGATTGCGAACCTTCGGGGAGATGCCCCGGAGACGGTGGAGGTGCGCCTGCGCCGCCCACCACAGCCATTGCCCACGCTGAGGCGATGCCTTGGCCATCTATGGAGAGTTTGCATGCTGCGTTTGCCTTTATACCGCTCAGCCATATGTCTGGCGGCTGCCGCGACCATCGCAGGCCTTGCCAACGAAGCCGTCGCCCAACCGGAAGGCGTTCGATCAGAGGCAACAGCGCCGTCGCCTTTCATGGGACGATGGGAACTGGACCTGACGCGCATGCCCAGCACCTACGGACCGCCTCCCAAGAGGGTCGTCTACAGCTTTCAGGACATCGGTGAAGGCAAGTGGCGGATGGTCGTCGACATCACCGGTCAGGACGGCAGCGTCCGGCACATGGCCGCATCCTATCGTCCCGATGGAACGACGGCGCCCAGCGAGGGAGAAACGAGCGAGGCGGACAGCGTGGCCGTCATGACGCCGACACCCAACGTGCTCGTGCTCAATATCGCGAAGGCCAAGAGGCTGGGATCGGTGCGCGTCTACATCGTGTCGGCGAACGGCAAGGAGATGACCGAGTCTGCGGCAGCCCTCAACGATAAGGGAGAGCCGTTCATCCGCAATTTCCACTACAGGCGATTGCGCTGAAGCGCTGATCGCTGCTTCCACCTGACCACCGGATCGCATGGTCAAGTCAGGATCAGCGTTCAGCCGGCTGAACCGGCACGCCGTTTAGCGGAGCGGCATCGCCCCCAAAACAACCGGTCATCAGCCGCGTGCGAGCCACGCCACGGAGGTTGGCGGCTATCAAAAAAGGCAAAGCCATGAAAAGTTCATTGGTGTTGACGTGACCCCCGTTTCTTCATCCACTTGGAGCTAGAGACCGGCCCATCGAAGGGACGGACGGAATGAAGCGGAAGCAGTTTTCGGAAGAGCAGATCATCGGCATTCTGAAGGAGGCCGAGGCGGGCGCGGTGGCGAA
>NZ_LDTB01000149.1 GCF_001476895.1 Sphingomonas endophytica | reverse complement strand
CGGCCTCGGCCACGCGCTCGTCGACGCCGGAGCGCTTCTCGACCCGCGACTTGATCTCTTCCTTCAGCTCGGCGTCTTCGGTGTCGAGCCGCTGCAGCGCGATGTCGGCATCCGAGGTCTGCTGCTGCTCGCGCGCGATGTCCTGGGCGAACTGGGTGAGGCGGCGGTCGAGCTCGCCGACGCGCTCCTTGGCGCGCTGCTCCTCGCGGTCGAGCATCTCGCGCGCATTGGTCAGGCGCTGCAGGCCGGCGGCGGCGCGCGCCTCGGCATCGCGCAGCGCCGGCAGTTCGGTGGCGCGGATCGCCTGGATGCGCGCGGCTTCCGCCTGATGCTGGGTGCGATCCGCCATCTCGCGCACGGCGAGATCATGGGTCCGCGCGGCGTCGTTGACGTCGGCATTGGCCCCGATCCAGCGCAGGTGGAACAGCATGGCTTCGGACTTGCGCACCTTGGCCGCGACCTCGCGGTAGCGGATCGCCTGGCGCGCCTGCTTCTTCAGGCCTTCCATCTGGCCGGTGAGCTGGCCGATCACGTCCTCGACGCGGGTGAGGTTGGTTTCGGCCGCCTTCAGCCGCAGTTCCGCCTCGTGACGGCGGGCGTGCAGGCCGGCGGCGCCGGCGGCGTCTTCCAGCACGCGGCGCCGCTGCTCCGGCTTGTCCTGGATGATCTCGCCGATCTTGCCCTGGTGGACGAGGGCCGGCGAACGCGCGCCGGTGGCGGCGTCGGCGAACAGGATCTGCACGTCGCGGGCGCGCACGTCGCGGC
>NZ_LDTB01000148.1 GCF_001476895.1 Sphingomonas endophytica | reverse complement strand
AGGCAAGGCCCTGGATCATCGCCTGCCAGCGCAGGCCGAACATCTCCGCCACCGCGCCCGCGACCAGCGGCCCGACACCCATCCAGAGGAAGCCCATGATGGCGCCGAACAGCAGCGTCGAGCCCGGCGTTGCCGGCAGCATGAAGTACCAGGCGAGCGCCAGCGAGCGCAGGATGTAGATCGCGCCGAGCAGCGCCAGCTTGTTCCAGCGCTGGCCGGCCCAGCCGAAGAACAGCGAGCCCAGCACGTTGAAGCCGCCGATCATGCCGAGCGTCTGCGCGCTCAGCATCGGATCGAGCCCGCAGATGGCGAGATATGACGGCAGATGCGTGGTGAGGAAGACGAGCTGCATGCCGCAGACCATGTAGGCGCAGGTCATCACCACGAACGACGCGTTGCCGAACGCGGTCTCTGCCGCGGTCGCCGCCGTCGCATTGCCGATGTCGTCACCCGCGGGCTTCGGCAGCGGGATGTTGTCGACGCGGCCGGCATACAACGCCGCAGGGATCATCCCGACCGACAGGATGACGAAGCCGGCGAGCCCGACGCGCCAGCCGAAACCTTCATTGAGCATCTGGCCGATCGGCGCCGACAGCAGCGCGCCGAGCGAGCCCGCGGCAGAGACGATACCGAGCACGGTGGAGCGCACCATCTCCGGCACCGCGCGCGCCGCGACCGACATCGCAATGGCATTCGCGGTACAGGCGAGCGAAATGCCGATCAGCACGCCGGCGCCGATCATGATGCTGACGAGGCCATGCGCGGTCGTCATCAGCAC
>NZ_LDTB01000147.1 GCF_001476895.1 Sphingomonas endophytica | reverse complement strand
GTCCGGACCGGCGGCAGCCGAGCCGGAGCAACTCAATACGATCAGGGACGTTGTTCTTGCCATCCACCGCTGCTGGCGGCCGCCGCCGCCGGACAAGGCCGGCCCGGTCGACATTACCGTCATTGTCAGCTTCAACCGTGAAGGCGCGATCCTCGGCCATCCCAGGATCAGCTATGAATCGGAGGAAGCGACCGACAACGACCGGATTGCATACCGGGTCGCCGTGATGGAGGCGTTGCAACGCTGCACGCCGATGCCATTTACCGAGAGCCTCGGCGGCGCGGTGGCTGGCCGCCCATTCGCGATCCCATTCAGGAATAAGAAATATCCACCCCGAAGCCAGGAGAAGCGAGCATGGCTGCTACCGAAAATACTCTGATCCTCGAAACCACCCAGGGCCCGGTCACGATCGAGATGCGCCCGGATCTCGCGCCCGGCCACGTCGCGCGGATCAAGGAGCTGGTGCGCGAGGGCTTCTACGACGGCATCGTGTTCCACCGCGTGATCGACGGCTTCATGGCGCAGACCGGCTGTCCGCAGGGCACCGGCATGGGCGGCTCCGGCAAGAAGCTGAAGGCCGAGTTCAACAAGGAGCCGCATGTCCGCGGCACCGCCTCGATGGCCCGCGCCGCCAACCCGGATTCCGGCGACAGCCAGTTCTTCATCTGCTTCGAC
>NZ_LDTB01000146.1 GCF_001476895.1 Sphingomonas endophytica | reverse complement strand
AAGTCATCAATATGCAATTTCGGGGGTTCGACGGTGGTCATGCGCACGGCCTGTTTGCGGTCGACGTGTAACACACGTCGCGACGATACCGTCAAGGCTTCTGCCGTGCTCTCTCGCGGTCATTCCGGAGTTGCTCTCTCCCTCGTCATTCCGGGGCGACGCAAAGCGCGTCGCGCCCGGAATCCATTTGGCCGCACGTGATGGCGGCGCGATGGATTCCGGGTCCTCGCTTCGCGAGCCCTCAGGTGCGCAATTGCGCACCGGGGAATGACGATGGGGAGAGAACCGGCCGCGCGTCGCGGCCCTCAATGCACCGCGGCGTACAGGATCTTGTCCTGGGTCGCGTCCGCGGCGTCGAACTCGGCGACGATGCGGCCGGTGCGGGCGACCAGGATGCGGTCGGAGAGGGCGATGATCTCGGGCAGGTAGGACGAGATCACCACCACCGCCTTGCCCTCGTCGGCGAGCCGGTTGATTTCGCTCGTGGATGTGCGGCGATGGTGCCGACGTCGACGCCGCGTGTCGGCTCGTCGAAGATGATGATCTCCGGCTCCTGCACCAGCGTTTTGGCGATCACCACCTTCTGCTGGTTGCCGCCTGACAGCTCGACCACCTTGGCCTCATCGCCGATCGCGCGCACCTTGAGCCGCTGGATCCAGCTCTTGCCCACGCTATTGGTCTCGCGCCGCGACAACAGCATCCGGCCGCGGGGAAACTTGGAGAGCAGGCCGAGATAGATGTTGCGGGCGATCGAGGCGGTCTCGAAGAAGCCCTCGACCTTGCGGTCCTCGGTCACATAGGCGATGCCGGCCTTCACCGCCGGCGCCGGCACCCGATAGCGCACCGGCTTGTCATGCAGCAGGATCTCGCCGCCGTGGAAGAAGTCGCGCTTCAACACGCCGGATACG
>NZ_LDTB01000145.1 GCF_001476895.1 Sphingomonas endophytica | reverse complement strand
GATCAAGCGGCCATAGCGGAAGAACGACCGGCGGCGATGCGACTCGACTTCCTCCGGCTCAACGTCGAGTTCAGGAAGATCCGCCGGCCGAATGCGATAGTTCGCGGCTACCGCCCGCCACGAGCCCGGCTCGTGTTGAACTTCCACCTCATGACGCTGTCGGTCGACCGTGACCGACCGGACGGCCGGCGCAGCTAGGGTGACGCGGAGCAACATGGCGAGGCGGCTGTCCGACGAGAGCCACTCGGCGCCGCCGATGACGAAGCGGTCGGGGCCGGTGATCCGGACCGAGAACCGCGCGGAGCCTGGGGTTGCGAAGGCGTTCGCGTTGAGGGAGGACATCGTGTTGAAGGTGATCGTAGCTCGCTACGCCTCTCCGTCGAACCTGCCCGCCAGGGCATCGACCCGCTGCCGGACCTCGCCTTCCGCGCGAGGGTCGCGCGCCGTGGTGCTGTGTAGATCGTGAGACTCGTCTGCAGCGGCAGCCCTCGCTTGCCGGCCTGATTGAACCGATGCGTCCTGTTTCAGCGCGTTGCGGCGGGAGCGAGAAGCGAGGGCATCGTGGGCGCCGTCGGAAAGGCCACGCTGGACTGCGCTGCTGTCCGGCATGAGATCATGCACATAGGTCGCGGCGAATACCGCACCGTAAGCGACTGCATAGCTGAGAGAGTACATTC
>NZ_LDTB01000144.1 GCF_001476895.1 Sphingomonas endophytica | reverse complement strand
CCGAGGAGCCCGCTGACCCGCCGCCTGCTGCTCGCGCTCGGCGTGATCGCGACCCTGTTCCTCGACCGTGGTCTTGCGTGGTGGAGCGGAAGCTTCGTGCTCGATCGCCTCTCGGTGATCCCGGCCGCGCTGATCCCGCTCGGCGCGCTGATCGTCACCGAGGGCATCCTGCGGCGGCACGCGCCGCGCCCGGTCAAGATCGCGGCGCTCGCCGGCGGCATCCTGCTCGGGCTCGGCGGCACGTTCGGGCTGCAGCGCTTCGTGATGCCCTATGCGATCACGCTGGCGCTGTTCCAGCTCGCAGGCTTCGCCACCTGTGCACTGCTGCTGGCGACGCGCGACCGCGCCGCGCTGATGGCCTCCGAGAACCGCAGCATCGGCCGCATGGCGGTCGGCGCGCTGGTGGTGATCCCGTTCATCCTCACCGATTTCCGCACGCTGTTTCCGGACATCCCGGTGCGGCTCGGCGCGCTGGGGGCACTGCTCACGGTCACCGTGATGCTGATTGCTGGCGGCGGCGCCGAGACGCGCCGGCATGGCCTTGCCATGATGGCGCTGCGGCTGATCTCTTCGGGCCTGCTCGGTCTCGCTGCTAGCTTCATGGCGCCTGATGTCGATGCCGCCCAGATGGTCCGGTTCGTCGCGGTCGCGATCGCCGGCGTCCTGACCATCGGCCTGATGACGGACGCGCTGCGGGCACTGTTCGAATCCCAGGAGCCGGGCGTGCTCAACTCGGTCGCGGCGTCGCCGTCGGCGACCCGCGAGCAGCTCATACATAAGCCCGCGCGCCATCCAATCCCCGCCCGCGCGCGACCGCTTAGTGAAGCAGATCTCGCGCCCCACGAACCGCCGCTGCCACGCAACCACCTGTCGGCGCAGCTCGTGCTCGGCCCGGCCACAGCCCCGTGGGGCTTGGTGTCGCCCTACCCGGACGCCGAGGGCTGCGCTGCGCTGGCGCTGTTCACCAACGGCCACCACGCCAACGCACAC
>NZ_LDTB01000143.1 GCF_001476895.1 Sphingomonas endophytica | reverse complement strand
TCTCCCAAGGGAGAGGTGAACCTCCGCTGCCGATCCGATTCAAACTGATCTTATCGCGCCGTTGCGCTCAGAACATCGTGTTGTTGTTCGCCGGATTTTCTGGGATCGGCTGCACCACATCCCAATGCTCGACGATCTTGCCGTCCTCGAGCTTGAAGATGTCGATGATCGCGTTGCCGCGGGTGCCGGGCTCGCGCACGGCGTGGACGTGCAGGATCACGTAGTCGCCGTCGACGAACGAACGCTTGATCTCGCTGTGCGAGTTCGGAAACTTCTCGCGCAGGAAGCCGATGAACTTGCGGAAGCCGTCGGGGCCGTCGGCCGCGCCGGGATTGTGCTGCACATAGCGGTTGCCGACATAGGCGAGCGCAGCATCGGCGTCCTTCTGGTTCAGCCCTTTGTCGTAGAACGCCAGCACGGCTTTCCGGTTGGCTTCCTGCTGCGCCTCGCTGGTGGCCGCCATCGCGGAGGAAGACGCAAGCGCGAGGAAGAGAGCGGCGACGGCTGTCCGTGGCCGGAGAAGGGTCTTCATCTGGTAGCTCCCGAGGCTGTGCGATGGATAGCGCTCTCTACAGCGTCCGTGCCGTGCCCGGAAGAGCGCACTCCCGGCTCACATGGTTACCCGCAGCTACCGGCCCTATGCCGCCTTCGCCGCGGCGCCATGCGCGTGCTTGTCGATGGCGTCGATGATCTCTGGCCACATCGGGATCGGCAGCGCATGGCCCATGCCTTCGATCATCAGCAGCTTTGCGCCCGGGATCGAGACCGCGGTATCCTTGCCGCCTTCCGGATGCACCAGCGGATCGATGGTGCCGTGGATCACGGGCGTCGGCGCCTTGACGCTGCGCAGTCGCTCCTTGCGGCTGCCGGAGGCGAGGATGGCGCGGAGCTGGCGGCCGACGCCTTCCGGGTTGAGGCCGCGCTCGAAGG
>NZ_LDTB01000142.1 GCF_001476895.1 Sphingomonas endophytica | reverse complement strand
AACGAACCTCGACGCCAATACTGCGGCGCTTCGGCTCAACGCCTCGATTGGCTTCCGTCGCGTTCCCGGCAGCCTGGAGGTCCGCAAGGCTTTGTCTGCGGTCGATTTCGCTACCTCGGCGAATCCCCGGTAACATAGCTGGCTGCGAACTCCGCGCTGGCCGGGATCGGCTTGATGATGTCGATCAGCACCCCCGTTGGGGTCGCTAGTGATGAAGTGGCGCTGGCCGAAGTCCTCATCGCGCAAGGACAGGAGCATAGGGATCCCGTCGGCAACAACCTGGCCATGCACGGTGTCAACATCGTCGACTTCGAAATTGAGAAGGATGTCAGTCGCGCGTCCGCGGGCGACGTAAGGTCGCTTGGTACTGCGCGCGATCTATCCGATTCCGACGTATTCGCACCCAATGGCAGACGGTCTTTCTTACAAGCGATCCTGGCCATGCGAGTGCCCAGAAGCTCTCTGCGATATGATCGCGGAAGTGATTGAGTACGGGGTTCGAGAGCTACAGCACATTCGAGATATCTCTTTAGCGCCATTGGACGATCTCCAAAGTTGGGCACGCTGACCGGCGAAGGATCGCAAGCTATTCCGCAGGTCCGCCCTTTACCTGTATTTCTACGCTACGGTTCTACGAATGCATTCCCTTGTTGCCGTGCCCACATTTCTGCGTCTTCTACTCCTCCCCGATCCAGGTCCGCTCTTCCGCGGTCCCTTCACTAATGGGGACGACATGGCGGCTTCTCACCAGCGATCCGAGGCGAGCTTACGCGGCGCGCGCATGCTGCGCACTGCACTTGGCCCCGCGATCTCGCGCTTTCTGGAAGATCCTTCAGTCGTCGAGGTGATGCTAAACCCGGGCGGACGGCTCTGGATTGACCGCCTGTCCGAGGGGCTGTCTGATACGGGAGAGTGCCTGTCCGCCGCCTAGGGCGAGCGTATCGTGCGCCTGGTGGCGCATCACGTCGGCGGCGGACAGGCACTCTCCCGTATCAGACAGCCCCTCGGACAGGCGGTCGATCCAGAGCCGCCCGTCGGGGTTGAGCATCACCTCGACGACTGTGGGGTCTTCCAGGAATCCGGCGATGGCGGGGCCGAGCGCGGTGCGCAACATGCGCGCGCCGCGTAAGCTCGCCTCGGATCGCTGGTGAGAAGCCGCCATGTCGTCCCCGTTCGTGAAGGGACCGCGGACGACGGGCCCTGGGACGGGGGTGGGTAGAAGAGGCAGAAATGAGGGCGCG
>NZ_LDTB01000141.1 GCF_001476895.1 Sphingomonas endophytica | reverse complement strand
GCATCCGACGGACCGCCGGCAGCGAACGGCACCACGATGGTGATCGGGTGCGCGGGCCAGGTTTCCGCGTGTGCAGGGCCGACCAGCGTCACAAACGCGGCCAAAACAGCCAACAGGATTCGACGCATCGTTCACTCCATCAAATGACACCGTCATTGCGAGGAGCGAAGCGACGAAGCAATCCGTGGTCCAGCAGGCGGTGAGATGGATTGCTTCGCTGCGCTCGCAATGACGGGGGTGGGGTACCCGATCAGCTCGGCTTTGCGCCGGATGCGGCCTGGGCGGCGGCCTGCCGTTCCATGTTCTGACGGTAGAGACCGACGAAGTCGACGGGGTCGGGCAGCAAGGGCGGGAAGCCACCGTCGCGCACCGAGGTCGCGACGATCTCGCGGGCGAACGGGAACAGCAGCCGCGGGCACTCGATCATGACCAGCGGGTGCAGGTTCTCCTTCGGTACGTTCACGATCCGGAAGACGCCGGCATAGGCGAGGTCGAAGCTGAACATCACCTTGCCGCCGGTCTCGGCCTTGCCCTCGATCGAGAGGATCACCTCGTACTCGTTCTCGGAGAGGTTGTTGGCACCGACCTTGATCTGGATGTTGATCGCCGCCTGCTGCCGCTGCTGTCCGAGCGAGCCCGGCGCGGTCGGGTTCACGAACGCAAGGTCCTTGGTGT
>NZ_LDTB01000140.1 GCF_001476895.1 Sphingomonas endophytica | reverse complement strand
AGACCGAGGTGCCGTTGATCGTCAGCAGGACCGTCTGGGAGGCGGTGCTGGCGCTGTAGGCGTTGGCGGCGGTGCCGGTGGTGGAGAGCTGGGTCGAGAGCGCCTGGTTGGCGATCGACTTGGCTTGGTCCACGAGCTTCTGGATCGAGGTGATGCCCTGGTTGGCGGCCTGGATCGACTGGATGCCGTTGGAGACGCCGTCGAGGAGCGAGTTCAGGCTCGAGGAGCGGCCGTCGAGGGCCTGAGAGGTGAAGAAGTTGGTCGGGTTGTCGAGGGCGGAGTTGACCGTCTTGCCGGTGGCGAGGCGGTTCTGCGTGGTCGCCATCAGCTGGGCGGTGTCCTGCAGCGAGAGCAGGTTCTGACGCGTGGCGGCCGACAGGGTGATCGAGGACATGGGGCTCTATCTTTCTGGCTCAACATGCCGCTTCTGCGGCAATCTCATGAGCAATAATACGGACGTTTCGCAGGGGTTAAATCAATTGCCGACTCCCGGTGCGTCCGAAGTGATCGTTAATGAATCGATCCTTGAGAGGCTCAGTATTTATGGATCCCGGGCCGTCTTCAAGATCCATTAACC
>NZ_LDTB01000014.1 GCF_001476895.1 Sphingomonas endophytica | reverse complement strand
AGAGCACCACCGCTGCGGTGAACAGGCCTCTACGGGCCCCGCCCCGAACGGTCAAGCGATTCGATGACACTTTTTTTGCCGCGCTGCGACGAATGTGTTGATCGACGTCACGACGCGGAACGTCCTACGTGCGCAAGCCATTGATCGCACGACGCTTTCAGGAGCCGCCGCATGACCGATTATCCCGTACCCCCCTATCCGCCACAACAGCAGTCGATGCCCGGATCGACCGACGCCATGGATCCGCGTCCCGATCACGGGGAACACAGCTATGTCGGCCATGGTCGCCTCACCGATCGCAAGACGATCGTGACCGGCGGCGACAGCGGCATCGGGCGGGCGGTGGCGCTCGCCTTCGCCCGCGAAGGCGCCGATGTCGCGATCGCCTATCTCGACGAGCATGACGACGCGCGCGAGACGCAGCGGCTGGTGGAGGATGCCGGGCGACAGGCGCTGCTCATCCCCGGCGATATCAGCGATCCCGCGCACGCGCGTCACGTCGTCACGACGACGGTCGCCGCGTTCGGGCGGATCGACGTGCTGGTGAACAATGCCGCGCATCAGGCGACCTTCCAGTCGCTGACCGACATACCGGACGAGGAGTGGCAGCTGACCTTCGCGGTCAACGTGCATGCGATGTTCTACCTCTGCAAGGCGGCGGTGCCGCACATGCGCGCGGGATCGTCGATCATCAACACGACCTCGATCAACGCCGACAGCCCGAACGAGCAATTGCTCGCCTATGCGACCACCAAGGGCGCGATCCACAATTTAACCGCCGGACTGGGGCAGATGCTCGCCGAGCGGAAGATCCGCGTGAACGCGGTCGCCCCCGGCCCGGTATGGACGCCGCTCATCCCCTCCACGATGCCGCCCGAGAAGGTGAAGAGTTTCGGCAGCAACACGCCGCTCGGTCGCGCCGCGCAGCCCGCCGAACTGGCGCCGCCCTATGTGATGCTGGCCAGCGACGCCGCCAGCTATATCACCGCCGCGACGATCCCGGTCACCGGGGGGCGTCCCTTCCTGTAACCCGCATCAGGGAAGGCCCTGCGCAGCGGGACGGGTTCTGCTATCGGCGCGCATCATGCCGATGCGCTTCCTGATCCCGCTGCTGCTCGCCCTCCTGCTCCCCGCGCCGCTTGCCGCGCAGGCGCCATCCGTCGACAAGCCCGCCGACAGCGCCGCACGCCTGGCGCAAGCCGAGGCGGACGTGCGGATGGTCGACCGCGCGCTGGACACGCGGCTCGACGACGACCGCCGCGACGAACTGCGCGACCGCATCATGAGCGCGCGGGTCGCCGCCACCGCCACCACCGCCGACCTGGCGCAGCAGCTCGCGCTCGTCGATGCACGGCTCGCCGGGCTCGGCCCCGCCAACCCGACCGAGGCGCCCGACCTGCGCGAGCAGCGCCGCCGGCTGGCGCAACAGCATACCGCGCTCGATTCGAGCGTGAAGCGCGGCCGGCTGATCGGCGTCGAGGCGCAGCAGCTGGCGGACGAGCTGGAACAGAGCGTCGCCGAACAGTTCAGCCAGACGATCACCGCCCGCTCGATCCCGCCGATCTCGCCGTCCTTCTGGGTCGCGGTGGTCCAGGCGATACCGCGCGACCTGCGGCGGATGGAACGCTTCGTCACCACCGGCGCGGCGGGCATCGCCGGCCACTGGGGGGGACGGCCGCCGTTCCCGGCGCTGTTCGGTCTGCTGGCTGCGCTGGCGATCATGCTGCCGGGGCGTGCCGCGGCGCATCGCGTCGGACAGCGCTTCCTGATCGAGGGCGCGCCCGGCCACCGGGTCCGCCGCTCCGCCAATGCGATCTGGCGGGTCATGGTCGGCACGCTTGCGCCCTTGCTCGCGATAACGCTGCTGATCGAGGGGCTGCGCTGGTCGCTGCTGCTGCCCGACAGCTGGAACGGTGTGGCGGAAGCCTTCACGATCGCCGTCACCTTCGCCTGCTTCGCCTCCTCGGTCACCGGCGCGTTGCTGATGCGCCAGCACCCGAGCTGGCGGGTCGCCCCGATCGCCGACGATGTCGCGCAGGAACTGCGGCCGTATAGCTGGCTGCTCGCCGGCGTCGCCTTCACCAGCTACATGCTGGAGGCGTTCAACACCGCCACCGGCGCCAGCCCGGCGATCCGCAGCGCGACGCAGGTGCTGGAGATCGTCCTGCATCTGGCGCTGCTTGCCTTCGCGCTGCTCGCGCTGGGGCGGCTGCGCGCGAATCGCGCCGAGGAGGAGGCCGCCGCTCCGGCCCGCACCGGGCTGGGCGCGCTCGCGCTGCTGGCGTGGGTCGTCGTGCTGGCGACGACGCTGGCGCTGCTGATCGGCTATCTCGGCTTCGCGCTGTTCGTCATGCAGCTGATCGCCTGGGGCGTCGTGTTGTGGAGTGCGGCCTATCTGCTGATGGCCGCCGCCGACGATCTGGCCATCACGCTGTTCACGCGCGACAGCGCGCTGGGGCGGGCATTGTCGCGCGGGCTGGGGCTGCGCGGCGCGGTGATCGACCAGTTCGGCGTGCTCCTGTCCGGCGTGCTGCGCGTCACGCTGGCGCTGCTGGCGATGGGACTGTTCTTCTCGCCGCTCGGCGCGGGCGGCGGGATCGGCAGCGTCATGGGGCGGCTCGGCCTGCTGGCGCAGGGGGTGCAGATCGGCGGCGTCTCGATCTCTCCGGGGGCGATCGTGCGCGGCGTCGCGGTGCTGTTCGTCGGGCTCGCGCTGGTGCGGGCGTTCATGCGCTGGCTGGAGGGCAAGTATCTGCCTGCGACCGACCTCGACGGGTCGGCGCGCAACTCGGTCGGGCTGGTCGCGCGCTATGTCGGCATCGCACTGGCGGTGATCTGGGCGATGGCATCGCTGGGCATCGGGGTGGAGCGAATCGCGCTGCTGCTCTCGGCGCTGTCGGTCGGGATCGGTTTCGGGTTGCAGGCGATCACGTCCAACTTCGTCTCGGGGCTGATCCTGCTGGCCGAACGCCCGATCAAGATCGGCGACTGGATTCGGGTCGGCACCGACGAGGGCGATGTGAAGCGGATCAGCGTGCGTTCGACCGAGATCGCGCTGGCCGATCACTCGACGCTGATCGTGCCCAATTCGGAGCTCATCACGAAATCGGTGCTCAACAAGACGCTCGCCAGCCCGCTCGGCCGCTTCCAGATCCAGTTCGCGGTCCCGCTCGAAACCGATGCCGATCGCGTCGCGGCGATCGTGGCCGAGGCACTGGCGGCCGAGCCGGCGGTGCTCGATCAGCCCGCCCCGGCCGTCTATATCGATTCGATCGCGGACGGCCGCATCTTCTTCAACTGTTTCGCGCATGTCGCCTCGCCACGCGCCGCCTACAGCGCGCGCAGCGGCGTGCTGACGGTGCTGCTGCGCCGGTTCCGCGCGGAAGGCATCGAAATCGGCACCGTCCCGCAGAAACTGGAGCTGATCGCCGCGCGCGACATGGCCGCCGCCGAACCGCCGGCACGCTCTTAGTGCCCCGTTAACGCTTTCTGGTTATCCCTCCTCTCAGGGGGATAGGCGGCCGGATGAACATTGCAGCATTGCGGCGCTGGCGACTCTATCGGTGGTATGCCGATGTCGGCACCGATCCGCGCCTCGCGGTCGCGCAGGTTCGCAACCTCTACGGACAGGTGCCGTTCCTCTACGGGCTGCTCGTCGTCAGTTCGATGGCGGTCGCGTTGACCCACCATGCCAGCGCGCCAGCGCTGGTCAGCACCTATATCCCGGCTCTGCTGTTCTCGATCAGTTCGGTCCGGATCGTCCACTGGTGGCGGCGATCGAGAACGCACGCGCGTCCCGATCCGGTCATGGCGAAGAAGCAATTGCGCGCGACCGTCGTACTGGGGGGGATCGTCGCCTGCGCCTATGCGGCCTGGGCGTTGTCGTTGATGAGCTACGGCGTCGGCCAGCAGAAGGCGCACGAGATGGTCTATCTGACCACCACCGTGCTCGGCTGCATCTTCTGTTTGGGGACGCTGCCGCAGGTGGCCGTGCTGGTCGGGATCATCGTCATTCCGTCGTTCATCGCGATGTGCCTGGTCGAACACGATCTCATGTACACGGTCATCGCCGCCAACGTCGGGCTGGTGCATATCGTGCTGCTGCGCGTGCTCCTGAACAGCTTCGAGCACTTCCGCCGACAGGTCACCGCCCAGACCCGCCTCACGCGCCAGCATGACGAACTCGTCCGCCTGAACGAGGAGAACGACCGGCTCGCGCGCACCGACAGCCTGACCGGGCTTCCCAACCGGCGGCGCTTCCAGAAGGATCTGGAGGAACTGGCCGCCGCCGGCCCGTCCGCGCCGTTCGCGGTCGGGCTGCTCGACCTGGACCGGTTCAAGCCCGTCAACGACACGTTCGGGCATCACGCCGGGGACATCCTGCTGATGCAACTCGCCCGCCGCGCGATGGAGGTCGTGGGCGGCGAGGCGACCTTTTACCGCCTCGGCGGCGACGAATTCGGCATCCTCATCCCCGGCGACGCCCGCGCCGCCGCCGCGGTCGGCGCGCGCGTGTGCCGCTCGCTGGACCGGCCGTTCGACGTCGGCGAGCTGAACATCGCGGTCGGCGGGTCGCTGGGAATCGCGCTCTATCCCGAGGCCGGCGACACCGCGCCGGCGCTGTTCGACCGCGCCGACTATGCCCTTTATCATGCCAAGCGCGTGCAGGGCGGCGGGATGTGCATCTTCACCCCCGATCTGGAGGGCGCGATCCGGCGCGACCGCGCGATCGAGGCCGCGTTGCAGGCCTGCGCGTTCGACGACGAGCTGCAACTGGTCGGTCAGCCGATCGTCAACGCCCGGACCGGCATGGTCGAGGCCGTCGAGCTGCTCGCGCGGTGGAACAGTCCGCTGCTGGGCGATATCGCGCCATCGGACTTCATCGCGGTCGCCGAACGCTCGACGCTGATCCACGGCATCACGCTTACCGTGTTCCGAAAGGGGCTGGCGGCGGCGCGACTGCTGCCCGATCATGTCGCGCTATCGTTCAACATCTCCGCCTGCGACCTCCATTCACCCGCCACGCTGGCGGCGATCGAGTGCGAGATCGCGACCTCCGGCATCGCGCCGTCGCGGATCTGGATCGAGGTGACGGAAACCGCGCTGATGCGCGATGCCGCGACCGCCGCGCGCGTGCTGCAACGATTGCGCAGCTGGGGCATCAAGGTGGCGCTCGACGATTTCGGCACCGGCTATTCCAGCCTCAGCAACCTCCACCAGCTACCGCTCGACAAGGTGAAGATCGACCGCAGCTTCATCGACGACGTCCAGGCGCAGCGCGGCTGGGCGGTGGTCGAATCGGTGCTCGGCCTCTGCCGCGCGCTGTCGCTGCAATGCGTCGCGGAGGGCGTGGAAACCGCCAGCCAGCTCGAGGCGCTGCTGCGCATCGGCTGCGAACATGCGCAGGGCTTCCTGTTCGGCGAACCGCTGCCCGTCGCGCAACTGCCGGAAGTGGTGCGGATCGTCAGCCGTCGCAACGCCGCCTGATCGCGGCGCGCCCGCCCGGCGCTTACCGGGAAAGCGCCTCGACCAGCGCCTGCACCTTGCGCTGCCGCCACTGCGGCGTCGGCGCGACCAGCCAGTAACCGATGCGGGACGGCTGCGCCGCGCCCACCACCACGACCCGCCCGGCGGCGATATCGCGCGCCGCCAGCATCTCCGGCACCGTCGCGCGCCCCAGTCCGGCGGCGGCGGCATCGATCGCCAGCCCGGCGTCGCCGACACGCACCTGCGCCGCCGCCTCCGTCTCGGGCGCGCCCGGCCACACGATCGTCGCGGTCGCCTCGCCGCCCGGCCGCGCGACCGTCACCAGCCCCTCGCTCTCGATCGCCTCACCCTCGTGCGCGCCCGGCCCTTCGCCCCAGCGGATCGCGAGGTCGAGGTTCGCCTCGGTGAAATCCATCCCCTCGTCCGCCGCGACCAGCGCGAAGCGCAGGTCCGGGTCCGCCGCCGCGATCCCGGCCAGGCGCGGCAGCAGCCACTTCTCGGTCACGTCGCGGGGCGCGGCGATCGTCAGCGACTTGGACGATTGCCCGGCCTGCATCGCGCGCACCGCTTCCTCGAACTCCAGGAACGCCTGCCGCAGCGGCGCCAGCCCCGCCTCGCCCTCCGGCGTCAGCTCCAGCCCCTTGGTCGTGCGGCGGAACAGCACAACGCCCAGCGTATCCTCCAGCGCGCGGATCTGCTGCCCGACCGCCGCCGGGGTCACCGCCAGTTCGTCGGCCGCGCGCGTGAACGACAGGTGCCGCGCCGCCGCATCCAGTACGCGCAGCCCATTCAGTGGCAGATGCGTCCGCTTCACCGCGTCACTCCGCCTCGGCGGGCGCGAGCAGCGCGAAACGCGGGATCGCCACGTCGAACAGCCGCCCGTCCTCCGCCACCATGCGATAACTGCCCTGCATCGCGCCGGACGGCGTCGCCAGCGGACAGCCCGATACGTAATCGTAGCTTGCGCCGGGCTGGATCACCGGCTGCTCGCCGACCACGCCCTCGCCCTCCACCGTATGGCGCGCCCCGCGCGCGTCGGTGATGATCCAGTGGCGGGTCAGCAACTGCACCGGCCCGTCCCCGTCATTCTCCAGCCGGATATGATAGGCCCAGAACCAGCGCCCGCGTGCCGGCTCCGACTGTTCCGCCAGATAGCTGACCGAAACGCGCACCGTCACCCCGTCGGTGGTCTGCGCGTCCGGGAACAGCGCGCCCATGCCCGGCGGCAGCGTCACAGCCCGACCTGCCCCAGCGCGCGATCGAGATCGTCGATCAGGTCCCGCGGGTCTTCCAGCCCGACGTTCAGCCGCAGCATCCCCTCGGTCACGCCCATCTCCGCGCGCGCCTCCGCCGACACGCCATAATGCGTGGTGGAGGCGGGGTGCGTCATCAACGACCGCGAATCGCCGATGTTGTTCGAGATATCGATCAGCTCCAGCGCGTTGAGCAGGGCATGCGCCTGCGCGCGATCCGCCACCTCGAAGGCGAAGATGCCACCGGCCGCGACCATCTGGCTCATCGCCAGTTCGTGCTGCGGATGGCTCGGCAATCCGGGGTGCAGGATGCGCGGCACGCGGCCCTCCAGGAAGCGCCCGACCGCCAGCGCATTGTCCGACTGGCGGCGGATGCGCAGGTCGAGCGTCTCCAGCCCCTTCAGCACCACCCAGGCGTTGAACGCGCTCAGCGTCGGCCCGGTGTTGCGCGTGAACGGCAGCAGCGTGTTGGTGATGAAATCCTCGGTCCCGCACACCGCGCCGGCCAGCACGCGCCCCTGCCCGTCCATCATCTTGGTCGCGGAATAGGCGGTGACGTCCGCGCCATAGTCCATCGGCCGCTGAAGCGCGGGGGTGGCGAAGGCATTGTCGACGACGCTGGTGATCCCGTGCTCGCGCGCGATGCCGCACACCGCGCGCAGGTCCACCACATCCATCGTCGGATTGGCGGGCGTCTCGAAGAAGAACACCTTGGTGTTCGGGCGCACCGCATCGCGGAACGCCTGTGGATCCCGCGCGTCGACGGTGGTTGTCTGGATCCCGAACTTCGGCAGCAACGTGTCGACCAGCCAGCGGCACGATCCGAACGCCGCGCGGCCCGCGACGACATGGTCGCCCTGCTGCAACTGGCACAGCAGCACCGCGGTCATCGCCGCCATGCCGGTCGCCATCGTCCGGCACGCTTCCGCACCCTCCAGCAGCGCGATGCGATGCTCCAGCATCTCGACCGTCGGGTTCTGGAGCCGGGAGTAGGTCATCCCCGACTGCTCGCCCGCGAAGCGCGCCGCCGCATCCTCCGCCCGGTCGTAGCAATAGCCGGAGGTCAGGAAGAGCGCCTCCGACGTTTCGCCATACTCGGAGCGCGCCGTGCCGCCGCGTACCGCGAGCGTCGCGGGACGCCAGTGCTGCGTGATCGACCGATCCTGTCCGCTGTGCCGTTTCATGGGTCCGCTTTGCCCCCGCGCAGCCGTGGGACGCAAGTCAAACCGTCATCGCGGGCTTGTCGTCCGCGCGCCGCTGTCGCAATCCGCGTCGGCATGGTGGCGGAGGACAGATGCCGGTGAAGACGATCGAACGACGCCCGCGCCTGCTGCTATGGCTGGTCGCGCTCGCCAGCGAGGCGATCTTCCTGTTCCGCCTGACCGTGCCGACCAAGCCGGTGTTCGACGAGGTGCATTACTTGCCCGCCGCGCGCGCGTTGCTCGCGCTGTCCGGGCCGGCGAACATCGAACATCCGTTGCTGGCCAAGGAATTGATCGCGGCGGCGATGTGGCTGTTCGGCGACACGCCGTTCGGGTGGCGCTTCGCCTCGACGCTGGCGGGGGCCGCGACCGTCGCGGCGGTGTTCGCGCTCACCCACCTGCTGACCGGGCGGGTGCGCGCCGCATTGCTCGCCACCGCGTTCGCGCTGCTCGGCTTCACGATCTACATCCAGGCGCGGATCGCGATGCTGGACACGTTTCTGGTCGCGTTCCTGATGTGGGGCGTGGTCCTGCTGGCCGGCGCGATGCGGGACGGCAGCGTCGCGCGGTGGAGCGCGGGCAGCGTGCTGATGGGGCTCGCCACTGCCTGCAAATGGGCGGCGGCGCCCTATGTGGCGGCGGCGGGCGTCACCTTCCTGCTGATGCGGCGCAAGCGCCCGTCGCGCTGGCCGGGGCTGGGCACGGTCCCGGCGCTGGCGCTGCTCGGCGGCCTTTCGGTCGCGGCCTATTTTCTGACCTTCGCGCCCGCCTTCTTCTACGCCGGCGACGCGCTGACGCTGCGCGGGCTCCCGCATTTCCAATGGGACATGTACCTGCGCCAGACGCAGAAGCTGCCGCCGCACACCTACCAGTCGACGTGGTGGACATGGCCGCTGCTGATCCGCCCGATCTGGTATCTGTACGAGCCGGTCGACGGCGCGCAACGCGGCATCCTGCTGCTCGGCAATCCGGCGGTGATGTGGGGCGGGCTGATCGCGGTCGCGGCCTGTTACCATGGCTGGGTGAAGACCGGCGCGGCGCGGCTGCTCGCCCCGGCGGCGCTATGGACCTTTTCAGTCGCGATCTTCGCGATCATCCCCAAATCGCTCGGCTTCTATTATTATTACTATCCGTCCAGCGTGCTGCTCTGCGTCGTGCTGGCGGTGGCGCTGGATCACTGGCGCGTGGCGCTGGGGCGCTGGATCGAGCTCTACCTGCTGCTGGTGTTCGCGCTGTGGCTGTATTTCCTGCCGGTCCTGTCCGCCGAGCCACTGGCCAACCCCGCCGCCTTCCACCGCTGGACGTGGTTCGACAGCTGGGTGTGACCTGTCAGCGATACCGCCCCCAGGTGAACCGCGACGACAGCGCACACCAGGCAGAAGGCCACCCAGCCGTCCCGCAACGCCCGCGCGGTCGTCAACCGCCGGTCGCGACAGGTCAGTGCGCCGCGCCCCGCGGCGTCGCGGAACGGTGCCCCCCCCCGGCCTGCGTGCGCGTGCCGGTGGAATGAAGCGAGGGCAGGATCCCCTCCGACGAAGCTACAGCCCCGCCAGCACCGCATCGCCCATCGCGCGCGTCGTCGCGGTGCCGCCCAGATCGGGCGTCCGCACGCCGGTCGCCAGCGCCTTCGACACCGCCGCCTCGATCCGGTCCGCCGCCACGCCGTCACCCAGCGAATGCCGCAGCATCATCGCCGCCGACAGGATCGCGGCGCACGGATTGGCCTTGCCCTGCCCGGCGATGTCCGGCGCGGAACCGTGGATCGGCTCGTACAGCCCCTTGCCCTGCGCATCGAGCGACGCCGACGGCAGCATCCCGATCGACCCGACGCACATGCTCGCCTGATCCGACAGGATGTCGCCGAACAGATTGCCGGTCACGATCGTGTCGAACGCGCCCGGATTGCGGACCAGCTGCATCGCGGCATTGTCGACATACATATGGGTCAGCTCGATCTGCGGATAGTCCGCGGCGACCTCGATCACCACGTCGCGCCACAATTGCGACGTCTCCAGCACGTTCGCCTTGTCGACCGAACACAGCTTGCCGCGCCGCTTCGCCGCGGTCTGGAACCCGACGTGCGCGATGCGGCGCACTTCCGATTCGTCATAGCGCATCAGGTCGTGGCCCTCGCGCAAGCCGCCCTCGGTGGTGCCGCGCCCCTTCGCGCCGAAATAGACGTCGCCGTTCAGTTCGCGCACGATCACCAGATCGATCGCATTCGCCACCTCGGGCTTCAGCGTCGAGGCATCCTCCAGCCCGGCGAACATCTTGGCCGGACGGAGGTTGGCGAAGGTCGTCAAATTCTTGCGCAGCCCCAGGATCGCCTGCTCGGGGCGCAGCGCGCGCTCCAGCGAGTCGAACTCCGGGTCGCCGACCGCGCCGAACAGCACCGCATCGGCGCGCTTCGCCAGATCGAGTGTCGCCTCGGGCAGCGGACGGCCGCTGGCGCGATAGCCCGCGCCGCCGACCGGCGCTTCCTCGAAGGTGAGACCGAGGTCGAGCGCGTCGAGCACGCGCCGCGCCTCGCTGGTCACTTCGGGGCCGATCCCGTCGCCGGGCAGAATCGCGATGAGCTTGCCGTATGTCATGGCCGCACCGCATGGCGCGGGCAGCGCGCTCACGCAACCGCCCTCTGCAATCGTTCGAGCAATCGCGCCCGCGCCGCCAGCGGATCGCGCCGCCGGTCGACCAGCACGTCGCGCGCGAGGAAATGCCCGGTGATCGCCAGCCCCGCCAGCACCTCGTCCCATTCCGCCCCTCCGCCATCGCGCAGGAACGGCGGCAGCGCGAACAGCCGCGCCTCGTAACCGGCGGCGGCCGCGCGGCTGACCGCCCCGCCGCTCTTGGGGCTGACGAAGGCGAGGTCGTCGGTCGCGCCGGTCGCGACGCACGCCGACAGGTCGAGCCCGAAGCCCAATTCGGCCAGCAGCAGCAATTCGTACCGCGCCATCGCCGCCGCCCAGCCGCGCGCGCTCGGCGCCGCCTCGATCGCGTCCAGCACGCCCGCCAGCGCATCGTGGAGGTGCGGATAGGGCTGCGCTTCCGGCAAGGCGGTCGCGGTCAGCGCGGTCAGCCATTCCAGCGCGGCGGCGGGCAGCGGCGCGGCATGGAGCGCGGCGCGGCTATGGACCAGTTCGACGGTCAGCGCGGCGAGTTGCTCCTCGGTGCGCGCGCGCCACTCGCCGCGCACGATGTTCCCCGGTTGCAGCACCGGCCGCAACCCGCGCGCGTGCCCGCCGCGGACATAGCCCGGCTGCACCCCGTCCAGCCGCGTCAACGCCCGCGCCACCGCCCCATGCTCGCCATGCGCGCGGACGGAGAGCAGGATGGCGTCAGCGGTCAGGTGCACGACGACCTCAATCCGTCATTCCCGCGAAAGCGGGAATCCAGAACCTCCGACGATTGCGTCTCCATCGCCGGACCTGCGCGTCTGGATTCCCGCCTTCGCGGGAATGACGGGAACGACCCATCCCATCGACCTTCCCCCGTCATTGCGAGCGCAGCGAAGCAATCCAGGGCGGCGTGCGGAACACTGGATTGCTTCGCTGCGCTCGCAATGACGGAGCGACGGGTCACGACCGTCACCCCTCACCGCGCATGGTAGAAGTCGTACACCTGCTGCGCGACCGCCGCGCTCACTCCCGGCGCCTTGCGCAGATCCTCCAGCGAGGCGTTCCGCACCGCGCGCCCGGTGCCGAAGTGCATCAGCAACGCCTTCTTCCGCGCCGGACCGATCCCCGGCACCTCGTCCAGCGGACTCGCGCCGATCGCCTTCGCGCGCTTCGCCCGGTGCGCGCCGATCGCGAAGCGGTGGACCTCGTCGCGCAACCGCTGGAGATAGAACAGCAAAGGCGCATTGACCGGCAGCGTCAGTTCGCGCCCGTCCATCAGGTGAAAGACCTCGCGCCCCTCGCGCCCGTGATGCGGCCCCTTGGCGACGCCGACCATGCACACGTCCTCAATGCCGAGGTCCTCCAGCACCGCCTTGGCCGCGTTCAACTGTCCGCGCCCGCCGTCGAGCAGCACCAGATCGGGCCAGGTCTCGCCATCGCGGTCGGGGTCCTCCTCCAGCGCGCGGGCGAAGCGGCGGGTCAGCACCTCGCGCATCATCGCATAATCGTCGTCGGTCGCGGCCTGCTTGATGTTGAACTTGCGATACTGGCCCTTGCGGAACCCCTCCGGCCCGGCGACGACCATTGCGCCCAGCGCATTGGTGCCCTGGATGTGGCTGTTGTCGTACACTTCGATCCGGTCGGGCGGCTCGCCCAGTTCGAACAGATCGGCCAGTTCGCGGTGTAGTCGCGCCTGCGTCGTGCTCTCCGCCAGCCGCCGCTCCAGCGCTTCCTTCGCATTGCGCGTCGCCTGATCGAGCAGCCGCCTGCGCACGCCGCGCTGGGGCACGGTCATCTCCACCTTGCGCCCGGCCTGATCGGAGAGCGCCTGCACCAGCACCTCCGCCTCGGGCAGCACGCGGTCGATCAGGATCGTGCGCGCGGGCGGCACCTCCTCATAGAATTGCGCCATGAACTGCGTCAGCACCTC
This sequence comes from Sphingomonas endophytica, assembly GCF_001476895.1. Classification (GTDB taxonomy): domain Bacteria; phylum Pseudomonadota; class Alphaproteobacteria; order Sphingomonadales; family Sphingomonadaceae; genus Sphingomonas; species Sphingomonas endophytica_A. The sequence goes on along the minus strand of NZ_LDTB01000014.1, from coordinate 85,206 downwards.
GTCCTCGGGCACGTCGGCGGTGTGCGCGGGGAAGAAGCTGCGGTGCCCCCAATTCTGCCCGCCGCGGATGAAGAACGCCTCGATCCCGATCAGCCCTTCGTGGCTGGCCAGCGCGAAGATATCGGCGTCGCCGACCCCCTCGGCATTGATGAACTGCGTGCCCTGGATGAAGGTCAGCGCCTTCAGCCGGTCGCGCAGGATCGCGGCCAGCTCGAAATCCATATTCTCGGCCGCCGCCTGCATCTGCGTGCCCAGCTTCGCCTGCACGTCGGTCGCCTTGCCGGCGAGGAACTTCTTGGCGTCGCCCACCAGCTCGGCATAGCCCGCTTCGTCGATCCGCCCGACGCACGGCGCGGAGCAACGCTTGATCTGGTACAGCAGGCACGGGCGGTCGCGCGTCTTGAAGAAACCGTCGGTGCAGCTGCGCAGCAGGAACAGCTTCTGCAACGCGTTCAGCGTGTTGTTGACGCTCCCCGCGCTGGCGAACGGACCATAGTAATCGCCCTTCGCGCGCCGCGCGCCGCGATGCTTCTGGATGCGCGGAAAGTCGTGGTCGGCGCGCAGCAGGATGAAGGGAAAGCTCTTGTCGTCGCGCAACAGCACGTTGTAGGCGGGGCGATAGCGCTTGATGAGTTGCGCCTCGAGCAGCAGCGCCTCGGCCTCGTTGTTGGTGGTGACGATCGTCATCGAGCGTGTCTGCGCGACCATGCGTTGCAGCCGCCTGGGCAGGCGATCGACCTGCACGTAATTGCCGACGCGGTTCTTCAGCGCGCGCGCCTTGCCGACGTACAGCACGTCGCCCTTCGCATCGTGCATCCGGTACACGCCGGGCTTCAGCGGCAGCGTCTTCAGCACGTTGCGGATCGCCGCGACCCCGCCCTCCAGATCGGGCGCATCGGCGCCACGGATCGCGTAGGTGGCCTTTTCCTCGTTGAAGCGGTCGGGGGGACCGTAGCTGCCTGTCATCCCCCGCGATCTAGGAAGTGCGGGGGAGTGGGGCAACGGGTCGCCGGCTCCGCCCGTCGTCCGTGCCGGCACGTCGCCCCTGCGAAGGCAGGGGCCTATGTCTCTCGAGTGGTTACCCGCCCATCTGACACAGGAAACGCCGCCCCCGTGTCAAACCCGTCGCGACACGCCACAGCGATAGGCCCCTGCCTACGCAGGGGCGACAACGGTCGAAAAGCCCCGGATTTCACCCCCCCACAACCCGTCACCCCGGCGAACGCCGGGGCCCAGTTGGGAGACGTCGCCGGATTTCACGAGCCGCCCGCCACTGGACCCCGGCCTCCGCCGGGGTGACGGCTGAAAATGAAGCGCGGTGGCCTCTACTTCCCGCCGCCCTTCACCCAGGCGGCGATCTTCTCCTCCAGCACCGGCATCGGCAGCGCGCCCGTGTCCAGCACCTCTGCATGGAACCTGCGCGGATCGAACCGTGCGCCCAGCGTCTTCTGCGCATCCGCCTTCACGCGCGAGATCGTCAGCTGCCCGATCTTATAGGCCAGCGCCTGCCCGGGGATCGCGATATAGCGCTCGACCTCGGCCGTCGCGTCGGTGCGCGACATCGGCGAGTTGGCGAGCATATAGTCGATCGCCTGATTGCGGCTCCACCCCTTGGCATGGATGCCGGTATCGACCACCAGCCGCATCGCGCGCAACATCTCGTCGTTCAGCCCCCCCATCCGCTGATACGGGTCGGTCTCCATCCCCAGCTGCGGCCACAGCGTTTCCGCATACAGCGCCCAGCCCTCGACATAGGCGGTGTTCCCGCCGAACCGCATGAACGCGGGCAGCGCCGTATTCTCCTGCGCCAGACTGATCTGGAAATGATGCCCCGGCACCGCCTCGTGCAGATACAGCGTCTCCATCTCCCACATGTAACGGCTCGGCAGGTCGTAGGTGTTGTAGTAGAACACCCCCGGCCGCGACCCGTCCGGCGTGCCGGGCTGATAGGAGCCGCCAGCGTCGGTCTTCTCCTTGAACGCCGGGACCGGGCGGATCTCGAGCTTCGACTTGGGGATCAGCGAGAATTGCTCGCGCACCCGCGCATCGACGCGCCGTCCGATCGCCTCATAGCCCTCGCGCAGCTGCGCCGCCGACGACGGCTGGAAACGCTTGTCGGTGCGCAGGACGGTGAAGAAGTCGGCCAGCGTGCCCTTGAACCCCACCTTGGCCTTCTGCGCCTCCATCGCGCGCGTGATCCGCGCGACCTCGGACAGGCCGAGCTGGTGGACCGCATCGGCCTTCAGCGGCAGCGTCGTGTTCGACTCGATCAGGTAATCGTACAGCCTCGCCCCGCCCGGCATCGCCGACAGCCCGACGCTGTCGCGCGCGACCGGCAGATAATCGGTACGCAGGAAGTCGCGCAGCCGCGCCTGTGCCGGGTTCAGCACCTCGGCGATCTGCTTCGCATAGGCGGCCGTCAACCGGGCGCGCTCGGCCTCCGGGATACTGTCGGGCATCATCTTGATCGGGCCGTAGAAGGGCGACGCCTCGACCCCGCCCGCCAGCAGGTTGTCGAGCTGCCCGATCACGTTGCGGACGACCAGCTTGGGCTGGACGACGCCTGTCTTCATCCCCTCGCGGAACCGGCCGATCGCCTGGTCGAGCATCACCGCATATTGCGCGTTGCGCTTCAGGTTGTTCTCATAGTCCGCGACGGTCTTGAACGGCGCCGCGCCCTGCCCCGACGCCAGTTCGGGATAGAAGGTCTGTATGCCGTAGAAGTGGTCGAGCGGGCGGACGATGGTCAGCGCCACCAGATCGGGCGCGAAGCCGCGCAGCGTCGTCTGCGTCTGCTGCCGGAACGTGTCATAGGCGAGCTGGTCGACCGGGTTCAGCGCCGCGCGGTCGATCGTGCCGAGAACGGCCAGATCGTGCTCGGCTGCGGCGCGCTCGGCGGCGAGATAGGCGTCGGTGAAATAGTCGCCGAGCTGGTCGGCATAGCGCATGTCGCCCCGGAACAGCGCCGACACCGGATTGCGCTTCAGGCTGGCTTCGTCGCTTTCGTGGAACAGCGCGCGGAGCCGGGCATCGGCGCTCGTCGCGGGCGCGGCGGCGGGGGCGGCGGTCTGGGCGAGCGACGGCGCGCCGGCGGTGCCGACCAGCAGGGCGGCGAGGAGGACGGAACGCATCGGACTGGCTTCCTGGGCTGGCCGCCAGCGAGGGGAAGCAGAATGCCGACGGCGTGGGGAGGGAGAAACGTCGGGGAAAGGAAAGGACCGGCGGAAACTGTCGCCCCGCCGGTCCCGGTAACTCAGTTCAGGCGGCCGACGCCCGAAATCGCGCGGTCGACCAGCGCGCGGTCGGCGTCGGCGCCGTGCCGCTCCGCGATCAGCGCGGCGGCGGCGGCGGTCGCCGCCTCGGCGGTACGGGCGCGGACCTCGGCGATCGCGGCGCGTTCGGCGGCGGCGATCTTGTCCTCGGCCATCCGCGCGCGACGCTCCATCAGCGCCTCGGTATCGGCCTTCGCCTTGGCGACGATCGCGGCCGCCTCGTGATGCGCCAGGTCGCGCATCTTGGCGGCATCCGCCTCGGCACCGCGCGCGCGGGCGGCATATTCGTCGCGGAGCGCCTCGGCTTCCTTGCGGAGCGCGGCGGCTTCGTCGAGCTGGTGGCGGATCTCGGCGATACGCTTGTCGAGCATCGCGCCGATCGCCGCCGGCACCTTCATCACCGCCAGGCCGATCAGCACGACCAGCGCGGCGATGCCGACCCAGCCGGTGTCGTTGAAGCCCAGCGCGGTCGGCGCGGCGTGCGATTCGCCGTCACCGGCGCTGGTCCCGGCGTGGATGCCGCTGCCGTTGGCCATGTCCTGGCCCTCCAGCGGCTGCGCCTCGATATCGTGGACGAGCGGGGAATTAGCCATGATTGAGCTGCCTGCGCACCGCCTCGTTGGCGGCTTCCGGGGGGATCGTGACGCCGGACAGGCGCTGGACCAGATCCTGCGCCGCCTCGGCGGCGATCGTCTGGACGTTGACCATCGCGGTCGCCTTGGCATTGCCGATCGCGACGTCGTGATGCGCGACCCGCTCGGCCAGATCGGCGTCGGCGGCGCGCAGCTGCGCCTCGGACGCGGCGACCGCGCGCGCCTTGGCGGCGGCGACCTCCGCCTGCGCGGCGACGCGGGCGGCGTCCATGTCGGCGTTCCAGGCCGCCTCGGTCCGATCGGCCTCGACCCGTGCCGCTTCGGCCGTGGCGAGATCCTGCGCGATCTTCGATTCACGCAGCTCCATCACGCCCTGCACCCTGGGCACCATCATCTTGCCGATCCCGAAATACAGGATCCCGAAGGTGATGAGCAGCCAGAAGAGCTGGGAGGCGTAGGTGGCGGCGATCTGACTGATTTGCGGCATGCCGGTCCCTTGGCTGGTCGTCGTGGCACTGGCCCGGCCCGCGCGAACGCCGGCCGGGCAAGTCGTATGTTACGCGACGAACACCAGGATGATCATCGTCACGAAGGCGAGCAGGCCCAGAAGCTCGGCACCGGCGAAGCCGATGAACAGGCGGCCCTGCTGGCCGTCGGCGGCACCCGGGTTGCGCAGCGCGCCTTCGAGGAAGGCGGCGAACACGTTGCCCACGCCCAGCGCGGCGATACCCATGCCGATCGCGGCGAGACCGGCGCCGAGCAGCTTGGCGGCGTTTGCGTCCATGATAGTAACTCCCGTTGAAATTCAGTGGTGGAAAAGGAAACTCAGTGCAGGTTGACCGCGTCGTTCAGATAGACGCTGGTCAGCAGCGCGAAGACGTACGCCTGGATCGCCGCGACCAGCAGCTCCAGCAGCGTGATGCCGATCATCAGCACGAAGCTGGGCAGCGACACGATCGCGATATAGCCCGGACCCATGTTGATGCCGTTGATGACGAACGCCGCCAGCACCTTCAGAAGGATGTGCCCCGCGGTCATCGCGACGAACAGTCGCAGACCCAGCGAGAACGGACGGACCAGGAAGCTCAGCAGCTCGACGACGAAGATCAGCGGGATCATCACCACCGGCGTGCCGTGCGGCACGAACAGGCTGAAGAAATGGAAGCCGTGCTTGCCGAAACCGACGATCAGCACAATCGAGAAGCTGATGATCGCCAGCACGCCGGTGACGGTCAGGTGGCTGGTGATCGTGAACGGGTGCCAGCCGGGCACGATACCGACCGGCATCAGCCCCAGGACATTGGCGAACAGGATGAACATGAACAGCGAGAAGACGTACGGGACGAACCGCTTGCCCTGCGGCCCGACGTTCGAGGTCAGCATGTTCTGGACGAAGCCGGTGAAGCCCTCCACCGCCGCCTGCCAGCGACCGGGCACCAGCTCGCGCTTCATCCCGCCCAGCATGAACAGCCACAGCGCGACCAGCGTGATGACCATCCAGAGCGCGGAATTGGTGAAGGACAGATCATAGCCGCCCACGATCCAGGGCCGACCGAGCACAGGCTCGATCAGGAACTGGTGCATCGGATCGATCTTGCCGCCTTCTGCCGCCACTGCCGGGTTCCCGCTTCTCACATACGTCAAGCGCCCGGGTCGCCCGGACGCTTGCTCGTCAACCGAATGATCTGCCTGAACGCCACCGCGATTCCGAGGAACAGCATGACGATCAGCCCCCAGGGCGCGGTGCCGAACCAGCGGTCGATAAGCCAGCCGATCAGCGCCGATCCGACGAGACTTCCGATCAGGGCGGCGAGCACGCGGTTGCCGAGCTGATAGCCGGCCTCCGATTCGTCGCGCACCGTCCCCTGTCGAACCGCTTCGTCCCGGCGCGCCTGCCTCAGCCGTTCGTCCAGCTGGTTCAGGCGCGGGTCGCCCGCGTCGTGGAAATCCCCCCCGGGTCCGTTCTCCGCCACGCAGTCACCCTCACCCCTGTGTTCTGACAGCCGGGGAGAGGACGCGCGCAAGCGGCGAGCAGCCCCGCCAAGGCCCGGCCCGGTTAGACGGGGGGTCCGGGGGTGTCAACCACGCACGAACACCCGCGCGTCATCCCCGTGTCATCTTCGGGGCAGGGTAAGCGATAAACGTCACGGTCCGGTTACCGCGCCGCCCGTGCGCCGGCGACCGCCGGTCCTCGACCCGGCGCCCTCACACGCAGCGCGGATCCCGCTGCGGCGCCCCGCTGCCGCGCGTCTCCCACGACCCGTCGGGGGCGCGATACTTCTCGCCGGGCTTCGTCTGCGCGATCAGGTTGCACCCGCTGGTGAACGCCATCTGCTCGACGGTCGCGCCCGACGCCTGCGCCTTTTGCGTGTAGGCGGCCTTGCGCTGGATGTTGATGTTGCTGACCAGCGCGCGCAGCGCCGCCGATCCCGCGCCGACGACGCCCAGATAGCCGTCCGGCTGCTCGCCCACCTCGCCGCCCGCGCGCGCGGCGGCATAGGCGGGATCGCGCTGCGCCTGCGCCATGCCCGGCAGCGCCAGCGCGGCCAGAGCGGCGAGGATCGAAAATGCCTTGATACGCATGGCTCAGAAAATCCCCGGGTTCTGCTGGATCAGCGACTTCGCCTCGTTGTCGAGGCGATAGACCACTTCCTGCGTCACGTTGATGTTGAGGTTGATCTGGATCGGCTTGTCGGGGGCGGAAATGTTCACGCATCCCCCCATGCCGCCGGCCAGCATCAGCATCGCCATCGATGATAAGGTCGTGAGGCGCATCGCGTTCGTCAATCCTGCTCGGGTCATGGCACATTCTCGCTTGCGGGCGGCTGAACACCCGTCTTCCGGTTCTGTTCGTCGATCAAGGCCTGGAGGTTGCGCTTCACCAGCCGCTGCGGGTCGTAGAAGCTGGCCGCCGAATCGATCAGCCCGCGGAACGGCGCGCGGATCGTGATGTTGAACTGGATCGGCAGGCGGGTCAGCCGGCGCAGCAGGAAATTGCTCTTCGCGCCCTGCCCCTGCCGGATGCCGGTGAAGCGCACGCCCGTCACCATCTCGCCCGCCAGCGGCCCGTCCATCTGCACGTCGAGGCTGCGATAGGTGAGCGAGCGCAGCGACTGGAAGGCGAGATTGCCCCAGAAGCCCAGATCCTTCTCGGTCAGCTCGCCCAGATAGGCGATCGATCCCCCGCCCGGCCGCGCGATCAGCCGCCCGCCCTCGATCCGCCCGCCGCTGTCGTCGAAGATCATCGGCAGCACGCCGTCGAAGGTGCCGGTGGCGTTCAGGTTCGAGAAGTCGAACTGCTGCAGGAACTTGCCCGCCTCCATTCCCTGGACGCGGAACGTCAGCCGCCGCGTCCGCTCGGCGTCGAAGTCCAGTACGGTCGGGTCGAGCGTCAGCGTCCCGCCCGCGAACGGCCAGCGCCCCGCATCCACCCGCACGCGCAGGTCGGGGAGCAGGCGATAGACGATGCGCCCGTCCGTCACCGCGATGCCGGGATTGATCGACGCGACCGTCGCGACCTGATCGGGCGCGCTCACCAGCCCCAGCAGGTCGGTGAAGCGGATCGTGCCCGCCAGCCCCTCGACCGGGCCGAACGCGGCGGCCAGGTTCATGCCCGGCGTGGTGAAACTGCCGGTGCTGCTCACACCCTTCGCGTCCCAGCGGATGTCGCCCTGCCCGCTCACCATTCCCTGCACGTCGGCGATCACGCCATAGGTCACGCGCGTCAGCAACTCGGGCTGGAACGTCTTGGTGAAGGTGATGCCGGGCACCGTCAGCCGCGCCTGCCCCGCGCCGCGCGACAGCGCATGGTCGATCGCCACCGTCGCCACCGCCGTCCCGGTCGTCGGCTCGATCAGCGCGCCGGTCGCGCGGATCGCATCACCCTTCAGCGAGAACGCGACGTCGCGCGCGGTCATCGGCTGGAACCGCGCCGGATCGGCGGCGTCGGCGACGCGCAGCGTTCCCGTCAACGCCAGCGCGCGGCCATCGAAGGTCCATTTGCCATCGCCCGCGCTCATCACCAGCGGCACGTTGGCGACCTGCCCGCCGCCCGCCGCGAACGTGCCGGCCGCGCCCGCGCCAGTCAGCCGTCCGTCGAGCGTCCCCGCCGCGATTCGCGTCACGCGTCCCGGCGCGCCGATCAGCGCGACCACATCGCGCAGCGCGAAGCCGCGATCGACCAGCGCCAGCGTCCCGCCGCTGCTGTCGAGCCGCAGCGGCGACCCGCCGATCGCGCCCGCCAGCCGAACCGTGCCCAGCCGCGCGCTACCGGAAAGGCGCCCGTCCGCCACCTCGACCAGCGCGCGCGACGTCGGGCACAGCGTCAGCGTCGCCGCCTCCAGCCGCAGGCTCGACACCGCCAGCCGGTCGAAGGCGAGCGGGGTGCAGGCCGGATTGACCGCCAGCCGCCCGCGCCGATCCCACAGCGCCGCCACCGGGACGCGCAATCCGTCGACCCGACCGCCCGCCAGCGGCCCGCTCAGCGTCGCGCGGGTGGTGATCCGCGTCGCGCCACCGCCGCCGGTGGTGAAACGCACCGGGGTCAGCGACAGCGCCGCGCCGCCGCGCGCATAGGGCTGGATCACCGCCGTGCCGCTGACCGGCGCGCCCGGTGCCGGCTGCGCCAGCCGCACCGTCGCGCTCGGCAGCCCGCCGCCACCGATGGCCATGCGCCCGTCGAGCTGGACGCCCGCCGGATGGCCGATCGTGATCGCCCCCGAATCCAGCGTCGCCTGGGCACCGGTGGCCGCGCGCAGGTCCGCGCGCTCGATCGTCAGCAGCGTCGGTGTGCCGGTGGCCAGCGCCAGGTCGGCGCCGACGCGCATGTTGCCCGCCGCGCGCGCCGCATCCTCGGTCATGCCGGCCAGCAGCGGCGCGACCGGCGATCCCGCCGCGCCGCGTCCGGCCGCCGCGATCCGCGCGCGCCACGCCGGCGACAGCGCGACCTGCGCGGCCTCCAGCCGTCCGGCCAGCGTGGCGCGACCGCCGCTCAGCCGCCACTGCCCCGCCAGCCGCGTCGCGCCGCTGCGCCCGGCCTCGGCCGCCGCGCCCGCCAGCGTCAGGTCGGCCGTGCCGGTGGTGCGATCCGCGTCGCCGCGAAAGCGGATCGTCCCGGCCAGTCGGTCCAGCCGCGCGCCGCCGGTCGCGACCCGCCCCGCCGCCACCTGCGCGCGCCCGAACCAGCGGTCGAGGGCCGGCGACAGGCCGATGTCGAGGTCGGTCGCCACCGCGCGCGCCGCGGTCGCGCCGCACGCCAGCCCCGCGGCGTTCACCGGCCCGGCCAGGCGCGGCGCGCTGGCGGTGACGCGCAGGTTCACCGCGGCGGCCAGGCCCTCGACGCGACAGCCCGGCAGGGTCAGCGACGGCGCCTGCGCCCGCAATTGCCCGCGAAAGCCGTCGTCGAGCTTCCCTTTCCCGCTCAACAACATCGCGACCGCGCCATAACGCGTGTCCAGCGCGATGCGCGCCTGCTCGACCGCGACGTTCAGCGACGGCAGCGCGAAGGGCCCACCCGATGGCGGCGGCAGCAGCCGGTCGATAGCGCCCAGCAGCACGCGCCCCTCGCGCAGCCGCGCCGCGATCCGCACATGGCCGGCGCGCACCGCCACCAGCCGTGGCCCCGACAGCCCCAGGTCGATCTGCGTTTCCACCCAGTCGGCGGTCAGGTCGGGATGCGCGGGGTCGCCGATCACGACGTTGGTCAGCCGCTGCCGCCCCAGCCCCAGGTCGTCGATGCGATAGCGGGCCGCGACGCCCTTTGCCGCCAGTTCGCGGTCGATGACGTGCGTCGCGATCGGGATGCGCGACAGCCACAGCCCGCCACCCGCCGCCAGCGCCAGCACCGATACCGCCACGCCGATCCGCCGTCCGGCACCGCTCACGCCGGATGTCTCCGCTGCTGTGCCGTGCCGGTCATGCGGGTGCCAGCATAGGGCAGTCGCGGGCCGCGACGCAATTGCACGGGCGCACGATCCGACCTACCCCCGACGTCATGGCCGACGACGACATGCGCGCGCAGGATGCGAAGGGGCACCGTGCCCGGCTGCGCGCGCGGCTGCTCGCCGATGCCGACGGGCTGCTCGATCACGAACTGGTCGAATATCTGCTCGCGCTGGCGATCCCGCGTCAGGATACCAAGCCGCTCGCCAAGGCGCTGCTGCGCGAATTCGGCGGGCTGCCCGGGCTGCTCGGCGCCGACACCGACGCGCTGGTGCGCGTGCCCGGCATGGGGGAAACCAGCGCGGCGGCGATCCGCATCGCGCACGCCGCCGCGATCCGGCTGGTGGCGACGCGGGCACGCGCGGCGCCGATCCTCTCGAACTGGCAGGCGCTGTCGGACTATCTTCATGCCGATATGGCGCACGACATGGTCGAACGGTTCCGTGTGCTGCACCTGAATACGCGCAACATGCTGATCCGCGACGAGGTGATGGCGCGCGGCACGATCGACGAAGCGGCGGTGCACGTCCGCGAGGTCGTGAAGCGCGCGCTCGACGTCGGCTCGGCGGCGCTGATCCTGGTCCACAACCATCCGTCGGGCGATCCCTCGCCCAGCCGCGCCGACATCGATATCACCCGCGCGATCGTCGCGGCCGGCAAGCCGCTCAACATCGCGGTCCACGATCATCTGATCGTCGGATTGACCGGTCAGGTCAGCCTTCGCGCGAAAGGACTGATCTGACCGGTATTTGACCGCGATCGACGCTGACGACCCCTGTTCTCCGCGCCGGAAATCAGCGCGTCCGAAGGCGGATGCCGACCCGGAACGCGCGCCCCAGCAGGTCCGAATAGGTGCTGTTCGCCGCCAGCCCGGTTTCCGGCAACAGGATCGGATCGGCATCGAACAGGTTGGTAACGTTGAAGAATACCTCCCCCTTCGCCTCGCCGCCGACGTCGATCTTGGTGGTCAGGTTCAGGTCGAAGTAAAAGGCGCCCGAAATGTCGTTGTTGTCGATGGTCGGAAACTGCGAAACGATCGCGGCCGGACGACCGACCGGGCAGTCGGTCGAACACACGATATAGTTGTTTCCATACGTCCCGGAGCTTATGCCCCGCCCCGTCGCAGTAATCGCGAACGCATCGGCGTCATAGGTCGCCGAAGCACGATAGATCCACTTCGGAAGCCCGCCGCCACCATTCTGTCCGACGATATCGACCGGGATGTTACCGGGCACGCCCGAGTTGGTGATGTTGTCGATATAGCGCGTGGCCAGACCGTGCAGCGTCAGATTGTCGTCGCTGCCTGCGAACAGTCTTTCCATCGGCAGACGATAGGTGGCGTCGATATCGATCCCGCGCACGCGCTGCTGCGCGAAGTTGAACGGGCTGGCGCGGAAGAACAATTCGCGGTCGCCGGTCGGATCCTTCTCGAACGCGGCACAGAATTCCTGCCGCCCTTCATAGCAGCGATTGATGATATCCTGCGCGAAGAACTGTCCGATCGCATCCTTCAACTCGATCAGGAAGCCATCCACCGACAACGAGAAGCCCGGCACGAAGCGCGGCTGCAGGATCACCCCGACGCTGGTCGAATCGGCCTTTTCCGGGCGCAGATTGGGGTTGCCGGTCGTCGTCTCGCGGAAGGTGACGCCGGTACGCCCGTCCCGGGGGTCGGTCAGCGTGTTGGTCCGCGACGTGCCGGAAGCGAACAACTCGTTGAGATTGGGCGCGCGGATGTCGCGCGACCGGGTGACGCGGAAGCGGATGTCCTCGATCGGCTGCCACGTCGCGCCCGCCTTCCACGTCGTGACATAGCCCGATGTCGAATAGTCGGTGCCGCGCACCGCGCCGTTGAACTCCACCCCCGCGCCCAACGGCACGACGGTTTCGAGATAGGCCTCCTTCACGTTGTAACTACCGAAGGTCGGGAGGAAATTGCCCACCGACCAGCCGGTGCGGAATTCGGCCGGGACCGAACCGGACACTTCCTCCCGGCGATATTCGCCGCCCACCGCGACGCTGACCGGCCCCGCCCAGGTCGAGAATGGCGTGACCGACAGGTTGGCGCCCGCCACCGTCTGCTTCAGCTTCTGGTCGCGATACGGATCGCCCAGCACGTAATCGACCGCCGCCGGATCGGCGACGCCGATGCCCAGCCGGTTGAGCGGGAGGCAGCCGTTGGTCGGCGCGGTCAAGGTCGATCGACAGACGATCGTGCCCGCCGCGACGCCCAGTGCGTTGCCGGCCGGCGCGAACACCGCATCATTGGCGTTCGCCATCCGCGTGGTGTTCATGATGTTGCGCAACTGCTCGTGCGCGTTCATCTCGCCATATTGGCCGTAGACGTTCCAGATCGCCTTGTTGCCGAACCACTGGAAATCGCCCTCCGCGCCCAGCGCATAACGCTGCACGTCGCGCGAGCTGTTGTTCTGGCGATACGGCAGGTCGGCGGCGGTGGTGCCGATCGTCACGCTGGTGATCCCCGCCAGCCGCGACGCGCCCAGCGTATTGATCAGATAGGCATTGTCGCCGCGCAGCGTGGTGGTGGTGCTGACGTTCGGCCCGGCGTTGAACAGCGTCTTCTGCCAGTTGTACGCCCCTTCCGCGAAGACCGAGATCCAGTCGGCCAGTTCGTAGCTGACGCGCCCGAACACGCCGCGCCGGTCGTCGTCGGCGTCCAGCCCGATGCGGCGGCCCGAATCGTTGAGCTGCCAGTCGCCGCCCTGCGTCAGCGACGGAGCGTTGGTGCCGCCGAGCGCGGGCGAGTTGAAGGCGCCGTACTGGAACTGGTTCACCGATCCGCCCGGCCCGAAATACAGCCCGCGCAGCCGGTTGGCGACGCCGCCGCTGGAATTCAGGATAATCCCGCCCGGGGTCGCATTCGCCACGCCGACCGGCGTGCGGATCAGATATTGCGGCTGCCCGTTGTTGACCAGGCCGGTCGCATTGGCCGGGTTCGTCATCCGCACCCGCCCGGTGAAGTTCCAGTCGCGATCGACCGCGAAGATGCCGTCGCGATGCGCCAGTTCGGCGCTCAGCAGCACATGCCCGCGCCCCTCGCTGCCGAACGACGTGCCGCCCGCGACGCTGAACGAGTAATTGTTGCCGTCGCCGCGGCTGGTGATGCCGCTGTCGGCCGTGACCTTCAGCCCCTCGTACTTCTTGTCGAGCACGAAGTTGACGACGCCCGCGACCGCGTCCGATCCATAGGCGGCGGAGGCGCCGCCGGTCACGATCTCCACGCTCTTCACCAATGCCTGCGGGAAGGTGTTGATATCGACCAGCCCGGTGACGCTGGAGGCGACCGTGCGACGCCCGTCGAGCAGCACCAGGGTGCGGATCTCTCCCAGCGCACGCAGGTTCAGCGCGTTGATCCCGGCCAGCCCCGAGCTGATCGCCAGCCGCGAGTTCGCCGGCCGCGTCGATCCCGCGACCGACGGAATCTGGTTGATGAAATCGGCCAGATTGTTGGTCGGCGAGGAATTCTGGATCTCCGCCTCCGACACCACGGTCAGCGGGGTCGGCGCCTGAAAGCCGTCGCGGACGATGCGCGTCCCCGTGACCACGACGTCGGAGCCATCGTCCTGCATCTGCGCCAGATCGGGTTCCGACGCTGGCCGCGCCGCGCTGGCACCCGTGCCCGGCCCGTCCGCCTGGCCCTGCGCACCGGCCTCCGCGGCGAGCAACGCGAGCATCAGCGCCGCCATGCTGGCGCCGGCGCGGGTCACCGCGCGCAGCGCGTGGCCGCGTCCTGCCGTTAGCCGTCGAACCGTCATCATATCCCCCTATTGTAGCCCGGACCCGATGGCCCGGTCGCGATCAACCCGGATGTTTCCTGCGTCCGCGCCTGACCCGTTTCGCCCTCGCGCGGGGCGATCGCGGGGTATCAGGATCGGTGAAGGTGACGATGCGCACGGGATCACGTCAAGCACCAACGCCGGTCCGATCCGCGATAGGGGCATAGCCCGCGATTATAGGGCACCCCCGGCCACGCCGCTCCGGCATAGCCGCGCCCTATGCGCCGCCGACCGCTTGGTATAGCCACGCGCGGACGCCGGGCATTAGCCTGCCTGCATCAGCCGAGGAGTTCGCCACGATGCTTGACCGCCGATCGCTGCTGCTCGGATCGGCCGCAGGAGCCGCGTTCATGCCGTTCCTGCCCGCCGCCGACGCCCGCCCCGCACGGCCGATCCGCCGCACCGCCGTGCGCGGGGCGAGCGCACCGATCGAGATCGTCGACGACGTCCATGGCGTCCCCCACGTCCGCGCCCGCTCGATCCCCGACGCCTTCTTCGGGCACGGCTATGTCACCGCGCGTGACCGGCTGTTCCAGATCGATCTCGGGCATCGCCGCGAGATGGGGCGGATGGCGGAAGTCTATGGCGCGGATTTCGCCCCCTTCGACGCGGTGGCGCGGCTGTTCCATTATCGCGGCGATCTGGACGCGGAGCTGGCGCGCCTGCCCGCCGACGTCCTCGCCTGCGCGCGCGCCTATGTCGCGGGGGTTAACGCGCGCATCGACGAGGTGAGCGCCGATCCCGCGCTGCTGCCGCTCGAATATCGGATCCTGGCCGTTGCGCCGCTGCGCTGGGACGTGCGCGATTTCGTGCTGGCGCGCGGCGGCGGCGCGGGCAACACCGATGACGAGGTGCGCCGCGCACAGCTGGCGGGCATGGGCTTGCTCGATCTCGACGCGGTGTACGCGCCGCTGCGTCCCGCCTGGACGATGACCGTGCCGGAGGGGCTGGACGCCGCCGCGGTGTCGGAGGCCGATCTGGGCGTGCTGCGGCTGGGTCGCCTGCCGTTCGACGCGGAGACGCCGACGCGCGATCCCGCCGGCACCGCCCGCGACGCGACCGAACGGGCGAACGCGGGCAGCAACGCCTGGACCATCGCGCCGTCGCGCAGCGCGACCGGTCGCCCGATCCTGGCCAACGACCCGCATCTCGGCATCGGTGACTTCGGCCCGCGCCATGTCGCGCATCTGAGCGCGCCGGGCCTGGACGTGATCGGCGGCGCCTCGCCCGGGCTGCCCGGCATCATGCAGGGGCATACCGACCATTTCGCGTTCGGCCGAACCAATTTCCATATCGATCAGGAGGATCTGTTCATTCTCGAACTCGATCCCGCCGATCCCGAACGCTACCGGCACGACGGCGGGTGGAAACGCTTCACGACGATCGAGATCGATATTCCGGTCAAGGACGCCGCGCCGCATCGCGCCACGTTGCGCCATGCGGTGCAAGGCCCGGTCGTGTCGCACGATCCGGCCCGTCACCGCGCGACCGCGATCGCGACCATCGCGATGCAGCCCGGCGGGTCGGGATCGTTCGCGATGATCGCGATCAACCTCGCGCGCGACTGGGACAGCCTGAAGGCGGCGTTCGCGCTCCATCCCTGGCCCACGAACCTTCATTATGCCGATGTCGCGGGCAACCACGGCTGGCAGGTGATCGGCTACGTCCCCCGGCGCAAGCGCGGCGACGGGCTGCTGCCGGTGCCGGGCGACGGGCGCTACGACTGGAACGGCTATACCGACTATCGCGCGCTGCCCAGCAGCTTCAACCCGGCGAAAGGCTGGTTCGCCTCCGCCAACCAGAACAACCTGCCCGCCGACTGGCCGCGCGACCGCATCCCCGCCTTCTCGTTCCGCGATCCCTATCGCTACGACCGGATCGCCACGGTGTTGGATGGCGAGCCGAAGCATACGCTCGCCGACAGCGTCGCACTCCAGCACGATACGCTGTCGACGCCGGCGCAGCAGCTGGTCGCCTTGCTGCCGAAGGCCCCGTCGCCGGCCGCCGCGCCCGCCGTCGCACTGCTGCGCGACTGGGACGGGCGGGTCGATGCGGACAGCGGCGCGGCGGCGCTGTTCGAAATGCTGACGCGCGAACTCGGCCGGCGGATGGTCGAGCGGATCGTGCCGGAACGCGCGCGCCAGCTGGTCGATCAGATCGCGCCATCGGTGCTGCTGGGCCTGCTCGCCTTTCCGGACACGCGGCTGGGAGCGGAACCGGTCGCGGCCCGCGACGCGCTGTTCGACGCCGCGCTGGCCACCGCGTGGCAGCAGGCGGTGGCGGCGCTCGGGCCGGACAGCGCGGCATGGCGCTGGGGCACCCTGCATCAGGTCCGCATCACCCATCCGCTGGCGCGCATCCCCGCGATCAGCGCCGCCTTCCCCGCGATCGAGGGCGAAGGCTCGGGCGGGGATTCGTTCACCGTCATGGCCCGCTGGCTCGACGCGACCGGGCCGGGCTGGCGCGCGCGCGGCGGCGCCAGCTACCTGCAGGTGATCGACGTCGGCGCCTGGGACAATTCGCTTTGGCTCAACCTGCCCGGACAGTCGAACGACCCGCGCTCCCCGCATTACGGCGACCTGTACCGGCCGTGGAGCGCCGGGCGGATGCTGCCGATGGCGTTCAGCCGCGCCGCCGTCGATCGCATCGCCACGACGCACACCCTGCTCCAGCCGACCGGAGATCGCCCATGACCCGCCTGCCGCTCCTCGCGCTCGTTCCGCTGCTGATCGGCGCGGCGCCTCCGCCGGTCGATGTAGTGATCCGCGGCGGGACGGTCTATACCGGCGCGGACACGCCGCCTGCGACCGGCGATGTCGAGATCGCTGGCGATCGTATCGTCTATGTCGGCCCGACGCGCGGCACGGCGGCGACACGCGTGATCGACGCGCGCGGCAAGATCGTCGCGCCCGGCTTCATCGACGCGCACACCCATCCCGACACCTATATCCGCTCGCCCGACCCGCAGCAGCGGCTGAACATCGCGTGGCTCGGGCAAGGCGTGTCGACGATCGTCACCGGCGTCGATGGCGGCGGCACGCCGGATGTCGCGGCCGATGCGAAGAAGCTGGAGGCAAGCGGGATCGGCACCAACACGGTGCCGTTCGTCGGCTTCGGCGCGATCCGCGCGCGCGTGCTGGGGCAAGCCGACCGCGCGCCGACCCCCGCCGAACTGGAGCAGGAAAAGGCGCTGGCGGCCAAGGCGATGTGCGAAGGCGCGCTGGGGCTGTCGACCGGGCTGTTCTATGCCCCGCAGAGCTATGCCACGACCGACGAGGTGGTCGCGGTCGCCGCCGAGGCGGGCAAGCGCGGTGGCATGTACGACACGCACCAGCGCGACGAATCGAGCTACACGATCGGGCTGATGAACTCGACGCGCGAGGCGATCGAGATCGGGCGGCGCGCCGGCACGCCGGTCCATTTCGCGCATCTCAAGGCGCTGGGCGTCGACCTGCAGGGGCAGGCGCCGGCGCTGATCGCGATCATCGACGCCGCGCGCCGCGCCGGGCAGGACGTGACCGCCGACCAATATCCGTGGCTGGCATCGGGATCGAGCGTCGACGCCTCGCTCGTGCCGCGCTGGGCGGTCGATGGCGGGTACAAGCGCATGATCGCGCGCTTCGACGATCCCGCCGCGCTGGCGCGGATCAAGGTGGAGATGCGCGAGAACCTGCGGCGGCGCGGCGGCGCCCCCTCGCTGCTGCTGACCAGCGCCGGACAGCCGTGGACCGGCAAGACGCTGCAACAGATGGCCGACCTCTGGCACGTCGATCCCATCGACGCGGCGATCCGTATCCTGCGCGTCCCTGATGTGCGCGGCGACGAACCGGCGGGCGTGGGGGTCGCCAGCTTCAACATGGCCGATCGCGACGTCGATCTCATCATGCGCCAGCCGTGGGTCGTGACCAGTTCCGACGGATCGGACGGGCACCCGCGCCAGTTCGCGACCTTCCCTCGCAAGTACCAGACCTATGTGCGGGAGCGTCACGTCCTCTCGCTGGCCGATTTCATCCGCCGCTCGACCGGGCTGACCGCCGACATGTACCGGCTGCGCGGGCGCGGCTATCTCCGCCCGGGCTATTTCGCCGACGTGGTGGTGTTCGATCCGGTCCGCTTCGCACCGCGCGCCGACTATGTGCATCCGACGCGCCCCAGCGTCGGCGTGGACGCATTGTTCGTGAACGGCCGCCCGGCGCTGGCGAAGGGGGCCACGACCGGCGTGGCGGCGGGGCGCGTGCTGCTGCGCGACCGTCCGGCCGCCTGCCCCGCGCCGGCGGGGACATAGCCCGACGTTATGGCGGGCCGCGCGACCATGATTGGCGCGCCGCCCGGCCGTCCCGATAGGATCGACCTTCCTCCAGCAGCAAGGCGCCCGATGATCCCCGGACCCTTCCTCCTCTATCTCGGCCATTCCGACGACGAGATCGGCATCAAGACCTCGCGCGGGCTCGCCGCCTTCCGCCCCGACGATTGCGTCGGCGAATGGCGGCATGACGATTGCCCGCTGACGCTCGGCCTCGATCGGATCGACGCCGCCGAGGCGCGGCGGCGCGGCGCGCGGACGCTGGTGCTCGGCATCGCCAATGCCGGCGGGCGGCTGGGCGCGGACCTGATCGACGACGCGCTGCTCGCGATCGAGGCGGGCATGAACGTCGCGTCGGGGCTGCACCAGCGGCTCCACGACGAACCGCGTCTGGTCGCGGCGGCGCAGGCGGCGGGCGTGCAATTGTTCGACGTACGCGAGCCGCCGCGCGACCTGCCGGTCGGCAACGGGCTTGCGCGTGCGGGCAACCGGCTGCTGACGGTCGGCACCGACTGTTCGGTCGGCAAGATGTACACGACGCTCGCGCTCGCGGGCACGCTGAACGCGCGCGGCATCCGCGCCGACTTCCGGGCCACCGGGCAGACCGGCATCCTGATCGCGGGCAGCGGCGTGCCGCTCGACGCGGTGGTGGCCGATTTCATCGCCGGCGCGATCGAGCAACTGTCCCCCGCGCGCGACGACGATGGCTGGGACATGATCGAGGGGCAGGGCTCGCTGTTCCACCCCTCCTTCGCCGGTGTCTCGACCGGGCTGCTGCACGGCGCGCAGCCCCGCGCGCTCGTGATGTGCCACGATCCGTCGCGCGCGCACATGCGCGGTCTGCCGCACTATCGGCTTCCCGACCTGCGGGAGTGTGTCGAGGCGAACCTGTCCGTCGCGCGGCTGACCGCCCCGGCCGTCCGCATGGCCGGCGTATCGCTCAACACCGCCAGGCTCGATACCGACGCCGCGCGGCGGCTGTGCGCGGAGACCGCCGATGCGCTCGGCCTGCCCTGCACCGACCCGTACCGCTTCGGTGCCGATCCCATCATTGACGAGTTGCTGCAATGGTCCGCGACACCCCGATCCGCCACCTCGACGCCCATCATGACCGCTTCGGCCTGAACGCGCCTTTCCGCATCGCGCGGGGCGTCAAGACCGCCGCCGATGTCGTGACGGTCACAGTGAGGGAGGGCGCGCAGGTCGGCCGTGGCGAGGGCGTACCCTATGCCCGTTATGGCGAGACGATCGAATCCGCGCTGACGGAACTCGCGGACATCCGGCCGCTGGTGGAGGCAGGCGCCGGCCGCGCCGATATCGCGGCGGCGATGCGCGCGGGCGCGGCGCGCAATGCGCTGGACGCCGCCTTGTGGGATCTGGAGGCGCGGCTGGCCGGATCGAGCGTCGCCGCGCTCGCCGGTATCGCGGAACCGGCACCGGTCGCCTCCGCGATCACCATCACGATCGACACGCCCTCCGCGATGGCCGCGCGCGCCGCGCGGCTGGCGCGTGTCCCGCTCCTCAAGATCAAGGTCGATCGCGAAGGCGCCGCCGAACAGCTCGCGGCTGTCCGCGCCGTCGCCCCCGCCCTGCGCCTGATCGTCGACCCGAACGAGAGCTGGACGATCGACACGTTGCGCGATCTGCACGACCGGCTGGTCGCACACCGCGTCGATCTGCTCGAACAGCCGCTGCCCGCCGATCGCGACCAGGACCTCGCGGATTTCGCCAGCGCGATCCCGATCTGCGCCGACGAGGCGCTCCATACCCGTGCCGACCTGCCCGCGCTGGCCGGACGCTACGACTATGTGAACATCAAGCTCGACAAGACCGGCGGCTTGACCGAAGCCCTCGCGCTGGCGACGGCGGCGCGGGAGCAGGGGTTCGGGCTGATGGTGGGATGCATGGTCTGTTCGTCGCTGGGTATCGCGCCCGCGCTGCCGATCGCGCGCGAGGCCGCGTTCGTCGATCTCGACGGTCCCTTGTGGCTGGCCGAGGATCGCGCCGGCGGCGTCCGGGACCATGACGGCATGTTGCATCCCCCCGCGCCCGGATTCTGGGGCGGCCCGTGAGGCGCTGGTTCGCGATCCCGCTGTGGCAGCGGGTGGTCGGTGCGCTGTTGCTCGGCATCCTGCTCGGCTGGCTCTGGCCGGAAGGTGCGGGCGCACTGAAGTTGGTGGGCGAATTGTTCGTCCGGCTGATCCGGATGCTGGTGGTGCCGATCGTCCTGGTCACGATCGCGGCGGGGATCGCCTCGCTCGGCGATCCCCGCCGGCTGGGGTCGATCGGCGGGCGCACCGTCGCGCTGTTCGCGTTCACGACATTGGTGGCGGTGTCGGTCGGCATGGCCACCGGGCTGCTGATCCGGCCGGGTGTCGGCGTCGCGCTGGCCGGTGTCGCCCCGCATGTGCTGGGAACGCCCGTCTCTCCCGCCGACCAGCTGCTCGGCATCGTTCCCGCCAACATCGTCGATGCGCTGGCGAAGGGCGACATGCTGGCGATCATCTTCGTCGCGGTGCTGCTGGGTGTCGGCAGCGTCGTCGCGGGTGAGGCGGGGCGCCCGGTCGTCGCCTTCATCCAAGGCCTGTCGGCGGTGCTGATCCAGATCGTCCGCATCGTGATGGAGGCGACGCCCTTCGGGGTCTTCGCACTGATCGCCAATGCCGTGGCGGCGGGTGGCGCGGCGGTGTTCGTCAACGTCGGCTGGCTGGCGCTGTGCGTGGTCGTCGGATCGCTGGTGCAGATACTGGCGGTGCACGCGCCGCTGCTCCGGCTGGGCGCGCGGGTGCCGCTGTCGCGCTTCTATCGCGGGATCGCCGACGCACTGGCGATCGCCTTCTCCACCGCTTCCTCCTCCGCGACCCTGCCGGTCGCCTTGCGGGTGGCGCAGGACAATGTCGGCATCGCGCGCCCGATCGCCTCGACCGTGCTGCCGCTGGGCGCCAGTATCGGCAAGGACGGCACCGCCATGTACGTCGGGCTGCTCGGACAATTCGCGCTTCAGGCACTCGGCATCGTGCCCGATGCGAGAATGTTGCTGGTGATGCTGCTGACCGGCGCGCTGGCGGCGTTCGGCACCGCGCCGATCCCCTCGGCCTCGCTGTTCATGCTGGCGGCGATGCTGTCGGCGGTCGGCGTCGATGCTGCGCAGACCGCGCTGGTGGTGGGGCTGGTGCTGCCGTTCGACCGGCTGCTCGACATGACCCGCACCGTGCCGTCCGCCTCCGCCAACCTGACCGTCGCGACCTTGGTGGCGAAGGCCGAGGGCGCGCTGGATGGCGGGCGGTTGGCCGACACGCGCCATCTGGTCTAGACGGGCGCACGATGAACCTGCGGCATATCGAGATCTTCCACGCGGTCTATGTCAACGGCACGGTCAGCGCGGCGGCGCGCGCGCTCAACGTGTCGCAACCCTCCGTGTCGAAGACGTTGCGCCACGCCGAAAGCCTGCTCGGGTTCGAGCTGTTCCAGCGTACCGCCGGGCGGATGGTCCCGACCGAGGACGCCCATGCGCTGTTTTCGGAGGTGGCGGAGATCCAGGACCGGGTGCGCGCGCTGCGCGAGGCGGGGCGCAACCTGCGCGCGGGCAACGGCGCGACACTCCGCGTGTCGGCGCTGCCCAGCTTGGGTCTCGCCGTGCTGCCGACCGCCGTTTCGCGCTTCCTGGCTCAGCATCCCGACGTGCGCTTCGACCTGCAGACCGTCCACCACGACGATCTGCTGCGCAAATTGTACGAGCGCGAGACCGATGTCGCGATCGCCAGCGAGGCGCCGCGCGGCGCCGCTCTGGGACAGAGCTGGCTGGGGGAGGGCGAACTGGTGCTGCTGTACCGGGACGCCGACCTGCCCGAGGCGCCGCCGCGCGTTCCGCTGGCCGATCTGGTCGGCACGCGCTTCATCACGCTGGCGGGCAGCGGCCCGATCGGGCATCTGTTCACCGACGAACTGGAGCGGCTGGGGATCACCCTGTCGGAAGTCGCGACGGCGCGCACCTTCTACATTGCGGCGGCGTTGGCGCGCGCGGGCGTCGGGCTGACCGTGGTCGACAGCTTCACCGCCGATTCCGCGCTGTCGCAGGGGCTGTCGATGCGCTCGCTCAAGCCGCCGATCACCTTCGACGTCCACGCCATCCATCTGCTCGATCGTCCGCCCAGCGTGCTGATGGGCGCGTTCCTGTCGGTGGTCGGCGACGTGATCGAGGGGCGGTGATGCGCGCGGTGCCGGCGCTTCTGCTGGTCGCCGCCGCGCCCGCCCCGCCGCCCCCCGCGGTCGAACAGGCGCTGGCGAGTGCCGGGCCGGGGACGCGCATCGGGCTGGTCGTCGCCGACGCGGACGGGCGCGAGCTGGTGGCGATCCGCGCCGACGAGCGCTTCGTCCCGGCCTCCAACACCAAGATCTTCACCACCGCCGCCGCCTTCGCCGCCCTCGACACCGCCGCACCCGATGCGGCGGGCGGGGCGGGCGTGCGGATCGACGGACAGGACGTGATCCTGACCGGGCACGGTGACGCCCGGCTGTCGAGCGCGCCCGACTGCGCCGCCGACTGCCTTTTCGACCTCGCCCGCGCGGTCGCGAAGCGGACCCGTGTGGTGCAGGACGTGATCGGCGACGACACGGCGTTTCCCGACGAGCGCTGGCCGCTGGGAATGAGCTGGAACAACATGGCCGGCCGCTACGGCACCGCCGCCTCGGCGCTGACGATCGACGACAATGCGGTCGCGGTCGTCGTCGTGCCGACCCGGGCCGGTGCGGCGGCCGATCTGCGCGGCGACGGCTATTATCGGCTCGACGATCGGGTGACGACGACCGTCACCGGCGCGCCGGACCTGTCGATCGAGCGCTTGCCGGGCAGCGACACGCTGCGCGTCACCGGCACGATTCCGGCGGGTGGCGCGCCGGTCACGCTGATGGCCGGGATCGACGATCCCGCGCACCGCGCCGCCTGGCGGCTGGCGGCACTCCTGCGCGCGGCGGGAGTGCACGTCACCGGGCGGATCCGCGTTCGCCATCGCGCGCTGACCGGCGCCGACGATCCGCAGCGACGCGGCGCGGCCGTGGCGATCGCGCCGCGCCCCGCGCCTGCGCTCGCGCAACTGATCCCGCCGCCGCTGGCGGAGGACATTCGTCTCACCAACAAGCAGAGCCAGAACCTGCACGCCGAACTGCTGCTGCGTCGCGTGGCGGCGCGCGCGGGAAGCGGGTCGGTGGCGGACGGGCGCGCGGCGGTGCAGGCGCTGCTCGATCGCGCCGGCGTGCCGCGCTGGAGCTACGATTTCGCGGACGGGTCGGGAATGTCGAACTACAATCGCGTGACCCCGCGCGCGACGGTGCGCTTTCTGTCGTGGACCCGCGCGCAGCCGTGGGGGGCGGCGTGGCGCGAAACCTTGCCGGTCGCCGCGGTCGACGGCACCTTGGCGCGGCGGTTCGTCGGCACGCCGCTGGCCGGCAGGCTGTTCGCGAAGACCGGGACACTGAACGCCGCGACGGCCGTATCGGGGTTCATGGTCGCCGCCAGCGGACGAACGCTCACCTTCGCCGCCTTCGCCAACGACATGCCGGCCGATGCGGGCGCGACGGCGGCGCTCGACCGCGCGCTACTGGCGGTCGCCGCCGCCTATTGACGCGTCCCACGCCGCGATCACCGCCTCCCCGACCGCCGGGCGCAGCGTGAAGATGCCGCTGTCGGCATGGCGGGTCGGATGAACCCGGTTGGTCAGCAGCGTCCAGGCGAGGCCACGATCCCGATCGACCCATAGCCCGGTGCCCGTGAAGCCGGTGTGGCCGATCGTGGTCGGCGAACACGCCTGCCCGCCCGACCAGCCGGGAAAACGGATTTCCCAGCCGGCGGTGCGAT
Source organism: Sphingomonas endophytica (assembly GCF_001476895.1). Taxonomy (GTDB): domain Bacteria; phylum Pseudomonadota; class Alphaproteobacteria; order Sphingomonadales; family Sphingomonadaceae; genus Sphingomonas; species Sphingomonas endophytica_A. The sequence continues at coordinate 61,447 of NZ_LDTB01000014.1, read as the reverse complement.
GCCCCTCCACGGGCGTGCCGATCGCCGCCAGGATGCCGGGGGGCGTCGATCCGTCGAGCAGCCGCTCCGCGAAGTCCAGCACGCCGTCCACCGTCCCGAACAGCCCGGCATGACCGGTGCGCCCGCCCATCGCGAAGCAGTTTTCGTCATGCACCTCGCCGTCCAGCACGCGCCCGCGCCACTGGCAGAACTCGGTCGCGACCGCCGGCCCGGGCGGCGGTCCCCAGCTCAGCCCCGGCCCCAGCGGCAAGCGGTCCAGCGGGCCACCGGTCAGCCGCTCGATCGCGATGCCCAGCAGGATGAAGTTGATGTCCGAATAGACCGGCGGGCCGTGACGCCACTCGCGCTGCAGCACGAACGCGCGCAGCCGCGCCGGATCGTCGCCATAGGTATAGATCGGCTCGACCGCCGGCAGGAAGGTGCGATGGACCAGACAGTCGCGGAACGTCAGCCGCCGCTCCGCCGCGTTCGCGACGTCATATTGGCGCAGGTCCGGGATGGCGTCGGTCAGCGGCCGGTCGAGGTCGATCCGCCCGTCCTCCGCCAGCTGCAGGACGAAGCTGGTGGTCGCGATCACCTTGCTGACCGAGGCGAGGTCGAACCAGTGGTCACGCGTCAGCGGGGCGTGTTCCGGCACGCGCCGCGCCAGCCCGGCGACCTGCACCGCGCGCGCGCCATCGGCGGCGACGATACCCAGCGTCGCGCCGGGGATGCGCCCCTCCTCCACCGCCGTCCGCGCGGCGGCGAAACCGCGTTCCACCACCTGTTCGATCATGCGGCATCCTCCCCGTCGTCGGCGCGCGGCCGGATCCGCGCCAGCACCGGCAGGAACGGCATCACCGCCAGGCTGAGCGCACCCGACAGCAGGAAGAAGCCGTCATAGCCGATCGCACCCACCATCGTCCCCCCCGCCCCGGCCAGCAGTCGCGGCAACAGGAACGCGAAGCCGGTCAGGAACGCATATTGCGCCCCCGGATAGCGCGGGTTGACCAGCAGCGAGAGGTAGACGACGAACACCGCCCCGGCCATGCCGTTGCCGAACTGGTCGGCGGCGGTCGCGACGTAGAGCAGCGGCTCGCTCACCGGCTGATGCGCCAGCCATACGAAGCCGAAATTGCCGAGCGCGGCGAAGAGCGCCCCCACCGCCAGCGCCACCCCCATCCGCCAGCGCGTCACCATCCACCCGCCCAGACCGACGCCGACGATACTGGCCAGCAGCGCGACGACGCTGTCGGCACGGCCGATCTGCGTCAGGCTATAGCCCAGCCCCTTGATCATCGGCTTGGACAGGTTGAGCGCCAGCACGTCGCCCATGCGGTACAGCGACACGAACGCCATCAGCACCAGGGCACCGACGCCGTAGCGCCAGAAGAAATCGACATACGGCCCCAGCGCCACCGACGTCCGCAATCGCGAGCCCGGTGTCGCGCGACGGATGCGTGGCAGCGCGGCGGCCATCAGCAGGAACGGCACCATGCACAGCCCCAGCACCCACGGCGTCACATTGCTGTCGGCGTCGATCCCCGCGCGCGCCGCCAGGCCCAGCACCAGCCAGCCGACCACCGCGGTCGCGAGCGCCGCCAGCGACAGGATCACCACCGCGGCGACCAGCCCGGTGCCCAGCGCCACGCCGCGCCCGCCGCCGTGCGCGCGGTCCGGTGCCATCGCGACCAGCAGCGGGAACGGCAGGAACGCCGCGGCCGCGATCACCAGATAGGCGACGCTCCACCCCCCGACATCGGCGAGCAGCAGCGCGCCCGATCCCGCCGCGACCATCGCGCTGCGATAGCCCCATAGATTGGCGGCGACGATCGGCCCCTGCGCATCCTGCGTCGGATACAGTTCGATGCGCCAGGCGTCGGCCGCAACCTCCAGCGTCGTCGTCCAGAAGGCGAGCAGCACCGCGAACAACGCCGTCAGCGGCAGATTCGCGTCGTTCGCGCTCCACGCCATCGCGGCGGTGGCCGAGACGATGCCGAGCTGCGCCAGCATGATCCATCCGCGCCGCTTCCCCCAGAAGCGCGCGAAGCCGGGAATGTCGTAGCGATCGAGCAACGGCGCCCAGACGAACTTGAACGTCGGCAGCAACTGCACCCAGGCGAAGAAGCCGATGACCGCCAGCGCGACGCCATGCGCCTGCAGCCGCAACGCCAGCACCGTCGAGAACATGTAGAACGGCAGACCGGCGGAGAAGCCGAGCAGGCCGTACAGCGCCATGCCGCGCCGGTCGCGGATCGCCGCGACCGGGGTGCGCGGGGAAGCCTGGGCGGAAGCGGCGGCGGCATTCGACATATCGCCAGCGTCGGCGGATGCACCGCAGGCGTCAAGCGCGCGCGATGCGTGCACGTTATGGCAGGGGCTTCACATGCTATAGGTTCGCCGGAACGGGGCGAGGCAAAGGAGCCGTGATGACGCAATCCTATTACCTCGGCATCGACGCCGGCGGCAGCCATTGCCGCGCCCGCCTGACCGATGCGGCGGGCATCGTGCTGGGCACGGGCCTGACCGGCCCCGCCAATGCGCGGATCGGCACCGAGGCGCTGCGCGCGACGCTGGACGAGGCCATCGCACTCGCCCTCGCCGATGCGCGGCTGGACCCGGAAGTGCTGACCCGCACCCATGTCGGGATGGGGATCGCGGGCATCTCGCGCATCGGGGTGCGGGAGGGGCTGGCCGCGACCGACTTTCCCTTCGCCTCGGTCGCCTATGCCACCGACTCGGTGATCGCCAACCTCGGTGCGCATGGCGGCCGCGACGGCGCGATCCTGATCCTCGGCACGGGCAGCATCGCGCAGGTCCGCGTCGGCGGCGTCGATTTCGCGATCGGCGGCTATGGCTTCCCGATTTCGGACGAGGGCAGCGGCGCGGCGCTGGGCCTGTCGGCGGTGCGCCACGCGCTGCGCGCGCTCGACGGGCGGACCGCGCGCACGCCGCTCAGCCTGGCCGTGTCGGATCGCTTCGGCCATGCCATCCCGCGCGCCATCGCGTGGATGGATCAGGCGAGCCCGCGCGACTATGCCGCGATCGCGCCGCTGGTCATGGATCACGCCGATGCCGGCGACGCCATCGCCCGCTCGATCGTCGAGGACGCCGCGCAGCACGTCGAACGCTTCATCGAGACGATCTTCGAACGCGGCGCCCCCAATTGCGCGCTGATGGGCGGCCTCGCCCCCCGGCTGCGCCCATGGCTGCGCGAGCGCACCGTGGCGCGCCTGATCGATCCGCGGGGCGACGCGCTGTCGGGCGCGCTGATGCTGGCCGGGCTGAACGTCTCCGCACCGGTCTAGCGCCGCGCGTCAGAGGTCGTGGCCGCCGGTCAGGTCGGTCACGAACTCATAGCGATCGCCGCGATAGACGGAGCGCGTGAACTCCACGACCCGCCCGGTATGGTTCAGCGTGCGGCGTTCGATCCGCAACACCTCCGCATTATGCCCGATCGACAGGATGCCGGCCTCGGTCGGCGTCGCCAGCGACGCACGGATGCGCTGCGTCCCCGATACCGGCCCGTGCCCGTTCGCCTGCAACGCCTCGTACAGCGAGTCCGCCAACCTCGCGAGATCGGGCAGGAACTCCGCCGGCACCACGGCATGTTCGATGGCCAGCGGTTCATCCCCGGCCAGCCGCACCCGCCCCAGCCGCGCGACGCGCGTCGTCGTGGAAATATCCAGCGCCACCGCTTCCTCCTCGGTCGGCTGCGCATAGGCGCGCGAGATCCACACCACGCCCGGACGCTCGCCGCGCGACCGCGCGTCGTCGCTGAAGCTGCTCAGCCTCGCGCCGGGCGTTTCGATCCGCCGCGCGACATACGTACCCGCCCCCTGCCGGCTGACGAGCACGCCTTCCTCGATCAACTGCCGGATCCCGCGCCGCACCGTGACCCGCGACAGGCCGGCCAGCTCGCTCAGCTCGCGTTCGGACGGCAACAGCCCGCCCGGGCCGATCGCGCCGCCTTCGATATGATCGCGCAGGCTGCGCGCCAGCTGCATGTAGAGCGGGGTACCGCCGTCCTCTTCCCGCGTCCAGGCGATGTCGCGCAGCGTCATGGCTGCCCCGATGCCGCAAGCGCCGCGCGCAGATTGCCGTGATGCGCCTCCAGCAGCGCGCGCGCATCCTCCATCGCCACGCCGCGCGCCACGATCACGCCCAGCCGGATATCGCCGCCCGCCGCGTCGAGCGCGTGTGCGGCGTCCTCCTCGGCCGCGCCGGACAGATCCCGCACCATACGCCGCGCGCGGTTCAGCAGCTTGGCGTTGGAGATGCGCATCGTCACCATCCGCCCGTCGTAGACCCGGTCGAGCCGCAGCATGATCGTCGTCGAGAGCAGGTTGAGCGCCGCCTTCTGCGCGGTGCCCGCCTTCATCCGCGTCGACCCGGCCAGCACCTCGCTCCCGGTCACGGCCTCGATCGGATGATCCGCCGCCGCGGCCAGCACGGTGTCGGGATTGTTGACGATCGCGATGGTCAGCGCGCCGCGCGCCCGCGCGGTGTCGATCGCCGCGACGGTATAGGGCGTGCGACCGCTGGCGGCGGCACCGATCACCACGTCGTCGGCCCCGACCTCGGCGGCGGCGATCGCCGCCGCACCGGCTGCGGCATCGTCCTCGGCCCCCTCCCGCGCCTGCGTCAGCGCCTCCAGCCCGCCGGCCATCAGAAACAGCGTCCGCTCCGGCGGCCAGTTGAAGGTGGGGTAGAGTTCGCTGCCGTCCTGCACGACCAGCCGCCCCGACGTGCCCGCCCCGACGAAGATCAGCCGCCCGCGCTCGCCCAGCCGCACCGCCGCCGCCTCCGCCGCGGCGGCGATCGCCGCCGTCTGCGAATAGAGCGCGGCGATGGCGGCCATCTGGCCTTCCAGCATCGCCTCGACCGCCTGGCGTGTCGGCCAGCGATCCAGATCGACGTAGCGGGGATCGAGCGATTCGGTGTTCATGGCGTCCTTCCTGCCCGAAAGAGATTAGGTTCTGGCGACACCGCCGCGCGGGGCGGCGCACACCAGAAAGGCGACTGCCGCGCCGATGCAGAGCTGGAACGGGAACGACAGCGCGGTGAGCGCCCCCGGCAACCCCAGCCCGCGCGCGATCGCCGGCTGGAGCAGCACGATCGTGAGGAAGCCGGTCAGCAGCGCGGCGATGACCGACGCGGTCGTGCCGCGCGTGGTGAACAGCGCGGTGAAATAGACGCCGAGCAGCCCGGCATAGGTGAACACCATCACCTGCAACGCGAACTCCAGCAGCCCCATGTCGCTGTGCCGCTGCCAGTAATAGGAGGCGACCGCCATCGCGAGCATCGCCGCGCCGATCACGCCCATCCCGGCGCGCCCCGCCTGGACGAAATGCGCCTCCGGGACCGGCCCGCGCGCGACGCGCCAAGGGCGGTAGAAATCCTGCACCAGCACCGACGACATGGCGTTGAGCGCCGAATTGGTGGTGGCGACCGCCGCCGCGCAGATACCGACCGTCACCAGTCCACGCAGCCCGCCCGGCAATTCGGTCAGGATGTAATGCATGAAGATGCTGATCTTCTCTCCCCCGAATTGCACACCCGCCGTCGCCGCGGCGCCGCCCATCAGCTCGGGGCGCTGGTAGAAGACGTGCAGCAGCAATCCGATGACGATGAAGATGCCCACCGCCGGCACCGTCGCCAGCACCGACAGGTACAGGCCGCGTGCGCCGGTCCGCGCATCGCGGCACGACAGCAGTCGCTGCGTGGTGTCCTGATCCATCCCGGCATTGGCGATGTAGAGCAACGTCAGCCCGGTCACGATCGCCAGCATCGAGAACGGCCGGGAGAGATCGGTCGACCAGTCGAACAGCCGCAGCTTGTCGACCCCGCCCGGCGCGTTCGCCAGCGCGCGGACGATCTCGGCAGTGGACGCCGGGATCGACCAGCGCAGGAACAGCAGCACCGCGATCGCCGAGCCGAGATAGACGATGAACTGCATCAGGTCGTTCCAGAGCACCGACTTTAGCCCGCCGACGAAGGTGAACAGCACGCTGGCGATCACCAGCAGCGCCGCCGCAACCATGATGCTGCCCGCGCTCACGCCCCCCGCGATCACCATCGCCAGCGCGATCGCGGCCAGATAGACGCGCGCACCGCCCGCCAGCACGCGCCCGATCAGGAACATGCCCCCGGCCCAGCGCGTCGCCCGCGGGCTGAAGCGCAACGTCAGCAGCTCATAGGCGGTCGTCGCGCGCATCGCGTAGAAGCGCGGGATCATGACATGCGCGACGAATACCGCACCGATCAGCCCGGCGATATTGCCGCCCAGATAGGTCAGGTCGCCGTGGAAGCCATAATCCGGCCCGCCCAGAAAGGTGGCGGCGGACTGCGTGGCGGACAGGACCGAGATCGCCGCCAGCCACGCCGGCACGTTGCCGCCGGCCAGAAAGTAATCGCGCGCGGAGGCGGTGCCGCGCGGCGTGAAGATCCAGCCGCCCGCCACCAACAGCAGCAGATAGGCCGCGATCACCAGCCAGTCGGCAAGGACGAACGGTATCGCCACGGCGCTTACAGGCGCGTCGTCAGCGACAGGCCGATCGTCCGCCCGAGTATGTCATAGGTGTCGGGGAAGGTGTTGAAGATCCCGCCGCTCGACACGCGCGGCGGCGTCCTGTCGAACATGTTGTAGATGCCCGCGCTCATCGTGACGCGATCGGTGAAGTCGTAGGATGCCGACAGGTCGAACGTGTCCTGCGCCGGCAGCGTCTCGGTCGATCCGGGGGTGCTCGACGTCACGCGGCCGATCCGCTGCCAGTCGAACTGGATCACGCCGCGATCCAGCAGCAGGCCGAGACCGGCGGTGTGGCGGTAATCGGGCTGGACCAGCGTGGTCCCGTCGCTGGAACAGGTCGCGCCGAACGTCCCCTTGCACTGCACCGCCGAGACGGTCGGATTGGCCTGGATCAGGTAGGAGGTGACGATGTTGCCCTGATAGCTGGCGCGCAGCCCCCTGCCGGGCAGCCAGTCGCCGCGCAGCGTGTAGCTGGCGCCGATGTCGAACCCGCGCTGGAGCAGCCGGCCGAGATTCTGGTTGTTGACGAACGCATCGCGGAACGTGCCCGTACCGGGGTTGCGCGTCACCAGTCCGCAGAGCGGGTTCCCGGCGGTCGGGTTGGTGATGTAGCAGCTGGTGATCGCCGCGACCGGCTGGATCACGCCCACCGCGCCGCGCAGGTCCAGCTCGTACCAGTCGACCGTCGCGGTCAGGCCGGGCACGAAGGTCGGCGTGAACACCGCGCCCGCCGTGGTGGTATAGCCCGTCTCCGGCTTGATGTCGGGGTTGCCGCCGTAATAGTAATTTCCGGTCAAATAGTTGGCCGACCTGGAATCCGTGGACCCCGCCGCCGGCGCGCCGAAGCGCGCGCATTGCGCGGCGTCGCCGGTGCCCAGAACGCACGGGTCGCCGGCGTAGCGCGGCCGCAGCCGGTCGACGGTGACGAGGTTGCTGAACGGCAGCGACGAGGTGGTCGCCGCGAACTCGCCGAAGTTGGGCGTACGCAGCACCCGCTGGTAGGTGCCGCGCAGCCGCAGGTCGCGCGCGACCTCCCAATTGCCCTCCACCTTCCACGTGCCATGCCGCCCGAACAGATTATAGTCGGACAGGCGATACGCGCCGCCGACGTCGAGCTTGCGGATCAGCGGCAGGTCGCGCAGCACCGGCACCAGCATTTCGCCGTACCATTCCAGCACGTCGAACGACCCGCTGTACGCCGCCTGCACCCCCTGACGATAGGTGTTGCCCGTCAGCAGCGCGGTATCCTGGCCGATGCTGGCGGTTTCGCGGCGATACTCCAGCCCGGTGGCGAAGCCGATCGGACCGGCGGGCAGCGAGAACAGTTCCTCCAGCGTCCCGCTGATCGTGCCGGCCGCGACGAACTGATCGCGCTTGCGGTCGAAGCCGTTGATCGGGCTGCCCAGCGCGGCGGCGAGGCCCGGCCGATCGGGGCCGAAGATGTCGACCGTGTTGACGATCGCGCCGAAATTGTTGGCGCCCGCCGCATTGGCCACCAGCCCGTCGCCGGTGATCCGCGTGCCCTCGGTCGAGCGACCATATTGCGCATAGATGTTCCAGCGGGTCGCGCCGGTGAGCGCACCGCGCAGCCCGCTCTGGAACTGGAACGTGTCGCGCTCGGTATGATAGGTGACGAGGCCCAGCTCGCCGAGCGAGCGCACAACGTTCACCTGCGCGACGCCGTTGACGAACGTGAGCCGGCTGCGGATCGCATCGGTCAGGAAGGGATTGTTCTGCGCGATCCCGACCGTGCGGCTGACCGACGCCGGGGTGGCGCCGGGCGTACCGGTCTCCTCCGTCCGCGCATTGGTATACATCGCGCGGCCGTACAGTTCGATCTGCGGTGCGAGCGCATATTTGTAGAGCGCGGCAACGTTGATGCGCTTCAACGGCGAGATCAGCGGATAGCGGCCTGACAGATTGGAGGTCGTGGCGGGCGTCAGCGAGAACGTCCCGTCGTCGCCGAAGCCGAAGCGCCGACCGCTGGCCACGTCGGTGAACACGCCGCCGATGCTGGGAATGGTCTGGGTCGGCGTCGCCGCCCAGTCGCGCTGCCGCGCGCGGATCAGGTCGCGCTGCGTATAGTCGGCGGCCAGCACGATATGCCCGCGCTCGCCGACCCCGGCCCCCATCAGCAGCGATCCGCCATATTGCGCGCCGCCGCGCACCGACAGGCGGCTGGTCGCGGTCGCCCGCACCCCCTCGTAATCGTCGTTGAGGATGAAGTTGACGACGCCCGCGACCGCATCCGCGCCATAGACCGCCGCCGCGCCGCCGGTCAGCACGTCGGTGCGCTTGATCAGCGAGGCGGGGATGGCGTTGACGTCCACCGAGTTGCGGAAGCTGAACGGCGCGGCACGGGTGCCGTCGATCAATACCAGTGAGCGGCTCTGCCCGAAGTTGCGCAGTTCCAGCACCTGCGCGCCGAAGGCGTCGCTGCCCTGCGATCCCTGACGCACGCCGCCCGACAGTTGCGGCAGCTTGGTCGAGAAATCCTCGATGGTCAGCGCGGATTGCAGGCGGATCTGCTGCTCGCCGGTCGAAACCACCGGGCTGCTGGAGGTCAGGCCGGCCAGCGGGATGCGCGTGCCGGTGACGACGACCTCCGCCGGGGCGTCGGCCGCGGCGGTGGCGGACGGGTCGCCGTCCGCTGGCGTAACCTGCGCGGTCGCCGCGAGCGGCAGAGACAACAAGCCCAACGCGATTGCCGTCATCGCCACCTGCTGCCGCACGATCCGCTTCATATGCGCCCCCTGTTCATCCCGCCGCCGATCCGGCGCTGCGCGTTGTCCCACGGAACATGCGCCATCCCCCTGCACATGTAAACAGGTGGTATGATACCGGCATCGCTATAGCCGCGCATCAAGGCGCACAGGTATTTTCACCGGCGCGCGTCATGACGGACGACGGCGGGCCGGATTCGCGCTACGCGAGGCCGACCGATGCGGAAGGAGGACGACGCATGACCATGGGCACCCCCGAACTGGGTCTGATCGAAGGGCGGTTCGGTCGCCTCTGGAGCGCCGACGAGCGCGGCCATGTCGTGCGCACGCTCGGCGACGCGGGCTATGGGTTCTACCATTACGCGCCCAAGGCCGATCGCGCGCTGCGCCGCGACTGGCGGCGCGCGCACGATGCGACATCGAGCGACGCGCTTGCCCGCCTTGCCGCCGAATGCCGCGCGAACGGGATGCGGTTCGGGATCGGCCTGACCCCGGTCGGCGTCACCGACGGCTTCGACGCCGCGACGCGCGACGACCTCGCGCGACGGATCGCCGACCTCGACGCGATCGGCATCGACGACCTCGCGATACTTTTCGACGACCTGCGCGGCGATCGGCCCGATCTGGCCGAACGACAGGCCGAAATCGTCACGTTCTGCGCTGAGCGGACGCGCGCCACGCGCCTCTATACCTGCCCGACCTATTACAGCGACGACCCGATCCTCGACGTCGCCTTCGGCCAGCGGCCCGCCGATTACCTGCATGACTTCGGTCGCCGGCTCGACCCTGCGATCCAGGTCTATTGGACCGGAGAGGAGGTCTGTTCGGCGGCCATCGGCGCCGGTCACCTCGCGGCGGTGGCGGACACGCTCGGCCGCCGCGTGTGCCTGTGGGACAATTATCCGGTGAACGACGGTGCGCGCATGTCGCGCTTCCTGCACCTGCGCGCCTTTACCGGACGCGACGCGGCGATCGCGGACCATGTGTCGGGCCATGCGATCAACCCCCCGCTGCAGGCGCATCTCGGCTGCATCCCGGCGCTGACGCTGCCGATGGTCTATGCGCAGGGGCCCGGCTATGCCTATGGCGCGGCCTTCGCGACGGTGGCGCAGCGGTTGCTCGGCGAGCCCTTCGCGCGGATGCTGCAACAGGATCTCGGCGCGCTTCAGGATACCGGGCACGACCGGCTCGGCAGCCGCGCGGCGCGACTGCGCGCGCGCTACGCGGCGATCGATCATCCCGCCGCGCGCGAGATCGTCCGCTGGGTCGACGGGCACGATCTCATGACCGACGACGAGGTGAAGACGCAGTGAGCGACGCGCGCGACACCCGCTTGATCGCCGCGCTGCGCCAGGTGGTGGGACGCCGGCACGTCCTGACCGCGCCGAACGCGACCGCCCGCTTCCGGCACGGCTATCGCACCGGCGGCGGCGCGGCGGTCGCCGTCGCACGGCCGGGCACGCTGGTCGAGATGTGGCGCGTGGCGCAAGCCTGCGCCGCCGCCGACGTCTCGATCATCGTCCAGGCATCCAACACCGGGCTGACGGGCGGTTCGACCCCCGATGGCGACGACTATCCCGGTGGCGTCGTCATCATCAGCACGCGGCGGATCGGCGGCATCCAGGTGCTGGGCGCGGGCGAGCAGGTGCTCTGCCTGGCGGGTGCGACGCTGCACCGGCTGGAGGCGGCGCTTCGTCCGTTCGATCGCGAACCGCACTCGGTGATCGGGTCGTCCTGCCTGGGCGCATCGGTGGTCGGGGGCGTGTGCAACAATTCGGGCGGCTCGCTGATCCGGCGCGGCCCCGCCTTCACCGAACTGGCGCTGTTCGGCCGGATCGCGACCGATGGCACGCTGCACCTCGTCAATCATCTCGGTATCGAGCTCGGCGACGATCCCGAAACGATCCTCCATCGTCTCGACACTCGCGCATTCGACGCCGGCGACGTCCGGCCCAGTCCGGCCCGCGCGCACGACGATTCCTACATCGACCATGTCCGCGACATCGACAATGCCGTCCCCGCGCGCTTCAACGCCGATCCGCGCTGCCTGTTCGAGGCGGCAGGGAGCGCCGGCAAGCTGATCGTGTTCGCGGTGCGGCTCGATACCTTCGCGCGCGAGACCGACACCACGACCTTCTACATCGGCACCGACGATCCCGAGCGGCTGACCGAACTGCGACGCGCGATGCTGGCCGATCCGGCATTGCTGCCAATCGCGGGCGAGTATCTGCACCGCACCGCTTTCGACATCGCCGACCGTTATGGTCGCGACACGTTCGTCGCGATCGAGCGACTGGGGACCGAGCGGCTGCCGGCGTTCTTCGCCGCCAAGGCGCGGTTCGACGCGATCACCTCGCACGGGCGCGCACCGCTCAGCGACAGACTGCTGCAATGGGTCGGAAAGCGGCTGCCGGATCACCTGCCCCACCGGATGCGCGATTTCCGCGATCGCTTCGCGCATCACCTGATCCTGAAGGTGTCAGGCGATCAGGCGGCGCCGACGACGGCGTTACTGGACCGGATCTTCCCCGGCGGCGCAGCGGGCGATCATTTCACCTGCACCGCGCAGGAGAGCGCCAAGGCGTTCCTGCACCGCTTCGTCACCGCCGGCGCGGCGGTGCGATACCGCGCGGTGCACCCGCGCCAGGTGGCGGACATCGTCGCGCTCGACATCGCGCTGCCGCGCAACACCCGCAACTGGGTCGAACGTCTGCCGTCACAGCTGTCGGGCGATGTGGTGCACGCGCTCTACTACGGGCACTTCTTCTGCCACGTCTTCCACCAGGATTATCTGGTCCGCACGGGCACCGATCCGATCGCGTTCGAACACGCGCTGTGGAAGCTGCTCGACGCACGCGGCGCGCAATATCCGGCCGAGCACAATGTCGGGCACCTGTATGTCGCGCGGCCGGCGTTGGCGGATTTCTACCGCACGCTCGATCCGCGTAACCAGCTCAATCCCGGCATCGGCCACACGCCCCGTGCGCGATGCTGGTCCGATCACGTGGCGGACGGATGACCGACGCTTCACGGTTGCCGCGCAAGCATTTGTCGGACTAGAGTTTTTCGCCACGGAGCGCCCGGCATATTCGGCGCAGGGAGAGGAAGGCGATGACATCCGGATTCAATCGGCGGCAGGCGCTCGTCGGTGCGGCGTTGACCGGCACGGCGGCGCTGGGCGGGCATCCCGCAAGGGCGGCGCCGACCGGTGCGACGCTCGCCCCGCGCCCGCCGATGGGCTGGAACAGCTGGAACAGCTTCGCGACGACGATTACCGAGGCGCAGGCACGCGAAACCGCCGCGATCATGCGCGACAAGCTGCTGCCGTTCGGCTATGATGTGTTCACCGTCGACATCCAATGGTACGAGCCGGCGGCATCCAGCTACGAATATAACGCCGATCCGGTGCCGTCGCTCGACGCCTACGGGCGTGTGATCCCGGCACCGAACCGCTTCCCGTCCAGCCGCGACGGATCGGGCTTCACGAAGCTGGCCGCCGACATCCACGCGATGGGCATGAAGTTCGGCATCCACGTCATGCGCGGCATTCCCCGGCTGGCGGTGAAGAAGAACCTGCCGATCCTCGGCACCCGCTATCGTGCCGCCGACATCGCCGACCCCAACAGCGTCTGTTCGTGGAACCCGGACATGTACGGCGTCGACATGACGAAGCCCGGCGCGCAGGCCTATTACGACAGCATCTTCCGCCTCTATGCGTCATGGGGTGTCGACTTCGTCAAGATGGACGACATGAGCCGCCCCTACGACGCGCACGCGCCGGAAATCGAAGCCGCGCACCGGGCGATCGTCAACAGCGGCCGGCCGATCGTCCTCAGCCTCTCACCCGGCGAGACACCGGTGATCCGCGGCGATCACGTCCGCCGCCATGCGCAGATGTGGCGCATTTCGGACGATTTCTGGGACGAATGGCCGATGCTGGCGGCGCAATTCACCCGGCTGGAGAACTGGACGCCCTATCGTCGTCCGGGGGCATGGCCGGACGCGGACATGCTCCCGTTGGGGCGGCTGGCGCTGGGCAAGCGCGACACGAAGTTTACCCCCGACGAGCAGCGCACGTTGATGACCTTATGGTCGATCGCGCGGTCGCCGCTGATCATGGGCGGCGACCTGCGTCATCTGGACGCCGCGACGCTGGCGCTGCTGACCAACCGCGCGGTACTGGCGGTCAATCAGGCATCGACCGACAACCAGCCGCACTTCATCGCGGACGGCACGCGGATCTGGTCGGCCAGACCCGAAGGCGCGCCGCGCGACCGCTATCTCGCGCTGTTCAACACCACCGACACTCCGAAGGAGGTCGGCATCCCTTTCCGCGATCTGGGCCTGTCGGGCGAGGTGGCGGTGACGGATCTGTGGAGCGGCGCGACGCTGGGCCGACAGCGCGACCGTTTCGCTCGCACGTTGCCGGCGCATGGCGCGGGGCTCTATCGCCTGACTCCGTGACCTCGGCCCGCATCCGCGCCGATCGACCGCGCTGGCGATGGTGGATGATGGGTCAGGCGCGCAGCAGCGACCGGTCCGCCGCCAGCGGCAGGCAAAGATCGGCCCGGGCCGGCATCTCGCACCAGATATGCCGGGTCAGCCGCTCGTAATGGCTGACGAACCGCGCGAGTTGCGCGGCGTTCATCACCCCGGCGCCGTGGCCGTGCGTCCGGACCAGCGCACGCTCCTGCTCGGTTCGCCACCGCAACACCGTCGGCCAGTCGGGCGGCATCAGCAGCGCCAGCACATCGATCGACGCGAAGAGCGCGGGATAGTCGGTCGCCAGCGCCGTGTTGACATGCCGCCGCCAGCGCCCATCGGGGTCTTCCGCCGCCTCCAGCACGTTGATCGGCCAGGTCAGATCCTGATCGTCCTGCGCCCTCGCCCCGACGCACCAGCCCTCGAAGATCAGCAGCGCGCAGTCGCGCGGCGCACGCGGCCAGGTGTGGACGGGCGCGCGGTCGTCGATGGCCTTGTCGAAACGCGGCAGCGGCACCGGTTCGCCGCGCAGGACCGCCGCGATGGTCCCGAGGCCCAGCGGGACGTCGTGCGTTCCGGGTACACCGCGCGTCGCGAGCAGCGGATGGACGTCGCACGCCAGTCGCTGGCGATCGGCGCGGGTGCGGTACAGATCGTCGAGCGACAGGATCGCGCTCGGGCCGAACCGGGCGGCGAGGCGCGCGGCGATCGTCGATTTGCCGCTGCCCTGTGCGCCCGACAAGCCCAGCACCAGGGGCGGTTCCCCGGGCCGGCGCCGTGCCAGCCGTTCGCCGACGCGTGTCGCGATCGGCTCCTCAGGCGACACGATCGGGCGGCTCCTCGCCCGCGAAGAAGGCGGCCAGATTGGCGGCGGCACGCATTCCCATCGCGGTACGCGCCTCGATCGTCGCGCTTCCCAGATGCGGCAGCAGCACCGCACGGGGATGGGCAAGCAGATCGGGATGCACCGCCGGCTCGCGTTCGTACACGTCCAGCCCGATGCCGCCGATCGTCCCCGCGTTCAATGCGGCTGCCAGCGCCGCCTCGTCGATCACCGTACCGCGCGCGGTGTTCACGACGATCGCCTGCGGTTTCATGACCGACAGCAGCGCGGCATCGACCAGGTGATGCGTTGCCGCGCCGCCGGGCACATGCAGCGACAGGATGTCGCATTCCGCCGCCAGCGCCAGCGGCGATGGCGCGCGGGTCGCCTGCAGCGCACGCTCCACGTCCGGCGCGGCGGCGGAGCGGCTGGCGTAGCGGATCTTCATCCCCAGCCCCAGCGCCTTCACGGCGGTTGCCTGCGCGATCCGGCCGAAGCCGATCAACCCCAACGTCCGTCCCGCCAGCCCCTGCCCGATCAGGTGCGAGGGTCGCCAGCCGGTCCAGCGCCCCGTCCGAAGCTCACGTTCGCCCTCCCCCGCGCGTCGTGCGGCCATCAGCATGAGCAGGATCGCGATCTCGGCGGTCGCTTCGGTCAGCACATCGGGCGTGTTGGTCACCACCACGCCGGCCGCGCGCGCCGCTTCGAGATCGACATGATCCACGCCCGCGCCATAATTGGCGATGATCCGCACCCGTCGCCCCGGTGTCGCCAGCAGCGCGGCATCGATGCGGTCGGTGATCGTCGGCATCAGGGCGTCGTGGCCGGTCATGGCAGCGGCCAGCGCGGCGCGGTCCAGCGCCCGATCGTCGCGGCTGAACGTCGCGCACCATCGATCCGCAAGATGGCGTTCCACCGGCTCCGGCAGACGGCGGGTGACGAGAAGCGACGGCAGACCGGTCATACGAAGCGATTTCCTGCAGTAAGGGAAGGTTGGCGCGCAGCACCGGCCCGCTCCGCAGTTCCATCCCGGAGGGACAAGGCGGGGCATGGGGACGGCGGGGTCATCGCCACCGCACGAAGGCGCACGACCGCGCCGGACAACCGGACCGTCACCATCGCGCCAGCCGCACACGGGGCAGGCGAATGCGCAATTTCCCCGCCTCGCCCCTGTCCATCGCCGATCCCGCTCCTTATGGCGTCGCCGGATACTTGGCGCGTCGGCGACGGAAACGCGCCCTATTTCAGAGGAGCCCCTGCATGATCCGGGTCATGATGTCGAGCGGATTGCCGGCGTGACGATCATCTCGTCGCCGCAGGATTTCCGCCGCGCCGCCGCCGCACGACTGCCGCGCTTCCTCTTCGACTATGCCGATGGGGGCGCGGGTTCGGAAATGACGCTGCGTGCCAATGTCGACGATCTCGCCAGGCTGGGACTGAGGCAGCGCGTGCTGCGCGACGTGTCGGAGATCGATCTGTCGAGCGACCTGCTGGGCACGCGCCGTCCGCTGCCGGTGGCGCTGGGGCCGATCGGGATCGGCGGCATGTACCGCCGGCGGGGCGAGACGCAGGCGGCGCGCGCCGCCAATGCGGCCGGCATTCCGTTCACGCTGTCGACGGTCGGGCTCTGCTCGCTGGGCGAGGTACGCCGGGCGACCGCCGGACCGCTCTGGTTTCAATTGTACGTGATCCGTGACCGCGCCTTCATGGCGGACCTGATCGCGACCGCGAAGGCGGAAGGGGCGGAGGCGTTGGTCTTTACGGTCGACATGCCGGTTCCCGGGTCGCGCTACCGCGACGCCCATTCGGGCATGTCCGGGCCGAACGCGCCGCTGCGCCGCATGATGCAGGCGATCGGCAAGCCCGGCTGGGCATGGGACGTCGGGCTGCACGGTCGCCCGCACGCGCTGGGCAATTTGTTGCCGGTACTGGGCGCGTCATCGGGCATGAACGACTACATGGGCTGGCTGGGCGCGAACTTCGACCCGTCGATCGCGTGGGACGACATCGGCTGGATCCGCGCGGCCTGGGACGGCCCGCTCATCATCAAGGGCGTGCTGGATCCCGATGACGCCCGCGCGGCGGTGGACGCCGGAGCCGATGCGGTCGTGGTCTCGAACCACGGGGGACGGCAGCTCGACGGCGCTTCCTCGACCGCCCGCGCGCTGCCCGCGATCGCCGAGGCGGTGAAGGGCCGCATCGGCATCCTGGCCGATTCAGGCGTGCGCACCGGGCTCGACGTCGTGCGGATGCTGGCGCTGGGCGCGGAGGGCGTGCTGCTCGGCCGGGCGTGGCTCTATGCGCTGGCGGCGCGCGGCGAAGCGGGCGTCACGACGCTGCTGTCGCTGATCGAAAAGGAGATGCGCGTCGCGATGGCGCTCACGGGCGTGCGGCGGATCGCCGACATCGACCGCTCGATCCTGTCGGAATAGCCGTGGCCGGGACGCACCCCCTCGCGATCGGTGCGACGCTGCGCTATCGGCCGCCATGCGACAGGAGAGGGCCATGGGTGCGTTGTCCGGAGTGAGGGTGCTGGACCTGAGCCGCGTGCTCGCCGGTCCATGGTGCGCGCAGACGCTCGCCGATCTGGGCGCGGAGGTGATCAAGGTCGAACGGCCGCGCCACGGTGACGACACGCGCGCCTGGGGGCCGCCGTGGATGGCGGGCGAGGACGGCGCACCGACGCGGGAGGCGTCCTACTTTCAGGCGGCCAATCGCGGCAAGCAATCCGTGGCGATCGACATCGCCACGCCCGCCGGGCAGGAACTGGTCCGCACGCTGGCGCTGCGCTGCGACGTGCTGATCGAGAATTACAAGGCCGGCTCGCTGGCGCGCTACGGCCTCGACTATGCGACATTGTCCGCGCGGCATCCCGGACTTGTCTATTGCTCCATCACCGGCTTCGGGCAGACCGGACCGCGCGCGGCGGAGCCGGGATACGACTTCATCATCCAGGGGCTCGGCGGGCTGATGAGCATCACCGGCGAGCGCGACGACCTGCCCGGCGGCGGGCCGCAGAAGGTAGGCGTCGCGGTGTCGGACCTGATGACCGGCCTGTATGCGACGATCGCGATCCAGGCGGCGCTCCTGAACCGGCATCGCACGGGCCATGGCCAGCATATCGACATGGCGCTGTTCGACGTGCAACTGGCGATGCTCTGCAACCAGAGTCAGAACTATCTGGCCCGGGGTGTCCCGCCCGGTCGCTATGGCAACGCCCACGCCAATATCGTGCCCTATCAGGTGTTCGACGCCGCCGATGGCGCATTCGTGATCGCGTGCGGCAACGATGGCCAGTTCGTCGCGCTCTGCGACGCGATCGGGCTGCCCGATCTTCCGCATGATTCGCGCTTCACGCGCAACCCCGACCGGGTGGCGAACCGTGACACGCTGGTGCCGATCCTCGCGGCACACTTCCTGACCGGTCGGGTCGCCGACTGGATCGCGCGCATCCATCCCCGCGGAGTGCCGGTCGGCCCGATCAACGACATCGCGCAGGCGCTCGCCGAGCCGCAGGCAACGGCACGCGACATGCTGGTGTCGATCCCGCATCCGCTGAACCCGGCATTCAAGGCGGTGGGCAGCCCGATCAAGATGTCCGACACGCCGGTTGCCTACGCTTCCCCGCCGCCGATGCTGGGCGAGCATACCGCCGGGGTGCTCGCGCGGCTCGCCGACGTGGACGACGCCCGCCTCGCCGCGCTGGCGGCTACCGGGACGATCGACCTGGGGGAGACGCGCGACGATCGCACCGGCTGATCTCAGCCGTCGTCCAGTATCGCGATCGCGCGTAACGCCGCGCGGCGGGCGGCGGGCAGCGCGATCATATCCCCCTCCGCCAGCCGCAGCCACGCCGCGCCGACATCGGCGAACCCCAGCGTTCCGGCGATCCCCGCGATGCGATGCGCCACCTCGATCGACGCCTCGGAGCGGGCGATCGCCTCCGCCAGCGATCGGCGGAGCCCCGTGAGCAGTGCATCGATCTCACTCGCGCCGAACATGTGGCGCAGCCGGGCGAGCGTCGCGGCGCGCTGACTCGGGCACCATTGCCCGAGCGTGGCGATCGCCGTCGCCGGAGAGTGCGCCATACCATCGACCAGCGGATCGGGAGTGCCCCTGTCGTCCGTGACAACGTGCAAGATGGGCACGGTCGCGCCAACTTCCTGCGCACGAAGGGTCGCCACATGGGGCCAGTCACCCACGACGACCACCGCGAAGACAGCCGCCAACAACGCCTGCGCCTCCGCCGGACTTTCTGCGCGCTTCACCTGCCAGCCGGCGCGCGCGCACGCACCGTCCCAGTCTCCATCGGCGAGTGAGATCAACATCACCGAAGGGAGCGACTGGTTCATTACGGATACATTTTTCACCATCCCGGACCAAATATCGTTCAATTTCAGCCTGATCGACATATCTGAATTTTAACGACAGGCATTATCGAAACGCATGGACATGGTTCCGCAGCAAAGGTCGGGAGGGCGCGTGCTGGTGGCGGACGACCACCCCCTGTCGCGCGAGGGACTGGCCCTGGCCGCCCGCGCGGCGCTCGGCGGCGCCACGACGGTCGGCGTCGGCTCCGTCGTCGAAGCGCAGGCGGCGCTGGAAACCAGGCTCCCGTACCGGATGATCCTGCTGGACCTGTTTCTGCCCGACGCCAGTGGCTTTTCCGGCCTGCTGACGTTGCAGATGTACGCGCGCGGTACGCCGATCGTACTGGTCACCGCCAGCGAGGAACCGCGACTGGCCGGCGCGGCGCGGGCGCTGGGTGCCGCCGGCTACCTGTACAAGAGCCTTGCGCTGGATCAAATCGCGCAGCGCCTGCGCCGGATCGACGCGGGCGAAACCAGCTTTCCGTCCACCACCCCCGAAGCGTCCGGCGTGCGCGAGGCGCGCGAGCGGATCGCCGCGCTGTCCAACGCGCAGCGCGGCGTGTTGATGGCGTTGGCCGACGGCCGCGCCAACAAGCAGATCGCGCACGACCTCGCGATCAGCGAAGCGACGGTCAAGGCGCATATGACGGCGGTCTTCCGCAAGCTGGGCGTCACCAACCGCGCGCAGGCGCTGCTGGCGATCCAACCGCTGATCGGGGGCGTGGTCCGGTGAGCGGGCGGCGGTGGTTGTGGCTGGCGCTTCCGGCGCCGCTGCTGCTGACCGTCGCCTTCTGGTCCCCGCGCCCGGCAATCGCGGCGGGCGCGCTGGCCATCGGACTGGCGGCTCAAGGCGCCTTCTGGTGGTGGGCGCGGGGCACGCACGCGCGGGCGTCATGGCTGGCCGCGGTGCTGGAGGGGGCACCGGACGCCGTGCTGGAGGTGACACGCGATGACCGGATCGCCTTGGCAAATCCCTCGGCAGCCGCGCTGCTTCACGGCACCCCGCACGACCTGCGCGGCACCCCGTTGTCGCGCGTGCTGGCGCTGGAAGCGCAGTCCGCATCCGCCCATCTGAACGATGTGGTCGCGCGGCGGTGCGATGGCAGTACGCTCTCCGTCGATATCGCGATGGCGCAGGTCGGCGACCGACTGATCGTGTCGTTGCGCGACACGTCAGAGCGCAAGAAGATCGAGCAGGCGAAGGACGAACTGCTTTCCACGATCAGCCACGAACTGCGCACGCCGCTGACCTCGATCGTCGGATCGCTGACCTTGCTGCGGATCGGGGCAGCTCCCGATCTGGGGGCCGACATGCAGCGGCTGATCGACGGAGCGGACCGGAACAGCCGGCAGTTGATCCGCCTCATCAACGACCTTCTCGATCTCGATCGTATCGATGCGGGAAAATTGCCGATCGTCCGCGTCCCTCTGGACCTGCGCGATGTCCTGGTCGAGGCGTGTCGCGCGGCCGAGGGGCTCGCGACGGCGACCGGCATTTCGCTGACGTCCGACGTGCCGCATCGCATCGTTTCCGCCGAGGGCGACGCGGGACGGTTGCACCAGGTGATCGTCAACCTGGTCGCGAACGCCGTGAACGTCGCGCCGGCGGGATCGTCGGTCCGGCTGGCGCTGTCGGTGGACGAAAAGCGGGCGGTGGTCAGCGTCGCCGATCGCGGGCCGGGCATTCCCGTCCATATGCGCGACCGGCTGTTCGACCGGTTCGAGAGCCGCAAGCTCGGCCAACGCCGGGAGGGAACCGGGCTCGGCCTGACCATCGCGCGGGAAATCGTGCGGCGGCACGACGGTGCGATCTGGTTCGAGGATCGGATCGGCGGGGGTACGCGTTTTGCCTTTGCCCTGCCGCTGATCGAAGGCGCAACATGACGATCCGCCTGCTGCATGTCGACGATGATCCCGACATCCGGGCCATCGTGGGCATGGCCCTGGCACGCGATCCGTTGCTGGAGCCGGTCGCGACCGGATCGGGCACCGAGGCCTTGTCGCTGGTTGCGGACGGGCTGTGCCCCGATGCCGCGCTGCTCGACGCCACGCTGCCCGATATGGACGGTACGACGCTGCGGGTACGGCTCCACGCAGTGATGCCGCCTGATCGTTTGCCGGTGATCTATATGACCGCCCGCGCGCGCCCGCACGAACTGGCGGCGCTGCGCGCGCCGGGCGTGTTGGGCGCGATCGTCAAGCCGTTCGATCCGCTGCGGCTTCCCCTCGACATCCACGCGCTTCTCGATCAGCGGATCTTGACGCGATAGCGCAACTGGAAGGACGCGCCGCTCGCGAACGTCCCGTTCAGCGTGACGCGGATCGCCCGCACCCGCGGATCGTAACCCGTCGCGTCGGGCACCGGCTGGTACGCCCAGCTGCTGCCATCGTAGAATTCCACGCCGTCGCTCGCAGGGCTGGATGCCGAATAGCTCAGGGTCAGCCCGCTGCTCAACAGGCCCGTGCCGAGCAGGTTCACGTCGCTCAGCTCGACCGGCCCCTTGCCGGCGGTGGCCAGATCGACGACACGCAGCACCACGCCCGCGGGCAGCGGCTCCGTCAGCAGCAGGCCGCGCACCACGGTCAGCGTACCGGCATTGTTGGTGGCGACCGTCCGGTAATCCGCCACCACGCCCGGCAGCAGCCGGGACGCCGCATTGCCGTCCGCATCCGATACCGCCTTCACCGACTTGGTGATGGCGATCGGATCCGCGCCGGCCGGAACGGCGATCAGTGCGGCGATCGCCGCCGGCATCCATCCCCGCATCACCGCCCCCGCCGCAGCAGACGGCCGATCCCGTCCTGGTCGAACTTCAGCCGCATCGTCACATAGGGCCCGCTTCGCGTGTAGCGGTCCTGTTCGAAGTCGCGGTCACGATAGCCGGTGACGTTGTAGCCTGCGCTGACCCACAGATCGCGCACCGGCGCGACGCCGACGCTCGGGCCGGCACTGAACGCCAGCGTGCCGTTGGTCAGCCCATGCTGCACCGACGCCTGCACCCCCAGATCGAAGCGGGCACCGATCTCGCGCCGGACCTCCGCCCCGACGACCTGCGTGAAGCCGGTCAGATCGTCCGTGCCGAACCGGCCCCGCACCCACTTCGCGCCATAGTACAGCGTCGCCTCCAGCCCGTGCCCCGCGCCTTCCGCACCGCTGCGATAGTTGGCCGCGACATTGCCGATCGCGCGCAGCGTCGACTGGAACGTGTCGCCACCGGCATAGACGCCCAGAACGTTGCCGGCGGTGATCCCGGCATCGGCGCGGTCGCTGCGCAGCTCGACCCGTTGCAACAGCGACCAGCGGCTGTCGATCGGCCGCCATGCCAGCGCCAGGTCGGCAGCGAACGAGCCGGCGCGTGCGTCCCTGCCCTGCGCCAGCGTGAACCATCGCACCGCACCGGCCATCGTCCGCCCCTCGCCCAGCGGGCGCACCACGCTGCCGCTCAGTCCGATCCGGTCGCCGCTGCTGCCGGCGCGATATTCGGCACGCCCGTTCCACGTCCAGCGCCCGGCGCGATACTGCGCGCCCAGGGTCATGGCGGTGAAATCCTCCTGCGCGATGCCGGCGGCATCGACCGGCTGGACCAAAGCGGTCGCCACCGGCGCGCGGCCGCGCAGCGTGCCGGTGGCGTCCAGCGTCGCATCGACCGTCCAGTGCGCGTCCAGCGCCAGCGACTGGCTGAAGCCGTATTGCGCGAAGGTGCGTGCGCCATTCTCGCCGCGCTCGGCCTGCTGCTGGTTCAACGTGCTGCTGACCCGCGCGCCGGTCCATGGCGCGACATCGAAGCCGACCCGCGCGGTATGCGACACCTGCGTGCGGCCATCGGCGATCTCATAGCCGCCGATCACGCGCACGCCGGGCGTCACGCGATAGGCGGCGCTGAGCTGGTGCCGCACGGGAAAGTCCAGGCTGTCCTTGCTGCCGCCCGGTGCAAGCTGCGTCTGCCCGGTCAGCGACAGCTTGCCGTCCAGCAGCGACTGCGTGCCGCCCAGCGTCAGCAGCCGGGAATCGCGCGCCAGACCGTCCAGCCCGCGATCCTGCGCCAGTTGCCCGCCCGCGAAGATCGTGCCCGACGCGCGCCGCCATTCCAGCCGCGCGTCGACCGCGGTCCGTTGCCCCTCCCCCGCCAGTTCACGCTGATGCCAGCCGGTCGCGACCAGCGACAGCCGCCCGGCCAGCTGTACGCGCCCGTCGATGCCATAGCGCCGCGCGCCGGCCTCGACCGCATTCTGCTGCCCGACGCCGAAGGTACGATCCTGCTGGCGGGCATAGACCAGCAGGTCGACCCCGCCACCGTGATGCTCCCCCTCCGCCAGCCAGGCACGGCCTGCGCCCAGCCCGCCGCGCCCGCCGGTGCCCGCCTCGGCACGCAGTTCGGTCGCGGTGCCGGCGCGCGCGCGCAGGTCCAACGTCATCATGTCGCCCGCCCCCGCGTTATGGAGCGCGGTCGCCCCCACCTCCACCGCGTCGCCCGCCAGCCGCACCGCCGCGCGTCCGCCCGCCACACGGCGGCGCGACGTGCCGTACACCTCGTAATCGACGACGATGTAGACCGGGTTGAACGAGGGGTCGCGGCTCAGCACGGGCTCGCGGAAGCGGATCGTGCCGGCGGCGCTGTCGATGTCATAGTCGATATGGCGCGTCATCACGGTCGCCGACACGATCCGCTCCGGGCGCAGCCGGTCGCGCACCTCGATCCGCACCTTGTCGGTGTTGGGCACCAGACCACGCGTCGAGAGACGATACGGTCCGCTCAGGCCGCTGCCGCGCAGTTCGTCGCGTGCATACAGGTCGTCGGTGCGTGCGGTGAACGCCGTCGCGGCGATGCGCCCGTTGTCATACTCCGCCTTCGCGCCGTTGAGTGTCCGGCTGTAGCGCCCCAGCCGGGTCGCGGTCAGCCCCGTCTCGAAGTCGCCGAACAGCGCATAGGCGTCGGGCCGTTCCAGCCGCAGGTACAGCTTGCGATCGGTGGGCGCATCCTGCCCCTGCAACGTCGCGTCGCCGTACACGGTGTAGTAGCGGTCCGGGTCGATCGTGCCGAGCCGTCCCCGCGACGGATCGGGCTGCCGCCGGGTGTCGATGCCGATCGTCGCCAGCCACGACCCCTTGATCCGGCCGCGCGCATACAGCGCGAGTTCCCCGTCGACGACGCGCCGGTTGCGCTCGCCCAGCGGCAGGCTGCGCGCGTGACGCGCCAGCATGTCGTGGCCGATCGTCCCGGCGCCGAAGCCGACGACGGTCCACTGCCCCGCCGGTGCGCTCAGCCAGCCGCGAAGGTCGATGCTGCGCCGCCCGTCGCGCGTGGCCAGATCGACGTGCGCGCGCAGGCTGCCCGCCTGCGTGGTCGGACGCAGCGCCAGAAAGGCATAGCCATCGTCCCCGACCACCTGCGCGGTGCCGTCGCTGCGCCGCTGCTGCTCCAGCCCGGCGTCGGCGGCGGGGGCGTAGGGCGCGTCGATGCGGAACGCCAGCAACGTGCCGGCGCGTACCGGACGCCCTGCCGCATCGGTCGCGCGCACCGCCAGCAACGGGCGGGTCACGCCGTCCGCGACCAGGCGGCTGCGCGCCGGCACCGCGACGACCCGTGCCGGATCGCCCGCCATCCGCACCTCGCGCACCAGCGTCTC
Organism: Sphingomonas endophytica; assembly: GCF_001476895.1. Lineage (GTDB taxonomy): Bacteria > Pseudomonadota > Alphaproteobacteria > Sphingomonadales > Sphingomonadaceae > Sphingomonas > Sphingomonas endophytica_A. The sequence goes on along the minus strand of NZ_LDTB01000014.1, from coordinate 36,910 downwards.
GACCGTGCGCCCCCCGGCATCGACGACCCGCGCCTCCAGCCGGTTGGCGCCCGGCGACAGCGGCACGCCCGACCAGCGCGCGATCGCGACGCTGTCGTCGGCATTGGTGTCGGTACCGTCATAGGCGAGCGTCTCGACCGCGCGACCGTTCATCGACAGCGCGACCCGCTGTCCGGGGCGATGCTTCACGACGACCCGCACCGCCGGCGCGCGCGGATTGTGATCGACTTCCGGGAACAGCAGCGCGACGCCCGGTGCCTGTCCGGCGAACCAGTCGCGCTCGGCGCCCGCCGCGCGCGCATCGCTGGCGACCGCGATCGGCAGCGCATCGGGGGCGATCATCGCGCGGCCGGTGGGGCGAAGCTGGAAATCGACGCGCTTCACCAGCCCGCCGACGCCCTCGACGAAGCGCGACGTGCCGCTGCCCGCCGCCTGCGTGTCATCGTCGCACGCGACCGGCTCGTGGCTGGCGGGCAACGTGGCGCGATCGAGTTGCACGACGTGGCGACCGGGACGGATTCCTTCGATATGGTACAGGCCATCGCCGTCGGTGACGACGAACGTGCCGTCCTCCATCAGCAGCCGTACGCCCGCCACGCCCTTCCGCCCCGCCAGCGGCGCACCGCACGCGCCCTCCGTCACGCGACCGACGACCGTGAAGGCATCCGCGAACAGCGTCGGGCGCAGCCGCACCGTCGCCGCGGCCGCATTACCCGTGACGTTCGCACCCTCCGCATGGATCCGGTTGACCGCCTCGCCGACGGGGGCTCCCGCCCCGACCGAGACGATGTAGCGCCATTCGTGCGTGCTGTTCGGCGGGATCGTTCCGATCGTGTGGGTGATCGTGCGCCCATCGGCGCTGACGCTGGCCGACGACGCCCGCTCCAGCTTCAGCCCGGCCGGCAGCTGATCGATCAGCCGGACGTCGGACGCCGCCACCTTGCCGCGATTTTCGACCGTCACCCGATAGTGCACGAAATCACCTGCCGACGCCTCGCGGATCGCCACGGTTTTCGTCAGCAGCAGCGTGGTGGTCTCGCGCGGCGGTCCGGCGCGCGGATCCTCCGGTCGATGGTCCAACGGAATGTCCGCCTCGAACGGATCCGAGGATTCGAGGTCGAACGGCGCTCCGAACGACGCCTGGTTGAGGATGTATGGACGCCCGGTGGCGTCGCGCACCGCTGCCAGCAGCGCGCGGTCGCGCGTGGACGGCGCGACATAGCCGGGCGGCGGCGTGACGATCAGGCGGTACGCGCCCGGCGCGACCAGCGGAAAGCGATAGCCACCGCTTCCGAAGCGATAGGCGCGGCCGCTGGCGTCCTGCGCCACGCCGCCGCTGGTAAGGGTCGCGGGGTAACGGCTGATCCCGTCGTCGCCGAACACCGTGGCGGGGCGACCGTCGCCATCGACCAGCGCGACGGTCGCTCCGTCGATCGCCGCCCCGGTGACGGAATCGAAGACGAAGCCGGACGGATCGATCAGCAGGGCCGCCTCCGCCGACAGGCTGAACGCGCTGCCGCCGAACGACAGTCGCAAATGGTCGCCGCGCACGCGCGTCGGATCGCACGCCGACAGTTCGGGGTACATGCCGCCGCCCGGCACGCCGGCCGCGAACACGCCGGTGTCGACGCCGGTTTCGAAAAGCGGCAGCTTCGTCCTGATCGTGTCGGTCGTCACGTCGATCCAGGCCGTCTCGCGAGCGGACGCGTCGCGGTTCTCGCCCGGCGCGTCGAGCACCAGCAGCATCGTGGCGCGAGTGTCGATCGCGGCCAGCGGCGCGGACCTCGCCAATTCATCGGCGGACACCGGCGCTGGCGTGAAGGCGGGAGGCGGCCCCGGGTCGCATCGCATGTCGGTCAGGCGATAGTCGAGCGGCGGCAGCCGGAAACTGAGAACGGCGGGTCGCTTCGCGCGCTCGATATCGAGCGCCACGGTATTCGACGCCACGCTGCGCGCCGCCCCGCCTTCGTCGAAGGAGAGGGTCGCGGTATTGCTGACGCGCGCGACCTGCCCATCCGCGGCGGGGCCGGCGGTGAGCGCACACAGCGCGGAAAGCAGGGCAAGCGGACGGAATCTGGGCATGAGCGGACCCGTATCCGGCGCGCGGCATCCCGCGCGCCGGAGCATGAGGCAATGATGAGGCGGTAGGTCAGTCGATCTTGACGCGGAACGCCGCCGCCACCGATCCGCCACCGCTGACGGTGCCGACATTGGCGGTCACCGCCTTCGTCACGCCGTCGAAGGACGCGGTGACGCCGTCGGTCTCACCCGCATCGTCGGCGTCGTCGTCCTCGGTCGATCCGTTGACGACGCATGTCACGCCCAAGGCCCCCGGTGTGCCGATCGAGATCGAGCCGGGCACATAGGTGGTACGCGCCGGGATCGCGTCGCGCAGCGCGACCCCGTTCGCGGCCGTGGTCAGCGTCGCGTTGCGAACCAACAGGCAATATTCGACGATCGCGCCGGGGATCGCCTTGGGATTGGGAGATCCGAGTCCGTCCGAGATGACCCGCGCCGACTTGGCGACGCTGAGCGCGACGTTGTTCACCGCGACATGCCAGCCCGAATAGGCGCGCCCTTCGCCGTTGCGCGCGATGTCGCCCAGCAGCGCCCCGTCGCTGTCATCGTCGGCGAACACGATGTCGACCGTGCCGTCCGCGCCGTCCAGGTTGAGATCGGTCGACACCAGCCGCGCGCCCTGCGTCCCGCTCTGCCCGCCGGCCGCCGCGATGACGTGCAGCGAGTTGTACGCATATTGCGCCCCGGCCTGATCGGGAACGTTGCCGACGACGAACACGGTCGCGGACGCGTCGGGTGCCAGTTCGTCGATATAGGTCATCGTATCGACACCCGGATCGTAGCGGCCGTTGTTATTGGAATCGACATAGGCGCGCAGGCCCGTGACGTCGAAATTGTCGCTGCCCGGAAACAGCCCCAGCGACAGGTTGAGCTGATCGGGATCGAGCAGGAAGTCCTGCGTCCCGTTGGTCAGGTTGGTGACGCGGAACGTCGTGAAGACGTTCTGCTCGCCCAGATTCACCTGCGTCGGCCCGGTCTGTGCGGTGACGACGGTGAAATTGACCTTCCGATCGACGACGAACGACGCGGTGGTCGACTGCGTCGTCTGACTGGTGCCGTTGACGGTGTAGGTGACGGAGGCGACGTTATCGATGCGCGTTCCGGCCGCCGTTTGCGCCGATGCCGCGGTCTGCGCCAGCGCGATCCCCGCCCCCGACACGTTGGCCGCCACTCCGGCCAACAGCATGGCCACTGACTTCTTCACGAACATGGAACTTCCCTCTGTTGAACGGTTGAGGCCGCGCTCACTTCAGCACGGCGAGAAAGGCGAGGCGTCCCTGCGCCCCGGCGGCCAGCGGGCGGGCGAGCCGCCAGCGGACATGCGTCACGTCGTCGGCACGCGCGGGGCGATCGCCGACGCGCAGCGCGTCGATCGTCGCGAAGCGACGGCCATCGACCGAGACTTCGGGCGCCGCACTGCCCGGCGCGGGCGCGCGATAGGCGACGCCGGCCGGCACCGGATTGTCGAACACGACACCGGCCAGCGGCTGGGTGCCGGTGTTGCGGAACGTCAGCTCGAAGACGACCCGGTCGCCCGGCACGGCGCGCGCCGCCGGGCGCATCGCGACGGTCATCGTGCCGTCGGCGGCCCGCTGCGGCACCTGCGCCAGCACGCGCGACGTGACCTGCAAGGGCCCTGCCAGGGCGGGTGTCGCCGCCGCCAGCGTCAGCAGCAGCGGGCCGAGAGAACGGAACATGCGAAAACTCCTCACTGGATGATGGCCTGGAAGGTGATGGTGCGGGTGGCGGCCGCGGGAACGTCGCCCAGCGCGACGCGCACCGTGCCGGCGTCGAGCTGGGCGGCGTCGCCGTCGACCGGATCGGTCGCTGGACGACTGTCGATCGTGATGCTGCCCGGCACATAGGCGGTGCCCGCCGGAATCATGTCGGCGATCCGCGCGTTGCGGACGTCGCGCACGAATTGCGCGACCAGCGTGTAGGTGATGACCGCGCCCGGCACCGCGCGCGTCGATCCGTCAGGCGCGCGCACCGCCTGCGTCTTGTCGAAACGCGCGGCGTCGGTCGTGTCGGTCAGCCGCGTCGTCGCCGTCGCCTGCGCGCCGGACGCACCGATCACCGCGTCGTCCTCCAGCGCCGTTCCCGGCGCGCCATGCCCACGCGCGGCGGTCACCGTCGCGGTGACCGCGAGCGGGACCGGCACATCGCCGACCAGCACGAGGATGCGTCGCTCACCACCCGGCGGCAGCGCGACGACCGGGCGCACACTCGCGGCGCGCCGCTCGGTATCGTCGATCTGACCGTCGCCATCGACATCGACCGCGATCGCCGGTCCACGCTCACCGGCAACCGCCTCCACCGTGAAGCGGTCCGCGGCATTGCCCGGATTGCGGATGGTGAAGCCGACCTCGTTCTGCGCCGTCAGCGGCTGGCTGGCCCGGTCCGCCACGATCGCGGCATCGACGATCGCGCCGATCGTCAGCGCCACGGCGTTGCTGTCGAGCGCCGTCGACGGGCTGCTGGCGGTCAGGCGCGCGATATTGACGATCGTGGTGCCGGCGGCGGTTTGCGCCAGCGCCGGCGTGGATACCGATAGCGCGGCCGCGGCGCACACCGCCGCCAGCCCCCGCTTCACCCCCCGATCGATCGTCGTGTCGCCCACTGTCCGTCGCCCATCAAACGCGTGCGTACGATCAGCCGTTCGGGTGGTTAAACGGGGGTTATCGTCCTTGTTTCACCACGACAAATTAGACCTATGTCTTACATCTAGAACGAGAAAACCGTGGCTGCGCCCATCGACGCGGGAGGAGCGGGCCGGGGGCGTTCCCGCCACTGCCCCCGCCGGCGCCCACGTCGTTCCTTGATCGTGAGCATGGCGGCCCACATATCCACGACGACACGACCGGGCGATCGGTTCGGCGACGCTTCCGCCACGCGCGGATCGCCCTGGTGACCGTGATCGATCTGCCGGTACCGTCGTTGAGGCCGGCAATCGTCCCATCGTTAAGGAGCACGGCGCATGACCGACTATCGCAAGACCGACGAGGCGCTGGCCCGGCTGACCCCGGAGCAGTTCCACGTCACGCAACGCAGCGGGACCGAGCGTCCCGGCACCGGGGAGTATCTGAACAACAAGCGTCCCGGCATCTACGTCGATGTGGTGTCCGGCGAGCCGCTGTTCGCCTCCACCGACAAGTACGAATCGCATTGCGGCTGGCCGAGCTTCACGCGCCCGATCGATCCCGCGCGCGTGAACGAACTGCACGACGCCAGCCACGGCATGATCCGCACCGAAATCCGGTCGGCCGGCGCGGACAGCCATCTTGGTCATGTCTTCGAAGACGGGCCGCGAGATCGGGGCGGTCTGCGCTATTGCATCAACTCCGCCGCGCTTCGTTTCGTACCGCGCGAGGATATGGATGAGCAGGGGTACGGGGCTTACATCGATCAAGTAGAGTAAGCGTCGCGGCAATGAATTACTCAAATTGGCGTTATAGATTATTGTTATGATAGCGTTTGCAGGCAGACTGCGACAAGCAGCGCCATGCCTCGCAACTCGTCCGACACGGAACGCCGCTCCCCGGCGTCGGGGGCAGGAGACGCGGATGTCACCCTGCTCGACGAAGCGATGCTGGCGCCGATCCTGCGGACGGCGCTACGGCTGACCTCCGCCGAAAATGCCGCGATCATGGCGATGGATGGCCGGCATGTCGCCACTGGTCCGGATGCCGCGCGCTGGCTGTCGGATGACGGCCTTCGCGGGCTGCTGCTCGACTGCGACGAACCCACATCCATGATTCAGCCCGCAATGTCGCCCTCGGGGGACGGTCGGGCGGGTGGCGACCACCCGGCGTTCATCGCTCTTATCCCCCTGCATACGGCCGGCCGACGCGTCGGCGTGCTTTGCATGCTGGGCCACGAACCGTGTGCCCCGGTCGAACCCGCGGTGCTGGAAGATCTGGCGCTGATGGTGACCGACGCGCTGATGCGCGAAGGCCATGGGCACGCGGTGAACGGCATTCGCGGCGCGATCGCCCGCGTGGACCGGTCGGGACGTATCACGTCCTGGAACCATGCGGCAGAGCGCCTGACGGGGCACGCCGCCCCGCGCGCGATCGGAATGCCGATCGCCGCGCTGCTCCTCGCGCCGCACGATGCCACCTATGAGCAAGCCGTAGCTGCGGACCGTGCCGATCCGGTCACACTGACGCTCCGGCATGCCGATGGCCACGATCTGGCGGTCCGCATGATCGCGCTGTCGGCGGGTCCCTCCGAAACGATCATCGTCTTCGACACGCCGGGCGGAGACGATCCGGCGGACGCGATCCTGGAGCATCTGCCGCATCCGCTGTTCGTCAAGGACGTGCGCACCCGGCGCTTCGTACGCGTCAATCGCGCCGGTGCGGCGCTATTGGGGGAGACGGCGGAAACGCTGATCGGACGCGCCGATTACGAACTGTTCCCGCATCTCGCCGCCTCTCAGTCCCATGAGCAGCCGCCATCGGCAGGCGGTTTCGGGACCGGAACCGATTCCACCTTCGCCACCCGTGGCGGACAGCGAGTGCATGTCCGGACGCGCCGCCTGGCGATCGATGGTCGGGACGCGCCACGTCGATATGTCGCCGCATTGCTCGAGGATCTGTCCGAAGCGCATCGAACCGAGCAGGAGCTCCAACGCCTGACGCACTTCGACGCGCTGACCGGACTGTTCAATCGCGCGACCTATCTCGACCGACTCCAGTCGCTGATCTTGCAGGGCACACCGCTCTGCCTGCTCGCGATCGCCCTCGACCGGCTGAAGATCGCCAACGACCAGTTCGGGCATCTGGCCGGCGACATGATCCTGGCGGACGCCGGCGAACGGCTCTGCGCGCTGCTGGGCCCGGACGATCTGGTCGCGCGCGTCGGCGGCGACGAATTCGCGGTCGTGGTGGTCGGGCCCGACGCGGCGCTGCGCGCGCCACCACTCGCCCACGCCATATCGGCGGAAATGGTCCGCCCGTTCGCCACGATGCGCGGTACCGCCTATCTGGGCGCCGGTATCGGCGGCGCCAGCTTCCCCGACGATGCGACGACCGCACCCGAACTGCGTCGATGCTGCGACGCCGCGCTACACCGGGCGAAGTCGCAACGCGACGGACTGGTCCGTTTCTATCACAAACAGATCGATCACGATGCCCGCGACCGGCTGACCCTGGTCCGTGACCTGCGCGAGGCGATGGGGCGCGGCGAGATCACGCTGGCGTATCAGCCGGTGTTCGCTGCGGCGACCGGGCGGATCACCAGCGTCGAGGCGCTGGCGCGCTGGACACATCCGATGCGCGGGCGGGTCAGTCCAGACCTGTTCATATCGGTTGCCGAACAATATGGCCTGATCGTGGAGCTGGGCGCCGAGCTGCTGCACCGCGCCTGCGCCGACGCCGCGGGCTGGCCGGGGCATGTCGCCGTAGCGGTCAACCTGTCGCCGTTGCAGTTCGAGGGCGACGGGCTGATCGCGACCATCCAGAACGTGCTGGCCACCACCGGCCTGCCCGCCAGGCGGCTTCATCTGGAGGTCACGGAGGGGTTGGTCATCCATGATGTCGAACACACGTATCGACAGCTCGAACGGTTGCGCGAGCTGGGCATCAAGATCCTGATGGACGATTTCGGCACCGGCTATTCGGCGCTTTCCTATTTTCAGCGCTTCCCGTTCGACAAGGTGAAGATCGACCAGTCGTTCGTTCGCGAACTGGGTACCGGTCGCGCGGCGGAGGCGATCGTGCGCGCGGTCGCCGGGCTGGGCAAGGCGATGGGAATGAGCGTCGTCGCCGAAGGCGTCGAGACGGAAGAGCAGATGGCGACGCTGATCGCCGCCGGATGTACGCACGTCCAGGGATATCTGTTCAGCAAGCCGATTCCGGTCGAGTCGCTGGAACGGTTGCTGCACGCGCAATACGCCCCCCGCGGTTGACGCGCCACCGATGAACCGCTTTGACGCCGCGCCTTCGACGACGGCAAGGCGAGAGAATGTGACGGATCAGGACGAGCGCGCGCAGCGACGCGCCGAAGATCGCGAGCGTCGCGCCCGGGAGCGGGTCGCCGCCGCACTGGCGCGCACCGAACAGCGCGCCACCGAGCGCGAAGCGGCGGGCAGGCGGCGTGAAGAGGCGCGGACCGCCCGCCGCCACGAAGAGGAGCAACGCCGCGCCGCGCTGGCCGCCGAGCGCGAGGAACGCCCACGCCGCCGCAGCAGCACCGGCTCGCTCGCGCGGACCGGCGAGAAGCCGGTCGAGCGCGACGTGCGTCATTATGCGACCAGCATGGATCCGTCGCGCATCCGCGTGCTGGCGGCGCGCGGCGCCAAGCCCGACGCGCTGGCGGCGGTCTTCGGTATCACCGTAGCCGAGGTGGAGGCGGTGCTGGCCGAAGCCTGACTGCGCGACTATGCACCGCACATGAGCGATACCGACCAGCGCGCCGCGCGCCATAACGAGAAGATGCGCCGCGTGCAGGCCGCGCGCCGCACGATGATGGCGGGCAAGACGGTCGAAAAGGGGCTGCTGATCGTCCACACCGGCGCGGGAAAGGGCAAGTCGACCGCCGCCTTCGGCATGGCGGTGCGCGCGATGGGCCACGGGATGAAGGTCGGCGTCGTGCAGTTCGTGAAGGGCGCGATGACGACCGGCGAGAAGGCGATCTTCGACGCCTTTCCCGAACTGATCGAGTTCCGTCCGATGGGCGAGGGCTTCACCTGGGACACGCAGGACCGCGGCCGCGACATCGCCGTGGCGCGTACCGCATGGGAGGAGGTGCAGCGGATGCTGGCCGATCCCGACTATGCGATGGTCATCGCCGACGAGCTGAACATCGTGCTGCGCTACGATTACCTGCCGGTCGCCGAGGTGGTGGCGGCGGCCACCGCCCGCCCGGCGATGACCCATCTGGTCATCACCGGCCGCAACGCCCCCGACGCGCTGATCGCCGCCGCCGATCTGGTCACGGAGATGACGCAGGTGAAGCACCCGTTCCGCGACGGCGTGAAGGCGCAGGCCGGCGTCGAGTTCTGACGACGCCCCACCGGCCGGATTGACCGCCACCCGTCGCGACGCTAGGGCGCGCGGCGCGACAGGTTCCCCCTGACCGGGGATCAAAAGGGAACGGACGAACTCCGGCTGCCCCTGCAACTGTAAGCGGCGAGCCAGCGCGCCACATGCCATTGGGCCGATGTCCGGCCTGAGAAGGCGGCACGCACGGCGATGACCCGTGAGCCAGGAGACCTGCCTGCCGCGATCGTCCTTCGCTCGGCCAGGGTGCGCCGAACGGACGGGAAGGCGTGCACGGCAAGAACCGGCGGCCGGACCCAGCGTGACGATATCACCGCCGTGCGCGGTCGACGATGCGGATGCGCCGGACGGCGCGTGCGCAGCGGCGATCGCGACGGCTCGTTCGTCAGGGAGTCCCGTTTACATGCCGTTCCGTTTCGCCTGCCTCGCCATGCTGCTCACCTCCACCGCCGCGGTGGCGCAGGAAGCCCCCCGCCCCGACGCCGCCACGCCATCCGACCGTCCCGACATCGTCGTCGCGGCCAATCGTGCGCCGACCGACGCCGATCGCGTCATCACCTCGGTCACGGTGCTCGACAAGGCGGCGATCGATCGCGCGCAGGACCTGTCGATTGCGGACCTGCTGCTGCGCACGCCGGGCGTCACGCTGTCGCGCAACGGCGGCTATGGCACGCAGACGTCGCTGCGCATCCGCGGCGCCGAGTCCGACCAGACCGTGGTCGTGATCGACGGCGTGAAGATGAACGATCCGTCCACGCCGGGCGGCGGCTACAATTTCGCCAACCTGCTGACCGGCGACGCCGCGCGCGTCGAGGTGCTGCGCGGGCCGCAGTCGATCCTGTGGGGCAGCCAGGCGATCGGTGGCGTCGTCAACATCGTCACCCCGCTGCCCACGCAGGCGCTGGAAGGCAGCTTCGACGTCGAGGGCGGATCGCGCGATACGGTCAGCGCGCGCGCCGCGCTGGGCGGCAACACCGGCCCGCTGGCATGGCGGCTGGGGGCGCAGACCTTCACCACGCGGGGCGTCTCCGCGCTGTCGGCGGGCACGGAGCGCGACGGTTACACCAACCAGAACGTGCAGGGCCGCGCGGTCCTGACGCTGGCGCCGGGAATCAGCGCCGACCTGCGCGGCTATTATGCCAACGGCCGCAACGATTTCGACGGGTTCGGCGGCGACACGCCCGAATATGGGCTGACGCGGGAGTTCGTCGGCTATGCCGGCCTGAACATCGACCTGTTCGACGCGCGACTGCGCAATCGCATCGGCTATGGCTATACCGACACCGATCGCGATAACGAGGATCCGTCCCGCCCGTCGCAGCCCAGGACGTTCGACGCGCAGGGCCGCACGTACCGCCTGGAATATCAGGGATCGCTGGCGGTGACGCGCGGCGTGGACGCGGTGTTCGGCGTCGAGAACGAGGTCAGCCGCTTCGCCAGCGCCTCGTCCGACTTTTCGCCGCCCTATGCCCTTGGCACCCCGGCGCGCGGTCGCGCCGAACTGACCAGCGTCTATGGCCAGCTCAACCTGTCGCCGCTCGACGGGCTGACCGTGACCGGCGGCGTGCGTCATGACGAGCACAGCCGCTTCGGCGGGCAGACGCTGTTCGCGGGCGGTGCGAGCTATGCGCTGCCGACCGGCACGGTCCTGCGCGCCAGCTATAGCGAGGGCTTCAAGGCGCCGTCGCTGTACCAGCTCTTCTCGGAATACGGGAACCGCGGCCTGGCGCCGGAACGCGCGAAGGGCTGGGAAGCCGGCGCGGAACAGCGCTTCCTCGACGGGCGCGTCGCGCTGGGCGGGACCTATTTCGAGCGGCGGACGCGCGACCAGATCGTCTACAACGGGTGCAGCTTCGGCTCGACCGACCCGTTGTGCTTCGTCCCCGGTTCGACGACCGAGCAGCGCTTCGGCTATTACCGCAACGTCGCCCGCGCCTTCGCGCGCGGGGTCGAGGCGGTGGCGCGCGCGCAGGTCGGCGCGCATCTGTCGCTGGACGGCAATTACAGCTGGGTGCTCTCGGAGGATCGCTCGCCGGGCCGCACGCTGGGCAACTGGCTGCCGCGTCGCCCGCGCGACACCGCCAACGTCGCCGCCACCTACAGCTTCGCGGAACAGGGATCGGTCGGGATCGCGGCGCGCTGGGCCGGGCATTCGTTCGACGATGCGGCGAACCGCACGCGCCTGAACGGCTATACGCTGGTCGATCTGCGCGGCGAACTGCCGCTGTCGCCGCAGGTACGGCTGTTCGCGCGGGTCGAGAACCTGTTCGACGAGACGTACCAGACCGTCGCCCGCTACAACACGCTGGGACGCAGCGTGTACGCCGGCCTGCGCGGGCGGTTCTGATCCATGACGCTGGTCCCGGTCGCGGACGGACCGGCCGTCGTGGTGTGCAAGACCTGTCGCCTGCCCGCGGGTGCGGATGGCGGCGGGCCGCGCGACGGAGCGCTGCTGGCGGCGGCGCTCCGTACCGCGCAGGCCGACGACCCCGCGTGGGCGGATATCGCGGTTCAGGAGATGCCGTGCCTGTTCGCCTGCGACCGGGCCTGCACGATCCACCTGCGCGCGCCCGGCAAGATCGGCTATGTGCTCGGCGGCTTCATGCCCAGCGAGGATGCGGCGACGGGGATCATGCGGTTCATGCGCCATTATGTGGACAGCGAGACCGGGCAGGTCGCCTATCGGCTCTGGCCGGAGGCGGTGAAGGGCCATTTCATCGTCCGCATCCCCCCCGCCGGTCAGCTGGTCGCATGACGCGATTCACCTCGGTCGCGGCGTTCGGCGCCGCGCTGGTCGATCTTCCGCCCGCCGACGCCGGGGCCCGCCGTGCCGCCGCCGACCGCCAGGCACGGCTTACCAAGCCGGTCGGGTCGCTGGGCCGGCTGGAGGAGATCGCCGAGTTCATGGCCGCATGGCAGGGGCGCGCGCGGCCCCGACTGAACGACGGGCGAGCGATCATCTTCGCGGGCAACCACGGCGTCGCGGCGCGCGGGGTCAGCGCCTATCCGCCCGAGGTGACGGAGCAGATGGTCGCCAATTTCGCACGCGGCGGCGCGGCGATCAACGCGCTGGCCACCGCCGCCGGCCTGTCGCTGACCGTCGTGCCGCTGATGCTGGAACAGCCGACCGGCGATATCACCCTCGAAGCGGCGATGAGCGAAACCGAATGTCTGGAGGCGCTCGACGCGGGCGCCGCCGCGGTGACGGGGGATATCGATCTGCTGGTGCCCGGCGACATGGGAATCGGCAATACCACGCCCGCGGCGGCCCTTTGCGCGGCGAGCTTCGGCGGCAGCGGAATCGAGTGGGTCGGACCGGGCACCGGGGTTGCCGGTACGGCACTACAGGCGAAGATCGCCGCGGTGGACGACGCCCTCGTCACGCACGGCGATGCGCGCACCGCCTTCGAGCGGCTGCGCCGGCTGGGCGGACGCGAGATCGCCGCGATCGCCGGGGCCGTGCTGGCGGCGCGCCACGCGCGCGTGCCGGTGCTGCTGGACGGGTTTATCGTCGGCGCGGCCCTCGCGCCGCTGGCGGCGGCGCAGCCGGCGATCGTCGACCATTGCCTCGCCGGCCATTGCTCCGCCGAACCGGGGCACCGGCGCCTGCTGGAGCGGCTCGGCCTCTCCCCGCTGCTGTCGCTCGACATGCGGCTGGGCGAAGGCAGCGGCGCGGCGGTCGCGGCAGGTGTCGTGCGCGCCGCGCTGGCCGCGCATGACCGCATGGCGACGTTCGACGAAGCGGGCGTCGCCGAAGCGTGATCGCGTCACGCGCCGTCCACCTGATGCGGCATGGCGCGACGGCGCTGAACGGTCATCTGGTCGGGCATGAGGATGTCCCGGTAACGGCCGAGGGCATTGCCGCCTGCCTGGCGGCCGCCGACACCCTCGCCTTCACCCGTGTCGTCAGCTCGGACCTGTCCCGCGCCGCCGATTGCGCCGCCGCGATCGGTGCGACCTTCCGGCGCGATGCGCGGTGGCGCGAGCTGGATTTCGGCGCATGGGACGGGTGCGATCCCGCCACGCTGGACGCCGCCGCGCTCGCCGATTTCTGGCGCGACCCCGATGCCGCGCCCCCGCCCGGCGGCGAACGCTGGTCGGCACTGGTCGCGCGCGTCGGCGCGGCACTGCACGATCTGGACGACGGCACGCTGGTCGTCACGCACGGCGGGGCGATCCGTGCGGCGCTGGCCGGCGCCTGCGGGTTCGACGTGCGACAGGCATGGGCGTTCGCCCTGCCCTGCGCGTCGGTGGTGTCGCTGCGGCTGTGGGAAGATGCCGCGCAGATCGTGGCGCTGCGACCATGAACCGCTTCTGGACCGCCATGGCGTTCCTGACCCGCCTGCCGGTGCCCGTGATCCGGGGAGATGCCGGCGATGTCGCGGCCGCGATCCGATACTATCCGGCGGTCGGCATCGTGATCGGCGCGATCGTCGCCGGCAGCATGTGGCTGGGCGCGATGCGCGATCCGTGGCTGGGTGCCTTGGCCGGGCTGGTCGCCTGGGTCATGGTGACAGGGGCGCTCCACCTCGACGGGCTGGGCGATGTCGCGGACGGCGTGGGCGCGGCGCATGGCGACCGGGCACGTCTGTCGGCGGTCATGCGCGACCCGCACGTCGGCAGCTTCGCGGTGGTGGCGATCGGGGTGCAGTTGATCGCCAAGCTCATCTTGCTCCACGACGTCGCGGGCGATGGACGCGTGCTGCTGGTGCCCTTCGCGGCACGCGTCGGTCCGCTGTTCTGGGCGCGCTGGGTCTCGCCGCTGGGGCAGGGACTGGGCGCGCGGGTTGCCGCGGCGGTGCGATCACGCGATCTCGCCGGCTGGGGCGCGGTGCTCGCGGGCGTATGCGTGCTGGCCCCGCCGCTGCTGATCGTACCCGGCGCGATACTCGCTTTCGGTGCATGGCTGCGCTGGCGACTGGGCGGGGTGAACGGCGATGCGCATGGCGCCGGGATCGAACTGGTCGAGACGGCGGCATTGCTGGGACTGGCCACGATCGGCTGACCGCTCAGCGCGCGAGGTCGAGCAGCGCGTCGAGGTCCATATGCCGTTCCAGCGCCTCGGCGATCGCATCGAGCGCGGCATCGATCGCGGCGTGATGATCGGGCCCGCGCGCCGCCCGGCCCAGCCACGCGCTGCGTTGCTCCGCGAGCGCGAAGAGACCGTGGACATAGGTGCCCGCGACCAGGCCGTCCGCGCTGGTCGCGCCATCCACGCGCCCGTCGTCGAAATGCACCACGATCCGCGCCGCATCCGGCCCGGTCGTGGCGCCGAGATGCATCTCGTATCCGGCGAACCGCGCCCCGCGCGCCGTCCCGCGCACGTCGCGCAGCAGCTTGTCGCCGCCCAGCACCGTCTCGACGTCGAGCAGACCCAGCCCCTCGACGCGCGCCGGCGGCCCCTCCAGCCCCGACGGGTCGGCCACCGACCGTCCGAGCATCTGATAGCCGCCGCACAGCCCCAGCACCGCGCCGCCGCGACGATGATGCGCACGGATATCCACGTCCCAGCCCTGTTCGCGCACGAAGGCGAGGTCGGCGATCGTCGCCTTGGAACCCGGCAGCACGATCAACGCCGTCTCGGCCGGGATCGGCCTGCCCGGCGGGATCATCGCCACCTCGACACCGGGTTCGAGCTTGAGCGGATCCAGATCGTCGAAATTGGCGATGTGGCGCGTGATCGGACAGGCGACCAGCACCCGTCCCGACGTGGCGGATGCCGGCTGCTGAAGCACGACGGCATCCTCGCTCGGCAGCCGCGCCGCCGCCGTCAGCCACGGCACCACCCCGAACCCGCGCCACCCGGTCCGCTCCGCGATCGCGCGATAGCCGTCCTCGAACAGCGCCGGGTCGCCGCGAAAGCGATTGACCACGAAGCCGTGGATCATCGCCGCATCGTCGGGCGCGAGCACCGCGCGCGTGCCGACCAGCGACGCGATCACCCCGCCGCGATCGATATCGCCGACCAGCACCACCGGCACGCCGGCGGCGCGCGCGAAGCCCATGTTGGCGATGTCGCCGTCGCGCAGGTTGATCTCGGCCGGCGAGCCCGCGCCCTCCACCAGAACCAGATCGGCCTGCGCGCGGAGCCGCTCGAAACTCTCCAGCACCTCGGCCAGCAGCCCCGCCCGCCCCTCGCGCCAGTTCGCCGCCGCCAGCGTACCGCGCACGCGCCCGCGCACCACCAGTTGCGAGGTGCGATCGCCCTGCGGCTTCAGCAATACCGGATTCATATCGACGTGCGGCGCGACGCGCGCGGCGATCGCCTGCGTCGCCTGCGCGCGCCCGATCTCTCCGCCATCGGCGGTGACGGCGGCGTTGGTCGACATGTTCTGCGGCTTGAACGGCCGGACGGTCAGGCCGCGGTTGGCGAACGCACGGCACAGCCCCGCCACCAGCACCGACTTGCCGACGTCCGAGCCGGTCCCCTGTATCATCAGCGCGCCCATGCGACCGCCCCTGCCACGATCCAGAGCAGGGCGCACGCCCGCACGTACACCGCCAGCGCGCGCCGGATGTCGGGTGCGCCCGGCTCGGACCGCCCCTCGCCAATCCACGGCTTGTTGGCGAGCACGCCGTCATAGGCGACCGGCCCGGCGAGCCGCAGCCCCAGCGCGCCGGCCATCGCCGCCTCGGTCCAGCCGGCGTTGGGCGAGGCGTGCCGGCGCGCGTCGCGCCACATGATGCGCCATCCGCCGCCACCCGCGATGCAGATCAGCACCGCCCCGACCCGCGCGGGAATGAGGTTGGCGAGATCGTCGAGCCGCGCCGCGGCCCAGCCGAATGCCCGCCACCGCGCCTCGCGATGCCCGATCAGACTGTCGGCGGTGTTGATCGCCTTATAGGCCCACACACCGGGCAGCCCGCCGACCAGCAGCCAGAACAGCGGCGCGGCGACGCCGTCGCAGAAACTCTCGGCCAGGCTCTCGATCGCCGCACGGGCGACACCGGCCTCGTCCAGGGCGGCGGTATCGCGCCCGACGATCATCCCGACCGCGCGCCGAGCGGCGGGAAGGTCACATGCGGCAAGCGCCGCCGCCACCGGGCGGACGTGATCGAAGAGGCTGCGCTGCGCCATCGCCGGCCAGGCGAGCAGCGCGACGACCGGCCAGCCGAAGCCGATGACGCGGGCGAGATGTTCGACAAGGGCCGCGATGCCGGCGGTAACGGCGACGACGATGGCGATTGTCGCGACGCCCAGCAGGCGGCGGGGACGGCGCGGGCGATTCCAGCGCGCCTCCAGCGCGCCGATGAGGCGGGCGATCCCGCCGACGGGATGGCCGACCCGCGCGTAGAGCCACGCCGGCCAGCCGACCGCCGCATCGACCGCCAGTGCGGCAAGGGCTACCGGATCAGCCACTCTGTCCGAACCCGCGCGGAGGGCTATCGAGGGAGACGCGTCCCTCGGATGAGCCAGCTTCCCGCCGTCGCGCTAACGGCGACAGCGCCGCCGCCAGGCGATCCGTCCCCTCACCCGGCAAGCCGAAGCGCAGCCATCGCGGATGGCCGTCGAACGGACGCGTCAGGATCCCGCGCGCCGCCAGCGCCTCGAACACGTCGCCCGCCCCGTCGCTTTCCACCAACCGGAACAGCGGGCACGCGCCCGTCGCGACCAGCCCACATGCCGCGAGCATGTCGTCCAGCGCCACCGCCTCCGTTGCCAGCCGCACGCGCATCCGCGCCGCCCATCCGACATCGCGATAGGCCGCCGTGCCATAGGCCAGCGCGGTCGACGAGATCGGCCATCCGCCCAGCATCGTCGCCACGCGCGCCACCACCGCGCGTGCGCCGCAGACGAAACCAAGCCGCACCCCCGCCAGCCCATAGAATTTACCGAACGAGCGCAGCACCACGACCGGATCGTCGTCACGCAGCAGCGGCAAGACGCTCGCCCCGGCGACCGCGTCCGCAAAGGCTTCGTCGACGATCAGCATCCCGCCACGCGTGCCGGCGTCGCGTGCCAGCGCCAGCAGAGCCTCCGGCGCGATCAGCCGGCCGTCGGGATTGTTGGGATTGGCAAGCAGCAGCGTGCCGCCCGTCCGCGCCGCCGCACCGATGTCCGCCGCCGGAACAGGCGTCGCGCCCGGCAGGACATCGTGATGCGTGCGATAGCAGGGTGTCACGACATGCCACGGGCGCGGCCGGTCGATCGTCGCGAGCAGCCGCAGCGCCGGTTCGCTCCCCGGCACCGCCGCCAGCGCGCCCGCAAAGCCGAACGCGCCGCGCGCCGCCGCCTCCAGCGCCGCCAGCGCGTCGCCGGACGGCAGGCGCCGCTGATCGATCGCCAGCGGTACGCCCGGCGTCCAGCCATGCGGATTGATGCCGGTCGACAGGTCCAGCCACGGGCGCGGCGCCTGGGGGTACAGGCGCGCGGCATCCTCGATACGGCCGCCGTGGAAGGTAAGATCGCGCGACATCGGGCTCGACTTGGGGCAAGGACCGCCTCCTTCGACAATCGCGCGCGGACAGGCAAGGGACAGGATGACGGGCGACGACGGATGGCGCACGCGGCTGGTGCTGGGCGGTGCACGCTCGGGCAAGAGCCGTCATGCGCAGGTGCTGGCCGAGACGGTCGCCGGGCCGCGCGTCTTCATCGCGACGGCGCAGGCGTTCGACGCCGAGATGGCGGAACGGATCGCGCACCATCGCGCCGATCGTGGACCGGAATGGCGAACCGTCGAGGCGCCCGTCGCGCTGCCGGAGGCGATCGCCACGGCGGGCGGTGCGATGGTGCTGGTCGACTGCCTGACGCTCTGGACGTCGAACCTGTTGCTGTCGGATGCCGATGTGGAAGCGGCGACCGATGCGCTCGTCGGTGCACTGGCCGGCGCCGGCGGTCGCATCGTGCTGGTATCCAACGAGGTCGGCTGGGGCATCGTCCCCGACAACGCGCTGGCGCGGCGCTTCCGCGACGTGGCGGGCCGGGTCAACCAACGGGTCGCCGCGACCGTGGACCGCGTCGATCTGGTCGTGGCCGGCCTGGCCATGCGATTGAAATAACACGCATTGACATGGCGGGCGGGCGCCCGCAGCCTCGCCGCGACAGAACAGGGAGGTGAGGATGGAGATCGAACGCCGCACGCTCATCGCGGCCGCACCGCTGCTGGCGGCGGGAAGCGCCTGCGCGCAGGGACGGGGACGCACGCTCGGCTATGCGATCGTCGGGCTGGGCGGGTACGGGCTCGGGCGGATCATCCCCGAATTCAAGAACTGCACCCGCAGCCGGCTGGCGGCGGTGGTCAGCGGCGACCCCGCGAAGGCGAAGAAGGTCGCGGACGAACACGGGCTGGGCGCCGACGCCATCTATTCCTACGACGATTTCGACCGCATCCGCGACAATCCGGACGTGGACATCGTCTATGTATGCCTCCCCAACTCGATGCATGCGGAATATACGATCCGCGCGGCCAGGGCCGGCAAACATGTGATGTGCGAGAAGCCGATGGCGATCTCGGTCGCCGAATGCGAGGCGATGATCGCCGCGTGCAAGGCGGCGAACCGCAAACTGATGATCGGGTATCGCTGCCATTTCGAGGCGACCAACATTGCCGCCATGCGGCTGGCGAAGAGCGCCGACACGGGCAAGATCCGCTACGTCCGCTCCGAACATGGCTTCAACGCCGGCGACCCGACAGCATGGCGGCTGAAGCGCGCGCTGTCGGGCGGCGGGTCGTTGATGGACATGGGCATCTACAGCCTTCAGGCAGCGCGCTACATGACGGGCGAGGAGCCGATCGCCGTGACCGCGCGCGAATCCACGGACCGTACCGACCCGCGCTTCCGCGAGGTCGAGGACATGATCGACTGGACACTGGAATTCCCCTCGGGGGCGATCGCAGGGTGTCAGTCGATGTACTCGGCGAACCAGAATCGCATCCTGTTGATGGGGACCAGGGGGCGTGTCGAGCTGGAGCCGGCGACCCGCTACGAGGGGAACAGGCTGTGGACCGGCCGCGACGGGCGCGAGCAGGAGGTGTCACCCCCGCCGGGACCAGGAAAGACGCAGTTCGCCGGGCAGCTCGACCATCTCAGCGCCTGCGTGCAGGACGGCGGCACCCCGATCGTCTCGGGCGAGGAAGGGCTGCGCGACATGCGGATCATCGAGGCGATCTATCGCTCCGCGCGTGAGGGTCGGACGATAAGGTTGGCCTGACGCCTCGCTCAGAAATCCGGCAACAGCTGATCGGCGACGCCCCATCCCGCCAGTGCGCGGCCGTTCGCCCGCTCGAGCAACGCATCCATATCCCCGACACTCCAGCGCGCAGCGGTGTCGAGGTCGCGCAACTCGCTCCACGACACCGGGGCGGCGACCGGCGCGCCGGGGCGTGCGCGGGCGGCATAGGGCATGATCGCGGTCGCGCCGCGCTGGTTGCGGAGATAGTCGATGAAGATACGGCCCTTGCGCTTCGCCTTGGTCGCGACCGCCACGAACCGCTCCGGCTCGGCCTGCGCCAGCGCGCGCGCGAAGCGATCGGCGAAATCCTTGACACGCGGCCACTCGGCATCGGGAGTCAGCGGCACGACGACATGCACGCCCTTGCCCCCTGACAGCAGCGCGAAACTGATCAGCCCCAGTTCGGCGAGCTGCTCCTTCAGATACACCGCCGCGCGCTTCGTCTCCTCGAACCCCAGCCCTTCGTCCGGGTCCAGGTCGAACACCATCCGGTCGGGCGTTTCCAGCGCATCGACGCGCGATCCCCAGCCGTGGAACTCGATCGTTCCCATCTGCACGCACGTGACCAGTCCGGCGGTATCGTCGACGTACAGATAATTCTCGGTCGATCCGTCCTTCTCGCGGATCGGCACCTGATGGACCGCGTCACCGAAGGATCCGGCGTCATGCTTCTGAAAGAAGCACGCGCGCGCGCGGCCTTGCGGGCAGCGGACCAGGCTGATCGGGCGATGCCCCGCCCATGGCAGCATCACGCCGGCCATCGTCGCATAATAATCCGCAAGCTGGCCCTTGGTGATGTCGCTGTCGGGGAAGATCACGCGCTCGCGGTTCGTCACCTTCACCGTCGTGGGCGCCGGCACGGGGGCGGCCCGTTCGGCGACCACCTCGCGCGCCGGCTTGTCGCCGCGCAACCCGATGAAACTCGAATGGCGCAGCACGCCATCGGGGGTCGTCTCGGCGAAGGCGACCTCGGCGACCAGTTTCGGCGTCACCCAGTGCGCGCCCTTCACCGCCGCGCGCGGCGCGTCCACGGTCGGGGTCTTGCGCGCGAGCCGGTCGAGCCGCGTGCGCAGCTCGTCGATCGTCGCCGCGTCGAACCCGGTCCCGACCTTGCCCGCATAGCGCAACGTGTCGCCGTCATGCACGCCCAGCAGCAGCGAGCGCAGCCCGCGCGACTTGGTGGACGGCAGCCAGCCGACGATGACGAACTCCTGCCGCCGGATGCACTTGATCTTCAGCCACGCCGACGTCCGCTTGCCGCGATAGGGTGCGTCGGCACGCTTGGAGACGACGCCCTCATAACCTTCGCGGCACATCGTCTCGAACAGCTCTTCGCCCGACCCGATGACATGCTCGGCGAAGCGCAGCCGCTCCTCGCCCGCGCCGACCAGCGCGCGCAGCCGTTCCTTGCGCGTGACGTTGGGCAGGGCGCGTAGATCCTCGCCGTCCACTTCCAGCAGATCGAACGCGAACAGCGTCATGTCGCCGCCCGCGCCGATCGCGTCCTTCAGCGTCGAAAAGTCGGGCCGCCCGTCCTTGAACGCGACGATCTCGCCATCGACCAGCGCGCTCGTCGCGGGCAACGCGGCGGCGGCCTCCGCGATGCCGGGAAACTTGTCGGTCCAGTCCAGCCCGCTGCGGGTGAAGACCTTCGCCGTCCCGCCACCGACCGCGACCAGCGCGCGATAACCGTCGTACTTGACCTCGTGGAGCCAGTCCGAGCCGGTGGGAACGTGATCGACCAGCGTGCAGAGTTGCGGCGGCTCGAAGGGGGGTGCCTTCGCCGCCCTGCCGCTCTTCTTCTTCTTCGTCACCCCGGCGGAGGCCGGGGTCCAGCTACGGCCCGTTTCGCCTTCATCGCCAGCGTCCCCCAACTGGGCCCCGGCCTTCGCCGGGGCGACAGCCTTGCGGGACACCTTCTTCCCCTCCGCGATCTCCTGCATCGTCCGCCCGGTCGCCACGCTCGTCAACGCGGTCTCGACCAGCACGTCCGTGCCCCCCGCCTCCGCATCGGCGATCTTGCGCAGCAGCCAGTTCTCGCGCTTCTCCTTTCCCCGCGGGCGCAGGCGGATCAGCAGCCACTCGCCCTTCATCCGCTCGCCATCCAGCACGAAATGCAGATGGCCCTTCTCGATATCGGCCGCGCTCTTGCCCTTGACCGGCGACCAGGTCCCGCGATCCCAGAGCATCACCGTCCCGCCGCCATATTCACCCGCCGGGATCGTCCCCTCGAACGTGGCGTAGGACAAAGGATGATCCTCGGTCCGCACCGCCAGCCGCTTCTCGTCGGGGTCCAGGCTCGGCCCCCGCGTCACCGCCCAGCTTTTCAGGACGCCGTCCACCTCCAGCCGAAAATCCCAGTGCAGCCGGGTCGCATCATGCTTCTGGACGATGAAGCCGTTCCCGTGCCCCGCCGCCAGCGTCCCCGCCGGCTCCGCCGTGCGCGTGAAGTCGCGCTTGGCGTTGTAGCGTTCCAGCGGGTCGCGATCAGGCACGTTTCTTCGCCGGCGCGCGCTTCGCCGGCGCCTTTTTCGCCGGTGTCTTCTTGGCGGGCGTGGTCTCGCCGGGCTTCTCCATCGATTTCTTCAGAGCGGCCATCAAATCGACCACATTCGACCCTGAGCGCCCGCCATTATCGCCCTTGTCCTCGATGATCTTCTTGCCCTTCGCCTTGCGCTTGCGCTCGATCAGCCCCTTCAGCGCATCGACATAGCGATCGTGGAACTCGGCCGGATCGAAGGCGGCGGCCTTCTTCTCGATCAGCGCCTCGGCCAGTTCCAGCAACTCGCCGTCCGGCTTGTCGTCGGGAATGTCACGGAAATATCCCTGCGCCTTGTTGACCTCGTCCGCGTAGCGCAGCGTCTCCAGCACCATCCCGCGCCCGCACGGCTTCAGGCTGACGACATATTCCCGCCCCCGCATCGCCAGCTGTCCCAGTCCGACCTTCTTCGTCCGTTTAAGTGCTTCACGCAAGACGATGAATGCTTCTTCGGCGAGATCGTCGGTCGGAACCACGAAGTACGGCTTCTCATAATAAAGAACATCGATCTCATGCGCGTCGACGAACTGGGTCAGTTCCAGAGTCTTCTTCGATTCCAGCTTCACCGCGTCGATCTCGTCTTGTTCGAGCAGGACATATTCGCCCTTCTCGACCTCGAACCCCTTCACGATCTCATCGACATCGACTGGGCCGACGCCGGGCGCGACCTTCTCGTACTTGATCCGCTGCCCGCTGGGTTCGTGGATCTGGTGGAAACTGATCTGCGCGCCGGATTTGGTCGCGGAATAGATTTCGACCGGAATCGACACCAGCGCCAGCCGGATCTGCCCCTGCCAATATGCGCGTGCCGCCATCGAACCCGCCTCGCCGTTACGAAGCCGATTCAATCCGCTGAAAAGATGTGGGTTCCGTCACGATGCCCCCATGTGACGCCGTTGATGACCTTTTCGCGCGATGGCGGTAAAGGCGGCCCATGTCCGATGATCCCTTTGCCTTGTTCGATCGCTGGTTCGCGGCGGCGCGTGAGAGCGAGCCGAACGATTCCAATGCGATGGCGCTGGCCACCGCGGATGCCGCCGGCCGGCCGTCGGTACGGATGGTGCTGCTGAAGGGGCATGGCCCGGACGGCTTCGTATTCTACACGAATCGCGGTAGCCGCAAGGCCGACGATCTGGCCGCCAACCCCCATGCCGCGCTGCTCTTCCACTGGAAATCGCTGCGGCGACAGATTCGTGTCGAGGGCGCGGTGTCGCGCGTCACCGACGCGGAGAGCGACGCCTATTTCGCCAGCCGGGGGCGCGATTCGCAACTCGGCGCCTGGGCGTCGGACCAGTCGCGTCCGCTGGACGAACGCGCGACCTTCGAGGCGCGGTTCGCGGAAATGACGACGCGGTTCGAGGGGCAGGACGTGCCACGCCCGCCGCATTGGGGCGGCTATCGCGTCACGCCCGAACGAATCGAATTCTGGCAGGACCGCGCGCATCGCCTGCACGAGCGCCGCCTGTTCGTCCGCGACGACGCGCGCGGCTGGACCGAAGGATTGTTGTTCCCATGACCCGCGACGAACGCCGCCGTATCATCCCGCTTGCGATGCGCGCCGCGCTGGCCAGCGTGGCGATGGCGTGCACGCTGCTGCTGGTGAAGGCCTATGCCGCCTGGCACACCGGGTCGGTCGCGATGCTGGGCAGCCTGGCCGACACCGGGCTGGACTTGCTCGCCAGCCTCGTCACCCTGTACGGCGTCAAGCTGGCCGCCGAGCCGGCCGACCACGACCATCGTTTCGGCCATGGCAAGGCGGAGGCGCTGGCCGCACTGTTCCAGGTCGTGCTGATCACCGCATCGGCGATCGGCATCGCGGTGCAGGCGATCCGGCGCTTCTCCGACCCGGTCGCCAACGAAGATGCCGGTCTGGGCATCGGCGTGTCGATCGCCGCGATGGTCGCCACCTTCCTGCTGCTGGCCTATCAGCGCAGCATCATCCGCCAGACCGGATCGGTCGCGATCATGGCCGACAACGTCCATTATCAGTCGGACATGCTGCTGAACGTCGCGGTCATCGCCGCGCTGGTGCTCGACCAGTATCTGGGCATCTCCGGCGCGGACCCGGTGTTCGGCATCGCGATCGCGGCATGGCTGGCGTGGGGCGCATTCCAGGCGTCGAGCCAGGCGATCGACATGCTGATGGACAAGGAATGGCCGGAGGCGCAGCGCGCCGCCTTCATGGAGGTGGCCGCGCGCCAGCCGGGAATCCGGGGCATCCACGATTTCCGCACCCGCCGCGCCGGCAGCCACGATTTCGCGCAGTTCCACATGGAGGTCGACGCGAACCTGACGGTGCGCGCCGCGCACGACATCGTCGAACAGGTCGAGCGCGCGCTGCGCGACACCTTCCCGCGCGTCGAGACGCTGATCCATCTCGATCCGGAAGGGCATGTCGATACCGACAATCCGCTGGTCGAGGCGGACGTGACCCCGCACTGGTTCTCCAAGCGCCTGTAAGGAACGCGACGCGATGCGCATCCCCTTCACCCAGGTCGATGCCTTCGCCGACCGCGCCTTCGGGGGCAATCCGGCGGCCGTCATGCCGCTGTCGGCATGGCCGGACGATGCGGTGCTGCTGGCGATCGCGCAGGAGAACAACCTGTCCGAAACCGCGTTCCTGGTGCCGGACGCGAGCGGGGCAGCGAATTACGAGCTGCGCTGGTTCACGCCGGCATCGGAAATCGCGCTGTGCGGTCACGCGACGCTGGCGAGCGGGCATGTCGTGCTGTCGTCCGATCCGGATCGCGAGCGGGTGCGTTTCCGCACGCGGCAGTCCGGGGTGCTGGAGGTCGCGCGCGACGGCGGCGGCTATGCACTGGCGCTGCCCGCGCTGACGCCCGCCCCGCGCCCGCTGCCGGGTGTCGTGGTGGCGCTGGGCGTCGAGGCGGTCGCGACCCTCTGGCACGAGGGCGGCTATGCGGTCGCGGTGCTGGCCGACGAATCCGCCGTCCGCGCCTGCGCGCCCGACCAGCGCGCGCTCGAGCGCGAGGGACGGCTGCTGGTGATCGTCACCGCGCCGGGCGACGCCAGCGACATCGTGGTTCGCGCCTTCACCCCGGCGTTCGGCATCCCCGAGGATCCGGTGACCGGCGGCGCGCACGCGGTCGTCGTCCCTTATTGGGCGGAACGGCTGGGGCGCGACAGCTTCTCCTCCTATCAGGCGAGTGCGCGCGGCGGTCGGCTGGGGTGTCGCCTCGACGGCGAGCGCGTGGTGCTGCGCGGGGAATGCGTGACGACGATCGAGGGCACGTTCCTGCTGCCGTGACGCGCGTCAGGGCGTCGTTCCGGCGCGGACGATGAGGGCGCGGCGATGGGGAACGTCCCGTCCCAGAATTCCGTTTCCTTAACCCAGGTGCTCCACTACGGTCCGCCCGCTTCGCGACGAGGGAATCGCACTGGCCACGCACTTCGCCCATGACACCGGCACGCACGCCCGCCGCCGGTACGACGATTACGCGGCTGCGCCATCGGACACGATGCGCAGCGCCGCCGCCGCGCCGTGGATCGCGGTGCTGGAGGAATTGTCGGCGGTCGCGGGCGACGATCTGGGCCATGCGCGCGAGCGGGTGCAGCGCCACGCCGCCGACATCGGCACCGGCTTTCGCATCATCGGCGAGGAGAGCGAGCGGCCGTGGCCGGTCAGCCCGGTCCCTCTGCTGATCGACGCCGCCGAATGGGCGACGATCGAGCGCGGCGTCATCCAGCGCGCCGATCTGTTCGAGACGATCCTTAAGGACCTGTACGGCCCGGCACGCTTCGTCGAGCGCGGGCTGATCCCGGCGACGCTTGTCACCGGCAGCCCCTTCTACCTGCGCCCGCTGGTCGGGTTGACGCCGCCGGGCGGGCACCATCTGCATTTCGTCGCGATCGACCTGGGGCGCAGCCCGTCCGGCGAGTGGCGCGTGCTGGGCGACCAGCTGCGCGCGCCGACCGGCGCCGGCTATGCGCTGGAGAACCGGCTGGCGGTCAGCCGCACGCTGGGCGGATTGCAGGGGCGGCTGAACGTCCGCCGCCATGCCCCGTTCTTCGCCGCATTCCGCGAAGGGCTGGCCGCCGCCTGCCGCCGCAGCGATCCGCGCATCGGGCTGCTGACGCCGGGGCGCTACAATCCCAGCTATCCCGAACAGGCACATCTGGCGCGCTATCTGGGGCTGCTGCTGGTCGAGGGCGACGATCTCGCCGCGCTGGAGGATCGCCTGTATGTCCGCACGATCGGCGGGCTGAAGCGCGTCGATGCGCTGTGGCGGCGGCTCGATCCGCGGCTGCTCGATCCGCTGGCGTTCGATTCGCACTCGCGCATCGGTGTGCCGGGGCTGATCGACGTCTGGGCGCAGGGCAATGTGGTGCTGGCCAATGCGCCCGGCGCGGGGGTGCTGGAAAGCGCGGCGTTCGGGGCGTTCCTGCCGCAGCTGGCCACCCGGCTGACGGGGGCGGACCTGATCCTGCCCAACATCGCGACCTGGTGGTGCGGGCAGCCGCGCGAGGCCGCACATGTCGCCGCCGAACTCGATTCGATGCTGCTGTCGTCGGCGTTCGGCGCGCGCACGCTGGGACTGCCCGGCGACGGCGCGGTATCGGGGGCGGAGCTGACGCGCGAACAGCGTGCCGCGCTGCTCGACGACATGACCCGCCGCCCGCAGGATTATGTCGGACAGGAGGTGGTGCGGCTATCGACGATGCCGGTGGTGATCGGCGACGCGATCGAACCACGCCCGTTCACGCTGCGCGTCTTCGCGGCGCGCGATGGCCTGGGGCGGTGGCAGGTGCTGCCGGGCGGGTTCGCGCGGATCGGCGAGCATCCCGACCCGCGCGCGGCGGTGATGGGTGAGGGCACATGGTCCGCCGACGTGTGCGTCCACGGCGCGGAGCCGGTCGCGCAGGTATCGCTGCTCCCCGCCCCCGACTCGCTGCATATCCGGCGCAATCCGGGCACCTTGCCGAGCCGGGTCGCGGACAATTTCTTCTGGCTGGGCCGTTATCTGGAACGCGGCGAGGCGTTGCTGGGGATGATCCGCACGATGCTGGGCAGTTCGATCGACGCCGACGCCAGCGCCGGGCCGGACGATGCGACAGCCGGCCGGCTGGTCGCCGAGATCGTCGAGGCCGGCGCGGCACCCGCCCCGGCCAGCCTGCGCCGTCCCGACCTGATCGCCTTCGCCCGCATCGCGATGGAGGCGCGCGACGGCTATCAGTCGGTCGCCGCGATCAACACCCACGCACAGCGGATCGCAGGTGGATCGCGCGACCGGCTGTCGGTGGACATGGTGCGGTTGCTCGACGCCCCCTTCCCCACGCATCGCGGCATGCTGGACCGCGCCGGCTCGCTCCAGCGCCGCTATGCCGCGATTGCCGGGCTGTCGGCGGAGCATATGGGGCGCACCGCCGCGTGGCGATTCCACGATCTGGGCCGTCGCGTCGAGCGCGCGCGCGCGATCACGCGCGCGGCACGGGTGTTCGGGATGGTGGGCGCGTCGAGCGACGACCTGTCGACGCTGCTCGACCTCGCCGACAGCCAGATCAGTTATCGCCAGCGCTACCTGACCGGGATCGCGCGCGTGCCGGTGATCGACCTGACCGTGCTCGACCCCGGCAACCCGCGCGCGCTGGCGTTCCAGGTCGAGCGAATTCGCGAGCATCTGGACGCACTGCCGGTGCTGGGCGACGACGGGATGGCGGAGCCGCAGCAGATCGAGGCGACGGAATTGTACGCGTTGGTCGCACCCGCTCAGGCAGCGCTGCTGGATCCCGAGACGCTGTCGGAGGTGGAGCGGCGGCTGTTCCGGCTGTCGGAGGCGATCGCGCGTCGGTACTTCCTGCAAGGGGCGGAACCGCTGCGGGCGAGCGGGTTGACGCTGGCGTGAGGGCGCACGCGAAAGGTGGGAACTGCTGACCGATGCGCTACGACATCCGCCACATCACCCGTTTCGATTATGGCAATGCGGTCAAGTTCGCGCGCTGCAATTTGCGGCTGAGGCCGATCGACTGGCCGGGCCAGCATATCGAGGAATATGCGCTGCACGTTGCGCCATCGGGCCGCACCACCGTCGCCCATGCCGAGGCGGGGCTGGCGCATGTCACCCGGCTGATCGTCGACGAGCCGGTGCGGCAGTTGACGATCGAGAGCGTGGCGCGGCTGACGGTCGACCGGCTGGTCCCCGTGCCTGCCGCCGACGACCCGACGCTGGGCGAGATCGCGGCGCTGGCGCGCGCGTCGAACGACCTGTCGGCGGCGGGGCCGGCGGCGTATCTCTATCCCTCGCCGCTGATCCCGCTGGACCGCGCGATTGCGGCATATTGCGCGCCGGACCTGTCGCCGGACCGCAACGCGCTGGAGGCCGGGATCGCGCTGGCTCGCCGCATCCAGCACGACTTCGCCTTCGATACCAGCGCGACCTTCGTGGACACGCCGCCGCACGAGGCGTTCCTGAAACGGCGCGGGGTGTGTCAGGATTTCGCGCAGATCATGCTGACGGGGTTGCGCGCCGCCGGGCTGCCGGCCGCCTACGCCTCAGGTTATATCCGCACCATCCCGCCGCCCGGGCAGGAGCGGCTGGTCGGCGCCGACGCCACCCATGCCTGGGTCCTGCTCTGGTGCGGGCCGACGCGCGGCTGGGTCGGGGTCGATCCGACCAACGGCATCTGGATGGCGGGCGACCACATCGTGGTCGCGATCGGGCGCGACTATGCGGAGATCGCGCCGGTCGACGGCGTGGTACTGGGGTCGGGCGCGCAGGCGATGGACGTCAGCGTCGACGTCGCGCCGGTCATGGAGCCGGCGTAACGATTGCGCTTCGCGCACTCCTGTCCCACATAGGCGACTAACACACCAACCGGGGACGACATGGCCGATCCATATGCGACGCTGGGCGTGGCGCGCGGCGCCAGCGAGGCGGACATCAAGAAAGCGTATCGCAAGCTCGCGAAAGAGCTGCATCCCGATCGCAACCGCGACAATCCCAAGGCGGCGGAGCGGTTCGGGCAGGTGACCGGTGCCTATGACCTGCTGACCGACAAGGACAAGCGCGCGCGCTTCGACCGCGGCGAGATCGACGGCGACGGCAATCCGGCCGCGCCGTTCGGCTTCGGCACCGGCGGGCGCGGGCAGCCGGGGGCCGGCGGCTTCCGCGCCGAGGGCTTCGACATGGGTGGCGGCGGCGCGGGCGGCCCCGACATGAGCGACATTTTCGAGGGGCTGTTCGGCGGCGGACGCGCGCGCGGCGGCAACGCCGGCGGCGGCTTCGCCAGCGGATTCGGACGGCGGCCGCCGCCGGCGAAGGGCGGCAACGTCGCCTATTCCTTACGCGTCCCCTTCACCGACGCCGCGACGCTTGCGCCGCAGCGGGTGACGCTGGCCAGCGGCAGCACGATCGACCTGAAGCTGCCGGCCGGAGTCGAGACCGGCACGCAGATGCGGCTGGCGGGCAAGGGCGACGCCGGGCCGGGCGGCAACGGCGACGCGATCGTGACGATCGAGATCCAGCCGCACCGCTTCTTCACGCGCGACGGCGACGATGTGCGCGTCGACCTGCCGATCACGCTGAAGGAAGCGGTGGAGGGCGGCAAGGTGAAGTGCCCGACGGTCGAAAACCCGGTGATGGTCGGCGTGCCGGCGGGCGCAACATCGGGCAAGACCCTGCGTTTGAAAGGGAAAGGCTTTCATCGCAAGAATGGCGAGCGCGGGGATCAGCTGGTGACGTTGATCGTCGATGTGCCCGCCGACGATGCGGCGTTGAGGGCGTTCGTCGCCGACTGGAACGGCGGCGGGAACCCGCGCGCGGCGATGGGCGTCTGAGGGTGCGTGACCGACGCCCCGCTATCGCTGACACCTGAGGATCGCGGGCGCAGCCACGGTGCTGCGCGGCGACGGCTGGACCGCCAGCTCGCCCGGCTGCGCCCCGGCCTGTACGCTTGGGAAATTCTGAAGCGCGCGGCGGTCGGTGTATGGACGGACGGCTTCATCCACGCCGGCAACCTGGCCTATCTAGCGCTGATGACGGTGTTTCCGTTCTTCATCGTCGCCGCTGCCGTCGCGTCGATCTTCGGACAGAGCAACGAGGTGCAGCACGGGGTCGCCAGTTTCCTGTCGGTCCTTCCCCGTGACGTGGCGGAGGTGCTGCGCACGCCGATCGCCAACGTCCTGCAGGCGCGGACCGGACCATTATTATGGTTCGGCGCGCTGGTCGGACTCTGGACGGTCGGCAGTTTCGCCGAGACGATCCGCGACATCTTTCGCCGCGCCTATGGCACGCGATCGTCGCAATCGCTCTGGCGCGCGCGGCTGGGGCTGAGTTTCGCGATCATCGCCTCGGTGGTGATCGCGCTGTTCGCGTTTCTGGTCCAGGGACTGCTGACCGCCGCCGAACAGTTCATCTATCGTCTGCTGCCGTTCGCGCAGCATGTCGCGGAATGGCTGAACATCGCGCGGCTGGTACCCGCCGTCATCATGTTCGGCGCGCTCTACATGCTGTTCTACTCGGTGACGCCCGGTAAATACCGGCGCAGCGACGCGCTAAAATGGCCTGGCGCGCTGTTCACGACCGTATGGTGGGTCAGCATGACCGCAGGTCTGCCCTGGGCGCTGTCGCAACTGGGCGGCTATGACCTCACGTACGGCAGCCTGGCGGGTGTGGTCGTGATGCTGCTATTCTTCTATCTGATCGGATTGGGACTCGTGTTCGGCGCCCATGTCAACGCGGCACTGGCGGAGCCCCCCGAAGCGGTTGTAGAGGGGACCGCGACAGGGTGAATAATTATGAAGCAGGTACACGCGTGAACGGATTGATGGCGGGCAAGCGCGGGCTCATCATGGGGCTGGCCAACGACAAGTCGCTCGCGTGGGGCATCGCCAAGAAGCTGAGCGAGGCGGGCGCGGATCTGGCCTTTTCCTATCAGGGCGCGGCGATGGAGAAACGTGTGCGCCCGCTGGCCGAACAACTGGGCGTCGCCCGGCTGTTCGACTGCGACGTGTCCGACATGGACGCGCTGGACGCCACCTTCGCCGCGCTGGCGCAGGAATGGCCGACGATCGACTTCGTCGTCCATGCGATCGGCTTTTCGGACAAGTCGCAGTTGCGCGGGCGTTATTACGACACGACGCTCGACAACTTCCTGATGACGATGAACATTTCCGCCTATTCGCTGGTCGCGGTGGCGCAGCGTGCGCGGGCGATGATGCCGGAGGGCGGCTCGATCCTGACGCTGACCTATTACGGCGCGGAGAAGGTCATCCCGCATTACAACGTCATGGGAGTGGCGAAGGCGGCGCTGGAGACCAGCGTGAAGTATCTGGCGGTCGACCTGGGCCCCGACAATATCCGCATCAACGCGATCTCGGCCGGGCCGATCCAGACGCTGGCGGCGCGCGGCATCGGCGACTTCAACTACATCCTGAAGTGGAACGAGCTGAATTCGCCGCTGCGCCGCACCGTGACGATTGAGGACGTCGGCGGCGCGGGCCTCTATATGCTGTCCGATCTGGCTAGCGGCGTGACGGGGGAGATCCACCATGTCGACGCCGGCTATAACGTGATCGGCATGAAGGCGGAGGACGCGCCGGACATCGCACTGGCGTAAGAAGCGGAGGCGGTGATGGTGGAGTTGTTGTCGGCGATCCGCATTCCGGTCGCGATCGGCCTGCTCTTCGCCGTGACCCTGATCGGCGCCCGGGCCGTCGGCGTCGGCCGTGCACGGAGCAACCGAGAGATCGCCGAACTGGTGACGATGACCACGATCATGTCCGCCGCGGCCAACATCGGCAACGACCTCCACCGTTACTGGCTGGCGATGGTGGCGGGCGTCACGCTGGGCTTCGCCGCCAGCCTGCTGCTGCGCCGCGTGATGGCGTGACGACGATCGCGATCCGCCCGGCGCAGGGGCCGGACGTCGCGGCGATCGACGCGCTGCTGCGCACCGTCTTTCCGCGCGCCGACGAAGCCGATCTGGTCCGGCACCTGTCGATCGACGGCGACATCGTGCTGGTGATGGTCGCGGTCGACGAGGAGAGCGGCGCGCTGGCTGGGATGGTGGCGTTCAGCCGTATGCAGGTGGACGTCGGCGGCAAGGCCGTCGCGGCGGTCGCGCTGGCTCCCGTGGCGGTCGCGCAGGATTATCGGCGGCAGGGTGTCGCCGAGGCGCTGATCCATGCCGGGATCGAGCGGCTGGAGGCGGAGCGGATCGTGCTCTGCTTCGTACTGGGCGATCCGGATTATTATGCGCGGTTCGGGTTCGACGCGGATTATGCCCGCAACTTCGCGTCCCCCTATGCTGGCGACTATCTGATGGCGGTGCCGATCCAGGGCGGTTTGATGCCGTGCGGCGTGCGCGGCGCGGCCCATCATGCAGGGGCGTTCGCGCGCTTGGCCGCCCCCGACCCGGAGCAATAGCTTCAGATGGATTTTTCCTTATCGTTCAACACGAGCCGTTAAGGGTTTTTTCTTACTGCCAGACGGCATGGCGAACCTCTCGAACCGGATGTTGCTGATCTCGCAGACCGTTATCGGCGTCGTCGCGCTGGGCGGGATGAGCGTGTATCCTCCTGCGCAGGGGCGCATTCTGTTGATACCCGTGTTCGATCGCCAGGCCGACGCGGCCGCGCAACTGGCCTTGTCGGCGGGGGCGGCGCTGCTGGGGCGCGGACCGCTGCCGGGATCGTGGATCGTCATGGGCCAGCGGGATCGGATCGCGACGCGGACCCATTCATGGGACATGCTGCTGCTTGCCGCCCCGCCCGGCGGCTGTGGCGACGACAGCCACGCGGTGACCGTATGAACGCGCCGGTCACGCCGCTCGACCGGATGCGCAGCAATGGCGTGCGCGGCTGGGCATGGGCCGGGTGGGTGTCGCTGACCTTGTTGCTGATCGGCAACCTTATGCTGGCACAAGGCGCGGTCGTCCCGCTGCTGCTGATCGGTATCGCCATGAACATCGGCCCGACCGCCATGGCGATGGCGGGGCGGTACGATGCCACCGCGCGCACGCTGATGGGCGTGCCCGCGACGGTCATTCCGGCGCTGCTGGTGTTCCTGCTGCACGGTCATGCGTGGCAGATGGACGCGCACATGTATTTCTTCGTCACGATGGCGGCGCTGCTGGTGCTGGCCGACTGGCGGCCGATCGCGCTGGCCACGGTGCTGACCGCGATCCACCATCTGCTGCTGCAATGGTTCGTGCCGGAATGGGTGTTCACCGGCAGCGGCAATCTGGGCCGGGTGGTGTTTCACGTCGTCGCGGTCGGATTGCAGTTCGGCGCGCTGACCGTGCTGACGATCATGCTGGAACGGCTGTTCGCCGCCCAGCAGCGCGCGCTGGAGCAGGCCAACGAGCTGACCGCCCAGGCCGAGGAAGGACGCCGCAGCACCGAGCGCGCGATGGAGAAGGCGCGTGCCGCCGAGCAGGAAGCCGCGCACGAGCGGCGCCGGCGGCAGGAACAGGCCGATCAGGCGGCGCGCGAACGGCGCGGCGAGTTGACGATGCTGGCGCGCGAGTTCGAGCGCTCGGTCACGTCGATCGTGTGCGGCATCGCGCAGGCCAGCGAGCGGCTGGAACAGGCCGCGATCAATCTGGAAGGCGGCACGGTGCGCGCGCGGATCGAGGTGCAATCGACCGCGACCGGCGCGAACGAGGCGGCGGCCGGGATCGCGCAGGTCGCCGCCTCGATCCGCGACCTGTCGCGCTCGATCCAGACGATCGCGGTCGCGGCCTCCCGCCAGTCGACACTGACCGACGGCGCGCAGACCGCCGCGCAGCGCAGCGTGCAGACGGCCGCGATGCTGGAGGAACAGGCGGTGCAGATCGACGGCTTTCTCGACGAAATTCGCCGCATCGCGTCGCAGACCAACCTGCTGGCGCTGAACGCCACCATCGAGGCGGCGCGCGCGGGCGAGGCAGGACGCGGCTTTGCGGTGGTCGCGGGCGAAGTGAAGGCGCTGTCCGCCGACACGACGCGCGCCAGCGACCGGATCGGCGCCCTGGTGACGGCGATCCGCGAGGGGGTGGCCGACACCGGCGTCAAGCTGCGCAGCGTGACCGACGCGATCGAGGAAGTGTCGGGCGCGGCGCGTGGGATCGCCAGCGCGGTCGACGGGCAGCGCACGACCGCGCTGGAGGTCGATACCGGCGCGACTCATGCCACCCGCATGGCCGAGGTGATCGGCCAGGGCGTCGACACGCTGGTCGACACGATCGGCAAGGCATCGACGCTGTCGGCGACGGTGCGCACCAGCGCGGGCGACCTGGCGACCAGCGCACGCGAGCTGCGGACTTCCACCAACCAGTTCGTCGCGTTCCTCACCTGCGACCGCGCCGTCGGCGAGCAGCACTAGCGCCGCACCGCCTCCAGCGCGATACCCGCCAGATTCTGCGTGCGCTTGATGTAGCGGATGCGCAGGTGTGGCGGCCGGGGCATGGCGTGGAAATGGTCGGACAGCGTGCGGCAGGCGGGCGGGCAGCGGATGGCGCCATGCGCCTGCGCGATCACCGCCGCCGCATCGCCGAGCAGCAGCGCATCGGGCAGGCCGAGGTCGAGCGCCAGCGACAGCGCGGCGATCAACGCATGCCACTCCGCCTCCATGCTGGTCCCCGCGCCGAGATCGCGGCGCATATAGGTGCGCCCGCCCGCGACCAGCGCATATTCCATGCCCGCCGGGGAATAGCCGCCGTCGAAGAAGATCTTCATGCGCGCCGCCACGCGCCCGGCGAAAGATCACCCAGCGTCCAGTCGCCGATGCGCCACCGGATCAGCCGCAGCGTCGGGTGGCCGACCGCGGCGGTCATGCGGCGAACCTGCCGGTTGCGCCCTTCGCTGATCGTCAGCGCGATCCACGTGTCGGGGATGCTTGCGCGATAGCGGATCGGCGGCGTGCGCGGCCAGATGGCGGGCGCGTCCAGCCGCGCGACCCCGGCAGGGCGGGTCGGGCCGTCCTTGAGCGTCACGCCGTCACGCAACGCTGTCAGTGCGGCATCGTCGGGCACGCCCTCCACCTGCACCCAATAGGTCTTGGGCAGTTTGAACTTCGGATCTGCGATCCGCGCCTGGAGCCGCCCGTCGTCGGTCAGCAGCAGCAACCCCTCGCTGTCGCGGTCGAGGCGCCCCGCCGGATAGACGCCGGGCACGTCGATGAAATCCGACAAGGTAGCGCGCGTCGTCGGCGAGCCGCGATCGGTGAACTGGCTCAGCACGTCATAGGGTTTGTTGAACAGGATCAGCGTCATGACGCGGCGATGCGCGCGGCGACCGCTTCGGCGACGCGGATGCCGTCGACCGCCGCCGACAGGATGCCGCCGGCATAGCCCGCCCCCTCGCCCGCCGGGAACAAGCCGCGCGTGTTGAGACTCTGCAGATCCTCGCCGCGCGTGAAGCGGACCGGCGACGACGTGCGCGTCTCCACCCCCGTCATGACGACGTCGGGATGGTCGTACCCCTTGATCTGACGCCCGAAGACCGGGATCGCTTCACGCATCGCCGCAATCGCGAAGTCTGGCAAGCATTCCGACAGGTCGGTCGGGGTCACGCCAGGACGATAGGAGGGCACGACGCTGCCCAGCGTGGTCGAGGCGCGGCCCGCCAGGAAATCGCCGACGCGCTGCGCGGGCGCGTGATAGTTGGAGCCGCCGGCGACGAACGCCTTCGCCTCCCAATGGCGTTGCAGCGCGAGCCCCGCCAGCGCATCGCCGGGGAAGTCGCGTTCGGGGTCGATCGCGACGACGAAGCCGGAATTGGCGTTGCGCTCGTTACGTGAGTATTGGCTCATGCCGTTGGTGGCGACGCGCCCTTCCTCGCTGGTCGCGGCAACGACCGTCCCGCCGGGGCACATGCAGAAGCTGTAGACCGTCCGCCCGTTCGAGCAGTGGTGCGAGATGTGATATTCGGCCGCGCCGAGGATGGGATGCCCGGCATCGGGGCCGAAGCGCGCGCGGTCGATCCAGCTTTGCGGATGTTCGATACGGACGCCGATCGAGAAGGGCTTGGCCTCGGCATGGACGCCGGCATCGAGCAGCAGCGCGAAGGTGTCGCGCGCGCTGTGGCCGATCGCCATCACGACATGCTCGGCCTCCAGATAGCCGCCGTCGTTCAGGTGCAGCCCGCGCATCCGCCGCTGCCCCCCGCCGGTATCGATGTCGAAGCCGTCGACGCGGGTCGAGAAGCGATATTCGCCGCCGAGTTCCTCGATCGTCGCGCGCATGCTCTCGACCATCGTGACGAGGCGGAAGGTGCCGATATGCGGATGCGCCTCGGTCAGGATATCCTCGGGCGCGCCGGCCTTGACGAATTCGGTCAGGACCTTGCGGTTCAGGTGCCGCGGGTCCTTGATGCGGCTGTAGAGCTTGCCGTCGGAGAAGGTCCCCGCCCCGCCCTCCCCGTACTGGACGTTCGATTCGGGGTTCAGGACGCTGCGCCGCCACAGGCCCCAGGTGTCCTTGGTCCGTTCGCGCACCACCTTGCCGCGCTCCAGGATGATCGGGCGATAGCCGGCCTGCGCGAGGATGAGCGCCGCGAACAGCCCGCATGGCCCCGCCCCGATCACCACCGGGCGCGGCGCGCCGTCCTTCGCCGGGGCCGGCGCGCGGTAGCGGGTGTCGGGGGTGAGCGACACGTCGCGATCGCGGCGGTTACGGGCGAGCACCGTGCCCTCGTTCTTCACCGCGACGTCGACGGTATAGACCAGCTGGATCCGGCCATGTTCGCGCGCGTCGTTGCCGCGCCGCGCGACCGCGAACCGAATCAGGTCGCGCGGGGTGATGCGCAGCCGCTTGACGATCGCGGCGGGCAACGCCTCGTCGGCATGATGGAGCGGCAGTTTGAGGTCGGTGATGCGGATCATGGCGGCGGGGCTTTAGCGGGGTTCTCGCGGGCGCGCGAATGTTGTGAATGTTGAGACGCTGGCGGGGTGACTCAACATTCCGGTCGCACGCGACAAGCGGCGTGACGTGGCGGCGATTGCTGCCACAAGGCCTTGTTTTGCTTGACTCTGGGTTCCGGCGTTCGCCGGAACACGGGAGAGCGGGGCGCGCGCGAATGTTGCGAATGTTGAGACGGTAGCGCGGTGACTCAACATTCGGGCGGGGGTGTGGGGTCCGCCTCCCCCCGTCATTGCGAGCGCAGTGAAGCAATCC
>NZ_LDTB01000139.1 GCF_001476895.1 Sphingomonas endophytica | reverse complement strand
CACTGCGAGGGCGGGAAACTCCGCGCGCACCGCATCGAGCGGACCCGCCAACCCCGCCTCCGACAAATACGGCGTCAGGCCGAGCCTGAACTCGCCGCGCACCACGCCGTCACTGGCGACGCCCGATTTGAGGTCGTCGAGCATGCGCAGCAGACGGCGACCCTGTTCATAGGCCTCGATGCCCGCAGCCGTCGGCTTCAGCGGCTTCGACAGCCGGTCGAGCAGCTGCGCGCCCAGCATCTCCTCCAGATTCTGGATCCGCCGTGTCACGCCGGGTTGGGTCAGGTTCAGCCGCGCGGACGCCGCGACGATCGATCCGGTCTCCACCACGGCGACGAACGCCACGCGGTCATGGGTGTTCATAACAATCTCGCATATATCTTCATTATCTTATTTGAATTGTAGCATATTATCCCGATCCCCTAAAGGGGGCCTCGCCACTTCCCCGCGAGGTCCCATGACCATTTCCGAAGCCACCAAACTCTCCACGGCGCGCGCCACCTCGGTGCGTCCCCTGATCTGGATCGGCGCCATCACCACCGGCACCGTCGTCACCAATTTGTTTGCCCCGCAGATCCTGGTCGGCCTGATCGGCCGCTCGCTCGGCATGACCGAGCTGCAGGCGGGCCTGATCTCGACGTTGACCCTGCTCGGCTACGCGCTCGGGCTGTTGCTGCT
>NZ_LDTB01000138.1 GCF_001476895.1 Sphingomonas endophytica | reverse complement strand
ATCAGCACGAAGCTCGCGGCGATGATGGTCAGACCGAGACGCACCATCCAGCCGGGCAGCTCTGCAATCCTCGCGTGGCGCATGCGGTAGGCATCCCCTGGGCAAAGTTGCTATCGTCACGACAACGACTGCCAGCATACAGCCAAATGCGCTGGTTGTACGGCGATGCCCAACAGGTGAACTCAGATGGAAGCCCTCTCCGACGTCCCGCTGCCCTCCACCATCCGCTCGCGCTATGTCGACGGGATCAACGGCCTGCGCATGCATGTGCTCGAAGCCGGCTTCGAGACGTCGGGCCGGCCCTGCCTGTTGCTGCTGCACGGCTTTCCGGAGCTGGCGTTTTCCTGGCGCAAGGTGATGCCGAAGCTTGCCGCGGCCGGCTATCACGTCATCGCGCCGGACCAGCGCGGCTATGGCCGCACGACGGGCTGGAGCGCGGATTATGACGGCGACCTCGCCGCCTTCCGCCTGCCCAACCTGGTGCGCGACGCGCTCGGGCTGGTCGCGGCGTTCGGCTACACGCATGTCGATGCCGTGATCGGGCACGATTTCGGCTCGTCGGTCGCGGCGTGGTGCGCGCTGATCCGCCCCGACGTGTTCCGCACCGTGGTGATGATGAGCGCACCGTTCTCGGGTCCGCCGTCGCTGCCGTTCAACACCGCCAATGAACCCGCGAAGCC
>NZ_LDTB01000137.1 GCF_001476895.1 Sphingomonas endophytica | reverse complement strand
GCCGACATGACGACCGACAGCGTGTTCGCCATCTTCTCGACCACCAAGGCGATCACGGGCACCGCCGTTCTGCAACTCGTCGCGGAAGGCAAGCTCGATCTCGACGCGCCGGCCAAGACCTACGCACCCGACATCGGCAGGCTTCAGGTCATCGAGGGCTTTGACGACAAGGGCGAGCCACGCCTCCGTGCGCCGAAGCGCGACATCACCACCCGCATGCTGATGGTCCATAGTGCAGGCCTCAGCTACGATTTCATCAATCACACCTACACCCGCCTTGCGCAGGAGAAGGGGCAGCCGAGCGTCATCACGGCGTCCAAGGCCTCGCTGATGACACCTCTGCTGTTCGATCCCGGCGAGCGCTGGGAATACGGCACCAACATGGATTGGTGCGGCCAGATCGTCGAGGCGATCACCGGAAGGCGGCTCGGCGAGGTCTTCAAGACGCGGATCTTCGAACCGCTCGGCATTCGGGATACCACGTTCGAGCTCACCGATGCGATGCGCCGCAAGCTTGCCAGCATCCACGCCCGCAATGCCGACGGCTCGCTCACGCCGATGGATTTCGAGTTGCCGGCCAATCCGGAAATCCACATGGGCGGCCACGGGCTCTACGGCAC
>NZ_LDTB01000136.1 GCF_001476895.1 Sphingomonas endophytica | reverse complement strand
GTCGGGCACCGCGGCGTCATCCTTCAGGATGATCTCGATCTTCTTGCCGGCGACGGTGTCGCCCTTCTGCTGCATGTAAAGCTTGATCGCATTATCGATCTGCTTGCCGGTCGAAGCCTGGCCGCCGGTCATGGGCAGGATCAGGCCGATCTTGACGGCATCGTCCGCCCGCGCCGCCACGGCGCCCAATCCGGGAAGCGCGGCCGCAGCAGCGCCCCACAACCACCTCTTGCGACGATTTACCATCGACCTCCCTCCCCCTTCCATTCTTCTGCCTCGAGCCGAGTCCCCGGCCCTTGCCTCAACCTTAGCCCCAGCATGTCACAGCCAAGCCGCAGCCCGACAAGGCGTCTCCAAGCGCCCCATTGTCAATCGGACGATGGACGGGTGTCGCGCGTGGAGTGATCAGCCCAGCCATAGCTACAAGTATCAGGATACCAGAATCGCTCCCCGAAACTCAACGCCCCAACGAGAACCGATCTCGCCCGCTTGGATGGGCCGCGATCTCGCTTCATTTGTACGGTCGTACAAATCAATCGCCATTGTCAACAAACAAGCACAATTGCAGCCGAACGGTCGCGCCCAAGATCATCTTCCATAAAGATCAGGGCTGTATGCTGCCGCCAATGCCAAACTTCACACGCCACATCCCTGTCCTGACTGCCCTCGCGCTCGCGGCCTGCGCGCTCGCGGGGTGCGGCACCGTGAACCAAAAAGTTTCGGCGGGAATGGCCGACTACATTCCGGCCTGGGCCGGCGGCCTGCCCGCCGACGCGCCGCCGCGGCCGGGCCCCCCGGAAT
>NZ_LDTB01000135.1 GCF_001476895.1 Sphingomonas endophytica | reverse complement strand
GACTTCTCCTCGGCATCGATGCGCTTGACCACGACGCGGTCATGCAGTGGGCGGAAGGTGGATTTAGCCATGACGTTCCCTCTTAAAGGTCCTCTTGGAGGCTTGGTTTCAGGTCCGGTTCATCGAGACCGGTGTTGAATGCCGGCCCGGTCGGCGCCAGGCAGGACGCCCGACGCATTTAGCAATCGTGGTGCAAGAGTGCTAATTGTGGGCCGGGAAATATGGCTTGGCGCAGTTTCTGTCAAGCAAACGGGTTAAGGCCTTGGTGAGGCCAATATAGGATGGTGGACCGGAAACCAAATCGTAGCGATGACGTACTTTTGTCAGACGTCATTGCTCCGTCTTAAGTTTTACGCTTGGCTGCATGACGGGTGCGGCCGGGACATAGTCGGGGGATACATATGATCATGTCACTCAACGCGCGATTGGTCGCACGGTTCGCGGCTGTTTCGGCGCTGACGACACTCTTGGGAGCGTGCGGCAGCATGAGCCTGCCGTCGCTGTCGTCGAACCCCGAGCCGGCGCCTTCTGAACCGGGAGTCGCCCCGGAAATGCCCGCGTCGATCCGCCCCGACGAGATCGTCGGCCGCTGGGGTCTCGCCTCGTTCCAGAATCCCGCCGACCGTGCCCGCACCGAGGCCGCCGCGCGCGGCCAGTGCAAGCAGCCTTACGTGATCGGCGCCGGCCAGAGCGGCGGCGTCATCATGCATCTGGCCGACCAGGCTACCCCGCAGGAATTGCGGCTGAAGGGTTCCCCGAGCGGCAAGAACTATATCGGCCCGCCCGGACCGGTGCCCGGCGAGCAGGACCGCGAGATCATCTCGTTCGACGGCAGGGTCCTGATCACCCGCTTCGTCGACAAGGACGCCGCCACCCGCTACGGCAACATGGTCTACGTCCGCTGCGCGCCAAGGGCGTAAGAGCGAGGCTGGTCCTTCCGTTCATCCTGGAGCCGCATCGGCAGTACACGTCTCCCCTTGTGGGAGAGGTCGAATTGCATCGCAGATGCAATTCGGGTGAGGGGTCTCTCTCCGCGAGTGACCCTCTCGCATTCCAAGTT
>NZ_LDTB01000134.1 GCF_001476895.1 Sphingomonas endophytica | reverse complement strand
GGAGCGAAGCGACGAAGCAATCCATCGTTCCGCGTATGCGGTCCGATGGATTGCTTCGCTTAGCTCGCAATGACGGAAGAATGACATGGCGCGCGCGCCTTCTATCATCAGTCTAGTTCGAGCTCCCGGCCGCCGGCGCCGCGGCGGCCTTGTCGTCCGACCGCACATGGATGACGGCGACGTCGTCCTTGTAGAGCCGCTTCCAGCCCTTGAGGTGGTCGAGCACGTTTCCGGCCGGAGAGCCCGAGCTCAGCAGCGTGGCGTCGATCCGGTATCTGTCGAGCAGGTCCAGCAGCTGGCCGGTGTCGCGGGCGTCGAGCGCGGCGTAATAGTCGAGCACGAATTGCTCGCCATACAACTCGGCGCGACCGTCGATGAACACCTTGATGTCGCGGCTCACCAGATAGCCGCCGAACGGCGCGGTATTGAACACGCGCTGCGCCTTGTGCTGCTGGGGCACGTCGACCGCCGCAGCGGGCCAGAATGCCGGAAGGAATTTGAACTCATGCTGCGCGACGAAAGTCGTCGTCGTCACCCACGCCCCGATCACCATCGCGACGGCAGCCAGCATCGTGACGACGGGGAGGGAGCGGCGTTCCTCGAAGCGGGCGGCGGTGACGACCGCCATCCCCCATTGTTCTGACATCGGCTTCGCGAGCACCAGCGGCGCGATGAACGCGAACACCTCGATGTTGCGGATATGGCTCAGCGCCATCCAGACCAGCCCGAGCAG
Organism: Sphingomonas endophytica; assembly: GCF_001476895.1. Taxonomy (GTDB): domain Bacteria; phylum Pseudomonadota; class Alphaproteobacteria; order Sphingomonadales; family Sphingomonadaceae; genus Sphingomonas; species Sphingomonas endophytica_A. The sequence goes on along the minus strand of NZ_LDTB01000134.1, from coordinate 50 downwards.
CAGCAGGATCCGCGGCACCGACAGGGTCAGCCCGCGATAGCAGATGAGGC
>NZ_LDTB01000133.1 GCF_001476895.1 Sphingomonas endophytica | reverse complement strand
TTGCCATTTCGGTATGCGGTTTGAATTCAGTTTTTTGAGTTGGTGTTCCGGTTCATGGTCTTTATCCGGGTCGACCAGGCGCAGGTCGATCGCGTCGGGGCGGCCGGCCGTAATGACGGATAGCAGGATATCGTCGGCCGGCTCCGGCGTACGGTCGCGCTCCTCAAACGCCTTGATGCGCGCGTCGAGCAGCACCTGGTAGCGCTTGAACGAATCGGTCTGCTTCGCGGTCAGGATCTGGCGTCGGCCGGTCGAGATCGCCGGCACCTTTACATACTGCCGCAGATCCTCGGGCATCACCACGTCCGCGAAGGAGCGGAACATGGCGATCAGCTCCGGGACGTTGACAAAGGTGGCGAAGCGCGTAACCGGCTTGTATTTGCCGGAGGGTTGGAGCTCGAGTTCGGTCGACACGTCGCCGAAGGTCGAGGCCCAGGCATCGAACTCGTGCAGTCCACGCTCGAGCAGCGCAGCGTAACCGAGATAGCGCTGCACGGAGAACATCTCGCCAAGCGTGTTGTTGATGGGGGTGGCGGAGGGGAGGACGGGGGCCCGGCCTGGGTTTTTCGTTTGGACGAAGCGCGACTTCACATAGAGGTCCCAGGCGCGCTGCGAGCCGTTCGGGTCGACGCCGCGCAAGCTGGTCATATTGGTGGCGAAGGACAGTTTTCTGAACTCCTGCGCCTCATCGACGATGATCTGGTCGATTCCGATTTCGGCGACCGTCAACAAATCGTCCTTGCGCGAGGCCAGCGATTCGAGACGTTCCTGATGACCCTCCTTCATCCGCTCGATGCGCTTGCGCGACAGGCGGTCCTGGCTGTCGACCTTGCCGAGGAGCTCTTCATAGGCCTCCAACTCGTCCTGGAT
>NZ_LDTB01000132.1 GCF_001476895.1 Sphingomonas endophytica | reverse complement strand
CGCCGGAGCCGGTCGCCGCCCCGGCCGAAGCTCCCGCCGCTGCGGGCGGTGGCGACGATTTCGACGATCTGATGGCGATGCTCGACGATGTCGGCGGCGCGATCCCGGCCACCGCCGAGGTCGAGGGTGCCGACGATGCCGCGCCGGCGGGTCCGGCCGACTGGCTGGTGACGTTCCGCCCGCCCGCGAACGCGCTCGACAACGGTGGCGAGCCTCTGTTGCTGATCCGCGAACTGACGCGGATGAGCGCGCGCGTCCTGTCCTGCGACGCCGCCGCGCTGCCGCCGCTCGCAGCGCTGGATCCCGAAACCTCGTACCTGGCGTGGCAGATCGCCCTGCCGGGCCATGTCGAGGAAGACGACATCCGCGCCGTCTTCGAATTTACCGACGGCTCCGCGGTGACGCTGGCGCGTGGCGAAGCCGCCGCGACCGAGCCCGCTCCGCCGACGATCGTCGTCGAGGAGCCGGTCGTCGCGGCCCCCGCCCCCGAACCGGTCGCCGAAGCGATCGCCGATCCGGTCGTCACCCCGGCTCCCGCCCCGGTCGCGGAGACGCCGGTCGCGGCTCCGGCACCCGTTCCCGCCCCCGCCCCGTCGGCGGTGGCGGCGACGGGGCGGGGGCCCTGTCACTTATACCAAACTACAGCCGC
>NZ_LDTB01000131.1 GCF_001476895.1 Sphingomonas endophytica | reverse complement strand
CCTCGGAGGCGCAGATGCGAAGGCAACAGCCAAGCGCGGGGCGGCGGAAAAAGCGCTTCGAAAACCGTGAGCCGACCCTCGCTGAGATTGAAGAGGCGACCCTCTACTCGGCCTATCTCGTGGAAAAGCTCGGCGAGCAGTACGCCCCGGTCATGGACCGCCTTGTCATCGAGCTAGAGGAGGCTCGGAAGCGGGGCGGCAGCCCTACTGAGAGGGCTAAACGGATCCTAGACGAAGCGGAGGCAGACGGTCGGCTTGCAGCCGTGAACATCACGCGGAAGCGCTAAGAGGCTCACCTCGCGGAGAACACCATGAAGGCCCGTAGCATGCGAGCGCCCGACCCTGTGCAGTCGACGACGGTCGCCCTTCTGCGGGAGCAGTACGGCCCGCGGGTCATCATCCCCCTCGACCGTGTGATGGAGGACTACTTCCCCGGCGTGTCGCAGGAGCACCTGTTGCGCCGGGTCAGTGAAGGCAAGCTAAACCTGCCGATCGTGCGGATCGACGCCAGCCAGAAGTCAGCCAAGGGGGTCGGCTTGATAGACCTCGCGGCCTACCTCGACCAGCGAATGGAAGCTGCCCGCAAGGAGTGCCGTCAGCTTTGCGGGTAGCCTGCCCGGGCAATTCTGCCACCCCTCTTACGGCTACGCTTTCGCTCCGACCGGTGGCACAGTGCGCCCCATGCCGATCCGGCCCGAGCACCGCTTCTTCTACCCCATCGACTGGGCGCAGCTCTCGGCCGTGATCCGGTTCGGGCGGGCGAGAGGCTGCTGCGAGGGCTGCGGACGGCCGCACGGACGGATGAGTTTTTCACTTGGGTGATGGGCGCTGGTGGGATGCTGATGCCGGTCGGTGGCGCGACGGTCGGGGGCGCCCGATCCTGGTCGCGTCAGTAGCCGACATCCTCGGAAAAGCTCGTCGCACCCGCGTCGTCCTCGCTGCGGCCCATCGGGATCATGACACCGCGAACAACACCGGTGCCAACCTCGCGGCCTTCTGCCAGCGCTGCCATATGATCCACGATCGGCCGGAGCATCGCAGGCGGCGCTGGCGAACGCTGTTTCGGTGCAAGGCGCTCGGGGACCTGTTCGGTGGTCCCTATGCCTGAACACGCCGCTGTGGGCGCCCGCTAGACCTGCGAGGCCTGTGCCTTCTGAGGAATGGCACGGTAGCCGCGGTTGAACTGCAAGCTCGCGGCGATCGCCGATCGCCTCTGCGAGTAGCCGGGGGCCACCATCGGATAGTCGAGCGGAAGGCCCCACTTCGCCCGATACGTCTCCGGCGTCAGCCCACAGGTCGTCAGGTGCCGCTTGAGC
>NZ_LDTB01000130.1 GCF_001476895.1 Sphingomonas endophytica | reverse complement strand
GCGTCGCCAGCAGGCCGGCGAGCGCGTGGTTCACCAGCCGCTGCCGCGCGACACGCGTCTGCCCGGCGAAGGCCGCGCTTTCGATGATGACGCGGAAATGCGTTTCGCCCGTCCCGTCGTCGCCCATGTGCCCGCGATGCTGCGCGCTTTCGTTCAGCACCTCCAGCCGCGTCGGCGACAGCGCTGCGGTCAGGCGGGCGGCGATGATCTCGGTCAGCGGGGCGGTGGCGGTATCGGTCATGGCTCCCCATATAGCGCCTCTTGCGCGTCAGGGAACGAACGACTGGTGAAGCCCAACAAGGATCGAGCGAATACCCGTTTTCACGGCCGGATGGAGGGCGTCGGGCGCGTCTGCGATCATCCCGCCTGCGACGAGGCGGGCGAATTCCGCGCGCCCCCGCTGGAGGGGGCCGGCCCGCACGACGGCCCGCCGCGCTTCCGCTATTTCTGTCTGGAGCACGTCCGCGCCTTCAACGCCGGCTACAATTATTTCGACGGCATGACCGCCGACGAAATCCATCAGGCGCAACGCCCGATGGCCGGGTGGGAGAGCGAGACGCGCGCCTTTTCGCGCACGCGCA